>CAMATZ010000025.1 GCA_945861275.1 Bordetella parapertussis
TTGGCGTCACCGCTGGCGCACGCAGCACGAAGCTCTCCCTGGGTCTCGATTGCTTTGCGCCGGAAGTCCTGCAAAAACTCGCGCACAAACTCCGGGTCGTCCCCCACCAGCGCTTTGAGCACGTTCACATCCACTGGCGCGGCCGCCGCGGCCTGCGTGGCTGCGGGCACGGGCCATCCGGATAAAGTGGATGCATTGGCTCCGGACTTGGCTACTGGCAACCATTTTGCCAGCACGGCTTCCAGAGCCGCCAGTGGCACCGGCTTGCTGCGGTAATCGTCCATGCCTATAGTGCGGCAATGCTCAGCCTCGCCCTTGAGAGCATTGGCGGTCAGCGCAATGATCGGTATGCGCTGTGCCCCCGCTTCTGCGGCGCGTATGGCCTGAGTCAGCTCATAACCGTCCATCTTCGGCATGTGCAGATCGGTGAGCAAAAGCGCATAGTCACCGTTGCGCCAGCGCTCCAATGCTTCACGGCCGTCACCGGCGACATCCGCGGCATATCCGAGTAGAGCGAGCTGGCGCACGATGACTTTTTGATTGGTCTCGTTGTCCTCGGCAATCAGAATCAGCCTGCCCTGGCGCAGCGCTTCTGTGCGCGTTGGCGCGATCGCCGCGAACTTGCCGGAGGTAAGCTTTTCTGTTTCCGTTTCCAGCGACGCCCGTCCGGCAGCGGCGGCCACTGCTTTGAGGAAAGTGCGGCGGTTGAGGGCGTTGCCATCAACAGTGATCATATCGGGAGCGATCACACGCGGACGGCGCCGCTTGCCGTGTTCAATAAGTACGACGACAAAGCGAACGTCCTGGCAGGCCTCGGCATGGGCGGCAGCGCGAATTTGCTCCGGATGCAGTGGCTCGTCGCAGGCGTCAACCACCCACACCGACAGGCCGCTGCGGTCCGCGCTCTGTGCTCTGGCGCCCGCCAAATCCGGCGCCCGCTCGACTGCCGCGTTCGCGTGCTCGAGATAGGCGGCAAGATCATCGGCCAATCCCCCGGCAGCACCCACCACGACGCAGGGCAGTCCGGCGACCCCGGATGCCGCCTCGACCCTATGGCTACCGGCCGGCAGCGGCACAAACGGCAGACGCACCTTGAAGGTGGACCCCGCGCCCGGCGCGCTCTGCACCGTGATCTCCCCGTCCATCAGTTCCACCAGATGGTTGGCGATAGTCAACCCCAGTCCGGTGCCGCCGAAACGCCGGGTGGTGGAAACGTCGGCCTGGGTGAATGCGGTAAACAGCCGCGCCTGTGTCTCCGCGTCCATGCCGACGCCGTTGTCGATTACCTGGAACTCCACCTTCACCTGCTGCGCGCTTCGCTCGACCAGCGCCGCACGTACCGACACCCGCCCCGAATACGACTGCCCGCTGGAAAACTTGATCGCATTGTTGGTAAGATTGATCAGCACCTGACGCAGGCGCAGCGCATCACCCAGGACTTCTCCGGATAGCGCCGGATCGACGTACACGGTAAGCGCTACGCCTTTTTTCTCCGCCATGCCGTTCAGCAGACTACATACGCCTTCCACCACATCCGCCACCGCGAAGGCCTCTTGCTCAATCTGCAGCTTGCCGGCCTCGATCTTGGAGAAATCGAGTATGTCGTTGATGATGCCGAGCAGGGAAAACGCCGATTCGCGAATGAGTTCGACCATCTCCACCTGATCGCCCTTGAGGCTGCTTTGGTGCAGCACGTCAATCATGCCAATCACACCGTTCATCGGCGTGCGGATCTCGTGGCTCATGGCGGCCAGGAAAGACGATTTGGCCAGATTGGCGTCTTCGGCCTCGTGCCGGGCGCGCTGCAGGTCGGCGGTGCGCGCTATGACCTTGTCTTCCAGCTCATCGTTGAACCGGAGCAGTGCGGTCTCCGCTAGTTTGCGCTGGGTGATGTCCTCGATAACACGGATAAAGTACAACGGCGCGCCAGTCGCATCCTGTACCAACGAAATGGTACGTTTCGCCCAGAACACGGATCTGTCCTTTCGCACATAGCGCTTCTCCGAGGAATATTCCCCGGCCTCGCCTGATAGCAAAAGCCGGCTAGCGGTGCCGTGCCGATCGAGCTCGTCGGGATGATTGGTTTCTCTTGTAGTCATCGCCAGCAGCTCTTCCTGGGTATAGCCGAGCAGTTCGCAGAACTTGGCGTTAACGCGCAGATATCGGTCATCCAGCCCGGTGTGCACGATGCCCACTGCGGCATTATCGAAAGTGGCGCGCATGAGTTGTTCACTCTCGCGCAAACGGCCTTCGGCCTGTTTGCGCTCAGTGATATCGCGGTATATCGTAGCAATGCCAATGATTTTATCCATCCCGTCTTTAAGAGGCGAGGCGTTCACCGACACCGCGAGCCTCTGTTGGTTCTTGGTCAGGCCCTCGGATTCGTAAGGATCGCAGCTACCGCCGGACAAACAAAGTTGCCTTCGCCGCTCAACTTCCTGACGCAGATCTTCAGGTACGAGCAAGGCCAGCGTTTGGCCGATAACCTCTTCACTCGCATAGCCGAACATTTTTTCAGCACCGGCATTCCAGGTCAAGATCGTTCCCTCAGAGGTCGAACTCACAATCCCGTCCTGTGACGACGCGACGATCGCCGCCAGCCGGGTCTGGCCTTCGCCGGCGCGGGCGCGCTCGATGACGCGCGCCAGTTGTCCTGCAACCTGGTCGATGTTCTCGATCAGCAAGGCATCGGGATGGCGCGCATCTTCGGCGTAAAACTCGAGGACTGCCGCCACTTCGTTTTGCACCACCACGGGGAAAGCGAACGCACAGTGCAGCCCCGCAGCAACTGCGAGGCTGTTACGGCGGCCCGGCGCGGTCACACCGAGGTCTTCGATCCACACCGGTATTTTCTCGGCAATCACCTTCCCCACAAGACGCTTGCCAGTCGTATAGTCGAAACGCTCGCAGATTTCGATAAACGCCGCGAAACGCGCGCGGTCTTCCACCTGCCACAAGGAGTCTGCGGCGCTGTACTGCTTGACCGTACCCGGCGCGAAGATGGCCATGTGCCCAAGCCGCCAATCGCCGTGATCGCTGATCAGCCTGAGCGAAGCCTGAAACGCTGCTTCCACGGTGACGGCTTCGTTCGCCGCCGCGGCGAGTGCGGCATGCAACTGCGCCAACGCGTACTGTCTGCGCTGGCGTTCCTCGGCCCGCACGCGCTCGGTGATATCGCTGAGGATGCCATCAATGCTCATGTCTTTCCCCGCGTCGTCGCGCCGCACGCGCGCGCTGCATTCCACCGTACGTGCCTCGCCATCGGCGAGCACGATTCTGAACTCGTGGACCAGCGTGCCCTCCTGCAGCAGTCTGCGTATGGCGCTGCGCATGGAGGCGCGGTCGTCGTGATGCACCATGCTTCGCCAGAGCCGGCGTTGGGCGAGAAATTCACCGGCCGCCCGCCGGGTCAGGTGCTCGACGGCGGCATTGACGTAGACCATTCGCCCATTGTGCGAATCCATCGACCACACTACCTCATGCAGGGTACCGAGGATGTTGTCGAGTTTTTTCTCGCTGTCGGCCAGCGCTTCGCTCTTCTGGATCAGGTTCAGCGCAAAAGAAACGTTGGTGGCAACTTCACCCATCAGCCCGATCTCTTCATCGGTGAAGAAATCAGCCTCCTTCGCGAACAGCGACAAACACCCCACCGACTTATTCTCGATCACGAATGGCAGTGCGATGTGCGAGCGATAGCCGCGCCGCAGAGCTTCCTGACGGCGGGCGCCTCCCTGACTGGTTTCAGCGGTGAGGTCATTACTGAAGACCGGGCGTTTCTCCCTGAAAGCGCGGCCAACAAAGCCCTGCCCAAGCGGCGTGTCGGGGCGCGAGGTATTGCGGCTTATCGCCGCGAGCGACTCCGCGGGAATACCTGCTTGGGCTACGGCGCCGATCTCCTGCGTCTGTGGGTTCAGCATGCCGATCCAGGCTATGCCGAAACCGCCGCGTTCCACCGCGATGCGGCACGCCTCGTTGAATAGTTCCTGGCTGTCGCGGACATGCACGATCACGGCATTGATGCCGCTCAAGACTGCCTGGATGCGGCTCAAGCGGGCGATTTTTTCCTCCTTGTCGATATGTGCCAGCGCAAACGAGATGTTCTCGGCAAGTTCACGCAAAAGCCTGAATTCTTCCTCGTCGAAGAAGTTTGGCTCTCTGACATAAAGCGTGAGGGTCGCCACGACCGTCTGCTCCGCGTACAAAGGCAGCGTGATTTGCGAGCGAAAACCCAGCCGCAGGATTTCCTTCACACGTGGTCCGCCAAAAGTATGGGCGCTGATGTCATTATTCAATACCGGGCGCCGCTCCCGGATAGCCCGCCCAACCGCTCCAGCACCCCCCGGGGTGTCGCTGCGGGCGGAAGACTTGATGCTGGTAAGCAATTCTGAGCTTTCACCCGCCCAGGCAACGGGCGTCACGTCCTGCGTCGCCGCATCGAGCGTGCCTATCCAGGCCATTCCGAAATGACCATGCTCGATGGCGATGCGGCACGCCTCGTTGAACAACTCCTGGTGATCCCGGACGCGCACGATCACGGCGTTGATCCCGCTCATGAGCGCCCGGATGCGGCTGAGGCGGGCAATCTTGTCCTCCCTGTCGATATTTTCGAGTGCGAAGGCAATGTCGCCGGCCAGCCCCGTCAACAGATTCATTTCTTCTCGATGGAAGAATTCGCTCTCGCCGGCGTATAGCGCGAGCACGCCTACCGCTTCATCCGCGACCATCAGCGGCAGAACCGCCAGCGAGCGGACACCGGATTCGGCGTATTTCCTGCTGAACACTACCCTGGGGTCGCTTAGCGAATCGTTGGACACGACGGCCTGCTTCTCCCTGATTGCCAGCGCGACCATGGACTTCGGCGCATCCTCATCCGAGGACAAGCGGTCTTTGATCGCGCTCAGGAGTTCCTCATCCTTGCCAGCCGAGGCGACCGGGACTATCTTCCTCGTGCTGCGGTCCACAATGCCTATCAAGGACATGCGGAACCCGCCTGCCTCTACCGCGATCCGGCACGCCTCCCGGTAAAGCTCGTCGCGGTCACGCACGCGCACCATCAGCGCATTGATGGCGCTCAGCATGGCATATACGCGGTTGAGGTGCAGGATACTTTCTTCCGCTTTCTTGCGTTCGGTGATGTCACGGGTAACGCCGAGCAGCATCGCGCCTTGGCCGTGCGTGCCGCTCATGCGGGCGGCGTGGGTTTCGAGCCAGCGCCGTCCGCCTTTGAGTCCGATGACTTCGTACTCCAGAATACCTTTTTCGCCGCGAATTACGCGCTGATGCAGGGCGGCAAAGGCGGCGCGATACTCCGGCACAATGTAGTCGAGGAGCGGTCGCGTGCGCACCGCGGCGAGCGAGTCGGCCTCCAGCATGGCGAGACCGGCCGCGTTCATCTCCAGCAGCACCCCCTCTTTGCTCACGACCTTCACGCACTCAGGCTCGGTCTCGATGATGGAGCGCAGGCGTTGTTCGCTCTGAACAAGTTCGCGCTGGGCCTGGCGATGTGCCGCGCGCATATGCGTCTCTTTCAGCTCGCGTTCCAGTGCCGGTGCGAGCCGCGCCAGGCTCTGCTTCATCACGTAGTCGCTGGCGCCAGCCTTCATCGCCTCCACGGCGGTTGCCTCGCCGATGATGCCGGAAATGAGGATAAACGGAATGTCGAGGCCGGTGGAACGAAAAATCCTCAGCGCATCGATGCCGGTGAAACCCGGCATATTGAAATCCGCGATGACCGCGTCCCAAGGCTCCTGCGCCAGCGCAGCGTCCAGTTCCGCTGCGGTCTGCATGCGCCGGTACGTGGGATCGAACCCGCCGCGACGCAGCGCCCGCAGCGCGAGCTTCGCGTCGTCTTCGGAGTCCTCGACGATCAGGACTTTGAGCGGCTTGTTCACGCGCTGCTGCGCTCCGGCGGCGCCTGATTCATCATCAGCCAGAAGATGCCGACAATCCTCGCCGCCTCCACAAACTTGGCAAAATCGACCGGTTTGCGCAAGTAACTGTTCGCGCCGAGCGAGTAGCTGTGGATCAAGTCCTGCTCCTCCTTTGACGAGGTCAGAATCACCACCGGAATGAGCCGGGTGCGTGCGTCGCCACGCACCGCCTTCAGCACGCCTAAGCCGTCGAGCTTGGGCAGTTTCAGGTCGAGAAGAATAAGCGTCGGCAGCGGCTTGCCGGCACGGTCGGCGTAGGCGCCCCGCGCAAACAGGAAGTCCAGCGCCTCGATGCCGTCCCGCGCTACATCGATCGGGTTCAGCATGTTGTTGCGTTTGAACGCGCGCAGCGTTAGCTTAACGTCGTCCGGATTGTCTTCAACCAGCAGGACGGTCTTGCTCATCTGATCCATTTTCCGCTTCCTCTACATTGAAATAGAATGTCGCCCCTTGGCCTTCCATTGCCTCAGCCCGTATTTCTCCGCCGTGCCGGCGGATGATGCGCTGGACGATCGTCAGGCCGATCCCGGTGCCGGGAAAATCGCCAACGTGATGCAGGCGCTGGAAAGCGCCGAAAAGGTTGTCCGCGTGCGCCATGTCGAAACCCACGCCGTTGTCGGCGACGAAATACACCGCGTTTGCGTCGCGTTCCAGCGCGCCGACGCGAATCACCGGCCGCTCCGTCCTGCCGCTAAACTTCCACGCGTTGTGCAGCAGGTTGTGCATGGCGATGCGCATCAGTGCAGGGTCGGCGCGGACACTCAAGCCGGTCTCGATTGCCCACTCCACGACGTGCCCGGGCTGCTCCCACTCCAGGCCATCGGCAATCTCGCGTGCCATTGCGCTAAGGTCGACCCGCATCAGCTTAAGCGCGGCGCGTGTCACCTGCGACAAGCGTAGCAGGTCATCGATGAGGCAGCCCATGCGCTGGCTCGCGGCACGGATACGCTCGAGGGCGTCCTTGCCCTCCTCGTCCAGCTTGTCGCCGTAGTCTTCGATCAACATCAGAGAAAAGCCGTCCATACTGCGCAGCGGCGCTCGCAGGTCGTGGGACACGGAATAGCTGAAGCTCACTAGCTCCTTGTTAGTGGCTTCAAGTCTGGCCATGAGTTGCACTTTCTGCCCGGCGGCTCGCTTTGCCTCTGTGATATCGCGAACGATTCCCGTGAACATCCGGCTCTCACCCAGCCGCATCTCGGCAACCGCAAGATCAGCGGGGAAATCGTCGCCATTCTTCCGCCGCGCGACCACCTCCCGGCCAATCCCAATGATCCGTTTTTCCCCGGTCGCCAGGTATCTCGCGAGATAACCATCGTGCTGTTCGCGATAAGGCGAAGGCATGAGCAGGGCGACATTCTTTCCGACCACCTCTGCCTGCGAATAACCGAACATACGTTCGGCCCCGGGATTGAACTGATGCATTGCGCCGCGCTCGTCAATCACGATAATGGCGTCGGCAGCGGTATCCACGATCGCGCGGTTCCGTGCGTCGCTCTCGCGAAGCTGGGCGGTCTGTTCGGCCACCCTGCGCTCCAGCTCGGCCTGTAACCGGTGGTCCTGTTCCGCTTGTCTACCCTGAATAACGATACGCGAGACGAGGTAAGCCACGCCGCCCATAAATATCAAAACCAGACCGTAGGCGCTTAGAACCCACTTGAGCTGATGGTCTCTGGCCGCAAATACTGTGGCCGCGGGCTGCGCAAGAACAACGCCCCATCCATGCTTCGCTATCGGCTGATAGGCGACCACGCGCGTCTCGCCCTCGACCGGGTTGAATTCAATCTCGACCCCTTTGTTTCCTCGCAGCACTTGCTGCACCGCCGGTACGCCCGAATAATCGATGAGTTCACCATGCGGCGGGTATTTCGGATGTGACGCGAGTCTGCCGCGGCGATCGACCGCATAGATTGTGCCGCTGGCGCCCACTTCGACGCCCTTGATCCACTCGAAGAACGTATCCGTCCGTACCTGCACCACCAGGATTCCCAGCAAACTTCCTGCTGCGCTCTTGATGGGAACAGCCGCGACAAAGACATTCATCCGGGGCGCGGCTGCGCGCCTGTAGACCTCCGACAGGTAAGGTTGCCCGTTGCGCATGACCTCCTGATACCAGTCGCGATGGGCAAAATTCCGCCCTCTCACCTCGGGGGCCTCTGGAATATCTGCCATCAGCGTCCCTTGCAGGTCGTGCATCGTAAAGCGGTCGATAAACGGGAAATCGGCAGGAACGCTGCCGAGAATCCTGGCCGCCCCGGCCCAATTCCCGGCCTCAATCAATTCCCGGAAGCGAACGCGCGAGGCCAGTGAGGTGCCGATATCGGCCAGACGGTCGAACTTCTCGGCCAACACGGCGGCTGCGAGATACGCTACCGAGGCTCTTCTCGACAGGGCCGATTCGGTAAGCTCACGGTCTATCGCACGGTAGCTGTATACCGCCATCACGACGATGGCTGCTGACACCAGCAACAGTATGAGGGCGTAACCCCAGCGAGTGCGGGCGTAGGATGCGAATGGTTTCAACATCTCAATCCTATACCGGCAGCGGATCAAGGCGCCAGTCATCGAACTCGAACGCGAAAACATCAGAGTCAGAATCTGGATTTCTTGCAGACACGTGATACCTCCTGCCGAAATATGGAATGGTCTTGGAGGCAGATCACACGGCAAAAATCGCGGGAAACGCTTAGAAAACTAACAGCCATGATGCCGCCAAAAGTTCAGTCGCTCCCGGCTCGGTCCAGAAAAGAGCATATAACCCCTATAGTGGAAGTGTAAGCATACAATTGTGTGCGGTCTGTACGGTAGCCCACGTAAGTAGCCGTCGCGCTGCAATCGACGGCGTTGAAGGAGCGGTATTCTGCAATAGATGCCGAGGCGGTTGGCGGCACGATTGCTGAGTTTGCCGAGTTCGTGAAAAAGGAATCGGTCAAATGGGGCGATGTGGTGCGCAAGTCCGGAGCGAAGCTGGATTGATGTTTAATCACAGTTTTCCATAGACCGAAATCGCGAATAATTCTCCCCCTGTCGTTCCCGCCTCCGACTAACGCATTCGAAGGTAGGCTGCAGCGGGAACCCATAGGGCGTCTCAAGTGGCACTGTGTTATGGGTTCCCGCCTGCGCGGGAACGACAAAGTGGGATGTTTTCCGACCTTCATTGCGGCAACCTGATTATGAATGGAAAACATTCATGACAAACCAACACTATGACCTGTTAATCCGCAACGCCACCATCATTGACGGTACGCAACCCAATGCAGCCGGTTATAAAGCGATGGGCGAATTTGTTGATCTGAATTTGTTTCGATAGAATGGCAGCGCTATGCGATTGCGTCCTGCCCTTTCCAGAATGCACATACGATGAGCAGCGCCTGTTTCTCCAGCACCTACGCCGAGGCGCGACACCGCTTCCTGGACGCGGCGCGCGCGGTAAACGCCGACGTGCAGACCTATGCACTCGATGCCGCGTCGCCGGATACACTCAGCATCGATGTTGCGACGCTGGGTGCCGCGCATGACCCCGCACTGGTGGTTTCATCGGGCATACACGGCGTTGAAGGCTACTTCGGCTCTGCGGTTCAGCTCGCGCTATTGCAACAACTTAAGCTCGCCAACCGCCGCAAAAGAATTCGCTACGTTCTGATTCATGGCCTCAACCCCTACGGATTCGCGCAGGGCCGCCGTGTCAACGAAGACAACACCGATCTGAATCGCAATTTCATGCTCGACGCTAGCGCCTACGCCGGTGCGCCCGAGGGTTACGCCCGCCTGAATAATCTGTTGAATCCACCATCGCCGCCGTCACGCTTCGAACCCTTCAAATTAAAGATGCTGTGGAAAATTTCGACACTGGGTCTGCAAACGCTGAAACAATCGGTCGCAGGCGGACAGTACCAGTATCCCCGTGGCCTGTTTTTCGGCGGAACCGGCCCCTGCGCATCCACACGCATCGTGCAGGCCAACTGCGACGACTGGTTGGCAGCGTCGCAACGCATCGTGCATCTGGATCTGCACAGCGGACTCGGTGCATTTGGCACTTACAAACTGCTGCTCAACGAAGCGCCGGATGCGGCGCACTACGCCTGGTACATTAAGGCATTCGGCGCGGAGCATGTTGAACCGCCCACTGGCGCAACCGCGTACCAAACAACAGGAGAGTTCGGCCTGTGGATGCAGCGGCACTTTCACGCGCGCGAGTATCGCTTCGCCTGCGCTGAGTTTGGCACTTACGGCGTGGTTCGCGTGCTGGCCGCGCTTCGCGCCGAAAATCGCGCGCATCATTATTGCGAAACGAACAGCGTCGATTTATTGCGGGCTAAAAATGAGCTGCGCGAATGTTTCTGTCCGCAGTCGCCGCTGTGGCGGCGTCGCGTTGTTGAATCCGCGCTGCGGATAATTGACGACAGCGCTCAGGCGCTTTCAGCAGGCGCGCCTTAACGCGTGAGAATTTAACGCTGATGCGCTGCGCCGCAGGCAGGCTACGCATTGTGGTAACGTCCAGCATCCGGCATCGAAGGCGCTGGATACCGCCGCTGGTTTCGTCCTGAAAGTGAATAGTCAGATTATGCTGCGAACGAAATTTCAGGCAGGCCTCATCAAACGCTTCATCCTTTTGACCGTGCTGCTGTCCACCGCCACGGTATTCGCCGCGCTGGCGGCGCACCACTGGTTTGCCGAGCTCTTCAGCCATTTCACACCGCATTATTTTGTGTTTTCGTCCATCTGTCTGCTGGGACTGGTGCTGTTGCGCGCGTGGCGCTGGGCGGCGCTGGCCTGTGCGCTGGTATTTTGGAATGGTTATCCCGTCGCGCGCGCCCTGCTGCAAGACGCTGCACAGCCCACTGCGGCGTCGCGACAGTTCACGGTGTTTCATTTCAATGTGGGTCTGAATCACGAGCAGCCGGGGCGCATCGTGTCGTATCTGCAACGGCGCGCAAAACAAATCGACGTGGTGGTGCTGCTCGAAACCAGTACTCAGTTCGATGTTGTGCTCGATGACATAAAAGAATTATTTCCGCATCAAATCAAGCACTTGGAAGATTCTCCGTTCGGCATCGCGTTGGCGAGCAAACACCCGATTGATTTCGGCGCGATTTCGCAGGAGCCGTCACGGCAGTTCCCGCACATCGAAGCCACCATCAAACTGCCGGGGCGCGACATACCGCTGGCGTTGTATGCGCTGCACGCACCGCCGCCGATTTCGGGAGAAATGGCCGAAGACCGCAATCGCAAACTGGACCATATCGCGCGTAAGGCCGCTGCGCAGGCGCAGGCTACGCCGGTGGTTGTCGGGGATTTCAACCTCACACCTTGGTCGCCGTATTTTCAGAAATTTATCGCCGACAGCGGCCTGCGCGATGCACGCACGCCGCGCCGTTTCGATCACACCTGGCCGGTGACCTTCGACAACACCAACATCGGCCTCGCCATCGACCACAGCTTCGCACATCCTTCGCTGCCGTTGGTGAAGCGCATCATAGGGCCAGACCTGGGATCGGATCATTTGCCGGTGACGGTTACATTTGGCTATTAGAAAAGCGTTTTAGGATTTAAGGAATCACGGCAATGCAAATCGGATTCATCGGCCTCGGCGCCATGGGCGCCATTATCGTGCAGCGCTTGATGGCGGCGGGCCACAAGGTTACCGGCTGGAACCGCTCGCGCGCCAAGGCCGAAGCGCTGATCAAAGCCGGCCTGCGCTGGGCTGCTACGCCGCGTGAAGTTGCCGCGCAATCGGAGTTTGTATTTTCCATCGTCACCGACGCCGATGCGGTCAAAGCGGTGGCGCTCGGTGCGGATGGGATTGTCGCGGGCATGAAAGCAGACAGCATCTATCTCGACATGAGCACCATCGCACCGGAATCCAGCCGTGCCATTGCGGCTGAATTCGCAAAAGCCGGACTCACCATGCTCGATGCGCCGATCTCCGGCAGCCCGGTGACGCTGCTGCAGGGCAACGCCTCAACCATGGTGGGTGGCGACAAAGCCGCTTACCAGCGTGTGCTGCCGGTGCTGCTCGCCATCGGCCCAAAATCGACTTACATCGGCGGCAATGGCCTCGCCGTGCAGATGAAACTTTCGGTAAACGCGCTGTTGATGGTGCAGGTGATCGCGTTTGGCGAGGCCGTTGCCCTCGCGGAAAAAGGCGGCGTGTCGCGCGAGATCGCCGTTGATGCCATATTGAAAAGTGTCGCCGCCTCGCCCGTGCTGGGTTATCGCGGGCCGTTTATTCTTGAGGGTAAAATGCCCGCCGTGCCGCTGGCGGACGTGACGCTGCAGCAAAAAGACATGCTGCTGGTACTGGAACAAGGGCGCAAGCTGGGGTCGCCCACGCCGCTCGCGGCCGCCGCCAATGAAATGATGAACGCCTGCCGCGGCCTTGGGCTGGGTCATCATGATTTTGTGATTGCTCACGAAGCCTATCGCCGTCTCGGAGGACAGTCGAAATGAAACCCGATCAATACACCACGCTCAAGCCGTATAAAACCAGCCTTAAAGACACGCCCAAAGTAGGCGGCCTGCAGGAGAAAGACGGCTGGGTCAACATGCAGGTGCAGTTCCTGATCAATCAGAAAACCTGCAATTCCGACAAGCTGTTGGTGGGCTGGACAGTACTACCGCCCGGCGCGCAACACGATCAGCACCGGCACTTTAACTGCGACGAATTCTGGATTGTGATTAAAGGCCAGGGTGTGATGTACGGCGAAAACGGCGAGGAAATTTTCTCGTGCGAGGGCGATGTGGTGTTCACCCCGCGCGGGCATTGGCATGGTTTCAAAAATAATTCAACCGCAGATGTGGTTCTCGCCTGGGGCTGGAGCGGCGCGGGATCGCTGGAGGCCGCCGGGTATGAATCTGTTGAGGGTGGAAGAACGCACTGAATAACAATTCCCGCCGCAGGTTTACGCAGGCTGGCTTTCGCAACCGGGGATACTGGTTTTGCGTTTACTTATGAAAATCCGCGTTGAAAAACGCTGGATTAATTAGCCGGTTTAGACAGGAATCGCTTGGAGTACCAGATACTAAAAGGGTCCGGCTGCAGATACAACGCCGCCTTGTGTGCCTCGTGATTAAGCGCTTTGGCCAGCAGGTAATACTGGTAGCCGTCCTGATAGTCGAGTGAATTTTTTCTGCGCGACAGGACGTAATCCAAAGCGTCGGTTTCTGCCCGTTTGAAATCACGGTTAATCAGCAGATATCTTATGTACGCAATTTTAAAATCGTCTGTCTTTGTTATTTCACCGCTTGTGTTTTTGATGATGGTTTGTTCAAGGGGGCTGCTGTGAAGCAGCACCGTCGGCAGAAATTTATGATTATTCATAACCAGGTTGTCGGCCAGTATGTCCAGGTAAATAAACTTGCTTGTGCTGCTGTCCCTGAACGCGGGCACCCATAACGCGGTGAGCGCCTCGTCATACGTGAAATATTGAGCGGTATCCTGCATGGTTTTTTCGGAAAAAATGTTTTTGATGTACTGACTATCCAGATAAGCAAGCTTTCTTCGCTCTGTGTTAAGCAAATGCGCGTGCAAACCGGTGTACTGACTGACCTGACTGACGTCGGGTGAGATGCGCTGGGGAAAGTTATCCGTTAACGGCGCCGTATTGCTGGTAAGCCGCTTTAAGACTGTGCTGTCGGCAAGGAAGGTTGCACCCAGTTGACCGGGTGCCTCAAATCCGATACTGGCGAGATCGTCTTTAATGACGGAATTCCAGCCCGCCCTGAATTCACTGTCGGTGAGCGCTTTTAGACCACCCTTGGTGCCGACAAGCATGAAATTCAACCCCGCGCCATTCCACAAACTGCAGTCACCAAAAACATCGCAAAACGCCCTGATGATCGCCAAAGCATCCGCGTCGTAAAGATCGTGGCCGGGCAGCCAGTAGGTGACCATTCCGCGGTCATTGAGCTTGTCATGGATGAGCTGAAAATATTCCCTCGAATAAAGATTGGTGACACCCGCATGTTTGGGTGGCGGCGGTTCCGCGGTAATCAAGTCATACTGGTTACGCGTGGTTTGTAAAAAAAACCGGCCGTCTTCAATGTAAGCACGTGTGCGTTTATCCTTCAGTGGATGCATGCCGGTTGCGTCATGAATAACAGGGCTTAATTCCAGCACCTCCTTGGACAAGTCAACCACATCAAATTTTTCGACTGTGTCCAGTCTGATGACTGCTTCCGCGGTATTGCCAACGCCATAACTGATCTGCAGCACGGAGCGGATATTTTTGTGCACCAAATAGGGGAAGTACGCATACAATTTCATGTAGCGGCTGGCCGATGTAGTGGTGCCGGACATGGAATGGTTGTTGGTCAGCAGCGTAAAACGCAGGGGTTTCCCAAAACTGTCGAATCTGAAATAGCCCAGAGTTTCATTCAGGCCTTCATGCATTTTTACAAGCTTCCACCCCGGCATGAAATTTTTTGCAACGCTGTGATACGTTCTTTCAACCGTCCCGCTGATCAGCGCAAAGGTAAGCGCGAACAGTGACAAAGCGCCCGTGAGGTATAGGCCTCTGCGCAACACGGTATGTTTCAGCGCGTAGAGGTAGAAAAATAACCCTGTGAACACGTAGGCGGCGGATAAAACTATTATCGATTTTTCAACGCCCAGTTTTGGCAACAGCACAAATGTAGCGAGCCCCGATCCCAGCGCTGCGCCCAGTGTATTGATAAACGTTAAGGCGCCTGAAGAAAGTGTAATACCGGAATTTTGCCGAAATAACATTTCCCCATACAGCGGAAACAGCATCCCGGATATCACGGATGTAGGCAGGATTAGCAGTGATGCCGCCAGTATGAATCCGCTGAATGAAAAAGTGATTGCATCAAAGTAGGCATCAAAAAGCACGCTGAACAGATAAAACGCAATTAGGGTAAAGAAGGCCGCGGCCAGGGGTAAAACAATTTGCAGTTTGATCAGCAGGTCTGACTGCGGTTTAACGCGTGCGATGATCAGTCCGCCTGCGCCGATGCCACACAGCACCATCGCCAGCATGATGGCAAAGGTCGTGCTATTGCCATCGTGCGACAACAGCAAATATCGAAACCAGATGATCTCGAGTGCCAGTAGCGTAAAGCCGACCATGAAGGGTGGCAGCAGGTATTTTGCGGCACCCGCCGTTAATTTTTTTTGCAGCTCCGATCCGATCCCGGCGATGCGCGATTGACTGTTTTCGAAATTTCTCAGTACCAGCAGAGCAGCAGTAAAGTTTAATAAACACGCAGTGAGTGCGGATCCTGTAATGCCAAGGTGCTTTACCAATAGCAGCTCGGTTAGCACCACACCCAGCAGCGCACCGATGGTGTTCCAGCCATAGAGCCGGCCGAGGGAAGATGAAAAGGAGTCGCCTTGTTGGTGTATCAGTTTTTGCAGCACCGGAAGCGTGGTTCCCATGGCGACTGCCGGAACCAGCAGAATGCAAAAAGCTATGAAAAATCGGCTGATATTGAGAAAGCCGGATTGATCCAGCAGCGCGCCCAGTGCCATGGCGATTACGGTCGAGAGCTTGGGCATGAAATAGACCACGGCAACGCCGGACAGGCCTATGGCCAGCTCAATGGCTATATAAAAACGATACGGGTTTTTTATTTTGTAGCCCCGCGCCGCCATAATGGCGTTGCCCAGGGCCAGTCCGCACATAAATGCCGTCAGTACCGCGGCGGCGCTCCACACCGATGACCCCAGAACCAGGCTCGCGACACGAAACCAGATGGTTTCAAATACCAGTGCGGAAAAACCAGACAGAAAAAATACAAAACAGATGAGCTTGGTTTTATCGTTTGTCATAAGGTGAGTAACCTTGATCCTCGCGGCCGTTCAGGCGAGAAAACAGCGGTACATGCTAACATGACGGATCAAAACCTTTTCCGGCGCATACGCCATCATGCATCCCCCTGCACGCCCGCTTACGGGTATCAAGGTCATTGAGTTTTGTCAGGTGCTGGCCGGCCCGTTCTGCGGCTGCCTGCTTGCCGACATGGGCGCGGAGGTGATCAAAGTCGAGCCGCCCGATGGTGATCTGATGCGCGCGTGGCCACCGATGATGAATGGCTACAGTCAGTATTTTGCCTCGGTCAATCGCAACAAGCGCTCTGTCGTGCTCGATCTCAAAACGCCGCAAGGGTTAGCCCATGCGCGCAAGCTCGCGCTGTCGGGAGATGTGGTGATTGAAAATTTTCGTCCCGGCGTGATGGCCAGGTTCGGCCTTGACCATGCGTCGCTGGCGCAGGAGAAACCCACACTGGTGTATTGCTCGATTTCGGCTTTTGGTCAGAGCGGACCGCGCGCCAAGGAAGGCGGCTTTGACATGACGCTGCAGGCGATGAGCGGCGCCATGAGTGTGACCGGTGACGCCGATGGCCGCCCGGCGAAATGCGGTATCCCGATCGCGGATTTCACCACCGGTTTGTATGCGGCGTTCTCGGTAGTGGCATCGCTCAACAAAGTCGCGCGCCAGCAGCACGGAGGCGATGCTGAGCATCACACGCAGGGCGATTACATTGATGTGTCGATGCTCGGCAGCATGCTGGGCATCGCCAACCTGCAAACCAGTGAATTATTCGGCACCGGCCGCGATCCGGTGCGCCTCGGCTCGGCGCATCCGATGAATGCGCCTTATGCGGGATTTCGCTGCCGTGATGGCGATATCGCGCTGGCGGCGGGAACCAATAAATTATGGAAGGCCGTGTGCGACGGCATTCATCGCGAAGACCTCAGCACGGACGCGCGCTTCGCCACGCCGTCGTTGCGCGCGCAGCACCAGAACGAATTGCGCGATCTGCTCGAACAGACATTTGCCAACTTCGATGGCGCGCAATTGCTCAAAATCTTTCGCGATCGCGGCGTGCCCTGCGCACCGATCAATAGCTATTCGCAGATACTGGCCGACCCGCAGGTCGAACACATGCAGTGGGTGGCGCCGCTGACACTGCCGGGAAATAACGCAACAGCGGTCGCCAGCAAGACGGTGATTTCGCCGCAGCGCGTGTCGGGCCAGGCGTTGGGCGTGTATCGCAATCCCCCTGCGCTGGGCCAGCACACCGCTGAAGTACTCGCAGAATTATACATAAAATCATGAGCTTGCATCACAAAAAGGCGTAACAAGGAAACCATGAAAGTCATTACTATCAGCAAACCGGGCGGGCCTGACGTGCTCACGCCCGCGCAACGCCCGGCGCCCACGCCCGCGGCCGGTGAAGTACTGATCAAAGTCGCCGCCACTGGGGTAAACGGCCCGGACATGATGCAGCGCAAAGGACTTTACCCGGCGCCAGCGGGCGCCTCCGATTTGCTGGGTCTTGAAATCTCCGGCGAAGTAGCAGCGCTCGGCGATGGTGTTACGCGCTGGAAAATCGGCGACAAACTGTGCGGGCTGACCAACGGCGGCGGCTACGCCGAATATTGCGTGATCGATGCCAGCCATTGCCTGCCAATCCCGAAAGGCGTTTCGCTGGTTGACGCAGCCGGATTGCCCGAAACCTATTTCACGGTGTGGAGCAACGTATTTATCGGCGCACAACTGCAGGCAGGCGAAACCTTCTTGGTACACGGTGGCGCGGGCGGCATCGGCACCACCTGCATACAACTCGGAAAAGCCTTCGGCGCCAAAGTCATCACTACCGACAGCCCCGCTGCACGCTGCCAGCTTTGCCGCGATCTGGGCGCCGATCGCGTGATTGATTACACACAGGAGGATTTCGTGGAGGTGGTGCGCAGCGAAGGCGGCGCCAATGTGATACTCGACATTGTGGGCGGCCCCAATATTGAAAAAAATATCAAGGCCGCCGCAGCCGATGCACGGATTATTCAGCTTGCGTTTGCCGCCGGTTCCAAGGTGGAAATCAATCTGATGCCGGTCATGTTAAAGCGCCTGATTTACACCGGTTCCACGTTGCGCACGCGGTCGGCGGCTTTCAAAGCTCGCGTCGCGCGGGAACTCGAAGCCCAGGTCTGGCCGCTGATTGAAGCGGGGAAAATCCGCGTGGTCACCGGTAGCACTTTTGCACTGGCCGATGCGGCAAAAGCGCACGCCATGATGGAATCTGCCGCGCACACCGGCAAGATTTTACTGACGGTTTGAAGCCCTACGCAGCGGCCGGGCTACCGATCAACGTTTCCGGCAGGCTGCGGCGCAGCAGCGATATATCGCGCTTTTCGGCAATCTGCCGTGCGTGACTGAAATTCTTTTCAAGTTCTTCAAAGTAAATGTTGTCGCCGCCGAAGTGCTGTTCGAGATAAATACTGTAGTTGCCCAGATCTTTGGCAAGGCGTTTTGTCGCGCCCGCGTAAAACCCCGGCGTCTTGTAGATCAGGTCAGACGCCGAAGCGAAGACTACGATTTCCCGGCCGTCGCTGTCGCGCTTGCGCACTATGCCGCCCAGCACGAATTCCGGGTACAGCCGGCGATGGCATTTTTCGAGGTAACAACGATCCGCCATCTGCGCCAGTATGTCGGCGCTGCCCAACATGCTGCCCACCAATTGGTATTCCGGCGCCACGAGTATGCGATTGATCGGAGTCTCGTAGCCGGTGTAATGCAGCATTTGCGCCGCCTGGTGCGCTTCGTCATGCATCCCCAAAGCGTGCAGATAGGATTCCACATACGCCGCCCCGCGCCCCACATGCGACACCGTGTATTCCGCGCCATGCTTATGCCGCGTATCGTGAACGCTGCGGATATAACCAGCATCGTGGTATAAGGCAGCGATAATTCCCAGCCGGAACATCGTCGCATCCAGCCGCGCGTCGTTGGTGGCACGCTTGCAGCCGTCCATCATCCGCGCCATTGCCAGCGTGACATCCAGCACGTGTTGTATATCGTGGTATTCGGTATCGCAGGCGTGGTAGCCGTGGCTGTCCCCGCGGTAGAGGCTCGCTGCGTCCCGAAAAGCGGTTTGCAATACTGTGCCCGGCTGCTCTTTATACAGTGCCGAGTACATGCGATCCACTTCAGCGGCCACCTGTTCGTAATCGGTGGTGTTTATTTTGTCGCAAACATCAAATTCGCTGCGGCGATGATTTGGCATACAGTTATTCGCACGCACCCGGCGGCTGGTTGTAGAATAGTGGTAAGTTTTTGAAATTTAACTATAATAGTTGTTAAACCGCAATCAAAATCGCGCAGGGTTGCGGCGCCCACCCTGTGCAATGTGGTTTTCATTCCACACCATCGAGACTGGCTGATGCTCTATCATCCACAGACCATTTTTGCGCGTACCACCAAGGGTATTCGCGAGGCCCGCAGCACCAAGCTGCCGCGCGAGTTAAGCCGTATTTTCACCGCGGTCGATGGCAAAGCCGCAGTAAGTGAACTCATCAGCAAATCCGGCGTTCCCGAAGGCCACTGTCACCTCGCGTTCGAACAGCTGGTAACCGAAGGCTACATCCGCGTTTTCACTTCGCCCAACATGCCCAGCGGCGCTTTGGCGCTGTCGGCCACGCAGTCGATCCCGATAGTTACCGCTGCCGCTGACATTGCAGCTGGCGACAGCCGCGACGAGCTCGACTTCACCACTGCCGAAGGTGTGGCCAAAGTCACCTCCGAGGCAGCGGAGCGCGGTCTGGCTGAATCCGCGGCACGATCCCGCGCCGAAGCCGCCTCGCAAGCAGCAGCTAAAGCCAAAATCCGTCTGGAGGCTGAAAAGCGCGCGCGCATGATTGCCGAGGCACGCGTCAAAGCCGAAACCGAAGCGCGCATGCGCGCCGAGGCCGAAGCCAGGGCCCGCGCCGAAGCGGCGATGAGAGCTTCCGCCGAGGCCAAGGCGGCTGCCGACGTCAAAGCCCGTGCTGAAGCCGAGGCGCGTTTGCGCACTGCGATGGAAGCCCAGTTCAAAGCCGAGGCTGAGGTCAAAGCGCGCAGCGAAGCTGAAACTCAGGCGCGGCATCAGGCGCAGGCGAATGAACGCGCCGAGGCCGAAGCTGAAGCCAGCGCCGACACCGAACAACGCGCGCAAGCCGGAGCGCTGGCGCATGCAGCTGCCGAAGCCCGTGCCCGCGAAGCGCTCGAAGCACAGATGGCGGTGATGTCGGCGGCGCTGGCGCGCGCCGAGCAACAATCCCTTGAAGAAGCCGCCAAGCGCGAGAAATTCGAAGCCGATATTCGCGTGCGCAGCGAAGCCGAACGCAAGGCGCGCGAAAACGCGGAAATGCGCGCCAGGGCCGCCGAGCAGGCCGTCGCTGAAGCGCGCACACTGGCCGACGAGGCCACGCGCGCGTCTGCAGACGCCGAATTGCACGGACGCGACCACGCCCAGCACCCGGAGGCGCAGGCGCGCATGCAGCAGGCGATGAAAGCGCTCGAAGAGGCCAAGGCGCACGCAATCCGCGAGGCTGAAGCCACTGCCCGCGCGGAAGCGCGTGCGCAAATGGAAGCAGAGCTGCGCAAAATGCAGGAAGCAGATCGCGCCAGCCGCGAAATCGAAATTGCCAGGGCGCGCGAGGACGCTGACACGCAGACACGCGAGATAGTACGCAAACTGCAGGAGGAAGCACGTCAGGCCAAAGCCGCGGCTGAAGCGATAGCCGCATCCGAACGCGCCGCCCGCGACGAAATCGAAGCGCGTGCACAGGCGCAGGTGCGCGAAGTGCAGGCACAAAGCGCGCGCGCACAAGCCGAGAGCGCCGCCCAGATGGCGGCCGAGAAAAAAGCACGCGCCGAAGCCGATGTCCAGGCCGCGGCGGAGATGCGCCTGCGCGAGCAGGAGGAACGCAAAGCCATGCAGGAACTCGCGCTTAAGGTGGCGGCGGAGCGCAAGGCGCGCGAGGAAGCCGAACAGCAAGTCATGGTTGCGCGTCAGGCACGCGAGGAGGCAGAACAGCGTCTGCGCAGCACGCCGGCGGGCGACCCCGAACAAATTCGCAAACTCAACGAAGAAGCGCAAGCCGCGGCGCGCGCGGCTGAAGAAGCGGTAGCGCGCGCTACGGCGACGGCCGAAGCCGCGACACACGCCATGATCGAGGCCGAGGCACGCGTCAAAAGCGAAAAGACTGCGCGTGCCGCGGCTGAAGATCGCGCCAAAGCCGAAGCTGTGCAACGCATTATGCAGGAACAGCAGTCGCGTGAAGGCGCAGCGGCCGACATCGGGGCGCGCGTGGCGGCTGAACTGAAGGCGCGCGAGGATGCTGAACGCGCCGAAGAAGCCCGCTATCGCGCGCAGGCCGAGGAGCGCGCCAAGGTATCAGCGGAACGTCAGGCGCGTGACGCCGATGCCAAGGCGGCGGAAGCGCCGCGCGCGCCCGGGCGCAAGACAAACTGGCTGGGGGTGGGCGTCGCCGGCGCAGCAGTAACGGTGGTAGTGGCGGTGGGCCTGCTACAGCTGATTCCAATATCGGGCTACGTGCCCGCGGTGCAGGCACTGATGACGCAGCGCCTTGGCCAACCGGTCGCGATCTCCAGAATGCGCTACGAATTACTCCCTTCGCCACAGCTTACACTGGAACGTGTTAGCGTCGGCAAACTCGAAGAGATCAAGGCGGACAAGATTTTTGTTCCGCTCGGGCCGCTGGGGTTGCTCAGCGGCACGAGCAACTTTGACACCATTCTGGTCAAAGGCGTGACGCTGGATACCGATGCGCTGGGCGCGATAGCCGGCTGGCTGCGCGCTCCGGCGGATGCGCCGGCGCTGCACATCAGCCGTATCAAATTCAGCGACGTGAAACTCGCCGCACGCGACCTTGAAATTCCACAGTTTGACGTGGACGCTACGCTGGGCGGCCGTGGCGAAGTCAGCAAACTCGTCATCAATGTTGATAAAGCGCGCTTTGATATCACACCCAAAGATAGCACCTGGCAAGTGGCGCTCAGTGCCGGCGGCTGGAAGTCCTTTATCGGTCCGGCGATTGAATTCGACGAGCTCGAGGCAACCGCGGTGATTGATGGCAACGGGGCCACCGTGAGTGCTATCAAGGGCCGTGTGGGCAGCGGGTCGCTCAGCGGAAAATTAAAAGCTACCTGGGGCAGCACGATACAGGTGGCGGGTGACCTGAAGCTTGAAAACGGCCGCACGGATCAGTTGCTGCCCGTGTTCACGCGCAATTTCAATGCGAGCGGCACCCTGAATCTCACTGCCAACTATACGATGCGCGGCGTGAATCTAAAAACGCTGTTCGACGATGTGCGCCTGGAAGGGGTGTTCGCCATCGCCCGCGGCGAACTCAACAACGTGGATATCGTGCGCGCGCTGCAATCCTCACGCGCAGCCGGGCAGCGCGGCGGCAAAACCCGATTTGACAGTCTGTCGGGCGCCGTGCAAATCAGCGGCAACAGTTACAGCTACCGCCAGTTACAGTTAAATTCCGGGCCGGTGAATGCGTCAGGCACGGTGGATGTCAATGACGGGGCACTGTCCGGTAACATCAACGCCGAACTCGGCACCAAAGGCGTGGTGATGGCGCGTGGCACGTTGACAGCGGGCGGCACGGTGGGAGATCCGGTGTTGCGGTAGTTCGAACCGCCTCACCGCAAAGACGCAAAAACGCAAAGGAAACGCAAAGGAAAACAAAACGGCGATTAACCCACAGGGCAATCGCCGTTTTTTATGGAAGTTCTTTGCGAAATCTTTGCGTTTTTGCGTCTTTGCGGTAAAGTTTTTTTTACGATCTCATCAAATCGCCTTGCGCAGCGCCTCAATGCGTTCATCCAGCGGCGGATGCGTCATGAACAATTTGCTGAACGCGCTGCCGCCGGAGATGCCGAACGCCGCCACGGATTTGGGCAACGCCGCTTCCTCGTGGTTCATCTTGAGCCGCTCCAGCGCCGCGATCATTTTGCGCTTGCCCGCGAGACTGGCGCCGCCGGCATCGGCATGAAACTCACGATGGCGGCTGAACCACATCACAATCATGCTGGCGAATACGCCAAGCACCAGTTGCGCGATCATGGTCGTCACGAAAAATCCGATGCCTTCGCCACGGTCATTCTTGAGGATAACCCGATCCACAAAGTAACCGATGATGCGCGAGAAGAAAATCACGAAAGTGTTGACCACACCCTGTATCAGGGTCAGCGTGATCATGTCGCCGTTGGCGACGTGGCTGATTTCATGGGCGAGCACAGCCTCGGCTTCGTCTGAGGTCATGTTGTTCATGAGGCCGGTGCTCACCGCCACCAGCGCATTGTTGCGATTCCACCCGGTAGCAAAGGCGTTGATTTCGGGCGAATCGTAAATCGCAACTTCGGGCATGCCGATGCCGGCTTGACCGGCCTGGCGCTTCACGGTGTTGAACAACCACTGCTCGGTGGCATTCGACGGGGTGGTGATGACTTGCGCGCCAACCGAGCGTTTAGCCATCCATTTCGATATAAACAGCGATATCAGCGAACCGGCAAATCCCATCACCATCGACAGGATCAAAAGGGCATTGAAATTGATGCCGCCGGACTGATTCATAATCTGATCCACGCCCAATACCCGCAGCGTGACGCTGATGACAACCAGAACGGCCAGGTTGGTTATCACAAACAAGAATATGCGCTTCATAAAAGGTTTTCCTCGGGGTTGTTGGTTATGGGTACGTGGCGTTAGATGGGGGCGCCGCGTGCGAGTTCAATAGTAAACGCACTCTGAGATAAAAATTCAAGTATTTGATTTATAACGATTAATTTATGCTTGCGCGGCAGGTAGATAGGTATGCAGGCACCCTGCCGCGCCATGCCTGCTCAGGAACCGCACGCGGGGTGTTCATCGGCATGCATCCGTGTTCAGTCGTCGCGGAAAGCTACGGTTTACGCCCTACAAAATCCAGAATAGCCGCCAGCACATTCTCGCCGTTCTGGTGCGGCGGCAACACGTTCCAGAATTCCGCGTTGGGCATCAGCTCTTTCATCGCCCACGCCGACGACGTGGAGTGCGATGCGTCGGCGCCGGGCAGTATCAGCGCGGGTAGTTTGATATTCAGCAATTGCTCGCCGCTGGCGCCCGACGGCATGGTGTCGCCGTAGAGCGCATCGCGGCTTTGCGCGCAGAGGTCGAGATAGGCTGCCACATCGTGCTTCACGTAGCCGGCGCTGAACGCGGGATCGGTCGCGTTCTGCGAGGCCCAGGGGCCTGCTTCGGGATCGAGCCAAAAGTTTTTCGCGGCAGGCCCGCGTGCCGCTGCTGCCGCCAAGCCGTTGGTGCGCACGAATTCGATGTGACGGTCGTAAAATCCGCGCCCCTTCTGCATCCACAAATAGCCGCCCACCGGCCAATGCAGCAATAGACCGGCGCAGCGCTCGGGACACAGCACGCCCATCGCCGCCGCCACCGAAACACCCATACAGCCGCCGACCACCCAAGCCTGCTTCACGCCAAAGTGATCGAGTATCGCCCTCCCCTGCTGCGCGAAAACTTCCCAGGTGAGTTTTTCCACGCGCCCGCCGGACACGCCGGCCTCGCGCCGGTCGTAGGCAATCACGGTGAATGATTTTGACAGCGTATTGATTGAATCCATTTCTTTCCACACACCGCCGCGGGTCCAGCTCTCGATGGTGGAATTAAAACCGCCCGGCGCCAGCAACAGCAAATGCGGGCCGCTCCCCTGCATGTGATAGTTAACTTTGAGTCCGTCAATAACAGCAACAGGCATCTTGCACCCTCCTTTTGAACCGCAGTTTACACTAACTTATTGTTTGTATTATGATTTTCAGAATGCTTACTCTGCTATACATAACCGCATCATGCGAACGAAATAGCCTGCCAGGCGGTCGCGGTTTAAAGCAATCCGGTTCTTAGAAGCGTGCTCAAAATAGTGGATCACACCCCACTTTTATGGTGCAAGATACCTTACTATTACCTTACAATTGCCGCAAATTGGAAAAAACGCTACCCGACCGATGCTAGACGCGCCCACAGGGATACGCAGTAAGTTCGTTTACGATCCCGAGCTATCGCACGAAGAACTCAGAGGGTTTTCGCGCACCATCGCCGAAATCGAATGGTTGCTGCTGATACTCGTGCTGTTCTATCAGCTGATACTCGCGCCGGACAATATGGCCAACACCGCGCTCTCCATGGCGATGTTTTTCTACACCGCTTTTGTGTTGTTGTTTCGTTACGTAAACTTCTACCGGCGCGAGGCCTACTGGAAACTCGCGCTGGAGACCGCGATGATGATCGCGTTTATTACCTGGGTGCTGTTTTACACCGGGCGCCTAAACAGCCCGCTGCAAAATCTGTATTTGCTGGTGGTCATCACCAGTTCGCTGATGCTGGGACGCCTGTCAACCGTGGTAGCCATGGTGGTGATTGCCGCCTGTTACGGCTGGCTCGGTTACGTACAGGGTGACTCGGCATTTCAGACATTTGGCGTGGAATTCCTGACGCGTTTCGTGCCGCTGGCGCTGGTGGGTTACGTGACCACCATGATGTCGTCCGATATGCGCAATGCGCTGACCAGAATCAAGACCCTGTCCGAGACCGACGAACTCACCGGCATCTACAACCGCCGCGCGTTTATGTCGATCAGCGAACACACCGTCAAACTGTCGCAGCGTTATGGCCGTAATTTCAGCGTGATCATGCTGGATTCCGACAGCCTGAAAATCGTCAACGACGGCTACGGCCACGAAGCCGGCGACCAACTGCTGAAAGCAATGGTCGCACATGTGCAGGTTGAGCTGCGCAAACCGGACCTGCTCGCGCGTTACGGCGGTGACGAGTTTGTGCTGCTGCTGCCCGACACCAATGTCGAAGGCGCGCGGCTGACCGCCGAACGCATTCGTGAACGCATTGCCACGACGCCCTTGCAACTCGGCGGCAAACAAATCAACATCACCGCCAGCATGGGCGTGGCCACTTACCCGGATCACGGTAAAGACTACGAGCGCGTGTTTGAAGCGGCCGACAACGCGCTCTACAGCAGCAAAACCAGCGGCAAGAATAAGGTAACCATTGCGCATGCATCTGTGGCGCGCACGCCTGAGCAGAGCGCGCAAACGCCCCGCACCTGAATGCGCGGCGGTTAAATCCTAAAGCACGCGCGTGCGGCGCGGCCTGAAATAATCTGTGTTAGCGTAAAACACCGCGTCGTTATTGGCGCCGTACCAGCCGGGCACGCCCAGCACGGGCAATGGCGACAGATCGCGTGCGCTAATGATTCCGGTGCGCAAGGCCTGCGCCGCCAAATCGTCGGCATGCACCAGCAATGCGGCGTCATCCACCGCGGCACACGCGTGCGGCGTGTGCAGCAATAGCGCATGGCCGCTCATGCCGACATAAGGCGACAACGCTTTTTCATACAGCGCGTGACCGAAAATCACAAACCGCGTGCTGCTCATCAACGCCTCTCGTTCCTGCCAAAACACCTGCTGCCACTCAAACGCGCGCAGGCCCGCCAGCACCGCTGCACTGCTGCTGAGCACCAGCACGCCGCTCTCGTCGAACAGGGTCAGCGCATCACGCCGTGCGCTGCGCACCTGGGACACGCCGCCACAGCGCGCGCGCAGCTCGGTTGCGTGCGCATGATTTAACGCCGCCTTGATGCGCGGAAACGCCAGCCACACCAGGGCATTGAATAAATCATGCCAATTCGCGCCCCGCAGCGGCACCACGCCTTCATCATGGATACGCAGTTCGTAATCCGCGGCGCCGGGCGCCGGCCGGCCGGGCAGAAGATCGAAACGCAGCGCGTGGCCGCCACCGGAACGCACGCCGCGCGCGCTGGCAAGCCGGCTCAATTCATGCGGCGCCGGCCACTCTGCACCCGGCGTGGCCTCAGCGAGGGCGCGCAACGGTGCAAACATCGGCGAGCGCGCGGCGAATTGTGAATCCCAGACTTGCATAAGTCTAGTGTACGCCGGACACCCGCTAACAAGGTAAAATCGCGCGCTTCGATTTAACTTTTTACGCCCCATGGAAACCCTGGATTGCGCGGTCATTGGCGCAGGCGTGGTTGGCCTCGCCATCGCACGCAAACTGGCGATGAACGGCCGCGAAGTCGTCATTCTCGAAGCAGAAGATGCCTTTGGCACGCACACCAGCGCGCGCAACTCCGAAGTCATACACGCGGGTATTTATTATGCCGGCGGATCGCTCAAAGCGAAATTGTGCGTGCCGGGCCGCCAGGCGCTGTACCACTATTGCGCCGAACACGGCGTGCATCACCAGCGCATCGGCAAAGTCATCGTCGCCTGCGATGACAGCGAACTCGCGGGACTCAAAAAATACCAGGCGCAGGCCGAAGCCAACGGCGTGGACGACCTGCGCATGCTCAATCCCGCCGAACTCGCGCAACTGGAACCCGCGGTGCGTTGCGTGGCGGGATTTCTGTCGCCGTCTACCGGCATTATCGACAGTCACGGACTGATGCTGTCCTACCTGGGCGAAGCCGAGGATCGCGGTGCGATGCTGGCGCTATCCAGTCCGCTGCTAAGTGGCCACGTCGAAAGCGACGGCATCGTGCTTGCAGTCGGTGGCGTGGAACCGATGACGGTGAAATGCCGCTCGGTCGTTATCTCTGCAGGCCTGAATGCACCCGCTGTGGCACGCAGCATCACCGGCATACCCGCCGCCACCATTCCACCCACCTACTACGCCATCGGCCATTACTACACGCTCACCACGACATCACCTTTCAAGCGCCTGATATATCCGGTGGCGCGGCCCGACTGGCTCGGCGTGCATGTCACCATCGACCTTGGCGGCCGCGTCAAGTTCGGCCCTGATTTTGAATGGATAGACCGCATCGATTACCGCTTCGACGAACGCCGCGAAGCGTCGTTCTACAAAGCGATCCGGCATTATTTTCCGGGGCTGCAGGACGGCACCCTGCAACCCGGCTACACCGGCATACGTCCACGCATTACCGGGCCAGGCGAAGCGGCGCAGGACTTCACCTTTCACGACCACACCGTGCACGGCGTGCATGGGCTGGTGGCGCTCTACGGCATCGAGTCACCGGGACTCACCGCTTCGCTGGCGATCGCCGACTATGTAGCGCAGCGGCTGGATTAAGCCGCTGCATTATCTTCCGGATTGCAGCGTGAGTAGGGCTGCGTTAAGCTGTTTCGCTGCTCACTTAACCAGGGGAGTGTCATGGGAAAACTTGATGGCCGCGTGGCTATAGTCACCGGCGCGAGCCGGGGTATCGGCGAGGAGATCGCCAAACTGTTCGCCCGCGAAGGCGCCAAAGTGGTGTGTGCGGCGCGAACGCTTAACGAAGGTGATCATCGCATGCTGGCGGGGTCGCTTGCGGGCACCGTCAGAAAAATCACGGACGCCGGCGGCCAGGCAATCGCAGTCGCGGTTGACGTATCCAACGAGGCCGACTGCCAAAAACTGGTGGCCGCTGCGCACGAGGCATTTGGCCCGATTGATATATTGGTAAACGATGCCGCGCTCACCTATTACAAACCCATTGTGGATTACAACGTCAAGCACTGGGTCAAGGCGTTCGCAGTCAACGTTCATGCGCCCTTCATGCTGTCGCAACTGGTGCTGCCCGATATGATCAAGCAGCGGCGCGGCGCCATCATCAATATTTCATCGGGTTCGGCGATCGGGCCGGGCCGCACACCCTTCAAGGACGCGCGCCCGGCGAACGGCGGCACCATGTATGGCGCCACCAAAGCCGCACTGGAGCGTTTCACGCAGGGGCTGGCGCAGGAAGTCGCCGAGTACAATATCGCGGTAACCGCAGTGTCCCCTTCGCAAGTGGTGCCGACACCGGGCACGGTGTATCACAAGCTGGTAAAGGCCATCGACGATCCGCAAGGCGAGCCGCCCCTGCTGATGGCAAAAGCGGCGCTGCTGCTGGCCAGCGAGCCACCCGAAAAAATCAACGGCCGCGTAACCTACAGCCAGCAGCTACTCAGCGAATACGCGCAACTGGAACGGCCCGGGACAGGACGCGGCGTCACCGTCAAGGGCACCGGTTACTCGCAGATCTGATCACGGAAATCCACAGCACAATAAAACGGGGTCAGAGTCGAATAATATTAAAAATTCAATAAAAACAATTACTTACGATCTCCATCCTCATAGCGTTCGAGGAACGCCTGTACCGCCTTAATCCATTCCTCGCGGGCAAATACAAACCCCTCATTGTGACCGCCGCTCAGTTCCAGGAAGACCTTGGGTTCACGCGCCGCGGCATATAAACGCCTGCCATGCGCGTACGGAACGATTTCGTCGCCAGGGCTGTGCGCGATCAGCAGCGGCGCGCGACTGCGTTCAAGACTGGCGAGATTGTCGTATTGAATGCGGCTTAACCAACGCACCGGCAGCCAGGGATACAGTTCGGCGCCGAGATCCGGTATCGAGGTAAACGTCGATGACAGTATCAGCGCGCGTGGCGCAGGTTGCGCATGTTGCGCCGCAAGCCAGGCTGCTACGCCGCCACCCAGCGATTCGCCGAAAATCACGATCTCAGACGCTTTGATGCCGCGCGTAGCGGTCAGCCACAACCAACTTGCTGTGGCATCCTGATAGGTACCCTCTTCCGACGGCGTCCCCGTGCTGTCGCCGTAGCCGCGATAGTCCACCAGCAAAGTGTGATATCCCATACCGTAAAACATTTTGGCGTAACCGATGCGATGCGCAATATTGCCGGCGTTGCCGTGAAACAGCAGCACCGTGCCGCGCACGGGCAGCGATCCCGGTATCCACCAGGCGGCGAGTTGTTCGCCGTCTGCCGTGGGCAAAGTCACTTTCTCGAACGCTAGGCCCAAGGCTTGCGGCGTGATGTCGGCGCCCCCTTTCATGGGAAAGAAAACCATGCGCGGCTGAAACACGAACACCAGCGCCAGCAGCGCGACGTAGCCTGCTACAAGCGAAAGCATCACTTTGAGCAGGTAGGTCATCCATAAATCTCCAGCGGCGGTTCATCCAGCGCGGCGGCCTGCTCGCGCAGCGCGAGTATGTGATCCTGCCAGTAACGCTGGGTGTTAAAAAACGGAAAACTCTGCGGGAACGCCGGATCGCCCCAACGCCGCGCCAGCCAGCCCGCGTAATGCACCATGCGCAGGGTACGCAGCGGCTCGATCAGCGCCAGTTCCGCTGGATTGAAATCGTGAAACTCGCGGTAGCCGGCAATGATCGCAGCGAGTTGCCGTTGCTGCGCGTCACGCTCGCCACCGAGCCACATCCAGATATCCTGCACCGCCGGTCCCATGCGCGCGTCGTCGAGATCGACGAAGTGCGGCCCAGCGTCCGTCCACAGGATATTTCCGGCGTGACAATCGCCGTGCAGCCGCAGCGTGTTGAAACCGCCCCCGTTGCAACACTGCTGCCAGCGGTTTTTCACGCGCTCGATGACATCCAGCACTGTGCTCTCGTACGCCACGCGCAGGTCGGGCGGTACAAAGTCGTTCTCCAGCACATAACGCACCGGCGCCACGCCAAACTCTTCCACGCCTATCACTGGACGCTCATAAAAATCATCCAAAGCGCCGATGGCATGGATGCGCGCGATGAAGCGGCCCAGCCAGCGCAGCGTGTCTTCGTCCTCGAATTCGGGCGTGCGCCCGCCCTGGCGTGGATACAGCGCCAGCATGAACCCGGCGTGCTCATGCAGCGTGCTGCCGTTGAATACCAGTGGCGCCACCACCGGCAATTCCGCTTGCGCCAGTTCCAGGGCAAACGCATGTTCTTCCAGAATCGCCGCGCGGCTCCAGCGCTGCGGGCGGTAGAACTTGGCGACCACGCTGGTGCCGTTTTCCAGCCACACCTGGTAAACGCGGTTCTCATAACTGTTGAGCGCCGTGAGGCGGCCATCGCACCGCTGACCGGTGGTTTCGACCGCATCGAGCAGGCATTCCGGCGTCAGCGCCGCATAAGGCGCGACAACAGGCGTGTTATTTTTCTTGGGCATCAACAGAGAGTGGGGCTAAAATCGGCCATTGAAAAAGACCAGTGACGAATGCGAGAAAAGCGATGCTAACAGCGTACACCCGCAGCGGCCAGACGCTCACCCGGAAACTCGTCAACCTGCGCGCCGAGTTGCCGCAGGACGCCGTGTGGATCGACCTCAACGATCCCACCGATCAGGAGCGTAACTGGGTCAGGGAGCAGTACGGCCAGGAATTGCAGTTCATCGAGGAACTGAGCGAGATCGAAGCCAGTGCGCGTTATTACCGGGACCCAACCGGCCTGCACATCAATCTTTATTTTCTCGCGCTGGAAAACGGGCTGGCGCGCAACGTCAACGTCGCGTTCTCCATCAACAACAACAAGCTGTTCACCCTGCGCACCGATGAGCTGCCGGAAATTCGCACGTTTTTCGCCCACGCCTCGAAAAATGCCGATGAATATCCCACACCCGCCAGCATGCTGCTGGGACTGGTGGCCACGCGCGTGGGGATAATGGCCGATGTTTATGAAAAACTGCAAAAGGACCTGGAGACGCTCAGCGGCAGCATTTTCAGAACCAATTCTGTCGGTATGATCAATGCGCTGGAGGCGCTGGCGCGCGTCGAAGACGTCAATGGCAAAGCCCGCCTGGGTTTGATGGAGAATAAGCGGGCCTATTCCAACCTGTCACGCACTACCGATCTTGCCGTCAGCATGGAAGCCATGAACGAAGTGCTGCGCGACGTGGAATCGCTGATGAATTTTTCCGACTTTCTCGCCGACCGCACCAAGTTTCTGCTGGATGCCGCAATGGGCATGATCAACATCGAGCACAACAAGCGGCTCAATGTATTCACCGTGCTGTCGGTGGTGTTGATGCCCCCGACACTGATCGCCAGCATCTACGGCATGAATTTCAGGCACATGCCGGAACTGTCATGGAGCTTCGGCTATCCGATGGCCATCGTGATGATGATCGCAGTCGCCGTGGGACCGATCTTGTTTTTGCGGCACAAGGGCTGGCTGTAGATTTGGCGTGCAGGGGCTTGCTCCCCCGCCCCGAATCAATGCGCTCGCGCCGCCGCTTCAACCGTTTCAACATCACGCGCCGTGAAAAAGCGTCCGCCGCGCGCGTTCAGGTCAGCGGCTACCGACGCCAGCGCGTACCTGTCACCCAGCCGGCACTCTTCCAATAAGCTATTGATTTTATTTACTATTTCCATAACATCATCCGGCGGATACAGCGGCCAGCGAAACCCTTCGAGCAGTGATTCATCAAACACCGAACTCAGGCTCACGCGCAACTCCGCGCCGCCTTGGTGCGTGCGGTGTGCCGACAACACCACGCTCGGGTCGCCTACGGCCATGCGAAATTGGCGCACGGCGTTGCTCAAAAATAAGCTGAACGCAAGTTCGATCTGTGCGGCACGTCCTGCATCGGCGGCGAGATAAAGCGCAACCGGCGCCCGCGCCAGCGGCAACACCTCCAGCCCGTTTTGCGCCAGTTGTTGCGCCAGCAACTGGGTAAACGCCATCCCCCATGCGCCGACAACCGCATTGCTCTCGGTGATGGAGGGCAGGTGCGCAGGCGCCACACTGGCGCCGACGAGAAACCGCAGATACACCTGCTCGCGTCCCGGCGCAACCGCGATCGCGCTGCCCGCCAGTTCGAGCGGCGCAGCGCCGGTGCGCAGCTGCGCCGCCCATCGCCGCAATACGCGCGGACGCAGCTCCTCGAGCGTCTCCGGCGCACACAACGCATTGCCGAGGCCAAAGTTTCGTCCGGCACCGAGAACGCCGTGCTGTTCCAGCAGCGCGCGTACCGACGTTATGTCCGGCAGCGCATCCGGTATTGCCAGGGATTTTTTAGCGCCCGCTACCAGCACCAGCGGTAGCGCGAACAGCCGTGCGATCACGGTTTCGCCGCGTTCCGGTTTGTTGACCAGCTGGGCGAGCGTTTGCCGCAGGTGGCGGTAACACGCCGCCGACGGCGCATCACGCAGCAGCGCCTCCACGCCATCATCGCTGGCACTATCGAGCAGGGTATCCAATTCGAATCGCAGCGTTGCCCGTGCGGCAACGTCGCCGGCGAGGCTGGACAGCGCCAGCGCGTGCAGCGGTGATGCGGCTGCTGGGGCGCGCCAGGTGCGCGGATCGGGAAGGTTCATCGGTGGGGGCAGGTTATTCAGGCTTGGCCCCCGAAGCCTTCACCGCGCTGCCCCACTTCACCAGTTCTGTCTTGATGAACGCAACGAATTGCGCCGGCGTATCGCCGACAAACTCGGCGCCCTCCGCGCTCATACGGCCGCGGATATCCGGCGCCTGAATCGCACGCGTGGCGGCTGCGTGCAACTTCATCACAATGTCGTTCGGCGTGCCGGTGGGCACCGACATGCCGAACCACGAACCGGTGTCGAAGCCCTTCAGCCCTTGTTCATCCAGTGTCGGCGTATCACCCGCCGCCGCCACGCGTTTTAAGCTGGTGACGCCCAGCGCGCGCACGCGCGTGCTTTTCACGTGCGGAATCGTGGAAACCATCGCACCGAAATATATTTCGATGTGGCCCGCCACTACGTCAGTCAACGCCGGCGTCGCACCTTTGTAAGGCACGTGTATCATTTTTATGCCGGACATGGTTTTGAAAATTTCTGCCGCCAGATGATGCGGGCTGCCAATGCCGGTGGAGCCGTGCCGCAACTCGCCGGGCCGCGCTTTCGCCAGTGCGATCAACTCTTTCGCATTTTTTACCGGCACCGAAGGATGCACCACCAGGATGCCGGGCACCTTGGCGTAATTGGTGATGTGGATGAAGTCGCGCAGCAAATCGAAATTCATTTTCGCCATCAGCGTCGGATTGATGGCATTCGCCACAGTCGGCATGAACAGCGTGTAGCCGTCCGGCGCGGCCCTCGCGACCATCTCGGCAGCGATGTTGGTGCCGCCGCCGGGACGGTTCTCAACAATCACCTGCTGGCCCCACGCTTCGTAGAGTTTTTGCCCTACCGCGCGCGCCAGCATATCGGCGACACCACCCGGTGTGTAGCCGACAAGGTAACGGATCGGTTTTGAGGGGTAGTTTGCTGCGCCCTGCGCTCGCGTCTCGGCCGCTGCGCACACCAACACCAGTGCCAGCGCGCAGTGCAATTTCATACGGGGATCCATACAACAATACCCTTTAAAAACAAATAGTTACATAGAATCCTGGCTATACACACGGCAGGCTCACAGCATATCGGCGCGCGCATTTACCAACCCAGCACATAAGCCGGCCGCCGCGGATCCGCCCCGCCGTGCATCACGCCATTTTTGTGATCGTTGACGATGGTGCACACTGCGCCGGCGAGCCAGGTGTATTCGGGCCACGCACGCACGTCATGGCCGCGCGCGGCGAGTGCATCGTTCACCGATTTGTCGATGCGCGATTCGAGATAGAGTCTGCGGGGGAAATACTTGTGCGGCTCGAACGAACCCGGAAAACTGTAGGTTGAGAAGCGCGGCGCTTCGATCGCATCCTGCGCTGACATGCCGAACACGTTGACGTTGAGAAACACCTGCAGCATGGCCTGCGTCTGCACATCGCCGCCCGGCGTGCCAAAAGGCATGTACACCTTGCCGTTCTTGAACGCCAGCGCCGGATTCGGCGTGAGCCGCGGACGCTTGCCCGGCGCGACGGATGACGGATGGGACGGATCAGACCACGACTGCGTGCCGCGTCCGGAGCAAAGGATGCCGACACCGGGAACAATCGGCGTTTGATCCGAGCCATCGCTCGGTGTGCACGACATGGCATTGCCGTGACGGTCGATCACGCACAGATACGAGGTATCGCCCGGCCCCGGCGCTTCCTCGCCCTGCGGCGGCGGCATGCAAAGATTCTCAATTTCCGTCAGCGTTTTCGGATCCCCGCCGCGCGGCATTTCCGGGCACGCTGCATCCATGCGAATGCGCGTGCGCTGCCACGCAGCGTATTTTTCCGACATCAATCCGGCCATCGGCACTTTGACGAAATCCGGATCGCCGAAATAATTGTGACGGTCAGAATACGCGAGCTTGGTTGCCTCGGTCAGCAGGTGCACATAATCGGCGGAATTGTGCCCCATCGCGCGCAAGTCATACCCTTTGAGTATGTTCAGCGTCATCGGCAGCGCCGGACCCTGTGACCATGGGCCACAGGCGTGCAAATCTATGCCTGCGAAGCGCGTTCTCACCGTCGGTTCGAGCTTGACGCTGAAACTGGCGAAATCCTCAAAGCGCATGAGGCCGCCTTCTTTCTCGATAAATTTCGTTACTTCCCGCGCAATGTCGCCTTTGTAGAACGCATCGCGCACGGCTTTGAGACCGGCCTTGCGGCCTTTTTTGCGCGCGACTTTGCGCTCTTCGTCGGCGAGAAATTTGAGCGTTCGCCCCAGATCGGCCTGCACAAAAACTTCGCCCACCTGAGGAACGCGGCCTTTGGGCAAAAACACTTTCGCGCTCGACGGCCAGCGCTCATAGTCCTCGCGATGGGTGGTGATGAATTGCGACAACGACGGATACATCGCGAACCCTTCACTGGCAAAACGTATCGCCGCCGCAGCCACCTCGCCAAAACTCAGGGTGCCGAAATTGGATAAGGCAGTGAGCCACGCATCCGGCGCGGCCGGCACCACGCAGCGTTCAACGCCGGGCGGAATCTTGCCGCCGTGTTTTTTCTGAAAATAATCAGGAGTAATCGCCTTGGGCCACACACCGAGGCCATCGATGCAGTGCACCTTTTTGTCCTTGGCGGTATAGATGATCTGCGGCGCGACACCGCCGAAATTCACCTTATCGGTCTGCAGCACTTCAATCGCAATGCCGGCGGCGACACCAGCGTCGATGGCATTGCCGCCGGCTTCGAGTATCTCAAACGCGGCGTGCGCGGCGAGATAATGCCCGGCGGCAGCAACGTGACGCGTGCCCATGATGGTCAGGCGATTGGATGTGGTCATGGCTGGTTCCCGAAAATTGCGCGCGAGCGCTGGTGAATAGTGTAGATTCTAGCTTCATTCCCCGCACCGGTCAGCCATGAATTCACATCCAGGTATCGCTTTACTGCTGCGCACGGCAACAGGTTGCGCCGCACTGTGCGCCCTGCTGGGCGCGGGTATCAGCCCGTCCGCGGCACAGCCTGCCGCCTGGAAACCCACCCGGCCCGTCGAAATCATAGTCGGCGTATCGCCGGGCGGTGGCATAGACCGCACGGCGCGCGTCATCCAGAAAATCATGCAGGACGGCCGTTTCATCGATGTCACCGCAGCCGTGATCAACAAACCCGGCGGCGGCAGCACCATCGCCCAGACCTACCTCAATCAGCACGCGGGCGACGCGCACTACCTGTATATATCGGCGACCTCGCTGCTCACCAACCACATCCTCGGCAAGAGCGCGCAGAGCCACAAGGATTTCACCGCGATAGCGATGCTGAGTGACGATTACATCGGCTTCGCGGTGCATGCGGATTCGCCCCTCAAATCCGGCAAAGACCTGCTGGATGTGCTGAAGTCGCGCCCCGAGTCATTGCCCATCGGCATCGCCACCGCTGCCGGCAATACCAATCACATAGCGGCCGGATTGGTTGCCAAAGCGGCGGGGAGCGAGGTGAAAAAATTACGCGTGGCGGTGTTCGGTTCCGGTGGCGAAGCGATGACCGCGCTGCTGGGCGGACACGTGGGCCTGGTGACTACCCCCGCCACCAATCTGGTGGCTCACGCGCAGGCGGGCCGCCTGCGCTTGCTGGCAGTGGCGGCGCCACAACGACTGATCGGACCGCTTGCTGCGGTTCCAACGTGGCGCGAGCAAGGGGTCAACACTGTGGTAGCCAACTGGCGACCGGTAATCGGCCCCAAGGGTCTGACTGCCGCACAAACCGCGTTCTGGGACGAGGTTATCGCCAAGGTCACACGCACCGAAGCATGGCGCAAGGAGGTCGAGAGCGCGGGTGGCGTCAACCACTACATGAACAGCCGCGCGCTGGCGGACTATTTCGATGCGCAGTACGCAGAATTCAAAAACATACTCGGCGATTTGGGCCTCTCCAAATAAGCATTGCTTCCACCAAAAAACGCCGCCACAACGCGTGTATCATCAGCGCCGCGCCACAAAAATCAAAAGCCAAGGAGCATCAGAATGAATTTTTCGCCAGTGCGGCAGTCCGCAAGCATCGTATTCACGGCCGCATTGCTGGCCGCGACGGCGCACGCGCAAACCTACCCGTCCAAGTCCATACGCATGATTGTGCCCTTCGCGCCGGGCGGCAACACCGACATCATTGCGCGCATCGTGTCACCTGAGATGAGCAAGCATCTCGGCCAGCAGCTGATCATCGACAATCGCGGTGGCGCGGGCAGCATCATCGGTACTGAAATGGCTTCCAAGTCTCCCGCCGACGGCTACACGCTGCTGATGGTCTCAGCCGCGCACACCATCAACCCCGCGATGACCAAAAAGCTGCCGTACGATTCGATCAGGGATTTTGCGTCGATCTCAATGGTAGCCGATGTGCCGACCGCCTTCGTCATTCACCCGACGTTACCGGTGAAAAACGTCAAAGAATTCATCGCGCTTGCGCGCACGCGGCCCGGCCAGCTCAATTACTCCACCGCAGGTCGTGGCACCGTAGGACATTTGTCGGCAGAGTTACTGAGTTCGATGGAAAAAATCACGCTGGTGCACGTGCCGTACAAGGGCTCGGGACCGTCGTTAATCGACCTCATGGCGGGTCAGGTGCAGCTGCAGTTTTCCAGCATGCCGGCGGTAGTCAACTACGTGCGCGCCGGAAAAATGCGCATGATCGCGCAGACCGGCAAGACGCGATCGTCAGCCGCCAAGGATGTGCCGACGATGGAAGAAGCCGGCGTCAAAGGCTTTGTCGTTTCCAGCGGGTTCGGACTCTACGGCCCGGCCAACATGCCGCGCCCGCTGGTTGACCGCGTTTACGGCTCGCTCAAGGCAGCGCTCGGCAGCGCAGATGTGCGCAACAACCTGTTGGCGCAGGGCGCAGAACCGGTAGGCAGCTCGCCGGAAGAATTCGCCACCTTCACGCGCAACGAAATTGCCAAGTGGATCAAGGTAGTGCGTGAGGCGGGGATACCGCCAGAGTAGCTACGGCAGTGTCGCGTTGAGCGTCGCGGATGTAGCGTGCACCATGCGCACGGATGTTGTGACGCGCTCATCGCTGTCGTGCGCATGGCGCACGCTACGACCTGCTCCTGGAATCAATCATTTCGTACAGCTTGTTCAACCCGGCCACCGCCACAACAAACGCGACGGTAACCACCGCAGCGATCAGCGCAACGTCGAGAAACGCCAGCGCCCACAGAAGGCTCATCACAAACGCCAGTGCGCCGCCCGCCAGTGCAAACAAGGTGAGCGGGATCAACAGGCCTATTTCCAGCACTTCCATGGCGGCGCTCGAAATCGCGGCGCAAAAGATAACCGCCATGCCGCAGGCAAAACCGACATACGGAAGCTTGTCGGCCACACGCGACGAAATGCCCAGACGCACCGCAAACGGAATCAAGTGCACGGACACAATCAACATCAAAAAACCGGCCGCGAACATCAACGCCAGCAGTTTGAAAATACCGAACCTGCGCAACCGCGCAACTATGGAGGCATCCGACGGCAAGGCTGCTTTCATGAAAAGCTTGCCCTTCACGCGTTTTCCGGCTCCCAATCGTCCAGCCGCAAACCCGTCACGCGACCGAATTCGCCGCTGTTGTGAGTCACCAGGGTGGCATCGTGAGCACGCGCGATAGCGGCAATGAGCAGGTTGTTTGGGCCTATGGGGATACCCTTTTCGGCCAATTCAGCGCGCATCAAAGCGTAATGTTCGGCGCACCGGTCATCAAAAGGAAGACTTTGCAAGGGTGCAAAAAAAAGCTGCAAGCGGTGCAAATTGGCTTGCACTCTGGTGCTGCGCTGCGCGCCAAACAACAGCTCGGCCTTAACCACACTGCACAGCGCGATTTCCGTGGGAGAATGCTGCACAAAGCGCCGCGCAATCAGGCTATTTTTTTCGTTCAGCAGATGTATGCAAACGTTGCTATCCAGCAGATAGATCATTCCAGCTTTTGCCTGTCTTCCACCATGCCTTGTGGAGGACGCTCCAGCGGTTCGCCTTGCCATTGACCAAAAAGCTCAAAATAGCCTTCAGGCCACTGGCTTTGCAGGCTGGTTTCGCGCTTGACCAAATCAGCAAGATAGCGCGAAAGCGGCAACTTGGCTTGTTTGGCTTTGTGGCGAATTTGCGCTTCGACTTCGTCGGGAACATAAAAATGTAGTTGCGACACGACGAATTCTCCTCATGTATGTGCTATATGTGTATAGTAGTTTTTTTATGCTGGTGCGTCAAGAAATAGTCTGCGCTTGACGCACGCGCAAATGCCGGTCAAGGGAACACTTGCAGCGAAGCAGAACGGTGCGCGATATGCTTCCTACGATGCCTGGAAACAGCAAGCCCGAAAGAAGCGCAGCGTATCCTCTTGCGGGGGGAATCCATTCCCTTATCCTCACCCATCCCGCCTTTCTGTAAAATCGCCCCTTCCCCTCGACACAATGAGCAATTCAATGGATATGTTCGACTGGCAGTTCCCCTACCCTTCGCAACGCATGCCGATACTGGCGCGCAACTGTGTTGCCACTTCGCAACCGCTCGCCGCGCAGGCGGGCTTGCGCATGATGCTCAAAGGCGGCAATGCGGTGGACGCGATACTGGCCACGGCGATTTCGCTGACGGTGCTTGAACCCACCAGCAACGGCATCGGCAGCGATGCGTTTTGCATTCTGTGGGACGGCAAGCAGCTCAAGGGACTGAACGCCTCCGGCCGCTCGCCGGCGACATGGACACCCGAGCGCTTCAAAGGCCGAACCGAAATGGCGCGGCGCGGCTGGGATTCGGTGACGGTGCCCGGCACCATTTCGGCGTGGGTGGAGCTGTCAGAGAAATACGGCAAGCTGCCGTTTGCGGATTTGTTCGAACCGGCGATCAAGTATGCGACTGACGGCTTTATGGTGACACCGACGATCTCGCGGCTGTGGGCTAATCAGGCGCCGGATCTGCAGAATGAGCCTGGCTACGCGCAGGCGTTCATGCCCCACGGGCGTGCGGTCGCAGCGGGAGAAATGTTTTCTTTTCCGGATCAGGCCAAAACACTCGCGCGCATCGCCGAGACCCGGGGCGCAGCCTTTTACAGCGGCGATCTGGCGGAGAAAATCGCCGCCTGGGCCAAACAAACCGGCGGTGACATCACCATGGCCGATCTCGCCGCGCACACCTGCGACTGGGTGGAGCCGATCGGCATCGACTATCGCGGCTACACGCTGCATGAAATTCCGCCCAACGGCCAGGGCATCGCGGCGTTAGTCGCGCTTGGCATTCTTGAAAACTTCGACGTCGCCGCGCTGCCGGTCGATTCGCCCGACAGCCTGCATCTGAAAATCGAGGCGATGAAGCTCGCTTTCGCTGATATCAATGAATATGTGTCCGATAGTTCGACCATGCGCGTGACACCGGCGCAGATGCTCGACAAAAGTTATTTGAAAGAGCGCGCCAAACTCATCGACATGAAAAAGGCAGGCACGCCGTCTTTCGGCACACCGAGCAAAGGCGGCACGGTGTATCTCACCGCCGCCGATGAAGCGGGCATGATGGTGTCGTACATTCAGTCGAATTACTCCGGCTTCGGCTCCGGCGTGGTGGTGCCTGGCACCGGCATCGCGCTGCAAAATCGCGGCACCGGTTTCAGTCTGAAACCCGGCCACGCCAACATCGTCGCGCCGCGCAAACGCCCGTTCCACACCATTATCCCCGGCTTCATGACCCGGGGCGGACAGCCGCTGATGAGTTTTGGTGTGATGGGCGGCTCGATGCAGGCGCAGGGCCACATGCAGGTGATGTCGCGCATGGTCGATTACGGGCAAAATCCGCAAGCCGCGAGCGACGCGCCACGCTGGCGCATCGACAGCGGCGTCAGAGTCGGCATCGAATACGGCGTGCCTGCGGACACCATCGCGGCGCTGAAAGCACGCGGTCACGACATGCCTCAGGCCGACCGATGGAGTACCGACTTCGGCCGCGCGCAGTTGATCTATAAAATGGAGAACGGTTATTTTGCCGCTTCCGAGCGTCGCACCGACGGCCAGGCCGTGGGATTTTAAGGAGAGGAATCATGGCATTCATCCGGCAAATCGGCTCACGCGCATCGGAAGACCGGCTTGAGCTGTTGATCGAAGAACGCTTGCAACCCAAAACCGACAAGGAGCGCATCGACAAGCGCATCTGGAATCTTTTCGGCGAAAAATGGGCGGTGCTCTACACCGACCTCTCGGGGTTTTCACGCAACGTTACTCAATTTGGCATCATTCATTTTCTGCAGACCATCTATGAATCGCACCGCTTGCTGGTGCCGGTGATCCAGCACGGCAGCGGTATTCTGCTCAAAACCGAAGGCGACAGCCTGATGGTGATGTATCGCAGCGTCGATGACGCCGTGCGCAGCGCCATCGCCATGCAAAATTGCTGCCAACGCCACAGTGCGAATCTTCCCGCTGAAGATAAAGTGCTGCTGTGCATCGGCATTGGTTATGGCGACTTGCTGCGCATAGGCGATCAGGATGTCTACGGCGCCGAAGTCAATGCCGCGTGCAAACTCGGTGAAGACACTGCGCAAGCGCACGAAATCCTGATCAGCAGCGCGGTCGCCGAGTCTGTGTCGCTGCCCGCTGGCGCACAACTCGAAATGCTGAGTGGAGTGCCTGCAGGGGTGGGCGAAGCGTTCCGCCTGCACTATGCCAACGTGGTGTTGTCGGGTTTTCCCAAACCGGCCTGAGCGGAAGCCTGCACCTGAACGGCAGCGAACGACAGTTTCTTTAAACCTTAAAACGGCAATTCAGCCACAGAGCACACAGAGGAACACAGAGAAAACGAAGGATCGCGCCGGGTATCTACGCTCACCCTTTCGGGGATACAGACAAGCGATCTATGTTATAGATTTTCCTCTGTGAACGCTGTGTCCTCTGTGGCTAATTGTTTTTTCCGCTTTAAAAACAGAACCTTACAATAGCTGTTCAGGTTTTATGCGGCGTCTTCGTCCGCTAGCGCGAGCAGCGTGTTCGATTTGAATTCACGCTGATACAGGATGTAAATCACCCCCACCGTGGCGAACACCATCAGCCACGGATGCAAAAACCAGGCCATTGCCGCCAACGCAAAATAATACGAGCGCAGGCCGTGATTAAAATTCGATCCCGCGTCCGAGGTGATGCGCGCGAGGCGATTGATATGCGGCACGCATTGATCGGCATTGCCGGTGGGCGTCTTGGGCGCGGCCGCCACCAGAATGGCGCAAAAATTCAGCTGGCGTATGGCCCAAGAAAATTTAAAAAAGGCATGCGCGAAGATCAGCACCATCAGCAACATCTTGATTTCCAGCAGCCGCGACGACGCCATGACGGTGAACGGCAGCCCGGAAACCGCATCCTGCGCTTGCGGCACATAACCCATCGCCGCCACCAGTGCGCCGATGATCAGTATCGTGGTGGAGGCAAAAAATTGCGAACTGCGCGTGATACTGCGCATCACATTGACATCGACCATGCGATTATCACGCCCGATCATCTGCACCATCCACTCGTGCCGGAAGCGGCTCATGCGCGAATGCAAACTGGGCACGCGCTCGCCCTGCCGCAGCGAGAAGCAGTGGTAGCCGATCCAGCCGCCGGCAAACAGCAACAACGCGGCGACATCGGTCCAGGTTAAATCGAATGCGCTCAATAAAACAGGGTTGGCCATGATGGGCTTATTGTAGTTCAACCAGGAGCGCTCAGTCGCGCCTTGTGCCGTGTTTGAACTACAATTAAACGCTCACCATCATAAAATAACCGGAGTGTAGTGATGAATGCCCCTGGCGCCGGCCTGTTGCTTGCCATGCTCGAACTGCAGGACAACATGAATAAAAAAATTGATCCCGACTGGATCGGCAGGCGCCACGCCTATTTACGCGCCGTGCTGGTCGAAGCCACCGAGGCGCTGGAGCATTACGGCTGGAAATGGTGGAAAAAGCAGGCGCCCGACATGCCACAGTTGCGCATCGAGATGATCGATATCTGGCACTTTGTGCTGTCGGAGTATTTGTTGCGCGCGGGCGGCGACAAAGCGGCGGCGGCGCAAGCGATAATCACTGGATGGTCAGAACGCGCCGCGCTTGAATTTGACGGCGCGCACTACGAACTCGATACACTCGATATGCGCGGGCAACTTGAACTGCTCGCCGCGCTGGCGGCGGTGCGGCGGCTGTGCATGCCGCTGCTGGCGCGTCTCTTCGCCGCCTGCGAACTGACGCCCGCCGCGCTGTACCGCGAGTACGTTTCCAAAAACGTGCTCAATCACTTGCGGCAGGATCGCGGTTATAAAACAGGCGCCTACAAGAAGTTCTGGGACGGCGCCGAGGACAATGTGCACATGGCCGAAATTCTGCAGTCGATGCAGGAGGCCGACGAACACCTGGCCGACGCGCTGTATCGCGCGCTGGCGCAGCGCTACGACGAACTGCGTGTGTCGGGCAAACTGGCGTGAGCACTCATGCGCCCAGCCACGACGGCGGGGATTAGCACTAAGAACTGCAACCAACCCCGTCATTCCGGCGTTCGCCAGAATGACGGTATAGCGGGATAGCGCTTACCCGACCTGCCCTTCCATCAGCAACTTCACCACTTCCGGCGTGATCGCCGCCGCCCGCTCGTCGAGCTGTGCGGGCGTGAGGTTGGCGATGGGATGCTGCATTTCCAGAAAGCGAAATCCTTCCAGCCCCCAGGTGCGCGCCATCGCCGCACCGGTGGCCCTGAACACGTGCGTAATGATCGAAGCGGAAGGAATACCCTGCTGTTCAAATACGATGCTGTCGAGCACACTGCCCGAGCTGCATGACCCTCAGTCGCCGACGCCTGCGACGATCACGTCGCAGTTGGCCTTGTAGTCCTCGATAATCGCCGCATGCGGCGCCGCGCCGGAACTCGTTTTGCGCCGGATGACGTGGGACTTGGTGCCATGCTCGCGTTCGAGTATGCCCGCGATACGCATCAACAACTGGTCGGAGTTGTGCTTGGTATTGTCGATCAGCCCCACGCGCAGGCCATTCAGCGATTTAGGCCGCTGCGCGTAAGCGATGCGCCGCCCCGAAATCTCGGTGGTTGGATCCAGTATTTGCACTGTCATGGTGATGTGCTCCTTTGGTTAAAAATCTATTCACTCTTCACTCTTCACTCTTCACGGTTTACGAATTTCCCGCGTCACGCTTTGCGAACCATTTTTGCCGCCCCAGCCCGGTATGTACGAGGACTGCACGCCGGCGATACCGCCCGCCGCGATCACCAGAAAATCCTGCGGCGCTTCGACCAGATCGACCATGGTTTTTTCGTCTTCCGGCGTAATCGGACCTGGCGCGATGTTAATGCGTTTTAATTCCGCCATGGAAGTCCTGGAGTTTTCAAAACAGTAGTTCTGCACCTGCTCGCGCGACCAACCGGCTTTTTTCATCGTCAGTTGATGCTCGCCCGGGAACACCAGCGCGTATTGCGGGCGCCGGCTGGTGCCCGCCGAGATGCGCATATTGGCGCACAGGGTTGTCAGCACGCCTTCGGGGGCGACGCTCAATTGGTTGGAAATCTGGTGCGGTGCGAGTGCTGCGAACACCGTCACGGTGTTCTGATCGCGGTGAAAGCCGCGCGTGGTATGAAACGGCGGCCAGGGGCTGCTGTCGGTTTCATTCTCGGCGATGCAATAGCTGTACTTGCCGCCGTGACCCATGCTGCTGCGATCGAGTTCGCCCGGCAGGGTGCCGATCACGTTGCGCATCACCAGCCGGATAGCGCGGCCGATAGTCGCGTTGGCGCGCCAGCCGGGCCCGAACAGATTGTCGCCGGAATTGATATCCAGTTCCTTGGCAATCGGGCCATTCACCAGCATGAACACCGCCGAGCCGCCGGTGCTGGTGGCCGGACCGTGATAGCCATACTTGGGATCGGCGAGCGCTTCCACCGCCGCCACCACTATGGGCATGTATTCGGACCTGCAACCCGCCATCACCGCGTTGATCGCGACTTTCTCGGCAGTCACTGAAATTTGCCGATTCTCGATGAATGCGAGTTGATGCTGCGGATCAATTTTCGCCGCCTCCAGCATCGCACTAACCCGGTCGGCGGTGGGCGGCACCACCGGCAGTCCGTCGGTCCAGCCGTTGGTGTAACAAAGATCGATGGCGCCACCAAGGTCCTGCACCGTGTGCCGTTGTGATTTGAGTTCCATACTGTGTTTTCCGCTGTGGGTTGATATTCCAAAATCGTAGTTTACACAACTACGCTGTTAAGCTAAACCTCAATTTCAATGCGGCAGCGACTATGGGTTTCGCCCACTCCGGTGCCAGCGGCAAGTCCGCAAAATTAAGAATTTTGCCCCCCGCCATGTGTAGTACCAACTTTGGCGCGGGTATTCTGCCCGCCTGAGGATCACCTTCGGCACTGTTGTCGTAGACGCGCAGCGCCGTCAATTTGGGCAGCAGGGTGATCAAGTTCAAACGGCTATGTTCAAAACGGCGGCGGATTGCGGCCTCCGGAATATCGTGCCCGCCAAAGCGGACACGTGAGCGCACGCGTGTGAGATGCAATTCCGGGGTGGTAAGGCCCGCATACCAAAGGTGTAGCTCGAAACCCTTGTCAGCGGCTGCCGCCAATGCACGCGGTATGCTGCTGGCCCCCAGCGTTGTTTCAAACGCAAAATCGAGACGTCGCGCTATCGCGTGCGTAAGCAAATTGAATCCGCGGTGCCATGCCGCGCTGTTCGCGTCAGCCTGACTTAATGCGGGTTTCACGGCACGCAATTCGCGCGCCGCTTCATCCGGGTTGTAATAATCCGCGCCACTGTCGCGAAACGCCGCGCCGGCAATGCTGCTTTTGCCCGATCCATTAACGCCTGCGAGCACGTAGATTCGCGGCGGCAATGTTGGTTCGCGACTCAGCGGCGTTTGCCGGTAGTCTTACCCGCCGCCCTGAGTGCAGCTTTGCCCAACGCTGCCGGCGGGGCGTTAAATGCCGCCGCCATGCCTTTGCGTGCCTTCGGTGTCTGCATGCCCGAAAGCAACGCATCGTATTCGCCACGCAATTCGTGCAGGCTGGGCGTGCGGTCTTTGATCAACGCCTTGAATTCCTCATAGGAAATCAACACAGCTTTCGGCGTAGCATGGCGTGTGATCGCGATCACGCCACCTTGCAGCGCCTGTTCCAGCACCACGCCAAATTCGTTCTTCACGCGCGTAGCCGCAATCGATGGCACATCGACAAAATCGCCGCGGCTATTGCGAAAGGTCAAAATTGAGGTCGTGGGCATGGTGTTTCCTTTTTGAACATTTTAGCTATTATAGCCTTTTTGATCAACCCAGCATCTGCCCGCCATCGACCGCGATGGTCTGGCCGGTGACCCAGCTTGCCGCACTACTTGCCAGGAACAGCGCAACGTTCGCTATTTCCTGTGGCGTGCCCAGACGCCCAAAACGGATCCTGCCGAGGATCGCATTGTAGAGTTTAGGGTCTGTGGTTTTTCTTTTCTCCCAACTCCCGCCCGGAAACTCGATGGAACCGGGCGCAATACAGTTCACGCGAATGTGTTTGGCCGCCAGGTGCGCCGCCTGCGACAGAGTGTATTGGATCAACGCTGCTTTGACCGCGCCGTACGGCGGTGTGCGTGCGCTGGCCTTAAGGCCGGCAGTGGAAGAGATATTGATGATCGAGCCCCGCGATTTCTCAAGAAAAGGCAACGCGGCGTGGGACGCGCGCACCGGAGCCATCAGGTCGACGCTGACGCTTACCGCCCAGCCCGCTTCGTCGTCGCTGCTGCCGAAGCCGGATGCATTGTTCACCAGCACGTCGATACCGCCAAGTGCTTGCGCTGCGGCCAGTACGTAGTTTGCCACCGCGGGTCCATTGCCGAGGTCGCAGGTCACGGCATGCACGGTGTGACCATACTGCCGCAGTTCGGCTTCGGTTGCACGCAGCGCGCTTTCGCCACGCGCACAGATCGATACGTTCGCGCCGGCCTGCGCGAACGTCAGCGCGATTGAGCGGCCAATGCCGCGCGAGCCGCCGGCGATGATTGCATTACGTCCAGTCAGGTCAAGTTGCATGTGTGCAAATCACTCCGTGATAAAGGTGTTTGATTATCTCATTCCGTTACATTTTCGCCCAGCGCGCGATGCGCTATCATGCCGCATGCGTAACTGTTCACGACTACTGCTGCTTACCCTCGCGCTGCTGCCTGCCTGCGCCAGCCAGCACACCGCGCCCCCGCGCACGGGCGGCGGGTTTAGTCCTTCGCAGCTCGTGAAATCCGATATTGACCGCGTGGCTGAGGCGCATCAGCGGGAAATTTTTCACAATCTGCGCGTGCTTGCCGAGAAACTCTATCGCCGCAATCCGCGCGAGTTGAGCAAAAGCGGGCAACGCACGGTGGATGTCGGTGTTGCGCGCATTTTTGACGTGCATCACGACTGGCGCTTCGCCGAACTGCGCGGCGCACGCGGCACCGCGGCCATACAACTCGCGCTGCGTGAGAATTATGCGGGTGACAGGGTGCTGGCCTACGTCGTCGGTGTGGCGAGCATGATCCAGACTGCGTTCCATGACAAAACAGAATTTTTCATGCTCGACGATCTTGATGCACAAGGCCTGCACAACGCCGCCCGCAACGTGGAAATCGCAGTATGGAAACTCTCCAACACGCGCAATGCCCAGGGACAGTTGCTGCTGCTTTCCAACGACGCTGCCGGCGCGACGATCAATCTCAGCTTCGAGCGCGAGTTTGGTAAGATGATCGCCAGTCTCGACATCCTGTCGAAAATCGCAGCGGACAAGAGCAACCGCACAGTGGTGAAAGTCTTTCAAACCATCGCCACTGCGGTGTTTCTGCCGATAAAATAAATGTGGCGCGGTTTCGCGCCGGGACGCCACAGTAGGAATGGATGCGGTTTTGATGTTCTCCGGCCCGCCCCTAGCGCCGCCCCGCCCGCATCACCCCTTTCACCTCGCGGATCATGGATAACACGCGCTGCAACTGAGCGAGATTGGCGATTTCCAGCGTGAAGCGCATGCGCGCGAGCAGATCACGTGTCAACGTATTGGTAGCGGTAACGTTCGCTCGTTCGCGCGTGAATACCTCGCTGATATCGCGCAGCAGCCCGGTGCGGTCGAGCGCTTCGATCTCCACCTCGGCAGGAAACGTGGCGCCGGTTGCCGCCCCCCATTCGGCCGTCACCATGCGCTGCGGATCGAGGCGTTTGACGTTGGCGCAGCTTGCGCGATGCACGGTGACGCCGCGTCCGCGCGACACGAAGCCCACTATCGGCTCCGGCGGTGCGGGCTTGCAACATTTTGCCGGTACCGTCAGCAGCTTATCCACGCCGACCACCAGCACGCCACCACCCGTGCCACTAGCGCGCGGCTTGCGCGGCGCGGGCATGCTCTCAACCACCGGCGCCGCGGGCGCCGCCGGACGCAGCGCATCCTGCAGACGCCGCGGCCCGATATCACCGCGCCCGATATCCGCCAGAAAATCATTGAGCTTGGCATAGCCCTGCTCGTCCGCCAGCTTGTCGAGATTCAACGCCGTAAGGCCGTGACGCTGCAATTCCTTGTCCAGTGCCGCGCGGCCTTGCGCCACATCCATGTCGTAGTGCTGGCGATTAAACCACTGCCGCACTTTGCTGCGCGCGCCCTGACTCTTGATGTAGCCCAGTTGGGCATTCAGCCAGTCGCGGCTGGGCCCGCCCTGCGCAACCGTGGTGACTTCGACCTGCTGGCCGTTGCGCAGCACCGTGTTGAGCGGCGCCATTGCGCCATCGACCTTCGCGCCGCGGCAGCGGTGACCGAGTTCGGTATGCACGTGATACGCAAAATCCACCGGTGTTGATCCGCTGGGCAAATCGACCACTTTGCCCTGTGGCGTAAATACGTAAATGGTATCGTTGAACAGGCCGGTTCTAAATTGCTCTGCCAGTTCGCCGGCATCACGCACCTCGTCTTTCCATTCCAGCACCTGCCGCAGCCACGCGATTTTCTCGTCGTAGCCTTTGGTTTGGCGCGCGCCTTCCTTGTAGCGCCAGTGCGCGGCCACCCCGAGCTCCGAGCTTTGATGCATATCGTGCGTGCGGATTTGCACTTCGACCGACTTGCCTTCCGGCCCGATCACCGCGGTGTGCAGCGAGCGGTAATGGTTGGCCTTGGGCTTGGCGATGTAATCGTCGAACTCCTTCGGGATAGGCGACCACAATTGATGCACCAGACCCAGGGCCGCGTAGCAGTCCTTCACGTCGTCCACCAGCACCCGCACCGCGCGCACGTCGTAGAGCGCTTCGAAATCCATGCCTTTGCGCTGCATCTTGTTATAAATGCTGGTGATATGCTTGGGCCGGCCGCTGATCTCGGCTTTGATACGCGCGTGCGCAAGCTCGTCCTTGAGCAGCGTCATCACGTTTTCGATGTAGCCCTCGCGATGGACACGCTTATCGTCGAGCAGGCGCGCGATTTCCTTGTAGGCGTCCGGCTGGAGGATCCGAAATGCCAGATCTTCCAGCTCCCATTTCAACTGCCATACCCCCAGACGATTGGCGAGCGGCGCAAAAATATCGCTGCCGAGCTGCGCTTTGTCTCGGCGCGCGGCTGCATCATCGCTCCTGACTGCGTAACGCAAATCCTGCGTGTGATCCGCGAGCTTGATCAGCACCACCCGCACATCCTGCACCATCGCCAGCAGCATTTTGCGCAGCGCTTCGAGTTGCTCTGCCTGCTCATCGGGACTGCTGTTTGGTAAGCGCGGATCCCCTTTGCGCCGGTTCGACAACGCGCCGATGGCGTTCATGCGCAGCACGCCTTCGGCCAGCTCTGCAATGGCCGCGCCGAATTTATCGCGAATGCGCCGCGCGGCATTCGCCTCCAGCGCCAGTGCCGGCCACAACAATGCGGCGGCAATAGCTTCGTGCCCCAAACGCAAATCGTCGAGCAATGATACCGCTCCCAGGACATGCGTGAGCACCGCTTCGCCATTGGCAAGCGTTTTACCGTCATACAGCGGCGTGACATAGGCGATCACATCGCGCAGTGTTTGCGCGGCGGCAGCGGATTCGTGCACGGCAATCGCATCGATCCACGCCGGTGTAGCGGCGGCGGGGGTTACCAGCTTGAGATGGGTTGCTTTGACCATAGGGAGATTATAAGTTGAGATTTATCCGCTGTGGCCCGCGCCGGAACAAGCTGCAGGATCATTCACCTGCCGCCCGAAACGCCGCCTCAACCGCGCGCACCAACGAAGGATGCAGCGTGCCCAAAGCGGGCGTTTCTCCATGGGGGGCTGCTGGCGGCACGGTGAACCAATCCGTGGTGTACGGCAGATCGACGATCTGTCGCAGGTCGAATTTGGTGTCGTAACTCAGCCCGGCGGCTGCATAGGCTACCGGGTTACGGCTGCGCAGAATTGCAAATTCTCCGCGATACAGCGTACTAGTACGCTGACTGGTGCCATAAGCGACACGCACGACGAACTGTGGCGCGTCGTCGTCGAAAACCGTAACGATAAGCGCAGGTCGTGGCTTCGGGCGGGGATGAATGTCGTCCGGGAAATGACACCACACAATTTCGCCAGCGGTGGGTTCGCCCCACCATTTCATTTCACCACCGTCTCAGTCTCGAACAAACTGGAGCGCACCGAGCGCTTGCTACTGCGCGGCACGCGCTTTTTGATTTGCCGAATTTGCGCTGCGCTAAGCGCGCCATCATCGGGCTCGTACTGCGGCAGAATTCTTACAGCCAACTCGTGCAAGGCCTGATGTATCGCTTGTGTCTCATCGACACCCAGACGTTCAGCGAGGCGCTTCGCGGTTTCGCGACTCACGCCGCCCGGGCTGTCAGACACGCGATAGCGGAACGCAATTTGGTTGGCGATCAACTTGATTGGCATGCTTGAACCTCATTGTTAGATATCTATAAGATATCCACGATGCCGCAAAATGTCAATAGATGGAACGCCCCTTCCAGGCTGCAGCATGTCTTATACATTACAATTTTCGTAGCTCAGCGTATGGCATAACCATTTGTTTTTATTAATATTTCACAACTCCTCCGGATCAGGCACCGCATCCCCCAGCATCTGCGTCTGCCAATAGCGCCGGTAGGTCGCACGGTGCGGCGTGACCCGGATGGCGTCGCCCGCCCCCAAGTGCAAGGTCAGCGCGCCGTCGCGGTCAGTGCGATAGACATGACTGCCGTGCCGCAAATAACGTTCTTCTACATCGGGGTGCGGATGGCGGAAGCGATTGCGATAGCCCACCGCGTAAATCACGATGCGCGGATCAACCGCTTGCACGAACGCCGCTGTCGACGAGGTTTTGCTGCCGTGATGCGGCACCAGCAACACCTGCGCACGCAACGCCTCACGCGAGGACGCCAGCAACTGCAGCTCCGCGCGCGCTTCGATATCCGCGGGTATCAACACCGCACCATGGCGTGTCGCAATGCGCAGCACGCAGCCGCGATTGTTGTCCCTGATCGATGCATCGTCATAGCTGTCACGGGTCGGATGCAGCATGTCGAAGCGCACGCCGTCCCATGCCCAGCTTTGCCCCGCAAAACAGTGTGCGGATTTGTCGGCCTCGAAACGCAGCGGGTCAAGATCGGGCACCGAGGTCAGCAGTTGCGCCACCGGCATTGCCTGCAACACCGACGATGCGCCGCCGTAGTGATCGATGTCATCATGGCTCACGATCAACATATCCAGCGCCTTGACTCCGGCCGCGCGCAGATACGGCACGATCATGCGATTGCCGGCGTCGGCTTGCGGGCCGTACGCAGGACCGCTGTCAAACAGCAGCGCGTGATGGCGCGTGCGCGCCACGACGGCGAGACCGTGACCCACGTCGAGCACCGTGAGTTGCAATTCGCCCTCCGGCAAAGGCGGTGGTGCGGCAAGAAACAAAGGCAGAAATGCCGCCAGTCCCGTCCAGCGCAGCGGAAAGCCGCGCGGCAGCAGCAGGACTATCGCACCGGCTACCGCCACCAGCACCGTCCACCCCGGCGGTGCGTGTTGCTGCCATACCGCTGCCGGAAGATTGCTCATCCACGCCAGTGCCAGCCCGCACCACGACATAACGCCATGCGCGAGCTGCAACACCCAATCAAACGGCAACAACATGCCCGCCAGCGTCAGCGGCACCACCACCAGGCTCACCAATGGAATCGCCAGCGCATTGGCCAGCGGCGAAATAATCGACACCTGTTGAAACAACGCCAGCAGCGCCGGCATCAGCGCCAGTGTTACCGCCCATTGCACCTGCGCCCAGGTGAGCAGCCAGTGCGCTGTGCCGACGCGTCCCACGCTCACGTACAAAATCACCGCCACCGCGCCAAACGACAGCCAAAAGCCGGCAGCCAGCACCGCCCATGGATCGATTAGCACCACCACCAGCAGCGCAACGCTAAGCACCGCCAGCGCCGAACTCATGCGATTCAGCCACAGCGCAACCGCCACCACGCCCAGCATGTAGAGCGTTCGTTGCGCCGGCACTTCATAGCCCGCGAGCAAGGTGTAGATCAGCGCCGCCGTCAGTCCCGCCAGCACCGCGGCCTTGCGCGCGGGCAGTCGCAGCGTGAGACGCGCGCTGCGCCGCCACAGGCCGTAGGCGAACGCGAATATCAGCCCCGACACCATGGTCACATGCAGTCCGGAAATCGACATCAGATGATTGACGCCGGTGCGCGTAAATATCTGCCACTGATCGGCTGGTATGGCGCGCTGGTCACCGATCGCCAGTGCCGCCAGCACGCCGGCATAAGGCTTGTCGGGCAGCGCCTGCAGAATGCGCGCGCGCAGCCGCTCGCGCGTGGCCTCGATCCAGTACGCGGGCTTGTGAACCATTGCATCGATGCGTCGGCTGCCGCTTTTCGGGCGCACGCTACCGGTGGCGCGTATATCACGTTCAAACAGCCACGCTTCGTAATCAAAACCGTGTGGGTTGGCGCTGCCGCGCGGACGCCGCAAGCGCACAGTGAGTTGCCAGCGTTCGCCGGGCTTGAGATCCGGCAAGCTGCCGTGGCTACCCTCTTTGGCCACACTGCCCCACCAGTTCAGCGCGATATGCGAGGGCACCACAGCGCCCGGCGTGATCACGCGTTCGACATCGAACTCAAAGCGCACGCTGCGCTCATAGTGTTGCGGCAGACTTGCCACCACGCCCACGATTTGCACATCGCGGCCTTCCCAGGCCGGCGGCAGCGCGTCGTTCATGCGCAACTGCGCGCGTGTGGCGGCGTAGAAAAATCCGGCGCTCACGCAACACACGCCCATCGCGGCGAAAAATATCCAGCGTTGTGCGCGCGTGTACCACGCCAGCAACAGCAACGGCGGCAACACCACGGCCCACGCCAGCGGCGGCAGCAGCGCTTGTTGCTGCAGCAGTGCGATTCCCGCCACGAAAAGAATGATGAAGAAGGGCAATGTGATCCAGGAATATCGCTACAATAAACCACATGTTACGCAAGTATCTGCGGCGCGTGCTGCCGAGCCATCAATCCATACGCGACAACCGTTACATCGCGCGTTTTGGCAATCGTCTGCAACATCATAACCTGTGGCATCTGCGTCGCCGCTCGGTGGCGGGCGGCGTGGCGGCCGGGCTGTTCGCGGGTTTGATTCCCGGCAGCAATCCGGTGCAATTCAGCGCCGGCGCTTTGCTCGCAATCGGCTTCAAGGTCAATCTGCCGCTGTCGATGCTGGTGACGCTGTATTCCAATCCGTTCACCATCGTGCCACTGTATCTGGTGGCGTTCAAGCTGGGGCAACTCGCACTGTGGCAAAGCGGCGGCGAGCTGCCGCTATTCGAGATCGGGGTCGAAGGCCAGGGCGCCATGGCGTGGTTAAGCGCCACACTGCAGTGGCTGACCAGCGCCGGCAAACCGCTGCTGATCGGCCTGCCGCTGCTTGCGCTGCTGCTCGCTCTCATCGGATACTGCATCACCGATTGGGCGTGGCGCCTCGGCGTGCTGTGGCAGTGGCGCCAGCGCAAACTTAGACGTGCGAGGAAATCATCGCCATGAAACCCCGCTATTGGACGCGCGCCACCACCGAGCTTTCCGCTCGCGATGCAGTGATGAAAAAGCTCATCGCGCAGCACAAGAGTCTCGCACTGGGCAGCCGTGGCGACGCCTTTCAAACACTGGCGCGCGCCATCGTCGGCCAGCAGATTTCGGTGAAGGCCGCGCAAAGCGTGTGGAACCGCTTCGTGGCGGCGCATGGTGTTGTAGCCCCGGCGGTGATTGCCGCCTCCACCCCTGAAACGCTGCGCGGCTGCGGACTTTCCGGGCAAAAATCGGGCTACATCCTTGATCTTGCGACGCGCTTTGCCGATGGACGGCTGCAACCGGCGGGCTGGAAACGGCTGCAGGACGAAGCACTGATCGCGGAATTGATTCAAGTCAAAGGCATCGGCCGCTGGACCGCCGAAATGTTCATGATTTTTAATTTGACACGGCCCGATATATTTCCTGCCGGTGATCTCGGTCTGCAAAAGGCCATGACGCTGCATTACAATCGCGGGCGCCCATTGACGCCGGCATGCATGCAACGCATAGGCGCGGCGTGGGCGCCGTGGCGCTCAGTCGCCACCTGGTATATGTGGCGCAGTCTTGACCCGATACCCGTCGAATATTAGGCAATGGCTGAACATTACATCCCCGCCGCCGCGCTGCCGCAGCGTCCGTACCTGCGTTTTGTGTGGGGTTTTGTCGCGCTGATGGCAATCATGGCGATAGGCGCCGTCGGCTACAAAATCATCGGCGGTGAAAAAGCGACGTGGATCGACTGCATCTACATGACGTTTATCACCATCGCCAGCATCGGCTATGGCGAAATTATCGATCTGAGCCACAGTCCCGGCGGCCGCGTATTCACCATGTTCATCGGCTTCGCCGGCATTGGCGTCGCGACCTACCTGCTATCGACATTTACGGCGTTCCTGCTCGAAGGCAAAATCAATGAAGCACTATGGAGAAAGCGGATGGAAAAAAATATCCATAAACTGAATCAGCATTTTGTGGTGTGCGGCAGCGGGCGCGTGGGCCGCAATGTGGCCAATGAACTATCGGCCACCAACCGTTCGTATGTGATCGTGGATATCGATTTGCATGAGATCGAGACGCACCTCGAAAAACATCCAAACACGCTGTATGTTCATGGCGACGCTACCGACGATGACCTGCTGCTCAAGGCCCATGTCGGGACCGCTGCCGGCGTTTTCGCCATTACCGGCGACGACGGGCGTAATCTGATGATCGCCATTACCGCGCGGCAATTGAATCCCAGCGCGCGCATCGTCGCGCGCTGCCACGAAATGCGTAATATCGAAAAACTGCGTAAGGCCGGCGCCGATGCGATTGTGTCGCCTGATTTCACCGGCGGCATGCGCATTGTGTCGTCGATGGTGCGGCCGCAGGTGGTGACTTTTCTCGACGAAATGCTGCGTTCGGATAAGAATCTGCGGGTGGAAGAATTACACCTGCCGCCGTCGTTTCGTGAGACCACGCTCGGCGCGCTCAATCTGCATCACAGCGATTACATCGTACTCGCGTTGCGTGAAAAAGAGGCCTGGCAATTTAATCCCGCCACCGGCAGCGTGCTCAAACCCGGCGCGACGCTGGTGGTGATGACCACGCCCGGCGGCCGCCAGCTGCTGGAGCAGCGGTTCGCGCAGAGCGCTGCTCCTGTATAAGGTATATTGTAAGCATTTGTTTTTATTAATTATTTTTTCACGTGACGCACGCGGAATTCATCGCAGCCTATCGCGCGGGACAGCTCACCGTCGAATTCGATGCGGTGCTGGCTGGCAAATTTCTGAGTGCGCGACTGTTGCTGCCACTGATGATTTTGCCGCTGCTGGGCGCGGGTGTGGCGCTGGCGCTGCTGGGCTGGATCTGGAGCGGACTCGCCGTAATCGCGCTCGGCATCGTTGTGCCGCGACTCATCAAACGTGGCGCGCCGCGCTTTTTGCTGACACAGATGCTGAACGACGAAAAGCTTTACGCTGATGCGCAGCGCGCCGGCATTATGCGCCTCGAAACGCCTAACCCGCAAAATGCAGAGGCAGCAGCACCATGAACGTCAACCTGCGATCGGCGCAGTCAAACCGCAATCGCTCCTACGCGGCTTTCAACAACCCGTCGATCAGGCGCACCGTGCGATTCGCGCGCGCGGCGATTTCCATGTCGTGCGTCACAATCACAAAACTGGTGCCGCGCGATTTATTCAATTCGAGCATCAGGTCAAACACCGCCTGCGCGTTTTGCCGGTCGAGATTGCCGGTGGGTTCGTCCGCCAGCACGCACGCCGGCCGGGTGACCAGCGCGCGCGCCAGCGCCGCGCGCTGACGTTCGCCGCCCGAGAGCTCGCCCGGTGTGTGTTCAAAGCGATGCGCGAGTCCCACTTCAGCGAGCAAATCCCGCGCCGCTTTATAGGCCTCTTCCCTGGGCATGCGCCGTATCAACAAAGGCATCGCGACATTCTCAACCGCGGTGAATTCCGGCAGCAAATGGTGAAACTGATACACAAAACCCAGCGCCTGGTTGCGCGTCATACCGCGTTCGGCTTCGCTTTGGCTGCGTATGTTTTTGCCCAGTATGAAAATGTCGCCGCCGCTCGCCTCATCCAGTCCGCCCAGCAAATGCAGCAACGTGCTTTTACCCGAGCCGGAAGCACCCACGATAGCGACGCGCTCGCCACGCGCCACTTCAAAATCCACCCCCTGCAACACCGGCACTTCGTCGAGCCCCTGCTGCTGGAACACCTTGCGCAGCCCGCGGCACTCGAGAACAGCACCACTCATAACCTTACTCATAGCCTCACTCATAGCGCAAGGCCTCCGCCGGATTGACCCTCGACGCACGCCAGCTGGGATATATCGTCGCCACTGCCGACATCGCAAATGAAAATAACGCCGTAGCCATCACATCCAGTGGACGCAGTTCCGAGGGCAGTTCGGTAATCTGGTAAATCGACGGGTCGAGAAAACGCAAGCCGAAAATGCGTTCCATAAAGCCCACAATCTCAGCCACATACAGCGCGCCGAGTATGCCGAACACCATCCCGAAAAAGACGCCGGTAAAACCAATGACGATGCCCTGTGTCATGAATATTTTCATCACCCCGCCGGGCGATGCGCCGAGCGTGCGCAGAATCGCGATATCCGGCTGCTTTTCCTTCACCACCATGAACAGGCTCGACACCAGGTTAAACGCCGCAATCGCAATAATAAAAAACAGCAGCAGGGACATCATGCGTTTTTCGATATCCACCGCGCGGAAATAATTGGCGTTAACACTGGTCCAGTCCGAGATCACCGCATTATTCGGCACTTTGCCCGCCAGATCGAAGGACACTTGTTTGGCGCGGAACAGATCATCCAGCTTCAAACGCACGCCAGTCACGTCGTCGCCCATGCGATAGAGCTTTTGCGCGTCTTCGAGGTGGGTGAGCGCGAGACCCGAATCGATCTCGTGATGGCCGATGTGAAACGTGCCCACCACGGTAAATTGACGCAGCCGTGGCAGCAATCCGGCGGGGGTCACCTGCCCTTGTGGTGACACCAGCACTATTTTTTCACCCACGTTGACGCCCAGCGCGCGCGCCAGTGAATCGCCCAGCACGATGGTGAAATCCCCCGGCTTTAAGGCATCCACCGAGCCGCGGCGCATGCTGCGCGACAGGTCATCCACCGCGCTTTCCATCTCGGGCAAAATCCCGCGCAAATAAGCGCCGCGCACCTGGCTGCCGCTGGTGAGCAGGCCCTGCGCATTGACATAAGGCGCTGCGGCCAGCACATGGGCATTGGTCCGGGCGATGTCGGCGATTTTTTTCCAGTCGCTCAGCCGTTCATTGGAACCGGCGATCTGCACGTGCGCCACCGCCGACAGCATGCGTGTGCGCACTTCTTTTTGAAAGCCGTTCATCACCGACAGCACGGTAATCAGCACCGTCATGCCGAGCGCAATGCCCACCACACTGATCAGCGAAATCACGGAAATAAAGCGCGTGCGCTGACGCGAGCGCGTATAGCGCAGGCCGATGAATAGTTCGTAGGAATTCACGTCAGCAGTTTTTCGCGAAAACGCGGAGTTTACTTCAATTCGCGAGTTCCCGGGTACGCCACGGGTGCTACACTCGCGCGCCAGTATCATGCCATGCAGCTTATACATTCCGCACCTCATCCCGCCGCGCGAAATCGGCGCCGCGCTCTGGCGCACGGTACAGGCGCCACAACTTAAAACGCTGTTGGCGAAAGCCCGTTACGCCGGCAGCACGCAAACCGCCAGCGACGCGATGCTGTGCCGGCTGTTTGGGGTTGCGCGCCAGCACGACTGGCCGCTCGCACCCCTGCTGGCGCGACACGCAAATCTCGATGCCGCCAGCGGTTACTGGCTGTGCGCAACCCCGGTGCATCTGGCAACACGCCGCAACGCACTGGTGCTGACCGATCCATCGGCGCTCGATCTCGATGCCGCAACTTCCGCCGCACTCGCCGCACCGCTGGCCGGCCATCTGCGTGACGAAAACCTCACGCTGCATGCGCCTCAACCGGGTTTATGGTTTTTGCACAGCCTTGCGCACACGCCGCCGGCGATAACCACCTCCAGCCTCGATAGCGTGAGCGGCCGCGACGTGCGAGCGTTTTTACCGAAGGGCGTGGACAGTGCGCGCTGGCATCGCATACTCACTGAAATGCAAATGTTGCTGCATGCGCATACGGCGAACGATGCACGCGAAGCGCGCGGCCAGCTGGCGGTGAACAGCGTGTGGCTGTGGGGCGGCGGCACCCTGCCGCCGCCGGCTGCGGCGCCATATGCTGCGGTGTGGAGCGATGATGCCTGCGTGCGCGCGCTGGCGCATCACACGGGTTGCCGCATCGAGCCTGCAGTTGCGAACGTTTCAGCCGCGAACATCACAGGACGCGATCTCAACAACGAATCCCATTTTTTTTCGCTGGACATGCTCACGCCGGCGATGCGCCAGGGCGACCTGCAAAGGTGGAGCAGCACGGTCAGCACGCTGAACCGCGATTGGTTTATGCCGCTGCTGGCGGCGCTGCAAGCGCGCCGCCTGGACACGCTGACCGTGCTCAGCGGCAGCGGCAGCGGCAGCGACACCGGCACCCAGCAGTTTGTCATTCGCCCTCGCGACCTTATGAAATTCTGGCGTAAAAACAATTATTTACAATGAGCATGCCGGCAATCACCATCCGCCCCGCGGCAGCACACGCCATCGACACTTTAACCCGCGGCGGCGTGCATCCCCTGCTCGCCCGCGTCTACGCGGCCCGCGGCATAGTCAGCCAGCAGCAACTCGACACCGCTCTCGAGCGCCTGCATCCACCACCAGCGATGCTCAACTTGCAGCACATGGCAAGGTTGCTTGCCGATGCGATTGGTGAGCGCAAAAAACTGCTGATCATCGCCGACTACGATGCCGACGGCGCCACCGCTTGCGCTGTGGGTATGCGCGCACTGCGCGCCATGTGCACCACCGGCGCCACTATCGATTATCTGGTGCCCAACCGTTTCGAGTACGGTTATGGCCTAACGCCTGAAATCGTGCAGCTCGCCGCCCGCGAGAAACAGCCCGCGGTCATTATCACGGTCGATAACGGCATCGCCAGTGTGGAGGGCGTGGCCGAAGCCAATCGCCTGGGTATCCAGGTGCTGGTCACCGATCACCATTTACCCGGCGCCACGCTGCCTGATGCGTGGTGCATCATCAATCCCAATCAGCACGGCTGCACCTTCCCCAGCAAGCATCTCGCGGGTGTGGGGGTGATGTTTTACCTGATGCTCGCACTGCGCGCCGAACTGCGGCAACGCAACGCCGCCGCCTCACGCCACACGCCTCACGCTTTACCGAACTTGGCGCACCTGCTCGATCTGGTTGCGCTGGGCACGGTAGCCGACGTGGTACGTCTCGACGAAAACAATCGCATCCTGGTGGCACAGGGACTGCAACGCATACGCGCAGGCCGCGCACAGCCCGGCATTGCTGCATTGCTGCGCGTGGCCGGCCGCGATCCCGCACGCGCCGGCACTTACGACCTGGGCTTTGCAGTCGGCCCGCGGCTTAACGCCGCCGGGCGGCTTACCGATATGTCGCTCGGCATCGAATGTCTGATCACCGACGACAGCGCGCGCGCGCAGGAGATCGCACACGAACTCGACGCGCTGAACCGCGAACGCCGCACCATTGAAGCCGGCATGCAGGAATCCGCTCTCGCCGCGCTCGAGCAACACACCGACGCCAGCGGCTACAGCCTGAGTCTTTATGACCCGCAGTGGCATCAGGGGGTGATCGGCATCGTTGCCTCGCGCATCAAGGATAAATTCCATCGCCCGGTGTTCGCATTTGCACGTGGCAATGACGGTGAAATCAAGGGCTCCGGGCGTTCGATACGCGGGCTGCATCTGCGCGATGCGCTCGATCTGGTATCCAAACGCGCACCGGGACTGATACTGCGTTTTGGCGGTCACGCGGCGGCGGCAGGCTTGACTTTGCGCGAGCCGGATTTCGCGCGCTTTCAACGCCTCTTTGAGGAAGTGGTGCGCACCCTGCTCGCGCCCGCTGATCTTGAACGCGAGATTGAAACCGACGGTTCGTTAGCGGTCGAACACGCGACGTTAGACGCCGCCCATGCGCTGCGCGACGGCATTTGGGGCCAGGGGTTTCCCGAGCCACGCTTTCTCGATCCGTTTGAAGTTGTGCAGCAGCGTGTCGTAGGCGAGCGTCACCTCAAGCTGCGCCTGCGGCGTGATGGCAAAAGTTTTGACGGCATTTTATTCGGCCACAGCGAACCGCTGCCGGATGCCATCCGCGCCGTCTACCGCTTCAGCGTCAACGAATACAACGGGGTTACGTCAACCCAATTGATGCTCGATCACTGGGAACATCTGTAACGCGACCCATCAGGTATAATCGCGCTTTCAAGGAATCTCACGCATCATGGAAGCCGAACGCATCAACGCCATTGCCAAGCAGCTCACGGACATCGATACACGCGCCACGGAGCTGCGGAGGTATCTTTGACTTCGAAACCAAACGCAAGCGTCTCGATGAGGTTGTAAGGCTCGCCGAAGACCCCGCCGTGTGGAGCGACAGCAAACGCGCGCAGGAACTCGGCAAGGAACGCAAAGCTCTCGAATACACCGTCAATTCACTGATCACGCTGGCGTCCGGGTTGCGCGATGCGCAGGACCTGTTCGAGATGGCGCGCGATGAAACCGACGACGCCACACTGCACGCCGTAGCCAGCGACACGCAGGGGCTGGAAAACACCGTCGCGGAGATGGAATTCCGCCGCATGTTCTCCGGCGAAATGGATGCCAACAACTGCTTTCTCGACATCCAGGCAGGTTCCGGCGGCACCGAAGCGCAGGACTGGACGTCGATACTCGAACGCATGTACCTGCGTTATTGCGAGAGCAAGAAATTCAAAGTCGAGTTGCTGGAAGAGTCCCCCGGTGAAGTCGCCGGCCTCAAGAGCGCCTCGCTCAAAGTCAGTGGCGATTATGCCTATGGACGCCTGCGCACTGAATCCGGCGTTCACCGGCTGGTGCGCAAATCCCCGTTCGATGCCAACAATCGCAGACATACCTCGTTTGCCAGTGTGTTCGTCTATCCTGAAGTGGATGATTCCATTCAGATTGACATCAACCCGGCTGATCTGCGCACCGACACCTTTCGCGCGTCAGGTGCGGGCGGCCAGCATATTAACAAAACCGATTCCGCCGTGCGCATCACGCATATCCCCACCGGCATCGTGGTGCAATGCCAGAGCGACCGCTCGCAGCACCGCAATCGCGCCGAAGCCATGGCGATGCTGAAGTCGCGATTGTTTGAGCTGGAGCAGCGCAAGCGCAATGAAGAAAAGCAGGCGATGGAAGACGCCAAGACCGACATCGGCTGGGGCCATCAAATACGCTCTTATGTGCTCGATCAGTCGCGCATCAAGGACTTGCGCACCAACGTTGAAATCGGCAACACCCAAGCAGTGCTCGATGGGGCGTTGGATGTTTTTATTGAAGCGAGTTTGAAACAAGGGCTATAACCATCATGGACGAGACCAATCAGATTATTGAAGAGCGGCGCGCCAAGCTCAAAGCCTTACGCGAAAAAGGCATCGCCTTCCCCAATAATTTTGTGCGTGAGCACCACGCGGGTGATTTGACGACTGCGCACGCCGCCACTGAGCGCGAAGCGCTGGCACATCAATCTGTCACGGTTACAGTGGCCGGTCGCATCATGTTGAAACGCGTGATGGGCAAGGCAAGTTTCGCCACCCTGCAGGACACCAGCGGACGTATCCAGATTTATGTTTCGGAAGGCGACACCGGCAAAGCCGCGCAGGATGCGTTCAAGCATTACGACATCGGCGACATCGTGGGCGTCACCGGCACGCTCTTCAAAACCAAAACAGATGAATTGACGATACGATGCAAGTCATTATTTTTATTGACAAAATCACTTCGCCCGTTGCCCGATAAATTTCACGGCCTGACCGATCAGGAGCTCAAGTACCGCCAGCGCTACGTCGATCTGATCGTCAACGAAGACACGCGCGCAACTTTCCGCAAACGCTCGCAGATCATTCAGGCGGTGCGCAATGTATTGAGCGCGGAAAACTATCTCGAAGTCGAAACGCCGATGATGCAGCCGATACCCGGCGGCGCGGCGGCGCGCCCGTTCGTGACCCATCACAACGCGCTCGACATGCAGTTGTTCCTGCGCATCGCGCCGGAGCTGTATCTGAAGCGGCTGGTGGTGGGCGGTTTCGAACGCGTGTTCGAAATAAATCGCAACTTCCGCAACGAAGGCATTTCCACGCGCCACAACCCGGAATTCACCATGCTGGAGTTTTACTGCGCCTACATGGAAGTCAAGGGCATGATGGATTTCGTCGAGCGCCTGATCCGCGAAACTGCGCAGGCCGTCGGCCAAACCCGGGTCACCTATCAAGGCAGGGAAATCGATTTCGCCAAGCCCTATGCGCGGCTCACCATCACCAATGCAATCCGCAAATATCATCCGGACATTGGCGACGATGTGCTGAATGACAAAGCAAAAATCACTGCCAAGCTGCAAAGCATAGGCGTCGCAGCACGCCCCAACGACGGTCTGGGCGCGCTGCAGCTCACTTTGTTTGAAAACACCGTTGAGACAAAACTGCATGAGCCGACCTTCCTCATCGACTACCCGGCTGAAGTCTCGCCACTGGCGCGCCGCTACGATAATAATCCGGAGATCACCGAGCGCTTCGAGCTCTACATCGCCGGCCGTGAAATCGCCAATGGCTTTTCGGAATTAAACGATCCCGAGGATCAGGCCGAACGTTTTCAGGAACAGGTCAGGCAAAAGGACGCTGGCGACCATGAGGCCATGCATTACGATGCCGATTACATCCGCGCGCTCGAATACGGCCTGCCGCCGACGGCGGGCGCCGGCATCGGCATCGACCGGCTGGTGATGCTGCTCACCGACAGCGCGTCGATACGCGATGTGATATTGTTTCCACAGATGCGGCCTGAGTAATCATTTTCCTCTCAGGACGAACGGGTACAAAGTAAGGAATAGCCATGGACCAGCCACTGTGGACCCCCTCCCCCCAACGCATCGCCGAATCCCGTCTCACGGCGTTCACAAAATTCGTCGCCGAGCGCTACGGCGTTACAGCCCGCGATTACGCCGAACTGCATGCCTGGTCATGCCACGACCGTGAACAGTTCTGGCAGGCCATCTGGCAATTCTGCGGCGTGGTGGGCTCGACGCAGGGCGACACCATACTCATCGACCGTGACCGCATGCCCGGTGCGCGCTGGTTTCCCGAAGCACGGCTGAATTTCGCGGAAAATCTGCTGCGCCAGCGTGACCACGCCATCGCGATTGTTTTCTGGGGCGAGGATCAGGTCAAAAGTCGGGTTACGTGGGGTGAACTCTATGCGGAGGTTTCGCGGCTTGCGCAGGCACTGAGCGCGCAGGGCGTCAAGCCCGGCGATCGCGTTGCGGCTTACCTGCCCAACCTGCCGGGCGCCGTGATCGGCATGCTCGCCACCGCCAGCATCGGCGCGGTATGGTCTTCGTGCTCGCCGGATTTTGGCGTGCAGGGCGTGCTCGACCGCTTCGGCCAGATTGAACCCAAGGTGTTGCTCGCGGTGGACGGTTATTTTTACCAGGGCAAAGCGATCGATGTGCTGCCAAGAGTGGCCGCAATCGCGGCGCAGCTGCCGTCGCTGCAAAAAGTGCTAATCGTCCCCTACACCTGCGGCGCGCCATCACTCAAAGGCATACCCCATGCGCTCAGCGTGCATGATTTCATGGCCCCGTATCAGCCGCGCGACATCCCATTCGAGCGCCTGCCGTTCGATCATCCACTCTACATTTTGTATTCTTCCGGCACCACCGGCGTGCCCAAATGCATCGTGCATGGCGCGGGCGGCACGCTGTTGCAGCATTTGAAAGAACACCAACTGCACACCGATGTGAAGCCCGGCGAGCGCCTGTTCTACTACACCACCTGCGGCTGGATGATGTGGAACTGGCTGGTGTCGGGCCTCGCCTCGCGCGCCACACTCATGCTCTACGATGGCTCGCCGTTTGTGCGGCGCGCCCGCGTGCTGTGGGATTACGCGGAAAGTGAAAACATCACTATCTTCGGCACCGCGGCCAAATACATCGATGCCATTGCCAAACTCAATCTTGCGCCCGCCGTCACGCACCAGTTGCCGCACCTCAAAGCGCTGCTCTCCACCGGCTCGCCGCTGGCGCCGGAGAGCTTTGATTACGTCTACCGCAATATCAAGAGCGACCTTCACCTCGCCTCGATTTCAGGCGGCACCGACATCGTGTCGTGCTTCGCGCTGGGCAATCCCGCCGCGCCGGTGTGGCGCGGTGAAATCCAGGCCCCCGGCCTCGGCCTTAAAGTCGAAGTGTTTGACGACGCCGCGCGCCCGCTGCACCGCGAAAAAGGCGAACTCGTGTGCAGTGCGCCGTTTCTGTCAATGCCGCTCGGCTTTTGGAACGACGCCGACGGCAGCAAGTATCACGCCGCTTATTTTGAGAAATTTCCCGGCGTGTGGCATCACGGCGATTACCTTGAATACACCGAACACGGCGGCCTTATCATCTATGGCCGCTCGGATGCAGTGCTCAACCCCGGTGGAGTGCGCATCGGCACCGCTGAAATCTACCGGCAGGTTGAAAAGCTCGATGAAGTTGAGGAAAGCATTGCCATTGGGCAGGACTGGAACAACGACGTGCGGGTGATTTTGTTCGTGCGGCTGCGCGAAACCTTAACGCTCGACGACACGCTCATCAACAAAATCAAGCAGCAGATCCGCGATAACACCACGCCGCGTCATGTGCCGGACAAAGTGCTGCAGGTCGCCGACATTCCGCGCACCCGCAGCGGAAAAATCGTGGAACTCGCCGTGCGCAATGTGGTGCACAACCTGCCGGTCAAGAACAGCGAGGCGCTGGCCAATCCCGAAGCGCTGCAATGGTTTCGCGGACGCGCGGAGTTGGCGTATTAGGAATCAGGTTCCAAAGATCACTGTTAAGTGATTACGCAAAGCCGGAGACGAAAGAACCGCATTGGTCGCGTTTATGCGTATGTCCAACCCCAAGAACAGTTCGACAGGATGAACAGGATTTACAGGATGAGAACAAGGGCCGCATGTCATCTGCTCTTATCCTGTTTACCTTCCTGTTAATCCTGTCGGTGTTGAATGCACTTCAGACAGGATGAAGAGGATTTGCAGGATGAGAACAAGGGCCGCATGTCATCTGCTCTTATCCTGTTTACCCTCCTGTTAATCCTGTCGGTGTTAAATGCACTTCAGACAGGATGGGAGCCTTATCCTGTACATCCTGTCTATCGATGTCAAAAACGATCTTCTGGTACGTCATCACTGTTTGCCCTTGCGCGGACGCCCCCGCGGCAACGGCGCTGCGCGCCGGCCCGACAGTTTCTCGATCCTTGCGCTAAAGCGATGATTACCCAATGCCCAGCCTTTATGCGTGGCGGAGCGTATCGACTCCAGATCGTCCTTGCTCATCTGCCCGCGAAACAGTTGCCGGTAAGCGGCTTGGCGCGCCGCGGCGTCCGCCCCCAATCCGCGATAAACGCGGTGCGGCGTCACCAGCGCATCCGCCGTCCCTTGCGCATTGGCCGCGTAGCTTGAGTGCGCATACGCCGCCGCACGCTCGACGATACCCGCGCGTACCGGATTCATTTCGACATAGCGCATGCAGGTGAGCAAATAATCTTCGGCATGCACCACCGTCGCACGGTAACGCCCCTCCCACAATGTGCCGGTTCGATCATGGGCCGCATTGAAGTATTGCACATAGCGCCGCCCTACCGACTGAAACAGCCGCGATAAGCCCTCCGCACCACGCGGACTCGCCAGCACATGCACGTGGTTGGACATCAGCACATAAGCGTGTATCGCCACCGCATGCTGCTTCGCAGCATCCGCCAGACAATCGCGATAAAAGGCGTAATCACCAGCGGCGATAAAAATGGCCTGCCGGTTATTGCCGCGCTGGATGGCGTGCAGCGGCTGGCCCGGTATCTGGAAACGCGGAAGGCGTGGCATGACTGGCTTTCCCAGGCTGGAAAGCCATCAGCATAGCAGATGGCTTTGACCGCTATGGATGGTAACTATAACTTATTGTTTTTATTATGTTTTTATGAATTAATTTACTCTGACCCCATATTCAGCCGGGTGCCCTGGCGTGTACGCTGGCGCTTAACTGAACGCTAATTCCAAATCTGCCACCACGGTGCGCTGGTTCGCCCGTCGCCGCGCAGAAACTTGCTGTCCGGATAATTCTTTAACATCACGCGCTCAGCGTCGGCGCGCAAATCCTTCATCCCCAGCGCGTCGTAGGCTTTGACCAGCAGCAGCAAACCTTCTTCATTGGCGGGCGCCTGCGGATAGGTTTTCAACGCGTATTGCGTGCGGTTGGCGACCGCCACATAGGCGCCGCGCTTCATGTAGTAACGCGCGACATGCACTTCGTGCGCCGCCAGCGCGTTCACCAGATAATTCATGCGCTGGATCGCGTCGGGGGTGTATTTGCTGTCGGGAAATTTAACCACCAATTCCTTGAACGCGTCGAACGCGTCACGTGCGGCCTTGGGGTCGCGCTCGCTCATGTCCTGACCGCTGACGAACCCGGCGATGCCCAAATCGTCATTGAAATTGGCTACCCCTTTGATGTAATACAGATAATCGACGTTGGGATGTTGCGGGTGATTCTTGATGAAGCGCTCGGCGGCGGTGATGGCCCCGGCGGGGTCTTTGTCTTTGTAATAGGCGTACGCCAGTTCCATTTGCGACTGCTGCGCGAAGCGGCCATAGGGAAAGCGCCCTTCGAGCTTCTGGTAGTAACCTATCGCTGTTTCATACGAGCGCGAATCGAGCGCCGCGCGTGCCTCGGCATACAGTTTTTGCGCGGACCAGCCCTTGGTTTCGTCGCTCTTGTCGTCGAGCAAGCCGCAGGCCGCGAGCAGAACGCCGAGGGAGAGCGCCGCGAATACCGCTAAAATACGCCGCAGGATAAGTTGGATCATATGAGCACCGTCAAAAAAAGTCCGGAAAATTATAACGTAAACGCGGTGGCCACGGCAGTCGCTATGGTTGCGATTGTGCCCGCAAACTGCGCCGGGCAGCGTTCAGACTACGCTTTGGCTAGAATGTTTCCCGAATACTCGCGCAGCCGGCTGACGGCATGGCTTAAAGCGGGGCGTATCACGCTGGATGGGCTCTCCCCTGCGCCCAAGGACAAAGTGTGGGGCGGCGAAAAAGCCGTGGTCACACCCATGGCCGATCCGCAAACCACGTCTTTCCGTGCGCAGGATATTCCGCTAGACGTCGTGTTCGAGGATGCGCATCTGATCGTAATCAATAAACCCGCCGGGCTGGTGGTGCATCCGGGCAGCGGCAACTGGGAAGGCACATTGCTCAACGCGCTGCTGCAGCACGCGCCTTCGCTTGCGCACATACCGCGCGCGGGTATCGTGCATCGGCTCGACAAAGACACCAGCGGCCTGCTGGTGGTGGCGAAAACCCTCAGCGCACAGACCGCGCTGGTGCGCCAATTGCAGGATCACAGCGTCACCCGTGAATACCTCGCTGTAGTGCATGGTTTTGTGCAAACAGCCGGCACCGTGGATGCGCCGATCGGCCGCCACAAAACGCTGCGCACGCGCATGGCCGTGGCGCCCAACGGCAAACCCGCGGTCACCCACTACGAACCGGTCGCGCATTATTTGCAGGCGACGCTGCTGCGCTGCCAGCTTGAAACCGGACGCACACATCAGATCCGCGTGCATCTGACTTCGATCGGCCATCCCATAGTCGGTGACCCGGTCTACGGCGCACACCGCAAAACACCCGCCTTCACACGCCAGGCTCTGCATGCGGAAAAACTCGCGCTCACCCACCCTGCCAGCGGCCGCCGCCGCAAGTGGAGCGCACCGCTTCCCGCCGACATGAAGCAGTTGATTGCCGCACTGGAGCGCGCTGAATGAAGCACGACTGGATCATCCCCGAGTGGCCTGCGCCAGCCCACGTCAAAGCATTCATCACCACGCGCAACGGCGGCGTCAGCAGCGGGCCGCGCGCCTCGCTTAACCTCGGCTACAAGGCCGGTGATGACCCGGCGGCCGTCGCGCTAAACCGCGCACGTGTAGCCGCATTTCTGCCGCAAGCGCCAAAATGGCTGGCGCAAATGCACGGCACACGGGTTGTCGATGCCGATGCGCTAACCGGCACGCCGGAAGCCGACGCCAGCGTTGCGCGCAATGCCGGCACCGTATGCGCGATCATGGTGGCGGACTGCGTGCCGGTGCTGTTCAGCAATCGTACGGGTACGCGGGTGGCGGCCGCGCATGCGGGCTGGCGCGGCTTGTCCGGGGGTGTCATCCACAACACCGTGCAGGCCCTGTGTAACGCGGGCGACGATCCGGCGGACCTGCTCGCCTACATCGGCCCCGGCATCGGCCCCGCGGCGTTTGAAGTGGGCGCGGATGTCTATCAGGCGTTTACCGCTCGTGACGCAGATGCGGCAGCGGCGTTCGTCGCACAACCGTCCGCTAAGTGGCTGGCGGATCTGTTTATGCTGACGCGGCGCGCACTCGCGCGAGCGGGCGTCACGCAGGTGTATGGCGGCGGGCTGTGTACTTACTCCGATCCGCAGCGATTTTTTTCCTACCGTCGCGATAAAACCACCGGGCGCATGGCGGCGTTTATCTGGCGTCAGTGACTGGCATGCAATAAGTCCTTGAATTACCGTATAATCCCGCGTCCCTCAAGCAGCCATTTCACTGCCAGCTTTTAACCCAAGCCGGCCCACGTTCCACTCATGACCACATTCACCTGGATACTCGCGGCCACCGTCGCCGGCGGCATCATTTCGGTTTTTGGCGCGTGGCTGATCGCGGCGCGCGCGAACGCGGCGCAAGTGCCCATACTCATCAGCTACGCGGTGGGGGCGCTGCTGGGCGCGGTGTTTATCGAGTTGCTGCCGCACGCCTTTAACCGTTCCGACAATCTGCACACCACCGCAGCCACCATCCTCGGCGGACTGCTGCTGTTTTTCATACTGGAAAAACTGGTGCTGTGGCGGCACTGCCATATCGAGGAATGTGAAGCGCATGATCCTCACCAGACGCCGGCCGTCGTCACCATGGCGCCTCACCATGATCACGGCCGCAGCGGCATGATGATACTCATCGGCGACACCTTTCATAATTTTGTCGACGGGGTATTGATCGCGGCGGCGTTTTTGGCCGACACCCAACTGGGCATCGTCACCGCAGTGGCGATTATTGCGCACGAAGTGCCGCAAGAGGTCGGTGATTTTCTGATTTTGCTGCATTCCGGCTACAGCAAACAGCACGCCTTCGCGCTTAACCTGCTGTCCAGCGCGGCCATGGTGGTGGGCGGCGTGCTCGCTTATTTTGCATTGCAAACCATGCAGCAGTGGGTCGGCACCCTGATCAGCCTTGCCATCGCCAGCATGCTGTATGTGGCGGTGGCGGACTTGATCCCCGGCCTGCACCGGCGGCCCGAAATCCGCGCCACGATTCAGCAGGTGACGCTGATTGCGCTGGGCATAGCCACCATCTGGCTGGTCGGCGAACTGGCGCACGGGCACGCGTAAGCGCCCGGCCGCTGCTAGGACGCTGCAGGAATCACCGGCAACAACAGGTACGAGATTTTTTCGCCGCCGGCGTGCAGCGTGTTGCGCGCGCCGGTGTTGTAGTCGGCGTGGTAATGCCGGTACACCGATGAGCCGACGCCGTCTCGCGGCTGCACGTCAAGGCGCAACCGATGCCCCTTTTTGAACACCATGCAGGTCGGCCAGATTTCAACGTGACATTCCACTGGCTCGCCGGGATTCAGCCACTGCCGCTCGTTGTGCGTGTGATAGGGCCGGTAAGGCAGGGATTTTTCGGCGTCAAGCTTGCGATGCGAAGCACGCAACCAGCCCTTGGCCACGGGCACGTAATCCTGCCCGCCCTGCTGGCCCTCCTCCCACACGTCCTTGCCATCGGGTCCGATGTTGCGCAGGGTCGTGAAAATGTCTGCGTCTTCTGACGTGCTCGACAGCCACACCACCAGCACTATCGGCCCGGTGATCTCGGTGTCTTCGGCAAACGGCGCCGCGAGTAACGAAATGCCGGTGCGATCGACACTGCCCAATGCGTTCGATGGCGCAGACGAACTCACACCAGCATGCGAGGGCGGGCTCGCCGCGTAGTCGCACTGCGCGGCTGCGGTGGGTGCCGCGTCAACAATCTCGCCTTCACAATCGCCCGCCTTGTTCTGCGTCGCCGCGTTCAGCTTCAAATACTTTTTTGTCCATTGCGTGCGCGCCAGCGGCCACTCCTTCTCGAAGCGGAACTGGTAGCTGCTGGCATTGCCGCCGCCGGTGCGTATCATCAGTTTCACCGGCGGTTCATCCATGATTCCGGTGTCCTGCCCTTTCAGCCAATAGTCGAAAAAGCGCAGCTGATCGAGCCGCCCCTCCTCCGAATGGAACGGATGAAAATGCGTGCCGCTATGCACGCGCAGTTTCTTGTGTTTCGAGGCCGCGTTGACGAAACCTTCGACGTTGCCTCGCAGATGCAGCCCCATGCCGGTCCAGTTGCCGACGCTGTAGAACGGCACCGTGGTCTTCGACCAGTCGGCGCTGCGCGCGCGCCAGAATTCGGAGTCGAGATTGTTATTCGCCCACTGCCACAGCATGTTGTTGTTGAACGCGCCGGGGTTGTAGCTGCGCGGCTTGCCCATGATCTGATGCGCCATATTGGTGGCGATCCAGTTCGCCAGAAACCCCATTGCGAATACGCCGCCATGAAAGGTCTGGTCGCGATACAGGTCGGCGCGCCCTTCCCACGGAATAATCGCTTTAAGCGACGGCGGTTGCAGCTTGGCGACACGCCACTGGCAGTTCGCGTGATACGACACGCCGAGCGAGCCGATCTTGCCGGAGCACCACGCCAGCTTCGCGGTCCATTCGATGGCGTCATAAAAATCCACGGCCTCCGCATACGAACTGGGGTCGGACTGCCCCGGCGATTTGCCTGAACCGCGCGAATCGACACGCACCAGGGCGTAGCCGCGCGGGCACCAGTACAGCGGATTACCAGTCTCCCACGCAAGATAGGGATTCGCTTCCTCGTCAAGATCGTGCGGCGGAATCCATACCTTGTCTTTTTGATAAGGCCCGATATTCATGATCGCGGGCACGCGCTCGCCGCCGGTGTCAGGCCGAAACACGTCGGCGTAGAGGATAGCGCCGTCGCGCATGGGAATCTTTACGTCCTTCTCGACGATCAGCTTCCAGTCCTTGGGTTGCGACACGTTGTTGAGCTTGTCAGTCATTGTTTACTCTCACGGTTTTCCAAAGTCAGCGCTGCCGCGCATGTAACTAACTGGATTCCGGCCTTCGCCGGAATGACGATGTATGGTTTGTGAAGTTCTCTGTGTCTTCTGTGGCTAAAAACCTTTTCCGGAGTTACTCAACTTTCAGCGCGCCGGACTTGATCAGCGCACGCAACTGTTGCGCTTGTCCCTTGATGAACTGCTCAAAATGTTCCGCGGTGCCGCCTTCCACATCCAGTCCCAGTTGCTCGAAGCGCTGTTTCACCTCGGGCAGTTGCAGTATGCGATTCGCCTCGCGATTCAGCTTGTCGACAATCACGCGCGGCACCTTGCCGGTGGTCACCAAACCCATCCACAATAAATTATCTGCGCCGGTGATGCCCTGCTCCGCAAACGTCGGCACGTTAGGGATGAGCGCCTGCCGCTTCGGCCCTGCGACACCGAGCATTTTGATACGGCCGGAGCGGATGAATGGTTCTACCGACGCGGTGGTGGTGAAGAGTCCGTCGATCTGCCCGCCAACCGCATCGGTCAGCGCAGGCGCCGTGCCCTTATAAGGAACATGGGTGATATTGACGCCGGTCACTGCTTTCAGCGTTTCCAGCGCCGCGTGCGGATTACTGCTGACGCCCGACGAACCCCATGTCACCTTGCCGGGGTTTGCTTTCGCCCAGGCGATGAGCTCTTTCATGTCGTTCGGTGGAAACTTCGGATTCACGACCGCGACGACTGGCGCGGAACCGATATAAATCACAGGCGCAAAATCAGTAAAGGTGTAAGGCGGCTTCTGCCTTAGCAGAATGTTGTTAATACTCGGCCCGGGATTGGTAATCATCAGCGTATAGCCGTCGGGGGTTGCGCGCGCCACCGTTTCCGCGCCTATACCGCCGCCCGCGCCCGGACGGTTGTCGATGATGAACGGCTGGTTCAGGGCTTCGCTAAACTTCTGTCCCAGCAGCCGCCCCACAATATCCGTCGATGCGCCCGGCGCGAACGGCACTACCAGCCGCACCGGCTTGTCGGGATAGTTGCCCGGAGCCGGCTGCGCCCACAGCATACCGGGTACAAGCGTGAGCAGGCACAGGCAGGCCCGGTTTTGCGCCTTATAGTGCAAAGGGTTGCTGTCGCGGCGCCAATAAACCAATAAGCCATTGCTGTTCATTGCATGAAACTCAGTAATGGAAGCGCAATTGGGCGATCAACAGTGCATCACCTTCTACGCGATACACCATGCGATGTTCCTCTGTTATGCGCCGTGACCAATACCCCGATAGCGCGTGCTTTAGAGGTTCAGGCTTGCCAACTCCAGTGAAGGGCTCGCGTTGTGTCTCGCGTATCAGCTTGTTAATCCGTTCAGCCATGCGCCTGTCTTGCTTTTGCCAGTAAATGTAGTCTTCCCATGCCTCATTCGCGAAGACCAGCTTCACTTGAGCAGCTTTCGCACAACACCTTTGCCGGCGCTCAGTTGTCCGGTCGCTGCCAAAAGGCGTTTGGCGTTAGCGGGTGTACGCAAGAGGTAGGACGTTTCCTCAAGCGCTTTGTAGTCTTCGAGCGAGAGCATCACCACAGCCTGCTCTCCGTTGCGGGTAATAATCAACGCTTCGTGATCATTACAAACCCGATCCATGGCGCTGGCGAGGTTTGCTCGAATTGTCGTGTAGGTAATTGCATCCATAACTGATCTCCCATAATGTACGTATTACTGTACAGTAACTATTACAGATTGTCCAGCCTGCGACGCATAGAGACCCAACTCTCCAATCGAGAGGGCGGCGCTGAAGCGCGCGTCTCATCTCCGACGTTTAGCATTCCGCAACAAAGTCTCTGTAGAATAGACGCACTCCTTGATATTCTGATTGCGCACCTTGAATTCTCCGTCTGACGCGAATGGGCAGGCCTTAACCGATTTCTTGCAGCAGTTGCTGGCGGGCGCGCAAAAACCGTTCACGCAGGGCGCAGGTCAGATCGATTCCAACGCAGTGCTGCAGCAACTGGCGGCAGACTACGCGCGAGATCCGGCGCGCTGGCAGGCGTTGAACCAGGCATGGTATGAACAGCAACTGTCATTGTGGGCGCGCATGAGCACACCGCAGCAAGCGGAGGCTGACTCACCCCTGCGCGACCGTCGTTTTCGCGCGCCTGAATGGCGCGAGCCTTATTTCAACTGGCTGTCGCAGTCCTATCTGATCACCGCGCAATGGCTGGGCGCAGTGGCGGGCGGCGCCGACCTCGAATCGCAGGACAAGAGACGGGCCGCGTTTCTGATGCGCCAGTGGATAGACGCAGCCTCGCCCGCCAATTACGGCTGGAGCAATCCCGAGGCGCTCAAGCTTGCTGCCGAAACCCAAGGCGCCAGCATTGCGCAAGGGCTGCAAAATCTGCGCGACGACATGCCCAAAGGCATGGTGTCGATGTGCGATGAACGCGCATTTGAGGTCGGACGCAATCTTGCGGCAACGCCGGGCGCGGTGGTGTTTGAAAACCCATTGATGCAATTGATACAGTACCGGCCCACCACTGAAACCACCTATGAACGCCCGCTGTTGATGGTGCCGCCGTGTATCAACAAATTTTATGTGCTTGATTTACAGCCTGAAACTTCGCTGGTGCGGTACGCCGTGGAACAGGGGCACACGGTGTTTATTGTGTCGTGGCGCAACGTTGGCGCGGACATGGGCAAGACCACCTGGGACGATTACGTCGAGCACGGCATGATCACCGCCATCGAAACCGCGCGCAAAATTTGCGGCGTAAAAAAAATCAATGCGCTGGGCTTTTGCGTCGGTGGCACGCTGCTGACGTGCGCCATTGCCGTGCTGCGGGCACGGCGCAAAAACCCGGTGGCCAGCCTTTCGCTGCTCGCCACCATGCTGGATTACGTTGATACCGGCGAGTTGTCGGTATTTATCGACGAAGCTTATGTGCAAAACCGCGAACGCGAGTTCGCCGACGGCGGCGTGCTGCCGGGACGCGAACTCGCGATCACCTTTGCCAGCCTGCGTGCCAATGATTTGATCTGGAATTATGTGGTCAATAACTATCTCAAAGGCAAAACGCCGCCGCCGTTTGATCTGCTCTACTGGAACAGCGACAGCACCAATCTTCCCGGCGCGATGTACGCGTGGTACGTGCGCAATACCTATCTTGAAAACAATTTGCGCGTGCCCGGCCGCCTCAAGATGTGCGGCAAGCCGCTCGATCTCACACGCCTTGATTTGCCCTCGTATCTGATGGCCGCGCGCGAGGATCACATCGTGCCGTGGAAAACCGCCTATGCCAGCACGCAAATTCTGCAGGGCAGGCAAACATTTGTGCTCTCCGCCAGCGGGCATATCGCCGGGGTCATCAATCCCGCGTCACGCGATAAACGCAATTACTGGACCGATGGCACGGCAAGTGCCGACGCTGACACCTGGCTCGCCGGCGCGACATCGCGGCCCGGCAGCTGGTGGAAGCACTGGAGCGCGTGGCTTGCACCGCACGCGGGCAAACGGATGAAGGCACGCGCAACGTTGGGCGGCGCGGGTTACACCGAGATTGAGGCGGCGCCGGGACGCTATGTGCGTGAAAAACCGGATGCGCCTGACCCAGCATCGTGAGTAGGTAACGATTTGTGCTTACATTACATTTTTTGTATCGAGGAGATAGATAGATGACACAACGCATGGCAGTGGTCAGCGGCGGCATGGGCGGCTTGGGCGAAGCCATCTGCATCAAACTCGCACGCATGGGCTACAAGGTCATAACCACCTGTTCGCCCGGCAACACCCGGCGCGAAACGTGGCTGGCCGACATGAAAAAACAGGGCTTTGATTTCAAGGCTTATGAAATCGACGTGGCTGACTTTGATTCGTGCCAGAAAGCCGTGACAAAAATCCAGTCCGAATGCGGCCCCATCGACGTGCTGATAAACAATGCCGGCATCACCCGCGATACCACGTTTCGTAAAATGGACAAGGCGGCGTGGGACGCGGTGATGCACACCAATCTGGATTCTGTGTTCAATATGACCAAGCCGATTATCGACGGCATGGCCGAGCGCGGCTGGGGCCGCGTGATTAACGTGTCGTCGGTGAACGGACAAAAGGGCGCGTTCGGGCAGACCAATTATTCGGCGGCAAAAGCAGGCATGCACGGATTCACCAAGGCAGCCGCGCTGGAATACGCGCGCAAAGGCGTCACCGTCAACACCATTTCGCCGGGTTATATCGGCACCAAAATGGTGATGGCGATTCCGAAAGAGGTGCTCGACAGCAAAATCATTCCGCAGATTCCGCTGGGCCGTCTCGGCAAACCGGAAGAAGTCGCCGGGCTCGTCGCTTACCTGTGTTCAGATGAAGCGGCGTTTGTCACCGGCGCGAATATCGCGATTAATGGCGGACAGCATATGCAGTAGTAGGTCGTGAACGGTGAAGGGTGAACGGTGAAGGGGCGTCCCCGGCGGTTTGACGTACCTCTTCACTATTCACTATTCACGCTCTCAACCCTCACACTGCACCAGATAACAGCCGCCGCACCATTATTTAACTATCTGTTTTTATTCAATTTTTTAGACTTCTCCATTGCAACGCACCACCTTTTCTGAAATAATGCGCCGTCTATACCGCCGGGGTGCGTCATGGCTCAACAATCGCGTCTGATCAAGAAATATCCGAACCGCCGTCTCTACGACACCGAGACCAGCGCCTACATCACGCTGGGCGATGTCAAAAAGCTGGTGCTCGATAACGTTGCGTTTCGCGTTGAAGAAGCCAAGTCCAAGGAAGACCTCACGCGCAGCATTCTGCTGCAAATCATTCTCGAAGAAGAAGCCGCCGGTGCGCCGATGTTCTCCAGCGATCTGTTGTCGCAGATCATCCGCTTTTACGGCAATGCGATGCAGGGCATGATGGGCAACTTCCTCGAAAAAAACGTGCACACCTTCATGGATATACAAAAGCGCATGCAGGCGCAGTCGAGCCAGCTCTACGGCGCTAACCCCATGCTCAACACCGAAGCGTGGAACGAATTTGTAAAAATGCAGGGCCCGGCGATTCAGGGCTTGATGGGCCGTTACCTCGAACAAAGCGCGAATGCCTTTGTCGAAATGCAGAATCAAATGCAAAATCAAACGCGCAATATGTTCGGCGGCTTTCCCTTTCCCGGCTTTGGTGGCGCTGCGCCGGGTAAAGACGGCGGCGAGAACAAGGGTTAGTGTATTGGCTCGCAATCAAGCCTGAATAGTGGCGAGGTACTAGCGAATCTCCTCCCCTATGAAGGGGCGGCAATAAAGACCTGACACGCCTCAACAAATGATCGCAAAAAAAGTCGGATTCGTATCGCTAGGCTGCCCCAAGGCGCTGGTCGATTCCGAACGCATCCTTACGCAGTTACGCGCGGAAGGTTATTTAATCTCGCCTTCGTATAACGACGCCGATCTGGTGGTGGTCAACACCTGTGGCTTTATTGATTCCGCCATCGACGAATCGCTGGCTGCCATCGGCGAAGCGCTTGCCGAAAACGGCAAAGTCATCGTCACCGGCTGTCTCGGCGCCAAGGGTGATATCGTCAGGAACACGCACCCGCGTGTGCTCGCCGTCACCGGCCCGCACGCCACCGATGAGGTAATGCGCGCTGTCCACAAGCATCTGCCGCACAAGCACAACCCGCACCTGGATCTGGTGCCGCCGCCACGTGATATTGGTATCAAGCTCACGCCCGGGCATTACGCCTATCTCAAAATCGCCGAAGGCTGCAATCACCGCTGCACGTTTTGCATTATCCCGTCGCTGCGCGGTGATCTGGTCAGCCGCCCCATCGGCGAAGTGATGCAGGAAGCCGACAATCTGGTCAAAGCCGGGGTAAAAGAACTGCTGGTGATTTCACAGGACACCAGCGCCTATGGCGTGGATATTAAATACCGCACCGGCTTTTGGGGCGGCAAGCCGATCAAGACGCGCATGACCGCGCTGGCGCAGGCGTTGGGCGAACTCGGTGTGTGGGTACGGCTGCACTACGTGTATCCGTATCCGCACGTGGACGAGGTGATTCCGCTGATGGCCGAGGGAAAAATCCTGCCCTATCTCGATGTGCCGTTCCAGCACGCGAGTCCGCGCATCCTTAAACTCATGAAGCGCCCGGCCAATAGCGAAAACACGCTGGCACGCATCAAAGCCTGGCGTGCGATTTGCCCGGAACTGACGATACGCAGCACCTTCATCACCGGGTTTCCGGGAGAGACCGAAGCGGAGTTTGAAGCCTTGCTGGCGTTTCTTGAAGAAGCGCAATTGGATCGCGTGGGCTGCTTTGCTTATTCACCGGTCGAAGGCGCCACCGCCAATGCGTTGCCGAATCCGCTGCCGGTTGACGTGCGCGAAGAACGCCGCGCGCGCTTCATGCAAGCCCAGGAAAAAATCAGCAAAGCCCGCTTGAAGAAAAAAGTGGGGCAGACGTTGACGGTGCTGGTCGACAGCAATGATGGAACCCAGGCAGTCGCCCGCAGCAGCGCCGATGCGCCTGAAATCGATGGCAGCGTTTTCATCAGCAAGCCCGGCGCGATCAAGCCCGGTGACTTTATACAAGTCAAGGTCACGCGCGCGGACGCGCATGACCTTTACGCAAAACTCGTTTAAAAACAAATTCTTATGATAAAGCGGCTGCTGCAATGGGCAGAAAAGCTCAAAGCCGAAGCCGTTGCGCTGTGGTTTTGCTACCGCCATCCGCAAACCCCGTGGATCGCAAAAGTTCTGGCGTTAGCCGTCGTCGCCTACGCCTTCAGCCCGATTGATCTGATCCCCGATTTCATACCCGTGCTGGGCCTGCTCGACGATGCGATTTTATTGCCCATCGGTATTTGGCTCACACTGAAATTCATCCCCGCACCGATACTCGCCGAGTGCCGCGCCAAGGCCACACAGTGGCTTGCCGAAAAACACGGCAAGCCGCGCAACTGGTTCGGCGCGGCAATTATTCTCGCTTTGTGGATAGCCGCAGCGTGGCTGTGCTGGAAATGGTTTATCGCTTAATCGGTCTATGCCTTCCGGCGCCTGCGCAAGCGTGAGGCAGCTTAAGAGCTAGGGCTAAGGGCAGAACGCGCGGGATGAGTTCCTTTCAACCCGGACACTCAACTCGCAACGGCAGCAGGACGCACCATCACCGGCGCAGGGGCGGCAAAAAACGCCTCCACCTCCGCCAAATCCCGCGTGCGTTTCATTGGCGGCAGACTGCGCCAGATGCGCTTGCCATAGGGTTTGTCCACCAAGCGCGGATCGCAAATCATCAGCACGCCACGGTCGGTTTCGTCGCGGATCAAACGCCCCGCCCCCTGCTTCAGGGTAATCACCGCCTGCGGCACCTGATATTCCATAAAGGCATTGCGACCTTCGCGATTCATTTTGTCGATGCGCGCAGCGAGCACCGGATCATCGGGCGGCGAAAACGGCAGGCGGTCGATCACCACCACCGACAGTGCTTCACCGCGCACGTCGACACCTTCCCAAAAACTTTGGCTGGCCACCAGCACGGCATTGCCCAATGTGCGAAAACGATCCAGCAACTCGGTGCGCGAACCTTCGCCCTGCAACAACACCGGATAATCGAGCCCGCGCGCCTTGAATTCCTCACGCACCAATTCACACGCCTCACGCATCGCACGCAGGCTGGTAAACAACAAGAACGCCCTGCCCTCGCTCGCCATCAGCACCGGCAACGCGGCTTGCACCACCGCCGCGGTGTATTCGCGGGTGTTCGGATTGGGCATGTTCGGGGGCACATACAGCAGCGCCTGATGTTCAAAATCAAACGGACTCGCCCAGCTTGCGGTCTGCGCATCCTGCAAACCCAATTCACCACAGTAGTGCTTGAAATCGCCATTCACCGACAGCGTCGCCGAGGTAAACACCCAGGCGCGTGAAGTCTCGGTCACCTGCTTGCGAAAAATCTCCGCGATCGACAACGGCGTGGCGTGCAGTTGCAGCGAGTGGCCGAACAGCTCGATCCAGCGCACGAAGCCGTCGTCCTTGGCCCCATCGTAATTTCTCCAGCGTGCGATGGTCTGCGCCATCGCCTGCGCGCGGCTGCGGCAATTTTCAAGGCCTTCGCTGCGCTCGGCTTGCGACTCCAGCAACACGAACAACGCCGACAATTTTGCGCAGGCATTGTCTAGCGCGCCAGTGAAATCGCTATCACCATTGATCTGTTTGTGCGTCAGGCGACCGTTGTCTTCATCGCGTACCAGGCGTAAATCGCGCGCCGCTTTATCCAGCGCCAGCGCGGCTTCGGGCAGCGCCGCGAAATCGCGCGCGCCGGCGATGCCCTCCATGCGGGAATCGCGCGCCAAATCCAGCAGCTGCGATGTGGATACGCTCTCACCGAAAAACAGACTCGCGGTCTCGGGTAACTGATGCGCTTCATCAAAAATCACGGTGTTGCATTTGGGCAGCAACTCGGCCACGCCTTCGTCGCGCAACGCCACGTCGGCAAAAAACAAATGGTGATTCACCACCACCACATCGGCCTCGAGCGCCTGCTTGCGCGCGCGCATGACAAAACATTTGTCGAAGTGCTCGCAGTTGGAGCCCAGGCAATTGTCGCGCGTGGAGGTCACGTGCGACCACACCGCGGCGCTCTCCGGCACCTCCGCCAAATCGGCGCGATCACCGCTTTGCGTGCGCCGCGCGAAGCTCGCGATCAGCTGCAGGTAACGGGCATCTTCGCGCGTGGGCAAACGGCCATCAGCCTGCGTGTTGGCCAGATGATGGTGGCACACATAATTGGCGCGCCCCTTTAACAGCGCCACCGACACCGGCGCCTTTAACGCAGCACGCACCGTGGGAATATCGCGATCAAACAACTGATCCTGCAAATTCTTGGTGCCGGTGGAAATGATCACCTTGCCGCCGGACAACAACGCCGGTGCCAGATAAGCGAAAGTCTTGCCTGTGCCCGTACCGGCTTCCGCAACTATAACTTGTTGTTTTTGAATGGTTTTTTGGATTGCGAGCGCCATCTCAAGCTGGCCCGCGCGGGTACGAAAATCAGCAACGACGGCGGCTAAAGCACCGCCTGCGGAAAAGACTTTGTTGATTTCAGACACACCGCGCAGTTTAGCGCGCGTCGAGCGGGCTGACTACACCGCGGCCCCCTTTGTTGAGCACGGTGCGTGTGAATCATGGTGGTCGTGGCGAGCACCGACTGCACTTCCTCACGCGTTAAAACCACCGGCAAGCGTTGCGGCCGCTTCGCTTTAACCACGTTGTCGAGCCACGGTAATTCGAGTTTCAAAACCTCGCGATACAAGAACAGAATCCCGGAGAGCGCCTGGTTCTGCGTTGATGCCGAAACTTTGCGCTCGACCGCCAGGTGCGTCAAAAAGGCCTCCACCTCGGGCGCCCCATCTCGCGCGGGTGCCGCAACCCTTGAAAACGTATGAAAAACCGCACCCAATAGACATACGCATCTTCGGTGCGTATGCTGTAATGGAGCCGTCGCACTTGATGGCGGAGCTGATCCAGCAATCGAGGCGTGGCGGAAACTGGGGGTGTTTGCATTTCCGGTTTCGGACGTACTAAATTTGACTAACGGTTTGATTAAATTAAATGTTTTTTCATAGAGCTGATCTTATATACAGTATTTTGGTGTGTTGTAAAGCGTCGCCAATAATGGCGACTTTAAGTTAGGTCGCTCAATTGCGTTCCAGTCGGAGGGAAGTCATGGAAGAAAAATCTCCATATCACGAAGGTATGCGGCAACTCCAAGATGCCCGCGAAACCACCCTGTTGGCAGATCGGCTCGCACAAGTCAGTGCTCGAACTGCGTTCAACGAAGACGACCACGCATTCATCGAACGATCCGCGATGTTCTTCATAGCCACAGCTGATGCCCAAGGACGACCCGATTGTTCCTATAAGGGTGGCCTACCTGGCTTTGTCCGCGTAGTCGACGAACAGACCGTTGCCTTTCCTGACTACGATGGAAACGGCATGTATCGATCCTGGGGAAACACGTTGGTAAACCCCAGCGTGGGGTTGCTCTTCATTGACTTCGAGAATCCCAAACGCCTTCGCATTAACGGCTCCGCGAAGATTAGCTTCGACGATCCGCTGTGCAATGAGTACCCCGGCTCGGTACTGATCGTCCGCGTCGTAGCGAAGCGAATATTTGGAAATTGCCCGCGCTACATTCATAAAATGGCCCTGGTCGAACACTCCGTCTACGCCCCGAGGGTCGGCTACACACCCCCAGTTCCGACATGGAAGACGCGGGAACACTACCGGGACGTGCTTCCCGCGCGGGACCGTACGCCCGACGGCGAGAGCTAAGGCGAACTTCTTAGTGCAGCGACCTAACTTTAGTTGGTGCGGACGTGCTGGAAGCGCCGTGCCATAATTCATTTCTGTAGGGCACGCCGCACAACAAAACGTTAGGCGTCAATGTGGCAACGCGCCGAAAGATGGGAGGAACCATGGTGCGATCAATGGTAAGAGTGATGCGGTATTTCGGGCTCGTGCTCCTAGGATGCGTTTCGACGGCATCGGCTCAGGAGTGGCCGAAACAGAAGCCCGTATCGTTCGTCGTGGCATTCGGCGCCGGGTCCATTACCGACACGCTCGCGCGGATGGTCGGGCAGAAGCTCTCGGAATCGCTCGGCCAGACCGTCGTCGTGGACAACCGACCCGGGGCCGGGGGGAACATCGGTGCACAGCGGGTCCGGAATGCAGCACCCGACGGCTACACGATCCTATGCACAGCACCGCGTACACCGTCAATCCGGCCCTTTTCCCGAACGCCGGCTACGATCCTTTGAAGGACTTCGTCCCGTTGATCCTGGCCGCCAGCACCCCCAACGCCTTCTCCGTGCACCCGTCGGTGCCGGCAAGAAACCTTCAGGAGCTGATCAAGCTCTCGCGCCAGCACCCGCTTGCTTACGCCTCTCCCGGCATCGGCACCTCGCCGCACCTTTCGATGGAGCGGATCAAGGCCATCGCGAAGATCGACATCACTCACGTGCCGTACCAGCCGGCGCAGGCGGTCAACGCGTTGATCGGCGGCCACGCGCCCGTGCTGTCCATCTCGGTATCTATACAGCTTCCGCACATCAAAGTCGGAAAAATCCGAGCCCTCGCGGTGACGAGCGCACAGCGCGCCTCCTCCGTGCCAGACGTACCGACCGTCGCCGAGCAGGGATTCAAGGGCTACGAAGAATTGAACTGGTTCGGCATCTTCGGACCCGCCGGCATGCCGGCCGAGATCGCCGGTCGCCTGAACACCGAGATAAACCGGGTTCTGGAGCTGCAAGACATCAGGGACAAGCTCGGCCAACTCGGCCTCGATTTCCGCCGCAACTCGCTCGCGGACTTCGCCGCCTTCATCAAAGATGAGGTCCCGAAGCAGGCGAAGGCCGTCAAGGACTCCGGCGCGAAGGTTGATTGAGGCAATACGTGCCGCCCAACTCCAGGTGGAACGGACGGGCCGCCAGCGTAGTGGCATCATCAACCGTGATCGCGGCCCGCCGTTCACCAACACGCTGGGGCTGCAGAAAAAGGCTCCGAACGCGAGGTTTGTGCAAGGCCCATAAAACGCGACCTCACAGAACGCTCTAGAATCCACGCAAAAATTTTCGGAGGGGTACATGCATACCCAAAATAGAGCAAGAACGGCAAGAGTCGGAGTGCCCAGGGTTTTTCTACAGCCTCGTTAGGCTTTGACTCAATGTTGGTGGCGGTTGGGTCATAAGCTATGAGAAGAATCTGCCGCCAACGACTCATGAGGAGGTAATGAATATGGCTAGGATACGTGTTGATCTTGAGAGTGTCCAAGTGACCGAGGGTCAAGGGATTAGTGAGGGAGATTTTGAACTGCGCATCCAGGTGCGAGAAGGCAGCAACAACATTGTCTGGCCCTCGCTCAATGGAAGTACGAAGGTCGACAAGGGAGGAGCGGCCCAATCAATCGGCCGAGAGGTCGCGACCTACACCGTCACATCAGGAACGCTGAGCAAGAGGTTTACGATCGATGTGACTGAGGTCGACAAGGGCACGCTTGGACAGGACGACCAAGGTCAGAGCACGATCACCTTCCAACTGAAGCCGAACATGGGACTTTCCACGAATTCCGTGACCATCAGCCTGAAGCGGCCTAACATGAGCTACCGAGGCGAAGTCAAGGTCACTATGACGGCCCAGGAGGCCTGAGCCCCTAACCTGCGGTGATTCGGTGTTGCAGGCTTGCCTTGTGAATCGGCGAGGCAACAATCGAAAGCAATTTTGCCTAACAATCGCGTCGAGAAGGACGCGGCGTAAGGCGCCGCGCCCCTCAAGCGAAGCGTTGAGGCTGTGCAAAAACCATGGCACGGATATTTCCAATGAAGTTACTCGTAAAAAAGTCTCTCAGAACGCTCTACAATCGACGCTTGCATACTCGGGAGGGGTTGAAGGACCCTCGAAAAACATCGCCCTTCGCTCGCGAAGGGGT
>CAMATZ010000026.1 GCA_945861275.1 Bordetella parapertussis
GGAAGAGGCGCTGGAACTCCGGCAGCGAGCGCGGAAACGGCAGATCGCCTCGCTCAAGTACGTCAATAACCATGGTCGCTCCACGTCAGCGCGGATGCTCAACATACTACCGGTAGTTGGTTTGGGTGACAACCGGATAAGCACGCCTCGTTTGACCGCATCGGTTTCCTGATCGGGCAGTTACAAAGCACAGAGATCGCTGCACTACGCGCCCCCGCCGCGGCGTTGACGCAGGCCATGGAAGAGATGTCACGCACCATGCACATGTCGGCGGCTATTGACGATATGACGCAGCCCCTGCCACAGCAGGCAGTGGTTGGCGCCAAGGCCAAGCTCGCTGCGGGTGCTGAAGGCGTAACGCGTCCGTTGATACGCGTGCGCGCCGATCTGATCGACCGCATGGCGAATCAGGTAGGCGAGGTGAGTATTGCGCGAGCACGTGTGTTCTCTGAATTGCGCAGTGCACGCGGTTCGCTGCGCGATCTCACCGACAACATCAGCCGCCTGCGCGCGCAGTTGCGCGAACTCGAAATTCAGGCTGAAACGCAGATGCAATCACGCTTTTCGCCGCAGCCGCAAACCGCCGGCGACAAGTTTGATCCACTGGAGTTCGACCGTTTTACACGACTGCAGGAATTAACGCGCGAGATGGCTGAGAGTGTCAACGACGTGGCCACGGTGCAGCAAAATCTAGCGCGTGATCTCGACGAAGGCGAAAAAGCGCTGGCATCGCAGGCGCAGATTGCACGCGATGTGCAGCAGGATTTGATGGCGATCCGCATGGTGCCGTTTGCGAGCATCTCCGACCGGCTGTTTCGTGTGGCGCGCCTGTCGGCTCGGGAAAACGGCAAGCGTGCCGAGCTCGAAATCAGCGGCGGGAGCGTCGAAGTCGATCGCGGCGTGATTGAGCGCATCGCGGCACCCATTGAACACGTGCTGCGCAACGCGGTGGTGCATGGCATCGAAGCACCGCCGGAGCGCCTCACGGCGGGCAAGCCGGAGGTGGGTGTGCTGCGCATCGAAGTGCGTCAGGAGGGCAACGAAGTGGTTTTGACGCTGGCCGACGATGGCGCCGGCCTGAATCTCGCGCGTATCCGCGAAAAAGGCATCGCTCTGGGATTGATGCGCGAGAACGAGCGGCTGAGCGATCAGCAGATCAGAAATTTTATTTTTCGCTCAGGCTTCAGCACCGCCGACGCGGTTACCGAGGATGCCGGCCGCGGCGTCGGCATGGATGTGGTGATGAGCGAGATTACCGCGCTCGGCGGGCGTGTCAGCACCACTACCCTGCCTGGCAAGGGCACCACCTTCATCGTGCATCTGCCGCTCACCCTGTCGGTGATGCAAGCGGTGGTGATGCGTGTGGGCAGCAACGCCTATGCGGTGCCGACGGTGATGGTGGAACAGGTGCAGCGCCTGAAAGCCGATGTGCTGGGCGCAGCGCATGCCGCCGGCGTGATCGAATGGCAAAACACACGCTACCCGTTTCATCATCTGAGCTTGTTGCTCGATAGCGTTGAGGACACGACGGCGAAAGCCGCACCCGTCGGCTTGGTGGTACTGTTGCGCAGTGGCACCGAGCGGGCCGCGATACAAGTCGATGCCATTGTCGGCAGACAAGAGATTGTGATCAAAAACATCGGGCCGCAGTTGGCGCGCGTGCCCGGCGTAACCGGCGCCGCGGTACTGGGTTCCGGCGAGACCGTGCTGATTTTGAATCCGGTGCTGCTGTCGATGCGCCATATTGAACATGTGTCGCGGGCGCAGGACCATACGCCGGATGCACCCGTGATGCCGGTGGCGCCCGCGATCGTGGCGCCACCCGAACGCCAACGCAGCGTATTGGTGGTGGACGATTCACTGACCGTGCGTAAAATCACCAGCCGCCTGCTCACGCGCGAAGGTTATATGGTGCAGGTGGCGAAAGACGGCGTTGAAGCACTGGAAAAAATGCGCGATCAGGTGCCGGACGTGATGATCACGGATGTTGAAATGCCGCGTATGGATGGTTTCGATCTCACCCGCAATGTGCGCGCCGAAGTGGCGCTGAAAACCTTGCCGATCATCATGATTACCTCGCGTACGGCGGACAAGCATCGCCAGCATGCCAGCGAGCTGGGGGTTGATGTGTTCCTCGGCAAGCCGTACGAGGAAAGCGAGTTGCTGCGGCATATCGCCGCTTTAGCGCGGCGGGAGATGGTGGTTTAGTTTTAAAAACAATTAGTTACGTGAATTTCCCGCAGTGTCTTGATTACCTGCGCGCGGCCCCCATGTTTGAAGGCATAGGGATACACAGGGGCAGGGCGTTATGCGATTTGACAAATTCACGACCAAGTTTCAGCAGGCTTTCGCCGACGCGCAGAGTGCGGCGGTGCGGCATGACAATCCGTACATCGAGCCGCAGCATCTGCTGCACGCGCTGGTTCAGCAGCAGGATGGCGGCACGGCGTCGCTGCTGGGCCGTGCCGGCGCGAATGTGCCTGCGTTGCGCGGCGCACTGACGCAGGCGATTGAGCGGCTGCCCAAGGTGCAGGGCGCGGGCGGCGAAGTCAATGTGTCGCGCGATCTGGGCAATCTGCTGAATGTGACCGACAAGGAAGCGCAAAAACGCGACGACCAATTCATCGCCTCCGAGATGTTTTTACTGGCGCTGACAGAGGACAAAGGCGAGACCGGCCGTTTGTTAAAGCAAAGTGGTGTGACGCGCGCACCCCTGGAGCAGGCGATCAATGCGGTACGCGGTGGCGAAGGCGTGCAAAGCGCTGAAGCCGAAGGCAGCCGCGAGGCGCTGAAAAAATACACCATGGACCTCACCGAGCGCGCGGGCGCGGGCAAGCTCGATCCGGTGATCGGACGCGACGATGAAATCCGCCGTGTGATTCAGATACTGCAACGGCGCACCAAAAATAATCCGGTGCTGATCGGTGAACCCGGCGTGGGCAAGACCGCCATTGTCGAAGGCCTGGCGCAACGCATTGTTAATGGCGAAGTGCCGGAAACGCTGAAGAACAAGCGGGTGTTGTCGCTGGATATGGCGTCGCTGCTGGCGGGCGCAAAATACCGCGGTGAGTTTGAAGAGCGGCTGAAGTCCGTGCTCAAGGAAATTGCGCAGGACGAAGGTCAAACCATCGTATTTATTGATGAACTGCACACCATGGTGGGCGCGGGCAAGGCCGAGGGTGCGATTGACGCCGGCAATATGCTAAAGCCCGCGCTGGCGCGCGGCGAATTGCACTGTGTGGGCGCGACCACGCTCGATGAGTACCGCAAATACGTCGAGAAGGACGCCGCACTGGAACGCCGCTTTCAAAAGGTGCTGGTGGATGAACCCAGTGTAGAGAGCACCATCGCCATACTGCGGGGGCTGCAGGAAAAGTACGAATTGCATCATGGTGTAGATATCACCGACCCGGCCATCGTGGCAGCGGCGGAATTGTCGCAGCGCTACATTACCGACCGCTTTTTGCCGGACAAGGCGATCGATCTTATCGACGAGGCGGCGTCGCGCGTAAAAATGGAAATTGATTCCAAACCGGAGTCGATGGATAAACTCGACCGGCGTCTGATTCAGTTAAAAATCGAACGCGAGGCGATTAAGCGCGAAAAAGATGAAGCCTCGAAAAAGCGGCTGGAACTGATCGAAACTGAAATCAAGGCACTGTCGCGCGAGTATGCTGACCTTGACGAAATCTGGAAAGCGGAAAAAGCGCAAGTGCAGGGCAGCGCGCATGTGAAAGAGGAAATCGAGCGCGCGCGCGCCGATATCGTAAAGCTGCAACGTGAAGGCAAGCTCGACAAGGTGGCCGAGCTGCAGTACGGCAAGTTGCCGCAACTCGAAGCGCAACTCAAGCAGGCGGAAAAGGCGGGCGGTGACATCAAGCACAAGCTGCTGCGCACGCAGGTGGGGGCCGAAGAAATCGCCGAAGTGGTGTCGCGCGCGACCGGCATTCCGGTATCGCGCATGATGCAGGGCGAGCGCGAGAAGCTGCTCAAAATGGAGGATCGGCTGCACGCGCGCGTGGTGGGGCAGGACGAAGCGACACGGCTGGTGGCCGATGCGATACGCCGTTCACGCGCGGGGCTGGGCGACCCCAAGCGGCCGTACGGCTCATTCCTGTTTCTGGGCCCGACCGGCGTGGGCAAAACAGAATTGTGCAAAGCGCTGGCGGAGTTTTTGTTCGATGCCGAAGATCATTTGATACGCATCGATATGTCGGAATTCATGGAAAAACATTCTGTCGCGCGCCTGATCGGCGCGCCGCCCGGTTATGTCGGTTACGAGGAAGGCGGCTATTTGACCGAGGCGGTGCGGCGCAAGCCGTACTCGGTGATTCTGCTCGACGAGATTGAAAAGGCGCACCCGGATGTGTTCAACGTGCTGCTGCAGGTGCTCGACGATGGACGCATGACCGATGGCCAGGGCCGCACCGTGGATTTTAAAAACACGGTGATTGTGATGACCTCCAACATGGGTTCGCACATGATTCAGCAAATGCAGGGCGACGATTATCAGGTGATCAAGCTCGCGGTGCTGGGCGAGGTGAAGGCGCATTTCCGGCCGGAGTTCATCAACCGCATTGACGAGATCGTGGTGTTCCACGGCCTGGATGAGAAACACATACAGTCGATCGCGAAAATACAACTCGGCCATCTCGAAAAACGGCTGGCGGCGCTGGACATGAAAATCGAGGTCAGCGATGCAGCGTTGCACGAATTGGCGACGGCGGGATTCGACCCGGTGTACGGCGCGCGACCGTTGAAGCGCGCTATCCAGGCGCAGCTCGAAAACCCGCTGGCTAAAGCAATACTGGAAGGCAAATTTGCCGCGCAGGATGCGATCCGCGTGGACGTCAGCAAGGGCGGTGCGATCACCTTCGCGAAGCGGGCATTGCACTGACGCAGGAGCGTTACGGCGCGACTTTACGCCGGAACTTTACGCAACTGAGGCCGGACGGTAAGCTCCCGGCCTATGAACATTCACCAGATACAGATGGCGTACAACGCGCAGGAGGATCGCATCCTGCTGCGGATTTTGTCCACCGAGCGCGCTGAATTCCGCTTTTGGCTGACGCGCCGTTACGTGAAGCTGTTGTGGACGATGCTGCTCAAGATGCTGGAGCGCGATCCGGCCTCGGCACAGCACGCCGACAAAAATGTGCGCCGCGCTATCATGGATCTGCAGCATGCCAACGTGGTGCGCAACGGCGAATTCGCCAAGCCGTTCGAAGAAGGTGTGAGCTTATTGCCGTTGGGCGTGGCGCCGGTGCTGCTGTCGCGCATCACCGGCAAACAGCCGCAGCAAAAGCAACAACTGCTGAGTTTGCATCCGGAGCAGGGGCAGGGCATCGACCTTGGCGTGGATGCCGGGCTGCTGCACATGATTTCCAAACTGCTGCTGGATGCCGTGGCGCAATCCGATTGGGATATCAAACTCGCCATCGACCCCGATGCGGTGCTGCCGCCGCAAGCACAGAGCCTGCCGCCGCATAAACTGAACTGAGATCAGCTTTGTTCGCGCAAATCAATGTCCAGCATTACAAAAGACAAACTCTTGCCGTGCATGTCCTGCGCAAGTGAAACGGTGACCCCGCCACCCAGTGCATTCTCGATAACGAAATTAAGTGCCCTGAGCTTGGGCAGCTCGTAGCGCGTAACCGGGCCTTTCGCAATCTCCGCATAGGCGTGCATCACGCGTTCGACGGTTAATTGCTCGCGCAGAATGTTCCATGCGCGCTCGTCGTAGGCGGTGACCGAAACATTCGATGTGTTGCCCTTGTCGCCCGCGCGGGCGTGGCCAAGGTCATAGACTTTCACGCTCAAAGCGTACCCTCCACCGAAACTTCGGTTTTCACCAGTGCACGCGGAATCAGAATCGATTTGACCGCGAGCACTTCGCGAATGGCGTTCGAGCCGCCTCCGCCGCCGGACGGCCCGTTGACGTGCAGCGTGCGCACCTCGAAGCCAACCGCCAGCGCGGCCTTGCGGTCAGGGCTGCGCGCCGCAATGCGCAGCCGCACTTCGTAAGGCTCGGGTCTGCCTTCTCCCATTCCGTGCAGACTGGACATGCCGATGTAATCCACGCGGATCTCGGGATAGCTGAACCCGCGCTGGCGCAGCCGCTCGCGCACAATCTTTTCGGCCAGTTTCGCCCGCGCCAGTGCATTGGGGCCGGCGTAGCCGACTTCGCCTTCGCCGATGTAACCGTCGTGATAACCCACCACCACTTTGTAGGTCGGCGTGCGCGGCCGCGCCTTGGCGCCCTTGGCGCGCACCCGGTGCTGACTGTCCTGTGCGAATTCGACATCCGTAATGTCGAGTATGCAGTCCGGCGTGATGTAGCTGGTGGGGTCATGCATCTCATACAAAACCTGTTCGGTGCAGGTCATTCTGTCCAGCCGGCCGCCGGAATCTTCCAGCTTACCGAGCACCAGGCTGCCATCCGCCTGAATGTCGGCATACGGAAAGCCGATGTTGACGGGGTCGTCGCAGTCCTTCTTGCCGGGGTCGATAAAACAGCCGCCGGTCAGTTGTGCCGCGCATTCCATCATATGCCCCGCGAGCGTGCCGATGGCCAGCCTGGGGTAATCGTTGTAGCTCCAGCCGAGGCCATGCAGCATGGTTCCCAGGAACAGCGACGGATCCGCGACGCGCCCCGTCATCACTACCGGCGCGCCGGTGGCGAGGCCTTCACAGATGACATCCGCGCCGAGGTAGGCATTGGCGGATGCCATGCGCGGCAACAGCGATTCCACCGGTTCGCCGTTTTCCATCAGCGGAAGCTGCGGATTCCTGCGCACGATTTCTGCTACGTCGTCACCGGTCACCACAGCCACCGGCAGGTCGGCGATGCCCAACGCCTTTGCTTCGCGCCGCACTGCGCGCGCGGCGCCCAGTGGGTTGGCCGCGCCCATGTTGGTGACAATGCGGATGCCATTCTTTGTGCAAGCGGGCAGCACGGCCTGAAAACGTTCGACCAGATACGGCGTGTAGCCCAGTTCGGGGGTTTTGAGTCGCGTGAGGTTCTCGCGGGCAATGGTGCGTTCGGCGAGACACTCGAATACCAGATAGTCGAGTTTGCCGCGCTCGGCCAGATCGACGGCCGGCTCGATGCGGTCGTCGGAAAAGCCTGCGCCGGTGCCGACGCGGATGGTACTTTTGGATGACCGCATGAGTTTCTTCGTCAGGATCAGTGCCAAAACCCGGTGCAATGCAAGTGCACCCTACAGGCTTCGACGAGCAGGCGGGTTTGTCGATTGTGAGACATCGGCGGCGCGAGCAGTTGTCCGCGTGGGCACGCCACGCTTTGCCCACCCTCTCGATTTGCTGTATGCAGGTGCGTGCGCTTTTATCGCCCCGTCCACACCGGCTTGCGCTTTTCCATGAACGCGCGGCGGCCTTCGACGTAGTCCTGACTGGCAAAACAATCGGCCACGGCTTTGTCGGCTGCTGCTTGATCGCGTTTGTTCGGGTCCTTCACGTATTCGTCGATCACCCGTTTGGCCGAGACGATGGACAGCGGTGCGTTGTCGGCCATGGTCGCCACATACTGATCAACAAAGGCTTCGAGCATGCCCGCCTGTAACACGTGATTGACGAGACCGATGCGATGCGCTTCGTAGGCGGTGTAGCGGCGCGCGGTGAACAGAATTTCCTTGGCCACCGAAGGGCCGACAAGCTCAACCAGTTGGCCCAGCGAGTCGGCGCCGTAGCCGATACCCAGCCGCGCGGCCGGCACGCTGAATTGTGCGTCTTCCGAGCAGATGCGCATGTCGCAACGCAGTGCAATGGCGAGTCCACCGCCAAGACACCAGCCGCGTATCATGGCGATGGTCGGTTTGGTGATGTGGATGAGGGCATCGCGAAAGCCTGACGACATTTGGGTATAGGCTGCGACTTGCTCCGCCGTAGCGCGGTTTTTCTCGTACTGGGAAATGTCACCACCCGACACAAAGGCCTTGCTGCCCGCGCCGCGCAGCACCACCACGCGCACCGCGGGGTCGGCTGCGAAATCGTTGATGACGGCAGCCGCGGCTTGTGCCATCTCCGGCGACATGGCGTTGTGCTTCTCCGGATAATTAAACGTCAGTGTGCCGATAGCGCCCTTTTTGCTGCCGAGTATTTTGTCTGTGCCTGTGATGGTGTCCATGTGAAGCTCTCGTGAAGGGTGAAGAGTGAAGAGTGAACGGTTAGTAGTGAAGCGTGAAGAGTGAACGGTGAAGGGCCGGGGCGACGAGCGGGGAGCAAACCGCGAAGAGGTACCTCTTCGCCCTTCACCCTTCACGTATTTAGATCACGCCCTTCGCGCGCAGGTCTGCGAGTTGTTCCTTGGTATAACCGACGCTGGCGAGAATTTCATCGCTGTCGTGGCCCAAATCCTGTGTGGCACGGCGTATTTTTTTGCTGGTGCCGACCATATTGATCGCCGAACCCACCAGCCTGATGTCACCGAGTTTCTCGCTCTTGACGGTCTGGGCAATGCCTAGATGCTGCACCTGCGGGTCGGCAAAAGTCTTGTCGATGGTGTTGATCGGGCCGCACGGTACACCGGCGGCTTCCATCACTTCAACCCAATGTGCAGTGGGTTTGTGTTTGGTGACTTCCGAGATGGCGGCGTTGATTGCAACTCGATCTTTGCTGCGCTTGCCTTGGGTATTCCATTCTTCGCGGTCTTTCCATTCCGGCTTGCCCAGCGCCTCGGCGAAGCGCGCAAATACACGCGCCGATGAGGCTGCGATGTTAAACAGGCCGTCGCTCGCGGGAAACACGCCCGTGGGCACGCCCGTCGGATGATCGTTGCCTGCCTGACCCGCAACTTCACCGGCTATTAAATAGCGCGTGGCCTGGAAGTCGAGCATGAAAATGATCGCTTCCAGCAAGCTGGTGGTCACCCAGCGGCCGACGCCGGTGACTTCACGGTCGAACAATGCGGTCATCACGCCCAGCGCCAGCAGATTGCCTGCGGTGAGGTCGGCAATCGCCACACCCACGCGCACGGGGCCCTGGCCGGGCAGGCCGGTGATGCTCATCAGGCCGCCCATGCCCTGTACGATTTGATCGACGCCTGCGCGTTTGCCGTAGGGGCCGGTTTGACCAAACCCACTGATGCTGCCGTAGACGATGCGCGGGTTTACTTTTTTCACGTCGTCATACGACACTTTCAGCCGATGCTTTACTTCGGCGCGCATGTTTTCGATCACCACGTCAGCTTTTTCGGCGAGCTTCATGAATGCCGCATGGCCTTCGGGGGTTTTCAGATTGAGCTTCAAAAACTTTTTGTTACGGTGCAGATTCTGAAAATCAAAACCGTCGCGCCTGCCGGAGACATCCTCGCCGCCGGTGTCAGGCGGTTCAATGCGTATGATGTTTGCGCCCCAATCGGCGAGATGGCGCACGCAGGTGGGGCCGGCGCGCGCCAGCGTGAGATCGAGCACGGTGATGCGCGACAGGGGAAGGGCTTGCACCTGGGTTGCGGCTGCTTCTGCGGGATGATTCATGCTGAAACCTCGAGTTCGGATTGTGAGTTTTACTGCGCTGGTGTTGCGGAAAGGCGAACCCCAAACGTAGCACAGTGCGCGCCGTTGCTGCAATCGCCGCGTGACCCGGTGCGGTTCGCGCGCGACCCTGCAGATCGCTGTAAGGCAAAATAAAACTATCATATAAAACAAGCGGTTATAATTTTCTGTCTATGCGCCTGCAGAATCCTGCGAGTGCGGCTACAATTTCAACTCACGCCGCCAGACTTCATTACGTCTACCCATTGTTCAACCTGCTCACCAAGGAAGGGGCCATGCCCAATCCCAACATTACATTCGACCACGTCCATCTGATCAGCAAAAATCCGCAGGCCGCTGCTCAGTGGTACGTCGATAAGCTCGGTGGCGACATTGTGCGCACGGGCGAAGTCAGAGGCGCGCCGCAGTTCTACGTGGCGATCGGCGGCGGCAGCATGCTCATCGTGCGTGGCGAACGCCCCGGTGAATCGACGGGCGACAAATCCGGGCTGGAGTGGGGCGTCGATCATTTTGGCGTGCGCGTCAAAGGCGATTTTTTCGCATTTTGCGCTGGGCTTAAGGCCAAGGGCGTGGTGTTCAGCGTGGAGCCCAAGGACAATAACCCAACCACCCAGCTGGCTTTTATCAATGCGCCGGATGGGGTGAGCGTGGAACTGCTGAACCGCAAAGATGCCGCGTAGCCGCAAGGCATAGACACGCACTGTGGCGCAAGATGCGCTATTCTACGCGTCACGTTTTCCGCTTCACCTTTCACACTTCACGTTCTATCCATTTAACCGCAGGAGGAAAATCATGGCAAAACTTAATATCAATGGCCGGGTACACGAGGTGCAGGCAGAGGCGGATACGCCGCTGCTGTGGGTGATACGCGAACAGGTCGGGCTGACCGGCACCAAGTTCGGCTGTGGCGTGGCGCAGTGCGGCGCGTGCTCGGTGCACATCAATGGCAATGTGGTGCGCTCTTGCGCCATGCCGCTTTCTGCGGTGCAGGAGAGTGATCGCATCACCACTATCGAGGGTTTGTCGCGCGATTCCTCGCACCCGGTGCAAAAAGCGTGGCTGCAGATCGACGTGCCGCAATGCGGCTATTGCCAGTCGGGGCAGATCATGACGGCGGTGGCGCTGCTGGCCAAGAATCCGCGTCCGAGCAACGCCGATATCGACACAGCGATGACCAACATCTGCCGCTGTGGCACCTATCAGCGTGTGCGCGCGGCGATCCATACGGCAGCGGGTAACACCGCGGCGGCGGCCGAGGTTATGGCCAACGAATACACCGTAGTCTGAGAAAGCGGAGACAGAACATGACAACGATCAACGATACAACAATCGATACCACCGTCGATAGTCCTGCGCGCCGGGATTTTATGCTGAAAAGCGCTGCTGCGAGCGGCGGACTGGTGCTGGGCTTTGGCATTTCCGGCTGTGTAACCAGCGGCGGCAGCGCCAGCCTGCCTTCAACCGAAATCAATACCTGGGTGGCGATCAAGTCCGATGACACGGTAGTGGTGCGCATTGCGCGTTCCGAGATGGGGCAGGGCACCTTGACCGGCCTCGCGCAATTGGTGGCCGAAGAACTGGATTGCGACTGGAACAAAGTTACCACCGAGCATATCCTGCCGGGACAAAATCTCGCGAGGAAACGCGCCTGGGGCGATATGTCCACCGGCGGCAGCCGCGGCATACGCGGCTCGCATGACTACGTGCGCCGTGGCGGCGCCGCCGCGCGCATGATGCTGATGCAGGCGGCCGCGAATGAATGGAAAGTGCCGGTTGCTGATCTGACGGTGGACAAAGGCGTCATCACGCACCGCGCTTCGGGACGCAGCACGTCGTATGGCAAGGTTGCCGATGCGGCGGCGAAGCTTACGCCGCCGGATCTCAAGGCGATTAAACTGCGCGATCCGCGCCAGTGGAAAATCGCCGGCAAGCCGGTGAAGCGGCTGGATACCGCCGACAAACTGGATGGCAGCAAGATTTATGCAGTGGATGTTAAATTGCCAGGCATGCTGCATGCGGCGATCATGGATTGCCCGGTGTTCGGCGGCAAGCTGGTCAGTTTTGATCAGGGCCGAATCGCCAGCCTGCCTGGCAAGCCGCAGGCGCTGCGCGTCAACGAAACCACCGTCGCAGTGGTGGCCGACACCTGGTGGCGCGCGAAAAAAGCGCTGGATGCGCTGCCCAAGGTGTGGGATGAAGGCCCCAACGCAACCGTGTCGCAGGCCGGGATACTCAAGCATCTGAGCACAGGGCTTAATTCCACCGACGCGTTTGCGGATATTAACGATGGTGATGCGCTCAAGGCCATCGCCGGCGCCGCAAAAAAAGTGGAGGCAGTTTATACCGCACCGTTTGTGCCGCACGCCTGCATGGAGCCGATGAACGCCACCGTGCGCCTGACAGCGGACAAGGCAGAAGCGTGGGTGGCGACACAAAATGCCGAAGCCTCAATGGCGGCACTGTCGCAAACCTCGGGCTTGCCGCTGAATGCGTGCGAGGTGTACAAAATGGATTTGGGCGGCGGCTTCGGGCGGCGCGGCGGCACGCAGGACTACACCCGTCAGGCGACATTGATTGCCATGCAATTGCCGCCGGGAACACCGGTGAAAATGATCTGGACGCGCGAAGAAGACCTCGCTCATGATTTCTTCCGCCCGATCGCGCAGTGCAAACTGACCGCGGGCCTGGATGCAGAAGGCAATCTTACCGGCCTGCATATGCGCGTAGCAGGCCAATCGATCAACGCCTTTGCCAATCCGGCGGCGATCAAGGGTGGCAGAGACGTGCGCCAATTGCAGGGTCTGTGGAAAGCAGCCGGCGACGCGCAAATCGGTTATGCACCGCCGAATCTGCGCACCGAATACGCGATGCGCAACACCCATGTGCCGGTGGGCCCGTGGCGCGGCGTAAACACCAACCAGAACGGTTACTTTCTGGAGTGTTTCATGGACGAAGTGGCGAAGGCCGCAGGCCGCGACCCGCTGGAGTTTCGTCAGACGCTTATGCAAAAGCATCCCAAGCACCTGGCGGTGCTCAATATCGCCGCCGAGAAGGCGGGCTGGGGCACGCCGCTGCCCGCGGGCCGCCATCGCGGTATCGCGCAGTTCATGGGCTATGGCAGCTATTCAGCAGCGGTGGCCGAAGTGTCGGTGAACAATGGCAACATCAAGGTTCATCGCATGGTGCTCGCAACCAACTGCGGGCATGCGGTCAGCCTTGAGCAGATTGCCACCCAGGTGCAGGGCGGCGTGGTTTACGGCATGAGCGGCCTGACGAGTCAAAGCTCGGTCGCTAAAGGGCGCATCGTCGAAACCAATTTCGACACCCTGCACATGCCGAAGATCGTGCACATGCCCAAAGTGGAAACGGTGATCGCACCGACTTTCGACTTCTGGGGCGGCGTGGGCGAGCCGACCATTTGCGTGGTGGTGCCGTCGATTCTCAACGCGGTGTTTGCAGCGACCGGCAAACCGGTGCGCAGCGCGCCACTGGCGGGAGGGTTGAGGCTGGTGTAGCTGGGGCAGGATTTAACTGCAGTGAAAAGGCCGGCAATTTTTGTCGGCCTTTTTCTTTTTTCGCAGTGGATAGCTAACCGACGGCGTATCAGAACACAAGCGAGTGAGCGGCTACCCGCAGCACATCGTGCAGCGCGGGCACAACCGTGCGGCGATCTTCTTTGGCGAAGACGACTACCACTGCTACCTGCATTGGCTCAAACAGAGTGCAGAAAAATACGGCTGCGCTATTCATGCCTACGCCCTCATGTCTCAAAGTCCTTGACACGTTCAGGTTCGTTGACGCAGTTTCAGATCATCCCTGCGATGGCTCATGCAAAATAACAAATTCTTCGCCAAAACCGTCAACTCTTGAGTTATAAGAGACTAATGTGCAGTCGATATAGAATCTGGTGCTAGTTGTTTTGCCTATATACAGCAATACTGGTGTGGTCAAAAGGTAGCTTAATGGAGGCGAGTGCCGGTGCCGTTGGTGCCAGGTGCGCGGTTGGGTTTTAGATTGGGTAAGAGTCACCGGTCGCCAAGGAGAAATTAAGTGAGCGAGCAGCAGGACATGAATGCACTGGTGGCCGATCTTCGCGAATCGTTGCTTACACCTGCGAAGCGGATACCTGCCACGCAGGCTGATGGTGTTTCTAGGCGGGTTAACTTGCTTGCGGTTCAATATGCCAATTTACAGGATGATCTGTCCGCTCTGGAGTGTGTCGCGCTGATCGGACTTGCGCAGATCAAGGGAAACAAGGAGGCCGCAAAAAAATCGCTGAAGTTCGCCCGCTGGGCCGAAATGGCACCTCCGCTTCTGGAGCGGCTGAAGACCGACTTGGAGCGAAGAGGTGTCGTGAAGCAGTTTTCTTCGTTTCGAGCGCCCTGGGTTTCTACTTATATCGGTAAGGCGCTGTGCGTGGATCAGCAGGAGCGCGAGCTGACGACGGATCTCGTGGCCTGGGCTTTTTCGGCATCGGAGTCTGCGGCAGATTTCCAATTCACGATTGCAGGCGCCATCAGCAATGGCCTCGGTGGAAATGCTGCCCGGCTCAATCTGGCCCGGAAGCTTGCCTTGAAGTGTTTGGCTGGTAATCGCATAGTGGCAGGCGAACATTACCCCGAGGCATTTGCATTCCTAGTTTCCGTTTTGAAAAACGCGATTCCCACGTTTTCCATTACAGTCAAGGATGCGACTGCACTGCAGGTATTCGCGATCGAAATCATTGATCAGATCACGGCACGCGAGCCAGCCCTGCTCTTGAATCAGGTAGTTTTGCAGGCGATAGGCTCGGCTAAATCCATTGCTGGTGCCTGGTCCTCTGGGTCCCAGAAACGGCTCGAGTTGCTATGCGGCCGAGTGCTTTCGGTGGGCACCCTGACGCGTCTGGCTGGCCTGCGAGATTCCTCTGGCGAAGTGAGTGCAATATTCAAGCAAGCCTTCGGTGTTTTGCCACTGGAAAAAGTCGCTAAGCGGAACGGAGGACAGCAGGAACTGCTGAAAATACTGCTGCGTGGTTTTGATGAGGCAAGCCTGTCAAGTGAGTTAGCTCAGCCGCAAGGGTTGGCGGGGAAGGTTGCGGCGTTGTTGTTGGCTTGGAACGGCGTGTCAGGGAAACTTGCCGATAAAACGGATTTCGCGGAGGTCGAGCTGCAGATTGGTGCAATTGCGAGATCTGTTTCCGTCGAGCAATTTGGCATGTGTGGCGAGCGGAAGGTATACCATCCACTAGAGCATGACTTGGTTGAACGTGACGGAGAAATTCCCGAATCGGTAAAAATTGAAGTCCCAGGTGCCCGGGTAATGCGGGAGGATGGGTCTTACCGGATATTGATCAAGGCCATTGTTTCCAAATCATAAAAATCGGAGGGGATATGCACACGGTCTGCATTGACTTTGGGACCAGTTCACTGCGCGCGGCTATTCGGCGACGCGCTGTAGTCGAACCGCTGGCCATTGCGCCAGGAAGTCCTATAGACAATGCTTCTATACCGAGCGCAATTTACATCCCGGAATCTCGCAAGGAAATTTGTTTTGGTGTAGATGCACTCAAGCGAGGGCAAGCCGAAAACCGCCCTTTCCTCTTCGAGCAGAGCCCTAAGTCTTGGCTCACTCCAGACAATATAGGCAGTCTTGATTCGCCTGCTGCGTCGGGCTTGCCATTTACCCGGCGCAACCTGCTTTGTGCGCTGCTCTCGCTTTCTGTAGATTCGACACTTAAGTGCGCAAAACTATCTGATAAAGACCCTTATGAGTTAAGGATAAGCCACCCCTCGTGGAGCGCAAAAGACCGCAAAAAGCTTGGTGCTGAATACGAATCGCTCCGTCAAGCCGTATTGATGCGAAGAGCGCCAGCAATAAAGCAGGTTATGCCAGTATCCGAGTTCGCCGATTGGTGCGGCGACGCCGAAAGCGGAAGTGTTCGAGTCAGTGTTGAGGAACCAGTAGCTGCTGCACTTTCCGTGCTGGATGACGTGGATGACAACCGCGCTTCCGTTCTCTTGGCCGTCGATATTGGCGCGGGCACGATTGACCTTGGATACTTTTCGTTTGTTGCCCCGGATAGCAGTCTGGGAGCACGTCTTCGATTGCTGAACCTGGTTGATCCGATCAGTATCTTTGGTGCTGGGGACAAGATAGATGGAGAATTGCTGGATATCTTTGTCCGAAAAGGTCGCCTCAATCTCACTGATGAAGCAAGTGTCCGAAACAGGATTCGTGAATATAAGGAAAATATTTTTGAAGGCGGTACAGCTGCATTTGGCAGGATAACGGTAGAACGCTCAGAATTGATGGCGCGCGAGGCGCTAAGCCGGATGGCGCGGGACTTGGAGTGCCAAATTACCCGTATGGTGGGTGCTACGCGTGAAAGTCTTTCTAAGAGCGGGACTGTCCCGCTAGACAGGTTCCAGTTTATTCACGTTGTGTTTTCCGGAGGTGGAGCTGATCTCGAGTTCCTGACGGATGCAGTAATGCGTGGAATTGCTGCTGTCAATCTGGGCGTCGATGTGAAGACACATATTCCCGGGACGTTCAGAAATCACGAGGTCGAGGCTTCAAGGGCTCGAATGGCCGTTGCTTTGGGCGGGGTCGTTGAGGACAAGTATTGGCCGGAGACGGATTGGAAAAATGCGGTTCACCTGAAGGGACTGCACTCGATTAAAAAGAGCAGTATTTGACTCTCCCAACTGGCCGAACTTTGCGGGGATGTTGTAGCTACTGAATATCGAGTACAGCTTAATGAGTCTATTCTTGCCTCCACCGCATTACATCACTTAAGCGTGGCAGCAATTTTCCGTATGTCTTCCGCCGGCCGTTCGCCCGCCAAGGGTGTGCCCGGAATCAGATGTTTGCCCATAGTGGCCAGTGGGCCTACCAGCACCGGCTCGTAGCCGACATCGCGAATCAGGCCTGACGCTACCGCAATAGCGTTTTGATCGTCGCCCGCGATCGGCATGCCCATGCGCTCGCTCCGGTTTGCGGCCTCCGCCATTCGGGAGAAGCCGACTGCATTGAAGGCGCGCACGATACGCGCGCCTGGCAGAAATTCCATCGAGGCGAGTCCCGCGCCTTTTTCACGCGCCGCAACCGCCATATCACCATCGCGCGCTACGATCGGGTTCGAGGTGTCGATAATTATTTTGCCCTTGATCAGATCGCCCAAGTCCTTGCCGACGCTGGGCAGCGCTTTGTAGGGCACCGAGATCAGCAGCACCGTGCCGAAGGCAGCCGCTTCGCGCGGCGTACCTGCGCGCGCGCCGCCACCGAGGCTTGCCGCCAGCTTTTTGTCGTCTTCGAGATTGAGTGATGAGAACATGACTTCATGTCCTGCCTTCACCCATGCGCCGCCGACGGCGCCGCCCACTCTGCCAGAACCCACGATGCCGATTTTCATTTTTGCGGCTGCGGCTGTTTGCGCGTGCGCCGCGAACGGCAGGCTCGCCATGGCCAGACCCGCTGCAGCGGCGCGCAATAATGCCCGGCGCCCGGTATTGGTATAAGTCATTGATTTCATTAATATTCTCCAGTTTGAGTGATTGCGCCGAGCAACTCTTGCTTTAATTCGCAGCCGCCTTTATACACTGTGCCCGATGAACATTCCATCATACGTTTGTGATGCGGCTGTCGCTGCGCAAGCGCGCATAGCATGCAAGGTGTTAAGACTAAAATCCGGGACTCCGCCACGCATCGCAAAGTGAGTACCGCTATGAGAAGGAACAATTATGCTGCATGAGCTGCGCTTCTACGAGATTGCGGCGGGTCGGTTGGACGACTACATCAACCATGCCGGAAAAATCGCGGTGCCGTTTCGCGGCGATGATTACGGCAAGCTACTCGGCTTCTGGTCCTGTGAGATCGGCGCTGTGAACTGCGTGTTTAATCTATGGGAGCACGAGTCGGTGGCCACACGCGAAGTGCTGCGTGCAAAATTGCAAACGCAGGAGGTGTGGCGCAATGAATATCTGCCGCATTCGCAGCCGTTGATGCGCCGGCAGGTCTCGCGCCTGCTGACGCCGCTGGCCGATCCGCATCCACCCGCGGCGCCGGGCAATGTGTATTGACTGCGGATCTTTCGCACACGTGCTGGCAGCACTGCCGCATTCGCCCGGCTTTTGCAGGACGAACTTCCCGCGCCGCTGTGGGATACTTCGGTGGCGGTATGGACGGGCAACAGCGGTGATGTGAATGAGGTCGTGCATTTATCTGCCCATCCTGCTACACAGTCTTCAGCGCAGATGCTGCTAACAGCGGAGTGGCGTGCATTTCTCGGACAGCACGGCGCGCTGGTGGAAGATATTCAGTCGAGCTTAATGCTGCCCACGGCGTTTTCGCCGTGGCGGTGATGCGCATCGCTGCGCTCAGCGTGCTGGCGGGTGCGGCATACGCGCAGGATTTTCCGACCCGCCCCATCCGCGCGGTGATTCCCTATGGCGTGGGCGGCAGTGCGGACGTGATCGCGCGCATCATGGCACCCGGCATCTCGGCCAATCTCGGCCAATCGCTGGTAATCGACAATCGCGGCGGCAGCGCGGGTCTGCCTGCCATTACGCTGGTGGCCAAAGCCGCAGCGAACGGCTATACCGTCCTGCTGGTAGCCTCAAATTTTGCGTCGAATCCCATTCTGTTCCGCAAATTGCCTTATGACGCCGAAAAAGACTTCACGCCCGTCAGCCTGATTGCTATCGTGCCGGCGGTGCTGTTCGTGCATCCCGGCGTTGCGGTTAACTCGGCGCGAGACCTGATCGCATTGGCGAAGGCCCAGCCCGGTACGCTTAACTATGGCTCGGTCGGCAATGGATCGGGCAATCACCTGATCACCGAAGTGTTCGCCCATGCCGCGGGTTTGCGGTTGGAGCATGTGCCGTACAAAAGCGCCAGCGCATTCATGACGGATCTCATCAGCGGTCGGCTCACCTTTGTGTTTGCAACGGTACCCGCCGCTCACGGTTTTATTACCAGCGGCAGAGTAAGAGCGTTGGCGGTGAGCAGCCTGAAACGCAGCAGCACCTTGCCCGAGGTGCCGACCATCGCCGAATCAGCGATACCCGGTTTTGAAGTGAACACGTGGTTGGGCGCTCTGGCGCCGGCGGGCTCACCACCCTATGCCATTAAGCGCCTGAACGCTGCCTTCGTCGACGCAATGCAAACACCGGAAGTGCGTGAGCGCCTTAAGGCGGTTGGTGCGGAACCGGTTGGCAGCAGTCCCGCCGCCTTGGCGACACATCTTAAAACAGAACTCATCCGGTGGGCTACACTGGCCAAGAGCGTCAAGATTGAAGTGTCAAACTGAAATCCACGAATTCATGTACGCTGTGCCCTGACAATTACCGCTACGGGTGGAGGAAATCGTGAAGCCGCTGGCAAAATTTTTCACCGCTGGTGTTGTGCTCTGTGGCTGCGTTATGGATGTGCATGCACAAGCGTACCCGGTCAGACCAATCCGCCTGATTGTGTCGGTGCAGCCGGGGGGCAATCTGGACTTGATCGGGCGCTCTGTCGCCGATAAGGTGAGCGAAGGCCTTGGGCAGCGCATGTTCGTCGAGAATCGGCCTGGCGCCAACAGTACTATTGGTCTTGCCAGTGTTGCGCGCGCGGCGCCCGACGGGTACACGCTGGTCATGGTGGCGCAAAGCGCAGTTGTGGCGGCGAAAATGATGCGTAATCCACCGTACGATCCGGTGCGCGATTTCGCCGGGGTAAGCCACATCGCGACGCTGCCGCAGATGCTGGTGGTGCATCCGTCGCTGCCGGTGAAGAGTGTTAAGGAATTCATCGCGTTTGCCAAAGCACGTCCGGGCGAGATCAATTGCAGTTCATCGGGCAATGGATCAGGCTCGCATCTTGCGCTGGAGCTATTCAAGCGCCTGGCCGGTGTGCAGATTATGCGCATACCGTACAACGGCGACGGCCCCGCCATTATCGATTTGCTGGGCGGGCAAGTGCCGGTGAAATTCGACAATCTGAGCACCTCGCTGCAACATGTGCGTGGTGCCAAGTTGCGTGCTTTGGGGATAACCAGCCCGGTGCGCAGCGTACTGCTGCCCGATGTGCCTGCCATCAGCGAAACCGTGCCCGGTTTTCAGGCGAGCATATTCAACGGCATGATGGCGCCCGCCGCCACGCCGCCGGAAATCCTCAATCGAGTACACGCGGAAATTGTGAAATTCGTGCAAGCGCCGGAAATACGCAGCCGCTTTGCGAGCCAGGGTGTGGAGTTGCAGGCCAGCACCACGCCCGCTGAATTTACCGCCTACATCAAATCTGAAACTGCACGCTGGGCCAAGGTGCTGGACGAGGCGGGGATCAAGGCGGAGTGAACGGTCGCAGGGTCAGGTCAAAAATACCGGCATTTAAAATACGCCGCCGCTTCATCCCCATGCTGTGCAGCCGGGCCTGAATCTGCAGCTGTCTACCACACCCGCAGTTTGACCTGGATGGCCACGGCGCCGTGGATGCGGTCTCCATAACTGGGAATCACGGTAATGTTGGCACCCAGTCGTTTTCCCTCAATCGCCAGCAGCGGTAACGGCGCCACAAACCAGCCGCCATCGCGCATGCGGGGATAACCATCAAAAGCGCCCACGACGATGCCGGCGCTCACGCCGAGGCTTTCTACCGGTTGCCAGTGCAAGGGCCGCCATTGATAGGCAATATATTGGCTCCTTGCGCGATCGCTGTTTATAAACGTACCCGCCATCAAGCCATGATTTTTGGCGATTAACACTTCGACACCAGCGCCTATATTGTTCGCGCGGAAATTCTTGCTGGAATCAAAGTGATGCGAATAAAGCCCGGGGTTTATCCACACCTGCGGCGCATATTCGCCGCTGCCAGCGCTGAATGCCTGTGCTGCAAACAATGCGGCGCAGATGGCCAGAATCAATCGAGTCATCCGTGGGAGCCAAAGCAAGCTCATGATTTTGCTGGAACCTGGGTCATTCATAAAAATACGCGCCTATCCTACCGAACCGATGATGCGGGTGTGGATGGCACAGCACCACCGGGTTGATGCGTTTGACTGTTGCGTGGCCGGGTATCGCTGGGAGCATCGAGCGACACAGAGCGCTTCAGCAACGTAAGCTCGAAAGTCCTGCCGCCGCGCTCCAGCACGACTTGCTGCTGCTTAATCTCGACCAGCGTCACGCCATCGCGCACCAGCCCGCCGGCACGCACCCGCACCGGCGGCGCGCCATCCACACTGAAGAGCGCCACACCGGTGCCGCGCCGGTTGCTGACGATGCCCTGTAACTGCACGCCTTCAACCTCGCGTGAGCCGGCTGCCGGCGCATGCGCGCCAAACATCCGTGCCAACGCATCACTGCCGCCCGACGCCTGAGCGGCGTCAAGCGCCGGGCTCAGCGCAACCGCTTTGGAGAATTCGGGTACCCCGCTGCTGTTGGCGGTCAAGTGCATTGTCCATAGAACCGCACTGGTCACTGCGCACGCCGCTGCCAGCACGCCGATAGCAGCCAACGAAGCGCCGCCGCGCTCGCCGCAACGTGTATGCCGAAATGCGGTGGGTGTTATGCTGCGCAATCTGCTCATAACCACAGTATAACTTGCCCCTGTGACTTCCGAAGCGTCAAGTCTATAATCGTATATCCCATGTCCCGTAACAAGAAATTCTGCGGCTTCACGCTGATCGAACTGATGGTTGTGCTGGTGATTCTCGGCGTGCTGGCAGCGTTGGTGGTGCCCAGCATTATCGGGCGCACCGACGATGCGCGCATTACCGCGGCGCGCACTGACATCGCGGCGATTTCGCAGGCGCTTAAACTCTACCGGCTGGACAACGGCGTTTATCCCACCGCCGCCCAGGGCCTGGCGTCGCTGACGGTAAAGCCGACAGTGGCGCCGGTGCCATCCAACTGGAAACCCTACATCGAAAAGTTGCCGAACGATCCGTGGGGCCGTCCCTACGGCTATGCGCAGCCCGGTGTGAAAGGCGAGATGGATGTGTTCAGCTACGGCGCGGACGGCAAGCCCGGCGGTGAAGGCGCAGACGCGGACCTGGGGTCGTGGCAATAGACGTACCGGGGGCTTAATGAGTGCACGCTGCAACAGGCTCGTGAGCGGATTCACGCTGGTGGAACTGATGGTGGTGCTGGTGGTGCTGGCCGTGACGGCGTCGCTGGTGAGCTGGAGTGTTTCGGCCGCGCGCGGGCACGGGTTGGAGAGCGCTGCCGAACAGCTGGCGGCTACCCTGGAGCAGGCACGCTGGCAGGCGATCTCGGTTGGAACGCGCATCGCCTGGGAATTGCCGCAAACCAGCAGCGCCGCAGGCAGCACGATGCCGGAGGCGCGCTGGTATGAGCAGACACAGGATGGTATCTGGCACTTGCGCGTAACGCCTGCCGCCGTCGTACCGTTCACTGGCGTCGCGCTCACAATTACGCAACCGAGTTCTACCGGCGATGCCGTTGCGCGCGTGGTGCTGGGGCCCGAACCTGCAGGCGTGGCTGTTTGCATTTTGCTGATGCAGGAAGGCAGCACCGTTGCCGTGGCGAGCGACGGTATTGCACCTTTTGCCGTGCGGCGCGATGCACGCTGCTGATCACGCGGCCAGGTGTCGCCGGTGTGGTTTTACGCTGATCGAGGTGCTGGTTGCGCTGGCGATTGTTGCGGTCGCTCTCGGCGGCGGCCTGCGTGCGCTGGGGCAGTTAACGCAAAGTGCTGAACGCCTGCCGCAAGTGGTCGTTGCGCAGGCCTGTCTTGACAATGCGTTGGCGGCAGTGCGCTTGTCGGGCAGACGTCCAGCGGCGGGCGAACAGCGCACTGCCTGCACCCAAGGCCGGCATACGTTTGCGGTGGTACTGCACGTCATCGCTACACCCAATCCCAATTTGATGCGCATCGAAGGGCGCGTGCTCGATGCGCACGGGCATGCCACGGTGCACGTGGTCAGCCTCGCCGGAGACGGTTGATGAACCAGCCGCGCGGCTTCACGCTGATCGAGTTGCTGATTGCGCTTGCACTGTTCAGCATCATGAGTTTGCTCGCGTGGCGGGCACTGGATACGGTGCTGCAAAGCCGCGCTGCGGTGGAAACACCGGGGCGCGCCGCACTGGAACTGGCTGCGGCGTGGACGCAACTGGAAACCGACTTGCAGGCTGCGCGCAGCGCGCGTTTGATGGTCTCTTCAACAGCCACAAGTGTGGCAGCACCACATATCGTGGCCAGCGCGCAGCAGCTCACCTTGCTGCGTGCGCCTGCGCAATGCGCGGGATGCTGGGAAGGGGTGGTCTATGACATCGCGCAGCAAGACGGCGAGACGGTGTTGCGGCGGCGTAGCAGCGGGCTCCTTGCCACCAGCGAGGCGGCATTAGCTGCGCTGGCAATGCTGGCGCAATCTTCCGCAGGCGGGCAGCATGTCTTATTGCGCAGCGCCGCCAGCATGCGCATCGCCGCGTGGCGGGAATCGCCGCAGGGTTTGGGCGCGTGGTTGCCACTGGGTGCGGCCAGTACCAGCATATTCCCGGCAGCCACGGCGACACCTGCGCCACGTCAAGACCGTGAAAAAAATGCGCTTAAAGTGGAGTGGCTGTTGGGCGCACCGTGGGACGGCTGGGTGTCCAAAGTGGTATTACTGGAAAACCGCTGGTGAGCACATGACCCTATCGACTGGCGCTGGACGCATGCCTCAGCCTATACATCAGCACGGCGCCGCGCTGCTGGTGGCGCTGCTGATTGCCGCACTGGTGTCGATTACCTTGACCGGCATGCTGCAACGGCAATCCGCGCTGGCTGGTATCGAGTGGCAACTGCGCGAAACCACACAGGCGCGGCGCATTTTGTATGGCGCGGAAGACTGGGCGCTGCAAATTCTGCGCGAAGACGCGCGCCGCTCGAGCATTGATCATCTGGGTGAGCCGTGGGCGATCCCGCTGCAGGAAGGACGGCTGGCGGATTTCCTTAAGGCATCCGCGGATAGCGGAGCGGCGTCCGTCACGCATCTGGATAACAGCCGCGTGCAGGACGTGTGGCTGTCCGGGCGCATTGTGGATGCGCACGCGCGTTATAACCTTATGCGCCTGGCGCTGGCCGGTGCGGCGCTGGCGCAGGAACGCGCCTTGTGGATGCGGGTTGCAGCGCAGGCGGGGCTGCCGCTGGCACTGGCGCAAGAGATCGCCGCGCGTTTTGCACCGCCTGCTGTCGCGGCCGCAGGCACGGGTGCGCCGTCACCACAGTTAACGCAGCCGCCGCTGTCGCTCGCCCAGTTAACCGTGCAGGTTCCTGCCGTGGCGCCGTGGGCCGCAGCATTGTCGGCACTGGTGGTCATTCTGCCCGAATCCTCCACCATCAACGTGAATACCGCGGCCAAACCTGTGCTGATGGCGCTAATCCGCGGGCTCGATGACAAACACGCGGAGCGCTTGATTGACCTGCGGCGCAAAGCGCCATGGCGCGATCTCAATGCGCTTAATGCCGCGTTCGTCGAAAATCCGCTCACGCTCGATCAAACACAAGCGGGCGTGGTGTCACGCTACTTCATCGTCAGCGCCCGGGTACGCCTGGGTGCAAGCGGCACGGCGGACGCTCCGCGCGCAAGCGACGTGAGCATGACCACGACCGTGGAGCGCCTGGCGCCGGAAAACCGCATACGCATCGTGCGGCGCGACTTTGGCGCAGCATTGCAATAGGCGGTTAACGTAGACCGCCCAACCTCACCGCGCCGGCGAACGAACTTAAACTTATGGTTGCGAATTGAGGTTTGATGCGATAGAATCACCGCATCAAAACATCAATTATGGAGGCGCATTGTGCGAACTACACTAGATATCGACGACGACGTGCTGGTAGCGGCAAAGGAACTTGCCAGACAAAGAAATCTTTCCGCTGGCCAAGTGGTGTCCCAGTTGCTACGTAAGGTACTCACTGGCGTACTCACTGGCCGGACTGAAAACACCAGCGCTGCGGCAGACGCAGATTCGGACAATCACTATGTCGCCGGGTTTCGGCCATTTCCGGCCGGCAAGGCTGTGGTAACCAACGAGGCCATTAATCGCCTGCGCGATACCGAAGGCGTGTAATGCGTGCGCTATTGGATGTAAACGTGCTGATCGCATTGCTGGATGGCAGCCACATCCATCACGGCTTGGTCACAGGCTGGCTATCCAGTAATCTTGGGGCGGGATGGGCATCCAGCCCCATCACGCAAAACGGGTGCATACGTATACTGTCGCAGCCGGGTTATCCCAATCAGGTGTCGGTAGCGCAGGTTGCTGAACGGCTTGCGGAGGCTACCCGGCATTCCTCCCACTTATTCTGGGCCGACGCCATCAGCTTATTGCAACCGGAATGTCTCATGTGGGACAGAATTTTGAGTTCAAGACAGGTAACCGATGTCTATTTACTGGCGCTGGCGGTCCGGCAAAATGGGCGGTTCGTCACGCTGGACCGAGGCATTCCGCTCGCGGCGGTTGCCGGGGCACAGCCTCAGCATCTGGTGACGCTTTCGTAGTCAGCATTACGTTTCTAACCTACTTCAGCTCGTCCTTTGTTCATTTAATCCACTCCGCTGACGTCCATGGCGCTTTCTTCATCTTCTGCGATTGCCGCGACATCAGCATCGTGGATTGCCTTGGCCCCGCACGACGCGGTGCATGGCGTGTGGCGTTTGTTTGAGAGCGCTGGCAATGCCGCTGCCAGCCTCGATGGAACGCTCGACCATATTGCCAGCCGCGTCGGCAACAGCGCTGACATTGTGATGGTTGCACCGCTAACGCGCTGCATCGTGATGGCGGTTGACTTGCCACTGCTGCACGGCGTAAAACTTCAGCAGGCACTGGCCAGTGTGCTGGGTGACAGATTAATTAGCGCCGGTGGCGCACAACATTACGCCGCCGCCCCCATCGAAGACGGACGCATACGCGAAGCAGCGGCGTGTGATGCGGTATGGTTAAAGCAATGCACAGAGGCTATAGCGGCACATGGCCTGCGCGTTGTTCAGATCGTTCCGGAAGCGTGTCTGCTTGCCAAAGGTGCTGCATGGTGGGGCCAATTGCAGGCAGAACAGCCGTCGGCATGGCTGATGCGCGCGGCAAATGGCGAAGCCGTGCGCGTCGCCGCGCCCTTGCTCGACGCCGTAGCAGTGTCCAGGGATGATACCGCGCACAAAAACTGGCAGTGGTTCGCCGACCCCGCTTGCGACAAGCCGCCTGCACCGGCTACCGCTCCTATACCTGCATTGAGCGCTGCCGCACTGATGCGACGTGCGGCAACCAGCGCATGGGATTTGCGCCAGTTTACATTCGCAGCACCTGACGGCGCGGCGCGATTTATGAACTGGTTTGCCAGCCTTGTGCGCCAGCGCAGCGGGCGCTTCGCGCTGGGCGCGTTGCTGGCTGTAGTGGCCGTCAATGTGCTGGGGCTTAATCTCTACGCCCTGAAGCAACAGCGCGAGATCAACGCCCGTCACGCCGAAATGGAGCGCATCGTTACACAAGCGTTGCCGGGAGCACCCCGTCTGCTCGAACCTGCGGTGCAACTGGAAGCGGCCTGGCAGCGTGCGCGTGGCGGCGCAAGTGATTCGGGCGCAGGCCTGCTGCTGGGAATTTTTGCGCAGACCGGTGATGCGCAAGCGCTGACAGCGCTCGATGTAGCCGAGCGCAGCCTGCGCGCAACTTACGCTGCCGGCCCGGCGCTGGAACGTAACTGGACAGCCTGCCAGAGTGCGGCGCTGCGTGTATCGTTACAGCGCGCAGGCGTGCGTTGCACACGTGAAGGTGAACGGCTGTTGCTGGACTTTGCGCGCGAGCCGGTCGTGGCGCCCTCGAAAGGATAAGGGGCAGGCATGCTACAGCAACGCTGGAATCACGCCACTGCACGCGAGCGTTTGTTGCTGATCGCGATGGTTTTTGCGGTGTGTTGCGCAGTGCTGATTGCGGCTCTGGTGCGTCCCGCGTGGCGCGTGGTGCAATCTGCGCCGGCAACACTGAGCGCGCTGGAGGCGAAAGTGCTGACGATGCGCGCGCAGGCCGCACAACTGCGTGCGGCGCCGGCAGTGACGCCGGTGGTTGCCGCTGCGCCTGCGTCGGCCGAGCGGGAAATGGCAGGTCCGGGCGCAAGCGTTAGCGAAGTGCGCGATGCAGGGCGCGCCACCACCACCGTCAATCTCAAAGCCGTCGACAGTACGCGGCTCGCTGTATGGCTGGCCAAGCGCGAAGTGCGGGAACGGATACAGCGGCTAAACCTCACCCGCGATCCTGCCACTGGGCGCGCCACGGGTAGCGCGGTTTTGCGTACGCCTTGATGACGACGAGACGCCGATGAGCCGCTGCTATTACAGCGTGAGCGCGCTGCTGCTGTTGGCATTGGCAACGGCTGCAATTGTTTACGCGGTTCCCGCGGCGTGGGTGGCGCAGCAACTTGCCAGTGCTACTGGCGGGCGCGTCATGCTGGCTCATGTGCGCGGCTTGTGGCATCGCGGCAGCGGCATGCTGGTGTTGTCCAGCGGCGCGGGCGGGGCCGACGCGGTGCATTGGGCGCAACGCGTCGATTGGGATGCAGCGCCGCTGCACGGGCCCGTGCTGTGGGCATTGCGTGTCACGTGGCCAGAGGCAGGCCCGCCATTGGTCATCACGCTCGGTGTGGGCTTGTCCGGCTGGTCAGCGCAGGTTACGCCGTGGCGGGGTGTGATACCGCTAAGTGCGCTGGCAGGCCTGGGAGCGCCATTTAATACACTGGCACTGGATGGCGAAGCGCAAATCGGTTTCACCGCGTTGCATTTTTCCCCGGCGCCCCCGGTCAGCGCAGCTCAGCAATCGAATGTGGAAATCAACATCGCGCAACTGCGCTCGGCGTTGGCGCAAGGGGTGGTGTTGGGGGACTATCGCCTGCTCGGCAAGGCGAGCAGGGAAGGCGGCACGTTTGAGTTACGCACCGTGCAGGGCGCGTTAGTGCTGGAGGGCACTGGCCACTGCCGCAGCCCTGAACGATGGGGCCGGCTGTTGTGCGGTTTTGAAGGCACGGCACGCGCGGCGCGGCACGATGACGCGTTACTTGGTAACCTATTGGGCTTGCTGGGCAAACGGCAAAGCCCGAACAGCAGTAAAAATCCCGTCACGGAGCTCCGATGGTAGCCACCCTTCAACGCGTTCAGCCTTATACGCCCCGCGGCACAGGGATGCACGCGGCTGGTATTGCCCGCGTTGTCAGGCTGCTGCTCCTGTTGGCTGCAACTACTGCAGGCGCTGTGCAGGCGCAGGATGTCACGCTCAATCTGGTGAACGTGGACCTCGAAGCGGCAGTGCGTACTATTGCCCAGGCGACCGGCCGTGAAGTGGTGGTAGACCCGCGCGTCAAAGGCACCGTCACGCTGCAATTCGAACGTCCGCTAAGCCGTGCGCGCGCGTGGGAGGCGATCCGCGCGCAACTGCGTTTGGCCGGCTACTCGATGCTGGAAGTGGGTGGCGTGTGGCGTGTGATTCCCGAAAGCGAAGCCAAGCTGCAGGGCGGTCCGGTCGGTTCGAGTGGCGCGGTTGCGGGCGGTGCCGATCAGATCGTCACGCAGGTGTTCCGACTGCAACACGAGCAAGCCGCCAATCTGCTCAACGTGGTGCGCCCGCTGGTGACGCCGAACAACGTGGTTACGGTTACGCCGGGAAGCAACTCACTGGTGGTCACCGACTATGCCGAGAACGTGCGGCGCATCAGCCGCCTGATCGCCGCGCTCGATGCACCGCCGGCGGGTGAAATCGAAATCATTCCGCTCAAGTACGCGACTGCAGCGGACCTGGCGGGTCTGGTGTTGCGTCTGCTGGAACAGACTGTCGCGCCCGGCGGCAACGCAACTGGCGGCAGCGCCGGAGGACTGAGCATTGCCGCTGAATCGCGCTCCAATAGCCTGATCGTGCGCACCACGGGCGGCGTGCGTCTGGCGGCAGTGCGCGATCTGGTGGCCAAGCTCGATCAGCCGACCGCGGGTAGCGGCAATATTCATGTGGTGTACCTCAAGAATGCAGACGCGACCAAACTCGCGCAGACTTTGCGCTCGGCATATGCGGGCGGAGCTGATCCGGCGGCTGCGCCGGGTGTACCGCCGCCGATGCCGGCGGGCAGCAGCGCGCCGCTGCGTACACCCGCGCCCGGCGGCGGCGCTACCGCGGGCACGCCGGCCAGCAACGGCGGCATCACCATTCAGGCGGAACCGGCGACCAATGCCTTGCTTATTTTTGCACCTGAACCGGTGTACCGCCAGTTGCGCCAGGTGATCGACAAGCTCGACGCGCGGCGTGCACAAGTCTACGTTGAGTCTCTGATCGTAGAGGTCAGCGCCGATCGTACTGAAGAGCTGGGAATTCAATGGCAATCCCTGCTCGGTAGAAGCGGGGCGCAGAACATCGGCCTCGCGGGCACCAATTTCAGCAGCGGCGGCAATAACGTGCTGGATCTTGCCAACAGTATCATCAGTGGCGGCACGCCGACGCTGCCCGGCGCTGGTTTTAACCTGGGGTTGATTCATAAATTCAGTGGCGTCTATTCGCTCGGCCTGCTGGCGCGGTTTTTCGAGCAAAGCGGCGGCGCAAACATACTGTCGACGCCTAACCTGCTGACGCTGGACAACGAAGAAGCGCGCATCATCATCGGACAAAACGTGCCTTTTCTCACCGGGCAATACGCGCAAACCGGCAGCGCGGCAACAGTCACGCCGTTTCAAACCATCGAGCGCCGTGATGTCGGATTAACGCTGCGCGTGAAACCGCAAATTTCCGAGGGCGGAACCATCAAACTCACTGTGTTTCAGGAAAGCTCCAGCGTGGCCGACAACACCTCCGCCTCGGGCCCGACCACCAACAAGCGCTCGATTGAATCCACCGTGCTGGTGGAGGACGGACAGACCATTGCGCTGGGCGGTTTGCTGCAAGACAGCGCCAATGCCATCGAAGAAAGGGTGCCGGGTCTGGGCAGCTTGCCGGGTGTGGGACAATTATTTCGCTACGATTCCCGGCGCCGCCAGAAAACCAATCTGATGGTGTTCCTGCGCCCCGTGGTATTGCGCACACCCGAAGCGGCGGATTCCCTGATGCAGGACCGCTACCGCACCATGCGCGAATTGCAAAATGCACCGGACCCACGCCCCCGCGGGGCGATGCTTCCTGAAACACCCGCCAATCCGGGGCAGACGCTGTTTCCAACAGCGCCGGTCGCACCCTTGCCGCGAACCGATTCAGCGGCGCCGGGCAAGTAGCGCACAGCAGCACTGGGGCAAAAAAATACCATGGCGCTGCCGCTCCAGTTTTGCCGACAGCATGGTATTGCTGCCACCAGCACCGCCAGCGGCTTGCATCTGCTGCTGTCGCCGCGCACCGCTATCGCAGCGATCGCGGAAGTCGCACGTTATCACCCGATCGCCGCCATCACGCGTGTACCGCTGGAAGCCGTCGAGCGTGAACTTACGCTGCAGTTCTCGCAAGGTGCGCATACCGCCGCCGCGGTGGTCAATGAAGTCGAGGGTGAAGCGGATTTGCAGCGCCTCATGCAAGGGCTGCCAGCGGTGGCCGATTTGCTGGATGGCGCCCACGATGCGCCGATCATACGCATGCTCAATGCGCTGATCACGCAGGCCGCGCGCGACGGCGCATCGGATATTCACATCGAACCGTATGTCGATACCTCGGCGGTGCGTTTTCGCGTCGACGGCACTTTGCGCGACGTGGTGCGTCCGCACAAAGGCCTGCACGCCGCGCTGGTGTCGCGCGTCAAGATTCTTGCCGACCTGGATATCGCCGAAAAGCGCCTGCCGCAGGACGGGCGCATCGGCCTGCGTTTGGGTGGACGCGGCCTCGATGTGCGGGTATCGACCATTCCCTGCGCCTATGGTGAGCGCGTGGTGCTGCGCCTGCTGGACAAAGGGCAGGCGCGTCTGGGCATGAAAGCGTTAGGCATGGCGGATGACACGCTCACCACCTTTCGCCGCCTGGTAAACACAGCGAACGGTATCGTGCTGGTCACCGGCCCCACCGGGTCGGGCAAAACCACCACGCTGTATGCCGCGTTGCAGGAAATAGATACCGCAAAACTCAATGTGCTGACAGTGGAAGATCCGGTGGAATACGAACTGCCGGGTATCGGCCAAACGCAGGTGAATCCGCGCATCGAGCTGACGTTTGCGCGCGCGTTGCGTTCGTTATTGCGGCAGGACCCCGACGTGGTGATGATCGGCGAGATTCGCGACATCGAGACCGCGCAAATCGCAATTCAGGCCTCGCTCACCGGCCATCTGGTGCTGGCGACCCTGCACACCAATGACGCACCGGCCGCGGTAACGCGGCTGATGGATATGGGCATCGAACCTTTTCTGCTCGCGTCGTCCCTGCGCGGCGTGCTGGCGCAACGTCTGGTGCGCTGCCTGTGTACTGCATGCCGTACTGCGCGTGGCGACGGTACCTGGCAATCGGCCGGTTGCGATGCCTGCGGCATGACGGGTTTTGCCGGGCGCACCGGCATCTTTGAATTACTTGAAGTCGATGCGGCCTGCCGTGCCGCCATACACCAGCGCGAAGCCGAGGCCTTGCTGCGCGCCCGCGCCGAGGCGCAGGGCATGCGTTCGCTGCAGCGTGATGGACAACGCCTGCTGCCGGCAGGTATTACCTCGGCGGAGGAACTGGCCTTTGCCACGCGCAGCGAATAACAGCAGAGTACCAGCTGCATGAGCGCATTTCGCTACACTGCTGTGGACGCCGCCGGCAGCGAAAAAACCGGCGACATTGATGCCGACACGGATCGTGCCGCACGCGCGCAGTTGCGTGACTCGGGGCTGATTCCTCTCACCCTCGATGCGGCTAGCGTCAAGCCTGCTCACGGCACCCGCCGCCGCCTGCTATCGCAAACACAGCTGGTTGACTTTACGCGCCAGTTAGCAAGCCTGATGGCGGCGGGCCTGCCGCTGGAGCGGTCGCTGGCGAGTCAGGCCGCCGAAGCGGAAAGCAAGCAGCTAAAAACCCTGCTGGAAGCGCTGCGCACAGGGGTTGCGGGCGGGCAAAGCTTTGCCGGCACTCTGGCTGCCTACCCGCAAGATTTCGAGGACATTTACCGCGCCATGATCGCGGCAGGCGAAACCTCGGGCAGCATGGCGCTGGTGTTGCAACGCCTCGCCCTGTGGCTTGAAGCGCGGCAGGCCTTGCGCGTGAAACTCACCCAGGCCTGCATCTACCCGGCGATTGTGGTGGCGGTAGCGCTGGTCGTTGTCGGCGCGCTGCTCACGTATGTAGTGCCGCAGGTGGTGGGGGTGTTTGCGGGTGCGCGGCAAAAGCTGCCACCGCTCACCAGCATCACGCTGGCTGTCAGTCATTTTTTGCGGGCCTACTGGCTGCCACTCTCGGGCGCGGGAATCCTCAGTGTGTGGCTCGCACTACTCGCCCTGCGCCAGCCGCTGCTGCGCCGCAGCTTCGATCAGTGGGTGCTGGGTGTGCCGATCATCGGGCACCTGGTGCGTGACACCAATGCAGCCCGTTTTGGCACAACTCTGGGCGCACTGGCCGGTGCCGGCGTCCCGATACTCACGGCGCTGCAAGCCGCCGCGCAAACCCTCGGCAATCTAGCCCTGCGCGCCGATGCTGAACGCGCGCAGAGCGGCGTGCGCGAAGGCGGCGGCGTGGCCCGCAGCTTGGGTGAAAGCGGGCGTTTTCCGCCATCGCTGATAACCTTTATCGCACTGGGTGAACAAACCGGTGACATGGCGGACATGGCCGAGCGCGCGGCAGCGCGCCTGGCGGCCAGCGTCGAACGCCGTACTCTATGGCTGGTAAGCCTGCTCGAACCGGCGCTGATACTGGCGATGGGGGTAATGGTATTGCTGATTGTTTTGGCGGTGCTGCTGCCGATTATTCAGCTGAATACTTTGGTGCGCTAAAAAATTCAAATTTCATCCCAACTGCTTCGTTGCGAAAAAAATTTCTTGCTTACATATTAAACATATGCGGCGCTGCGAAATTTTTTTCGCGCCTCGCATTTGGGCGAACTTTGAATTTTTAGAGGCCCCCTTAAAGCGCAGGCAGCGATGCGTCAGCGGGGGTTGCGATTTCAAACGCGTTGGCGATCAGGCTCATCATCACAATATAGCCGAGCAGCGCGGCGATTTGCACGGTCGCCGGGATGCCGAATCGTTCGACCGCAGCTGCATAGGTTTTTTCACTCACATGGTGATTGCCGCGCAGCAATTGATGGCAAAAGTCAATGACGACGCGCTGTTCCGCGGAGGCGCTGGCGAGCGGTTTGCCCTGTTCCAGCGCGTCAATCAAGCCAGCGGATATGCCGCTGGCGCGTGCGTCATGCGCCGCGGCGTGCCAGGCGTAATCGCAATCGAGCTCGCGCGCGGCAATCAGCCAGGTCAATATTTTTAGCGCGTCCGGCAGCGCAGATTCATACAAAAAATAAGCGCCGATGTTGGCCACGCGTTCCGCGGCATCAGGGGCGTGCAGCAACACTTGAAAAGCAGGGGATATGCAGCCGCGCGTGCGCACGACGCGATCGAGAAAATGCTGATGTTCGGGCGCAACATCGTCGTGCGTGGCGAGGGGCTTTACGCGAGGCGTTGTCCTGTGTGAGCCATTCAGGGATGGTAAATCACTGTGCACGCCGGCATCCACCCACGCTGCGCCGGTGACAGCCAGCGGCGCAAACGGCTTGCGCATACCCACTTGGTCGGCGGTCATGCTGATTTCAAACGCGTTCAGCGGCAGTGCGATCATCGCGAAATAACCCAGTGTCACCACCAGTTCAACAACGCCTTGCACGCCAAAATGATTTTTCGCGGCAGAAAAAGTGCTGTCGCTGACGCGATGATTGCCGGATATCAGTTGCGTGCAAAAATCCGTGACCAGCGCCTCTTCGGCGGTCAGGTTTGCCGGCGATCTGCCCTCGCGTATGGCATCTACCGTGTCCTGCGGCACGCCGGCCTCCAGCGCCCAATTCACCCACGCGGCCCATTCATAGGGCGCATCCAGCGCGCGTGATCCGATCAGCGACAGGTAGGCGCGCACACGCAAAGAAACAATGGATTCATCAGCCTGTCCGCGCGCGTGAAAGTAGTGCCCGAGATGCGCATAACGCGCGGCCAGATCGGGACTGCTGTTCATCAGGACGATGAACGGACCGCTGATGACGCGCCGGCGGATGGCTTTTACGGCATCGTGAAAGCGGCGCTGATGTGCAGGAAGCGCATCGCGCGGGATGGCGGAGAGTCGGCCCAATTAGCTGGCGAGCGCCATGTCCTTGCGCAGCGGCGCACCCTGTTTTTCCATCACCGATTGCAGCACCTCGTAATAGTGCCAGCCATTGATGCGCGTGCGGCCCAGAAATATCGTCGGTGTATTGGTAATGCCGATGCGGTGCGCCTGCTTGACTGCATCCAGCGCGCGTTCGGCGTACTGGCGTTCATCGAGCGCTACCTGCAATTCGGCGGCATCGAGTCCCACGCGCTCGGCGGCGGCCATCAACGTTTCGGTGTCGCCGATATCGCCGCCTTCGCTCCACATTAAATCGTAAACCGCGGTTTTGAACGCAAAGTCGAGGCCGTAATCGCTGGCAAATTCGAGCGCCTCGAACGCGCGAAAACTGTATTGCCGCCGCTCGGGACAACGCATTGTCGGGTATTGCTCCGGCGCCATTTCCTTGATCCACGCATCGCGCCGCGCAGCACGGGCGAATGCCTCCGGCGTTTGTTCGCGCGGGCAGCCTTCAGGCGGTGTATCGGGATGCAGCCAGTGCGGCCGCCACAGCGGCTGCACATCGTATTCGCGGGCGAGGCGATCCACTTGCGCAACTGCCAGATAGCTGTAAGGGCAGACGAAGTCCGCAAATACCGCGACGCGAAAAGGTTCTACAGGTTGCGTTTGCTGGCTGGTGGTCATGATCGCCTCCGGTTGTTTACGGGATGCCTGCTGCGCTGGTGCAGTAATGTGATTGAATTATCTACGCAAGGCGGCTATGCCGTCAAATGGCTCTGGCCATTGCTGCAGCTGCCTCAACCGCCAGTGCGTCGCCGGCGATCCCGCCTTCCAGCGCGTCCTTGTCAAACGTCAAAAAGGCGACGGTCGCCCCGTTGGCGCCGGTAATTAGCGGGCCGACTGTGTTGGTGTCGCGCACGTAGCGAAAGCCCGGCGGGCCGATTTCCTGCCCTTCCATGACAACGGAACCGTCGAGCACCACTTCATAGCGTCCGAATTCAGGCGCGGGCATGCCCAGTGCCGCGTGCGCGGGCGCACGCGTGACCACTGCCGCCGGGCCAAGATCGGGCGGCATCAAAAACTTGTACGCGGCTTCATCCATGCCGGGCAGGGGCCGCCATTGCGCATCGGCAGCGAGCGCGGCGAACAGACGGCCCTGCAGATTAATCTGCCGCCGCGCATCGAGATTGGTCATCGAGATAATGCCACCGGCCCGCGGGTGCAGCACCAGCATGTCGTGCTGCTTGGAGACGGCAAACGGCCCGTACGGCATTTTGTGGTCGGTGTAATGTATTGCCAGGGCTTCGAGATGCTTGACCCCGCGCGGAAAATCCATCGCACCGGAGAGCAGCAGTTGAAACTGCGAGGTGAGATGCATGTGCGCATATACCGATGGGCAATCGTCAAAGCGAAATCGCATCGCCTCCGGCCCTCCATCCTCGCCGGACAGCAGCACCTGGCATGCAAACGCAATGCCCTCGGAGACGCTGCGTTTCCAGGGCGCATGGGCCGAATCCACGATGTAACTGGCTTGCATAGCTAACGGTTTTCCGTCGGAACAGTGGCTGAAACGGATATTGTATGTAAGCTGCGCGCCGGATGCAAAAGCAAAAAGGGTTGCGCCCGGCGTGTCGTGCTTCTGCGCTAAGCCTGCGAATTCTCAAATTTCAGCAACTCCTCAGCGGTATTGATATTGCTAAACGCCCCCGCCTCATCATCAAACGACACTTCGGCCACCTTCAGCGCCGCGTACCAGGCATCGATCTTGCGGCCGCCACCGGAAAGAAATCCTGTCAATCCCGGCAGCACCGACTTGCGGCACAGGCAAAACACCGGGTGCGGCTGATCGCCGGTGCGCGCCACAGCGAGATCGGCTTGCTTCGCGTTGAGTGCAGCGCACAGGCGCGCGATCAAATCCAGTGGCAGAAAAGGGGAGTCGCAGGGCACGGTGGCGACCAACTCATGGGCGGCCGAAGACAGGCCGCGATGCAGGCCGGCGAGTGGGCCGGCAAAGCCGCCGATTTCATCCGGCACGACTGGATGACCGAATTGGGCGTAGGTGTCGAGATTCCGGTTGGCATTGATCAACACTTCGTCGACTTGCGGCGTGAAGCGTTCCAGCACCCATTGCACCATCGGTTTGCCGCGCAGCAGCTGCAGTCCTTTGTCTGCGCTCTCCATGCGCCGGCCCTGGCCGCCGGCGAGGATGATGCCGCTTATGCGTAAGGCGCTAGGCGTGAGGCGTGAGGCAGTCATGTCGTTACGTCAGCATCGTTGGCATCACCGTCTTCACGAAGCGTTGTTTGCCCGTAAACAGCAAATAATGCTTGTTCACCGCGCGCCCGATCATGGTGATGCCGGTCTTGGTGGCGATGTCGTGGCCCATTTGCGTCAGACCCGAGCGCGACACCAGGAACGGTATTTGCATCTGCGCGGCCTTGATCACCATTTCAGAGGTGAGCCGCCCGGTGGTATAAAAAATCTTGTTGCTGCCGTCGATACCCTCGAGCCACATGTTGCCAGCGATGGCGTCCACCGCGTTGTGGCGGCCCACGTCCTCGACAAACATCAGAATTTCGCCCTGGCTATCGGCCAGCGCGCAGCCGTGTACCGCCCCGGCGCTTTTGTAAATGGTTTCGTGACGGCGCACAGCATCGAGCAGGGCGTACAGCGTGTGCTCGCTGAGCGTGACATCGTTACGCAGCTGGATAGCATCGATTTCTTCCATCAGGTTGCCGAACATCGTGCCCTGGCCGCAACCCGTGGTGACGGTGCGCTTTTGCATTTTTTGGTCGAGGTTTTGCAAGGCCGTGCGCGTGGTGATGGCGGCGGCGTTGGTTTCCCAATCCACCTGCACTTCGGCGATGTCGTCAATCGAATCCACCAGCCGCTGATTGCGCAGATAGCCGAGCGCGAGCGCTTCCGGCGCCTGACCCAGTGTCATCAAGGTGACGATTTCGCGCTTGTCGATGTAGAGCGTGAGCGGGTGTTCGCCGGCAATCGGCGTTGGCACGCACTCGCCGCGTTCGTTGATAGCCTCGACCTCGGTGGTGAGGGGGCGGGAGGCGTGGGTGATCTTAGGCATTGAAGTTCAGGACTCAGGACTCAGGACTTAGTCCTCAGTCCTGCCCTTCACCCTCCGATGTACGACATTTCGATTTTTTTCAGCGGTATGGTTTTTTCGCTGCGTATCTCGGAGTAGCGGTCAGCACGTTTACTCCACACCCCGCTGATAGCGGTGTAAAGTTCTTCATCACTCGCGCCGCCGCGCAGCAGTGCGCGCAGGTCGTGACCGCTGGTGGCAAAGAGGCAGGTGTAGAGCTTGCCCTCGGTCGATATGCGCGCGCGCGTGCAGTCGCGGCAGAAAGCCTGCGTGACGGAGGCGATGACGCCTATTTCGCCGCCGCCGTCTTTGTAGCGCCAGCGTTCGGCGACTTCGCCGGTGTAATTGGGGTCCGCCGGTTGTAGCGGCATTTCCTTGTTGATGGTATCGACAATTTCGCGCGCGCTGACAACATCGTCCATGCGCCAGCCGTTGGTGTGGCCTACATCCATGAATTCGATGAAACGCAGGATGTGACCCTGCTGCTTGAAGAAGCGCGCCATCGGCACAATGCTGTGTTCGTTGACGCCGCGTTTGACCACCATATTGATTTTGATTGGCGCGAGGCCCGCTGCGGCAGCGGCGTCTATGCCTTCGAGCACCTTGGCCACCGGAAAATCCACGTCGTTCATGCCCATGAACACGGCGTCGTCGAGCGAATCTAGGCTCACGGTGATGCGTTGCAAACCGGTGGCTTTCAGGGCGCGTGCTTTTTTTGCGAGCGACGAACCGTTGGTGGTCAGCGTTAAATCCAGTCCTGGAATTTCGGCCAGCATCGCGATTAACTGTTCGATGTTGCGGCGGATCAGCGGCTCGCCGCCGGTGAGGCGGATTTTTTCGACGCCGTGCCGGGTGAATGCGCGTGCGAGGCGGGTGATTTCTTCAAAACTCAGCAACGCGCTGCGCTCAAGGAACTGGTAATCCTTGCCGAACACTTCTTTCGGCATGCAATAGGTGCAGCGGAAATTGCAGCGATCGGTGATGGATATGCGCAGATCACGCAACGGCCTGCCGAGGCGATCGCGCGTGGCGGTGTTGAGAGGGGTAACTGAAGTAGCGTTCATGGCTGGGCTGCAAATAAGGGCTGCTGATTATGCTGCGAAAGCGTAGTAGGCGCAACTAAAGTATTGTTTTAATTCAATAACTTGCGTGCAGAGTGACATTCTGAAGTTAATTCACCTGGGCTTTGACATCGCGTACCACTTTGCCCCACTTGGCGAATTCGAGCTTGAGATACGCGCCGAACGCCGCGGGATCGGTCGCCACCACATAGCTGCCCGCGCGCTCGTAAGCGGATTTGACCTCCGCCTGCTGCAGCAGCGTGCTCACGTCTCGATGTATGCGATTGATAGCCGCGGCCGGCGTGCCGCGTGGCGCAAGCAGGCCGACCCACAACAGCGCATCGTAGCCGGGCAGGGTTTCCGCAATACTGGGCACATCCGGCAGTTCCGGCGAACGTTTGGCGCTGGTCACCGCGATGATGCGCACTTGCCCGGCCTTATGATTGTTGATGATGCTGGAGATACCCACGCAACTGACTGCGATCTGCCCGCCCAGTAAATCCGCGCGCACCTGGCCGCTGCCCTTGTAGGGGATGTGAACCATGTCGATTTTGGCCATAGACACGAACATCGCCTGGAACAAATGCTGCGCGCCGCCATTGCCGGACGACGCGTAGTTGATCTTGCCCGGCTGCTTTTGCGCCAGCGCGATCAGCTCCTTGACACTATGCACACCCAGCGAAGGGTGTACCGTCAGCGCGTACGGCTGGCTGGCGATTTGCATAATCGGCGCGAAATCCTTAATCGCATCGAACGCCACTTTCTTGTACAGGTTGGGGATGATGACGTGGGGCGTGCCGGTGGCGAGCAGCGTATAGCCATCAGCGATAGCACCGGCCGCGAGCTCCGTGCCGATCATGCCGCCGGCGCCCGCCCGATTGTCGATGACCACCTGCTGCTTCAACAGCTCGGGCAGCCTGTTGGCCACAATCCGCACCACAACATCAGCCGCGCCGCCCGAGGCGAAGGGGAGAATCATGCGCACCGGCTTGTTGGGATAAGCTTGTCCTGAGCCTGTCGAGGCGGGCTGAGCGAAGACGGCCGCCGGCGCCAACAGCCAGCCGCCGGCCAGCACGGGCAATGCGATAAGAAAGGTGCGCTGCATGCTGCCTCCTTTTGTCTTGTAGGCGCCGCTGCGCCGCTGCATCAGTGCCGCAGTTGATGAATGATGCCTATCGCAAACAGCGACATCAGTGCGGCAATACCATAACACATGAGCCAGTTGTCGAGTGCCACGTTCAGGCTTTGCTGGGAGGTTGTTGTCACAAAGGTGTTGATCTGTGTGACGGCGTTGCCCACGGTGGTGTCGCTATTGCCGCTGCTGGATACGATAGCGCCACGGCTGGTATTGACCGCGAGATAGAAATGATCGGTGGGGATGCCGTCGTTGTCGTATACCCGGTTGCGTTTGACCGCTGCACCCACCAGCGTGCCTGATTCCAGTCGGGTGACTGTAGTCTTGCCACGCTTGGACACCTTCAACTCGCAAGCGGGGGCGGTATTGCCGGCACGCGTGCACTCCAGCACAAAAACTTCATGCATCCAGTAGGCGATGCCAAAGATCAGCGCCACACAACCCAACGTGACGGCGATACGAAACAGGGCGTGCATCAGGCTTCGCGACTACATCAGAATGCGGCCGCCGTTAATATCAAGCGACACGCCGTTCAAATAAGCAGCGCTGTCGGAAGCCAAAAACACCATCGCATTGGCGTGATCTTCGGGGTCGGGCAGGCGGCGCAGCGGTATCTGCGCGGCGATGGCTTCGATATTGGCTTCGGTGCGCAGCGCGCGCACGCGTGGCGTCAACGTGGTGATCGGCGCAATCGAGTTGGAGGTAATGCCCGAAGGCCCCAGTTCAATCGCCAGAAAGCGCGTGAGCTGGATCACGCCGGCCTTGGACGCGGCATACGCGGGCGAGGTCGAGCCAAACAGGGTGCGACCGGAAATGGACGATACATTGATGATGCGCCCGGCTCTGGATTTTTTGAGATAGGGAATGGCGTATTTGCAGGTCAGAAAGGTGCCGCGCATATTGAGCGCTACCGTGCGCTCCCAGTCGTCCAGCGGCAATTCTTCCACGCTGGTGAGCTTGCCATAACCGCCGGCGCTGTTCACCAGGATGTCGATGCCGCCGAACTCCAGGGCGACGCGCGCGAGGGCGTCGATCACGGATTTCTCCTCAGTGACATCGGTGCGTATCGCGATCGCGCGCGTGCCGCTGCCTTTGATTTCGTTCGCCAGTTTTTGCGCGTCAAATTCGTCGATATCGAGCAGCGCCACCAGCGCATGTTGTTGTGCGAACGCGCGCACGGTCGATGCGCCTATGCCTTGCGCCGCGCCGGTGATGACGGCGATGCGGCCTTTGAGTTCCGGGTAAATAGCCATATGATTTAAGTATTTGTTATTAAAGAACTATTTTTGAAGCAGGAAAAGGAGGGAAAGCTATTTTCTGACGCGCCATGTTACACGAAGGCGCAATCCGGAAGTGCGCGCCAGGCGCTATGCGCAGCGACTGCAGGCCGTTGCACGGCACGCGCAATTTCGCGCTGCAGTTGCGCTACTTGGCGACCACGTTACCCAAATTCGGCAGCCATGTCGCCAGTTGCGGAAAAGCGGCGATCACGACGATCACGCCCAGCAGGCAAATCCAGTACGGTATGCAGCCCCTGAAAATGTCGCCGAGCGACGCTTCCTGAGGCAATGCGGCCTTAACCGTGAACACCAGAATGCCGAAAGGCGGCGTGAGCAACCCGGTTTCAATGGCGAGTATGCCGAGAATGGCGAAGGCCAGCGGGTCCATGCCCAGCGCCATGGCGACCGGCGCGAACACCGGCACTGTCAGCAGAATGATCGAAATCGAATCGATCAGCATGCCGAGGATGAACCAGATCAATACCATCACCGCCAGTACACCCCAGACGCCCAGGCCCGAGGTGAGGAAAAACTCCTTGGCCATGCCAGTGATGCCGGTCATGGACAACACGCGCGAATAAAGCTGCGCGCAGAACAGCAGTATCAGCAGTGGTGCGGAGGTGCGGCCCACTGACAGCACCACCTCAAACAACTCCTTCGGCTTCATGCGTTTCCACATCGCCAGCAGCAGCGCCAGTGCCGCGCCCACGCCCGCGCCTTCGGTTGGCGTAAAGAATCCGAGCCAGATACCGCCCAGCGTCACGCCGACCAGCAGGAACACCAGCGCTGTGCTGATCAACAGTTCGCGAAATTCCGCATCGGTGATCTCGACTTCGCTTTGCACCTGCGCGAGTTTGGCGCCGGCGCCGACCAGTTCCGGCTTCAGATACGCAGCGCCGATGATGTAGGCGCAATAGAAAAACACCAGAATAAAACCGGGAATAATGCCGGCGATGAATATCTTGCCGATGGCCTGCTCGGTCAACACGCCCCACACGATCATCAGCACGCTCGGCGGTATCAGCATGCCCAGGCATGCGCTGCCGGCGATGCAACCGAGGGCGAATTTGCGCTCGTAGCCGTAACGTTTCATCTCCGGATAGGCGATGCGCGAGAACGCCGCTGCCGCCGCGATCGACACGCCGGTGACAAACGCGAACACCGCGTTCGCCAGCACCGTTGCTATGGCAAGGCGGCCGGGGATGTGTTTGATGAGCCGGTTGGTCAATGCAAACAAGTCGCGCGCCGCACCGCACTTGGCGAGAAAATCACCCATCAGCATGAACAGCGGTATTACCGCGAACACATAATCCCGTAGCGCCTCGTACGCAGTGGTCGCGATGAACGACTGCACCACTTCCATATTGCCGTGCATCAGGTAAATGCCGAGCACGCTCGCCATGCCCAGCGCGACGGCGATATGCACCCCGGCAAACACCATCACCAGCAGCGCGGTGAGTAAAATTACGATTTCCGTGGAACCGAACATGAGGGTCAGCCGACTAATTCGTTCGGATTGCCCGGCCCGCGCAGAGGCTCGTGCAGCGGCACTTGCAGGCGCTCGATGGTGGACAAGAGATAGTTGAACGCGGCGAGAAAGGTGCCAATAACGATGATGAATCGCGCCGGCCATACCGGCACGCGTAACGCGCCTTCACCTTCAAATTCGTTCGATGTCCAGGCGTGTATCGAAGGGTCGATACTGCCCCAGCACACAATGGCGAAAAACGCGATGCCGAGCAAGTAGGCGAAAAGTTCGAGTACGCGCTGCGCCAGCGGCGGCAGGCGCGAAGTCACCGCATCCACAAATATCATGCCACCGGAGCGAATGGCGAACGGCGCTTGTAAAAAGCAGATGACGACAATCGAAAACGACACAATTTCCGGTGTGCCTTTGACCGGGCTGTTGAATACCACGCGGCCGATCACATCTGCGCACACCAGAAAGCAAATCAGGAATGCCAGTACCGCGGCCACCACAAGCATCGCGCGTACCAGCCACTCGTTGAGTTTGGTGATCATCTTCTTATGCCCTCACCCCAACCCGGCCCCTCGCCCGCTTGCGCAGGCTCTCCCCGTGAATGGGGCGAGGCGGCCACTAGACTTACTTGACTTCGTAACGCACAGGCCACTTATGCCCGAGCTTTTCTGCCTCCTGCAAAGCGAGTTTCAGCACTTGGGTTGCGGGCAGGCCCTGCTTGTCGAGTTCAGTCGCTTTCTGCTGCGGCCAGATTTTGAGCGAATTGGCCCAGTCGAGCTTCACCGACTCCGGCACGGCAGAAATAACTGCGCCAAGCTTTTTCAGTTGGTCGAGCTGTTTTGGATAGTTGTCTTTGTTGACGGAGCCGGTTCTGGCTTCAAACTCCTTCGCGACTTCCTGAATAATGGCCTGCACATCCTTCGGCAACTTGTTGAAGCGCGCCTGATTGATGGTCAGTCCATGCCAGGTAATCGAGCCGAAGCCGACTTCGGTGTAGTACTTGCCGACTTCGTGCAATTTGAAATTCACCCATCCTGACGGAAACATGATCCAGCCGTTGTAAACGCCGGTCTGCATCGAGGTGTAGGCCTCGGGCAGTGACGATTGCACGGGTGTTGCGCCCGCGAATTCCAGCCATTTCAGATTCAGTCCGGCGCCGGCAAGCTTCTTGCCTTTGAGGTCGGCTACGGTTTTCCATTCGAACGTGGTGCCGAGGTTGTAGCCGTTGTCGGCGATCAGCGCCAGCAGTTTTTGCTTGTACTTGTCCTCGAACACCTTGCTCATGTAGGGCACTTTGTCATAGATCGAACGCGCGAGTTTCACGCTCATTTCCGGATCCATGGTGCCGAACGGCAGCATCACCTGAAACGCATGCAGCGGCAGATTCGAGGGTTCGAAGCAGAAGCAATAGCCGCCAATGTCGATGATGCCCGACTGCACGCCTTCGAGTGTGTCGGCCACTTTTACCATGGCGCCGCCGTAGCCTTCGATGAACTCCACCTTGTGCTTGGTTTTTGCGGCCACACGTTTGGTGACTTCAGGCACAAAAAAATTCTGCATCAGATTCACGTACGTGTTCGCGGCCGGATGGCCCGACGCGATGCGCAGTTTGATGTCTTCAGCCTGAACCACGGTCGATCCCAGTGCGGCAAGAACAGCACTGACCAGCAAGTGACGAAGCTTCATGACTACTCCTCCAGTAGATTATTTGAATGGGGTGAACAACGGGCCGGATGCTAACACGCCCGCCATGCGGGTGGGCCGTGCGTGTGTCAGCGAATCGCGACCGGCGCTACCGTAGAGCCGGTCGCACCCTGCAGCTTGAGCGGTTGCATGACGAAGGCGAATTCGTAGACTTTCTTCGCCGCCAGTTCGTCGAGCTTCATGTTTTCCAGCAGGTGTATGCCATGCACCACCAGCATCATCTGGTGGATGGGCCCGGAAAGCAGCGGGTCTTTGGGCGGCGCGACTTCGACCGGAATATTATCCGCGCCGAGCAGCATCGGGTCTTGTGTCACCAGCCACTGTCCCGCGCCCACGCCAATGCCGGGGCTGGCGCGCATGTAGCGTGCGTTTTCCTTGCCCCACAGCCTGCCCCAGCCGGTGTGGATGATTACCGCGTCGCCCGGCTCCAGCTTCATGTTTTGCCGTTTGAGTGCTTGCTGCAGATCGTCCGCGGTGATTTCGTAACTGTCGGGCAGCGTATCCACACCTTTCAGCCCGGCGACATCGATCATCACGCCGCGTGTCATCAGCGCGCCCACCTTTTCAATGCCAAGCTTGGTGAAGCCGGTGCGCGTTGCGGTCTCACTGATCTTGAAGCAGTTGTAGAGGCTGTCGCCGTGCGACTGGTGAGCGAAGCCGTCGAATTGTGTGCCGATCTGCCCCAGTTCGGTGGTGACGAGTTCTTCGTTGCCGCCGCGCTCATTCGCCCCCCGATTCATCGTTGAGCGCTTGGTATGCAGATTGAACTGGCGCGTGGCTTGCAAAGGCATACCTTGGCGCAGTACGTGGCCGATTTCGATCACCTCGCCGCTACGTATCAGTTTTGTCGCCTTGAGCACTGAGGCCGGCTTCATGTGGTTGGCCGAGCCGCGTTCATCGCCGGCGCCCCATTTCGAGGGGCAACGCTGGGCTTCGGCGGGCGGCATCCACGACGGCGTTTGAGCTGCGGCAGTTGCAATAGCGAACAAAGCACTGATGCCCATTCCGGCAACTACGATTGCGGTAGTTCTCATGTGATTTCTCCCCGAGTGAAAATTGACGGCAACACGCCGCCTGCGTTCAACTGTCGTGTTCACCTCTGCTAATTCAAGCGCATTCCCGATTCGCGCACGATTTTTGCAGTTTTTTCCATTTCGGATTTGATCCGCGCGGCGAAGTCCTCGGGCGTGCCGCTGAGCGGTTCCATGCCTTGCAGCGTCAGTGCGTCCTGCACCTCGCGCCGCTGCACAATTTTCACGGTCTCGGTGTTGAGGCGCGTCACGATGTCGCGGGGCAGAGCGAGCGGCCCCAGCAGACCGAGAAAAAACGACGCGTCGAAACCCGGCAGGCCGGATTCGGCAACCGTCGGCACCTCGGGCATGGCCGCGATGCGCTTTAATCCGCTGACGGCAAGCGCGCGCAGGCGGCCAGCTCTGACATGCGGCATGGAACCCAGCGGATTGCCGAATACCAGCGACACCTGGCCCGCCATCACTTCTGTCGCAGCGGGTCCCGCACCCTTGTACGGGATATGCACAAAATCAATTTTCGCGGCAGAGCGAAACATTTCCAGCACCAGATGTCCCGCCGAGCCGTTGCCCGCTGACGCAAAGTTAAGCTGGCCGGGCCGCGCTTTGGCGAACTGGATCAGCTCGCGCACGTTCTTCACCGGCAAAGAGGGATGCGAGGTCAGCAGTGCCGCGTATTCGCCGATCATTGAAATGGGTGTGAAATCACGCTGAAAGTTGAGTTGCTTGTGCGTGAGCGTGACCACGATCAAACCCGATCCCGCCACGATCAGGGTATAGCCGTCGGGCGCCGCGCGCGCGGCATATTCGCCACCCGCCAAGCCGCCGCCGCCGGTGCGGTTTTCGATCACCACGGATTGACCAAGGCTTTCCGTCAGATATTTACCGATGTAGCGCGCCAGCGTGTCATTGCCGCCACCCGGCGCCAGCGGCACTACCATGCGTATGGGTTTGTGCGGATAACCCTGCCCAACGGCGGAACCGGCGAACACGGCAAGCATCGTCATCGAGAATCCGCGTGCCATTTTGACGCGTATTGGCATGGTCACTCGGCCTTAGCGCCCGAAATTTTCACCACCCTTGCCCATTTGTCGAATTCGGTTTTGATGTAAGCGCCGAAACTCGCCACGCTGCCGCCTGCAATTTCGGTGCCGATGTTGGCATAACGCTCCTTCAATTCGGGCAGGGCTTTGTTGGCGGCGGCATTCAGTTTATTGATGATAGCGGGCGGTGTTTTGGCGGTGGCGCCCAGCCCGTACCAGCCGATGACTTCATAACCGGGCACACCGGATTCGGCGATGGTCGGAATGTCGGGCGTGGCTGCAGAGCGTTTGGGGGAAGTTACGCCGAGCGCACGCACGCGGCCCGATTTGATGTGTCCCACCAGGCCGCCGATGGCGGTGAAGCTGATATGTATTTCGCCCGCGATCAATGCGCTGTTTGCCTGCGCGCCGCTTTTGTAGGGCACGTGAACCATGTCCACGCCCGCCATGTGCTTGAACAATTCTGCTGAAAGATGGTTGGAGCCGCCTATGCCGCTGGAGGCATACGTCAGACGCTGCGTCTTTGCCAGTGCGATGAGTTCCGCGACGTTGTTAGCGGGCACCGAATTGCGCACCGACAACACATAAGGCGTAAACACCGTGAGAATGACCGGCGCGAAATCGCGTATCGGATCGTAGCCCGCATTGCTGCGCAGGCTGGGCGTGATCACATGCGTGGGTGACATTGCCAGCAGCGTATAACCGTCGGGCGCGGCCTTGGCTACGATTTCACTGGAGAGGGCGCCGCCGGCGCTGGGTCGGTTATCCACCACGAATGATTGGCCGAGCATGTCGCTGAGCTTGGTGGTCATGATGCGCGCCACGGTATCCGAGCCGCCACCGGGCCCGAGCCCCACCAGCACACGTACGCTTCGGGTGGGGTAGTCCTGTGCATGGACGGCATGTGCGGCGAATACAGCAAGAATGAATGGCAGAATTTTCACGGCGTTTCCTGTGTTGGATAGCATAATTACCTGCTCGTAATCACTGGCTTGTCATTTCATACACCATATCGCTGACGAAGCGCTTGAACAGATCGCGCAGCACGTCGTCGGCAATGCCCCAGATGAAAGAGACGATCTTGTTATGTGTAGCTTGGTCCAATATTTATTCCTGCTTATTCGCCTGATCAAGGAGGGTGCAGCGATGAGGTTGCAACGCATGCGCATGCGCATGCGCACCAGTGCGGTTATGCCGTATTAACCAACGTCAATCAACTGCTGCGTTCATCGCGCGTGCCATATTGAAATAGTGCATTTGGAAATAGTATGTAGGTATTTGTTTTTAAATAATATTTAATCGAGCAACAATGCACTGTATCCATACTCACCAAATACGCGTAACCCTTTCGAGATGCGCTACAAGGAAACCATCGATCCTGATAAGTACCGATGGGAATTATGCTCTCGTGTTCTGGCTCGAAAGGACGTAGTGGGAAAATTATCGGAGTCATGGTAAGGATTTATCGATGTCCGCCGATGAATCGTTCAGGGTGGCAATGGCATTGACGATGTGTAGCCACTAGGATACAATCCGTTATGCTTGAAATTCGCTAGACCGATGTCTACGACAACTGGCTGGACAATCTGCGCGATCTGCGTGCGCGGGCAAGGGTACAGGTTCGAGTGGAGCGGCTGGCCGCCGGAAATGCTGGTGACGCCGAGCCGGTGGGCGAGGGTGTCTCGGAGTTGCGACTTGCACGCAATCTTTAGGAGCCTAAATTTGAAAAAAGCCAAGACCAAGACTACGCGTTACGATGTCGCGGAACATCTTCGCACCCCGGAAGAAATGGCCGCTTACTTCGAGGCCTGTCTGGACGAGGCCAACGGAGACGCTGCGTTTATCGCCAAGGCCTTGGGTGATATCGCGCGCGCCAAGGGTATGACACAGGTGGCACGCGATGCGGGGCTGTCACGTGAAAGTCTTTACAAGGCGCTTTCCGGAGAGCGCAGCCCGGATTTCGAAACCATTCTGAGAGTTGTTGGGGCGCTGGGCTTGAAGTTGCATGCGAGGGCCGCGCATTGAGAAAGCGCGGTGCTTTCGCAACCGGCAGCAACCGTCCCCATTTAATGAAGGTTCGCCCCGCCGTCAATCCTTGCCGGGAGCAGTCCGGCGAATCTTCCTTCAATGCCGCTCATGAAAATAAGGTCGACAGTTGCCGCTAAACAGCGCCATAGAAGTGAATGGAACGGCGTTTACCCTTTGAACAAAACAGTGCGCACGCGGGAATATTCGTAATATGGACTGATTTCGCTAAATCGGTGAGCAGATTCACACGCAGCGCTATAGGCGAGTAGAATATTGCTATCCACAGTGTCGAAAGAAAGAGAAAACCATGCCCTTAATCGCATCGTATGAAGATGTAAAAGCCGCTAAAACTACACGTAATCCGCCCGGCGGTGGCACTGCTTGGCGCACGGGTTTTATAACGCCGCCCAAAGGCGTGGTGGATCATCCGGTGGCGTTTCTTGCGGAAGGCACGCCACATCGTGTGATCCAGCCGCATTTTCATGAAGTCGATCAGTTTCAGGTGATCGTCAGCGGTGGCGGCGTCATCGGCAAACATCCGCTGTCGCTTAACGCAGTGCATTTCTCGCGGGCGCATACCCCCTACGGCCCGTTAACCGGCGCCGATCAGGGCGTGGGCTTTTTAACGCTGCGCGCGCACTGGGATCCGGGCGCGCAATACATACCCGCAGCCAAAGAAAAACTAGTGGCAGTGCCCGATCGCAAACCGTGGCAGGTTACCGAAGCGCCCAGGTTCGAAGGCAATGCCGATGTCAACGTTCATACGTTCAACGAGATCAAGGACGAGCGCGGCCTTGCGGCGTATTCACTGAAACTCGCACCCGGCGCCGAAACGGCCGGCCCCGATGCCTCGAACGGCAACGGCCAGTACATCATTGTCACCAAAGGCAGCCTGCACTATCAGGGTAAGGAATACAAAGCGATTTCGATCGGCTTCACCAAGCCTGATGAAGGCTACTTCCCCATCGTCGCCGGCCCGGACGGCGTGGAAGCGCTGGTGTTGAATTTCCCGCGTCTTGAAATGGCCAGGGCGATAGTGCCGGAAGCATCCAAGTCGAAGGAATTCCGCGTTTGGCAGTGTCTGCTGTGCTCGTTTTCATACGATGAAGCGCAAGGCATGCCGCACGATGGCATCGCGGCCGGCACACGCTGGGAAGATGTGCCGGAGTCGTGGTTCTGCCCGGATTGCGGCACCAGCAAAGGGGATTTTGAGATGGCAGTAGTGGCTTGAACGAACTTTAGTAAATGAAAAAAGCCGCGCGAGCGGCTTTTTTTGTGCGCTTCCACAAACCGCCCGCTATTCCGCCTTGATATTCGCCGCCTTGATCACCTTGGCGTAACGCTCGATCTCGCGTCGCAGGTACACCGTCAATTCCGCTGGCGTGCTTCCCACCAGTTCCGCGCCTTCACCGATCATGAAGTCACGTATTTCCGGCGCTTTCAACGTGCTCACCGTCTCCGCATGCAGCCTGTTGATAATGGCCGCAGGCGTTGTGGCGGGCACGAACATCGCATACCAGTTCGCGGAATCAAATCCGGGATAAATCGAATCCAGCGTCGGCAGCTCGGGTGCTGCGGCCGTGCGTTTGAGAGAAGTCACCGCGAGTGCGCGCACTCTGCCGGAGCGCACGTGAGGCAGCGCGGTCACTGCGCCGCTGAAAGCACAATCGATTTCGCCGCCAATCAAGGCTGTGATTGACGGTCCGCCGCTGCGGTAAGGGATGTGCGTGATACTGACGCCCGCAGCCTGTTTGAGCATTTCAATTGCGAGGTGATTGGCGGAGCCATTGCCGCTCGATCCGGCGTTGAGCTTGCCCGGATTTTTCCTTGCCAGCGCAACAAACTCGATCACGTTACGCGCCGGGACGCTGGGATGCACCATCAAGTACTGCGGCGCGAACGAAATCTGGCTTATTGCCGCCAGATCCTTCGCCGGATCGAAGGTGATCTTCTTGAACAGCAGCGAGTTTGTCGCAAGCAGCGCGCTCGCGAACAGAATGGTGTAGCCGTCGGCAGGGGCGCGCACCACCAGTTCCGCACCGATCATGCCCGACGCACCGGGACGATTGTCGATCACGAACGGCTGTCCCATGCTTTCGGTGAAGCGCTTGCCGATCAGCCGCGCCTGCGTATCGCTGCCGCCGCCGGGTGCGGTGGGGACGATGATGCGCACGGTTCTGGCGGGATAGTTTTGCGCGTGCGCGGGGATTGCGGCGCAGAGGGCAATTAATGTGGCGGAGACTGCAGTGGTTTTCAGGATGCTCATCGTAAGCGCTGTGTAACGCCATCCACCATCTCATTCAGCGAGCCGAACACCGTCGCCCCCGCCGCTTCCAACGCTTGGCGTTTGGCATTCCAGGTGCCGTGTGAACCGTGCACCAGCGCACCGGCGTGGCCCATGGTCACACCTTCCGGCGCGCTGCGCCCGGCGATCAGCGCGAACACCGGTTTGGTAAATTGCTGTGCGATGCATGCCGTGGCGAAATCTTCTTCTTCGTGGCCGCCGATTTCGCCGATAATCAGCAGCGCTTTGGTTTGCTCATCCTGTGCGTAGAACGGCACCAGGTCGGCGTAGCGCACACCTTTGACCGCATCGCCGCCGACGCCTATCCACACCGACGTGCCCATGCCGCGCAGCGCTAGCCGGTAACCGGATTCATACGACAACGTGCCGGATTTGGACATGATGCCGACCGGGCCGGGGATCAGCGCGTCGTTGGGCAGAAAACCGAGTTTGGCCTCGCCCGCGATGGCCATGCCGGGTGTGGACGCGCCTACCCAGATGGCGCCGGCCTCGTCGACGGCGCGCTTGGCTTTCAGCGCGTCATGCACGGGCATGCCTTCGGTGGGGGTGACGATATAGCGGATGCCCGCCGCCAGCGCTTCTTCGATGGCGGCGAGTAAATCAAATGCACCGACCAGTGCCACGCTGGTGGTGGCGCCGGTGGCATTGACGGCTGCTGCGCAGTCAGCGAACAGCGGCACGCCGTTGATCTCGCTGACTTCCTTGCGCGACGAAATACCAGCCACGAGATGGGTGCCGTATTCTTTCATCAGACGGCTGTGCAGGCGCCCGGCGCGTCCGCTGATGCCCTGGATGATTACCGGCGTGCTTCTGGTGATGCGGGGGTTGAGTGTTGTGCTGTTTTTCATGCTATCTCGTTGCACGGGTGAAGAGTGAAGGGGGAAGAGTGAAGGGGTACAGCGAGAGGTACCCCTTCACTCTTCACGCTTCACTCTTCACGGTTTTACCAAGATGTTTGCGCACTTCCGCCAATGCCTCATCCAGATCAGGATACAGCGCAATGCCCGCGGCACGCAGCACCTCGCGCGCTGCCGGCAGGCCGTTGCCGACCAGGCGCGCCACTACCGGGACTTTGAGTTGGGGGGCTTCACTCAGCGCTTTCACCAGCAGCCGCGAGAATTCGCCCAGCTCGGTAATGCCGGCGAAGATGTTGATGAGCATGACTTTGATGTTTGGCCCCTCGCTGATCCATTTCAACACCTGGACCAGGCGCGTGGTTTCGCCGCGCAGACCGCCGGTGCGCACATCCAGAAAGTTGTAGGGCTTCAGGCCCGCCGCACGCAGCTCGTCCACCAGCATCATCGATAATCCCGCGCCGGTGGTGAGCAGGCCGATCTCGCCTGCGGGGTCAATTACCACGTAGTCGCAGCCGTGCTCGAGTTTGAGTGCGGCTTCGGGGTAGGCGGCGGCGCGCTTTTCCAGCATAGCGCGGATATCGTGCTGCCGTTCCAGCGCACCATCGTCGGTGACAAACTTGGCGTCACCCGCAAGCCACGAACCATCGGCTTTGACGAACAGCGGATTGATTTCGATCAGCATCGCCTCGCACGCCACGAACGCGCGCGCAAGCTGGGTGCCGGCCTCCTGCAGCGCGCGTGCCTTGGCGCCGCTGAACGATGCGGCAAGTTTTTCCACACACTGTTCGATAGCCGCAACATCGGGTGCGGCCACTGCGGAGCGGATCGCATCCTTGGGCAACGCCTCGATTTCCATGCCGCCTTCAGCCGCCATGATCACGCGTACACCACCTGCCGCGGCGTCGATCATCAAGCTGAGATACGCCTCGCTGGCGCCGGCTACCTGCTGTTCGATGCGCACCGCATCCACGCGACGGCCTTTCACCACACGGCCAAGAATCGCTGCGCTGTGTTCAGTGATCTCCTGCGGCGTAGCGGCTTTTTTGATGATGCCCGCTTTGCCGCGGCCGCCGGCAGTGATCTGGCCTTTGACGATCCAGGGGCCTGCCGCCAAAGCGGGAAGGTCTTTGCTGGCATCAGCAACAGCGAACACCAATTTTCCCGCAGGCACGTGAACGCCATGCCGCGCCAAAAGTTCTTTTGCGTCGTGTTCCAATAAGTACATGTTTTTATTGACTATTTTTTAGTGGTGCTAAAGGCTTTTTGCGATTAATAAAGGCTTCCATCATGCGCCACGGTTCATCGGTGCTGCGCGCTTCCACGCAAGCGCGTATGCCGGCGTGGATGCCTTCGTCGATGGACAGTTGTTCCCACTCGCGCAGCAACGCTTTTTGCAGGCGCATGACTTTTTTGCCGCCGAGCAGGATGGAAGCAATCCATTTTTCGACCGCGGCATCGAGTTCAGCCGCAGGCACCAGCTTTTGCAAAAATCCGATGCGCCAGGCCTCGTGCGCGTCGATGATGTCGCCGGTGTAAATCAGTTCGGCGGCCTTGCCCCAGCCGATCAGCCGCGGCAGCAGCACCGCTTCCATGCCCGAAGGAATGCCCACGCGCACCTCCGGCATGCCGAATTTAGCGCTGTCCACACCGACGCGCATATCGCAGGCGGCAGCGAGTTCCATGCCAAAGCCAAGACAGTAGCCGTTGATGCGCGCAATCACCGGTACCGGAAACGCGCGTATCGATTGGTTGGCGACATGCGTGAGCGTGTGCTCGACCTCGGCTTGTTCTGGTGTGAGGTCTTTCATTTCATGAATGTCAGCACCGGCAATGAATGATTTGTCGCCGGCGCCGGTGATGACCGCGGCACGCAGTTTGTCATCTTGTGCGAGGCGATTGAACGTCTCGGCAATGGCACGCTTGCCAGCCATGCCCAGCGCGTTGCGCCGCTCGGGATTGTTGATGGTGAGATAGGCGATGCGGCCCGCGTCGCCGCGGTCGTCGATGCGCGTGAGCACCCGTTCGCTCATGTGACGGGGGGCCGCTGCATTTTGATGGCCTGCTGGTGCGTGACGCTGGGCGCCACCAGCTTGTAGAGCACACGGCGTGTATTGCTGAACAGCGAGCGCATTTTCTCGGTCCAGGGTGTTTTGCGTGCCGCGAGCGCGGCGGGGCTTTCCCACACATCGGCGCCGCTGAGTTCGTAGGCCGTCAGATACTTTGGGTTGCCGGCGGTCGCCATGTAGCGCCGTGCGCGCAGCACTCCGGGAATGCCAGCGCAGCGCGGCAAATGCTCCTTGTCGTACCAGGCGTTGTATTCATCAACGATATGATCCGGAATGTCGGTATGCACGATATACATCCACGGTGCATCAGCAATGGGCGCCTGGCCCACGTCGCACATCAATTTGAAATTCATGCGCTCCCGGTTGTTGCCATAAAGTTTGCGCATGCGCAGTGACCACGGCGTCGGATCGTTGACGATGCTATGAAAATGCGCGCCAGATTCAACGTTTTCGTCAGTGGTTTCATACCATGCGAGATAACGTATGTCGGCGCTGTCGCAGAAATAACGCCGCGTGCGCACGAAGCCGGGCAGGGCGGTCACCTGCGGTACGTGTTCAAGGTTATACCAGTCGTTGAATTCCTCGTCGTATTGCGCGGCGGTGTGGAGTCTAACTGTGATTAAGCCTTTTGCTTGGGGCATATAAACCTTGAAAAGTGTTTTGCCGCAGATTTATGCTACCGCCGGCCCGCGCACCGTGGTGCGGTACATCAGCCTCGGCAGCGGGTCGTAATCGAACGTCGCCTTGTGCTGCACGGCGATGTTGTCCCACATCAGCAGATCGCCGGGGCGCCAACTGTGCCGATAGATAAACTCCGGCTGCGTGATGTGCGCGTAGAGTTCGGCCAGCAGCGCATCGCTTTGCGCGCGCGGCATGCCCGTGAGATGCGAGGTGTGGCCGTGGTTGATGAACATGCCCTTGCGCCCGGTCACCGGATGCGTGCGCAGCACATCCATTTCGGTATCCGGAACGCTGGCCAATTGCTCCGATGTGGGCGCATGTTCCTGCACGGTGCGGATGCCACGCTGCATTTCGTCCTGCTGTGCGGCATAGTTTTTGAGACGGTATTCGCGGTAGCTGTGGACGTTTCTCATGCTGGCCAGGCGTTGTTTCATCGCCTCCGGCAGTGCGTTGTAGGCGGCCGTGGTGCTGGCGAAATACGTGTTGCCCAGCGCCACGCCATCCTTTACCGGCACTTCCACCGCATACAGCGCCGATAACATGCTCGGCTCGCGCTTGTAGGAAAGATCGCTGTGCCAGAAGCGGCCTGCATCCTGTGCGCCGATGGCTTTGCCATGCGCATCCACTTTGTTCGACAGCACGAAAATTTCGTCATGGCCGCCGAGCCGACTTTCCTTGCGCACATGCGCTTCGAGGATGCCAAAACGCCGCGTGAAAGCGATTTGTTGCGCCGGTGTGATGTTTTGATTGCGAAAGAAAGCCACTTCGTTGTCGAAGAAAGCGCTGGCGATCTGCGCGAAGGTGTTGTCGTCCAGCGGCTGCGACAGATCGACGCCCGAAATTTCGGCGCCGAGGTGCTTTCCGATACGGGTAACAGTAATCATGGAAATTCCCGGGGGCTGCTTGAATTGCAGAAGGCGCATCGTAGCGAATTTCCGCTTCAGCGGAAAGGGCGCATCATATGGAAAGCCCGTAGCGCCGCTGGCAGAGTAGACAGAGTACAATACGGCCTCGCCATCAATCTGCAATCAAGGGAGTACATTATGAAGCTGTATGGATCGCCGACCTCACCGTATGTGCGCAAGGCGCGCGTGCTGATTGAAGAGAAAAGCCTGCCGGTGGAGTTCGTGATCGAAGATCCGTGGGGCGAAAACAGCCCGATCATCGACAAAAACCCGTTGAGCAAGATTCCAGTGCTGGAAATTGCACCCAATGACTATTTATTTGAATCGGCGCTGGTGGTGCATTTTCTGGATCACGTCGATGGCCGATCGTTTACGCCGCGTGATCCGGTGGGTTACTGGGAGGCGCAACGCTGGCAGGCGCTGGGCAACGGCATTATCGATGCCGCGATACAGCGCATTTTCGAGACGCGCCGCCCGCCCGAGCATCAATTGCGCGACAAAATGGAGCGTGAAGAGGGCCGGGTCCAGCGTGCGATTGCGCTGGCTGAAAACAACTTCAAGGGCGGTGAATTTCTCGTCGGCAACCGCTTTAGTCTGGCGGATCTGATACTCGGCGTGGCATTGCAATACGTCGATTTCCGCTATGCGCATGATTGGCGCGGCAGCGCGCCGAAACTCAAAGCGTGGCACGCAGGCATCGCGGCACGACCGTCGTTTATCAAGACTCAGCCACCGGATTTCACACCGCCTGTGTAGTAGCGGTATGGACATCGCAAGCAACGCCATAGCGGAACTACTGCTTGAACATCGTGATGGCTTGCTGTGCATCACACTCAATCGCGCGCACAAAGCCAATGCCATGACGCTTGAAATGACCCAAGCACTGGCTGAAATCCTGCGCCAGGCGCGCAGCGACGCAGCGGTGCGTGGGTTGTTGATCAGCGGCGCGGGCGGGCGCGTGTTTTCCGGTGGCGTGGATGTGCGCCAGACTTCGACGCTGGCGGCTGAAGCATTCCGGCAAGCGCGCTCCACGTCATTTTTTTCGCTGCTGATGGCGCTGGTTGATTTTGAAAAGCCGGTGGTGGCAGCGGTGAACGGTGTGGCCAGCGGCGGCGGTTTCATGATCGCGGCGCTGGCGGATGTGATCGTGGCGTCGCAATCAGCGGTGTTCGCTTTGCCGGAAATTGATCTGGGCACACCGCCTTTAGCAGGGCTGGCGATTCTCGATCCACTGATCGGCGGCGCGCTGGCGTATGAACTCGTGCAAAGCGGGCGTAATTTGAACGCCATCGAGGCCGAGCGGCGCGGCCTGGTGCGCATGCTCGTGCCGCAGGCCGAGGTGAGTACCGTTGCTGAAAAGTTTGCGCGTGACTTGATGGCGAAAAACCCGCGCGCTTTTGCCGCGAGCAAAGCCTGGATGCGCAAACCCATGCGCGCCGCACTGGAGCAAGCCGAGCGCGCGATGGTCAGCTGGCGCGCGGCTGGCGGTGAATGACATGCCCTCTACGCAGATACCGGAACTGTCATCTGAATTAACGCAGATGCGCGATGCGTTGCGCAGGTTCGTCAGAGCCGAGCTTGAGCCGCTGGAAAAATCCATCGACGCCAGTGGTGAATTGCCGCCGCACGTATTGCCCTTGCTGGGCAAACACGGCTATCTGTCGATGCGTTTACCGGTGGAAGTGGGTGGCGCCGGCATGGGGATGTTTCCCTACTGCCTGATGCTGGAAGAATTCAGCCGTTCGCATCGCATCTTTGGTTTGCTGGCCAGTGGTGGTGGCGGACTGACACCGATTGCCATCGCGCGCCACGGCACGCCGCAACAGCGCAGCACATATCTGACGGGTCTCATGGACGGCACTAAACGCACTGCGTTTGCGCTCACCGAACCCGCAGGCGGCTCCGACAATTCGGCCATGACCACCCGCGCCGATAAAGTGGACGGCGGCTGGATAATCAACGGACGCAAGCATTTCATCAACGGCGCGCATGAAGCCGACTTCATCACAGTGATCGCCATTACCGATGCAGTCAAACGCACGCGCGGCGGTGTCACTGCGTTCCTGTTGGATCGCGGCACACCGGGCTTCACTATCACGCGCGTCGATACCACGATGGGGTCGGATGTGATCAAACTGGCCGAGATTGAATTCGACAACTGCAAGGTGGCGGACAGCGCGGTGCTGGGGCAGCCGGGGCAGGGCTTCGATCTGGCGAAAGAATCGCTGCGCGATGGCCGCATGGCGGTGTCGTGTTCGTGCATCGGCACCGCGGACCGCTTGCTGGAAATGTCCGCGCAGCACGCAAAAACGCGCGTGACCTTCGGTAAGCCGCTGGCCGAGCGTCAGGCGATACAATGGATGCTGGCGGACTCTGAGGTTGATCTGATTGCCGCGCGGGCCATGGTTTACGAGACGCTGCGCCAGATAGATGCCGGCAACGATGTCGGCACCGCGCCCAGTGTATGCAAACTGTATTGCTCCGAGATGGTAGGGCGCGTGGCCGACCGCGCGGTGCAGATCCACGGCGGCATGGGGATAGTGCAGGGCTATCCTGTTGAGCGCATGTACCGTGACGTGCGGCATTACCGCATTGGTGAAGGTTCGTCCGAAATTCAGCGCATGCTGATCGCGCGTGATGTGTTAAAGCGCACAGCATGAAGCCCGCTAATCTGAACGCGAAAGCATGGTTATGAAGCGTACTATGTTAATGGTGTCGCTGCTGTTTTGTGCAAACACTGTTGTCGCCCAACCCGCTTCGACGGGCTCAGGACAGGCGTACCCCACCAAACCCGTGCGCATGGTCGTGCCTTATCCCCCCGCGGGCGTGGCGGACATACTTGCGCGCGTGATAGCGGAGCGGCTCGGCCAGCGCCTCGGCCAAAACGTAGTGGTGTTCAATCGCGAGGGGGGCGGGTCGGCCGTGGGCGCCGATCTGGTCGCCAAGGCCACGCCCGACGGCTACACCTTGCTGATCGGCTCCACGGCTTTAACCATGAATGCCGCGGTCAATCGCAAGCTGCCATATGACGTGAAGCGCGATCTCGCGCCGCTGTCACTGGTGTTCGAGCAACCGGCGGTGCTGGTGGTGCATCCGTCGGTCGCGGCTAACTCGGTGCAGGAATTCATCGCGTACGCGCGTGCGAATCCTGGCAAGCTGCGCTACGGCTCGTCAGGGATCGGCGGCGTAATCAATCTGGTGACCGAATTATTCAAGCATCAGGCCAAGGTGGATTTGACGCATGTGCCGTACCGGGGCGTGGCGCCTGCGATGATCGAACTGGTGGGCGGGCAAATTGAAGTGGTGATGTCGGGCATCACCAATGCCGCGCCGCTGGTGAAAAGCGGCAAGTTGAAAGCGCTGGGCATTACCAGCCGCAAGCGCTCGGCGGTGCTGCCCGACGTGCGGCCGATCGTCGAACAGGGACTGCCTGAGTTTGAAACCTCAACCTGGTATGGCGTGCTGGCCCCCGCCGCCACCTCGCCAAACATACTTACACGGCTCAACACCGAACTGGTGCAAATCGCCGGCAGTAACGAAGTCCGCGAGCGCTTTGCCAATCAAGGCGGAGAAGCACGCACCAGCACGCGCGCGGAATTTGCGGCCCTGATAGCACGCGACCTGAGCCGATGGCAGACGGTGGTTAGTGCGGCGGGGCTGCGCGCGGAGTAGCGCCGCTGCAATTAGCCGAAAATGTTGCGCTGGATCAAATGGGTTTTAATCGGGGTAGTTGGGTTGGCCGTCACCGCAGTCGGTGGCATGGTTTTGTTTTCTACACAAGAACTCACGTTTAAACCTGCGAGCGTCGGTTACGACTTGAAGTTGGGCAACAATCTGCGCGGTGTGGCGCGCGAGCTGCAGGCGCTGGGTGTGCTGAGCGTGCCCGGCGGGGCAATCTTGTTTGAAATTCTGGGGCGCGCACGCGGCGATGCGGCGCACATCAAAGCCGGAAATTATGAGTTCGAGTCGCCGATTACGCCACTGCAGCTGCTGCAAAAAATGACCCGTGGCGATGCCATGCAATCGAGCGTGCGGTTTATCGACGGCTGGACGTTCAAGCAAATCCGCCAGGCGCTCGACACCCACGAAGCACTGAAACACGATACGCAAGGCCTCACCCATCAAGCCATCGCGCGCGCGCTGGGTATCCCCGATGCGCAAGCAGAAGGCTGGATATTCCCCGAAACTTTCCATTTTTCGCGCGGCGCCAGTGATTTGGCGGTACTGCGCCGCGCGCACCGCCTGATGCAGACCCATCTCAACGCGCAGTGGAACAAACGCGCGGCTGATTTACCGCTGGCGTCGCACTACGAGGCGTTGATTCTGGCCTCCATCATCGAAAAGGAAACCGGCAAAGCGGCCGACCGGGCTATGATCAGCTCGGTTTTCATCAACCGGTTGCGCATCAATATGCGCCTGCAGACCGATCCGACGGTCATCTACGGCATGGGGGACGATTTTGACGGCAATCTGCGCCGCCGCGATTTACAGGCCGATACGCCGTGGAATACCTATACGCGCGGTGGCCTGCCGCCTACCCCTATTGCCATGCCGGGGCTGGCTTCGATTCAGGCTGCACTTAGCCCGGCGCAGAGCAAAATGCTGTATTTTGTGGCGCGCGGCGATGGTAGTTCGCAGTTTTCGAGAACTCTGGATGACCACAATGCCGCCGTGACAAAATATCAAAGGTCGGGCAAAAAATGACGCGCGGCAAATTCATCACTCTGGAAGGCATGGACGGAGCCGGGAAGAGCACGCACCTGGCTTGGATTCCGGGATTTTTGCAGGCACGCGGGGTGCAGGTGCAGCTTACGCGCGAGCCGGGCGGCACACCTGCCGGTGAAAAACTGCGCGTGCTGATGCTGGACAAAAACCAGAAACTGCACCCCGATAGCGAAGCGCTGTTGATGTTCGCGGCGCGGCGCGAGCATCTGGACAAAGTGATACTCCCGGCACTTGATTCGGGCATTTGGGTGGTTTGCGACCGTTTTACCGACGCAACGTTTGCCTACCAATCCGGCGGCAGTGGTGTGGCTTGGGAGCGCATCGCGGCGCTCGAAGAGTGGGTGCAAGGCAGTCTGCAACCGGATTTAACCCTGTATTTTGATGTGCTCAGCGAACTCGGTATGGCGCGCACGCAAGCCGCGCGTGATCCGGATCGCTTCGAACAGGAAGGCCGCTCGTTTTTTGACCGGGTAAGAGCGGGCTATCTGCGGCGCGCACGTAATCATCCGTCGCGGGTGGCGATAATTGATGCTTCTGTAGCCTTGGACACAGTTAAGAACAAAGTTGAAGAAGTATTAATAACTAATTGTTTTAAATGACTATTTATTCATGGAATACCAAGGCGTTCCAGCAGCTTGCGCAGCGTGCAGGCAGCTTTCCGCATGCACTGTTAATCAAAGGGCCGCCGGGCATCGGCAAACGCGCGTTCGCCGCTGCGCTGGCTCAGGGGCTGCTGTGCGAGAAACCGGTTTCCGCGCTTTCGGCCTGTGGCTCATGTGCAGCCTGCCACTGGTTTGACACCGAAAACCACCCTGATTACCGCATTTTGCAACCTGAAATCGCGGAAGAGACAGATGACGCCGAAGGGCCGGATAAAAAGAAAAAGCGTGATATCTCGGTGGCCCAGGTGCGCAGTTTGGCGGATTTCATCAACATCAGCGCGCATCGCGGCGGGGCCAAGGTAGTGGTGATTCAACCCGCCGAGGCGATGAATGTCAACGCCGCCAACGCACTGTTAAAAAGCCTCGAAGAACCGCCGCCCGGCACGTATTTTTTGCTGGTGGCCGACCGCCCGCATCTGCTGCCCGCCACCATTCGCAGCCGCTGCCAGCATGTTTCACTGCCACCACCCACACCACAGGAGGCGGCTACCTGGCTAAAAAAGAGCGGAATTTCCCAGCCTGAGTTGGCGCTGGCGCAGGCCGGTGGTGCGCCTTTGCTGGCAGTGGCATTGGACAATCCCGACTATTGGGCAGCGAGAAAGCAGCTGCTCGATGGACTGTCCAGCACGGCGTTTGACGCACTGGCGCTGGCCGAGCGCGTGGCTGCGCAGCCAATACCACAATTTATCAATACCTTACAGCGCTGGAGTTATGATCTGGCGTGCCTGCGTTTCGGTCAGCCGCTGCGTTACAATCCAGACCGCAAGGATGCGCTGCTTTCCGCCATAAACAGCATGAATCCTCTGGAAATTTTACATTTCCACCGTGAATTGGTGCGTTTTCAAAGAATCGTCAATCACCCATTAAACGCACGCTTGCTGATCGAAGATTTTCTGCTGCGGTACGGGCAGCTTATGCAGCAAGCGGAAACACAGCATGTGGCGGCTTGATTAGGCATGTTCATCGATTCGCACTGTCATCTGGATTTTCCTGAACTGGCCAACCAGCTCGACGATATTTTTGCGCGCATGCGCGAAAATAAGGTGACCCATGCCCTGTGCGTGAGTGTGAATCTGGAGGATTTCCCCAAAGTGCTGGCATTGGCCGAGGCGCACGACCATCTCTATGCGTCAGTGGGCGTGCACCCGGATTACCCGGATGTTTCCGAACCTTCGGTGGATGAGCTTGTCCGACTGGCGCAGCATCCAAAAATTGTGGCCATCGGAGAAACCGGGCTTGATTACTACCGACTGAGCGGCGATTTGGAGTGGCAGCGGCAGCGTTTCAGAAATCACATTCGGGCCGCAAAAGAGTGCTCCAAGCCATTGATTATTCATACAAGATCGGCAGCGGAAGACACGCTGCGCATCATGCAGGAGGAGGGTGCGAGTGAGGTAGGCGGGGTGATGCACTGCTTCACCGAAACGTGGGGGGTAGCGGCGGCCGCGCTGAAACTGGGGTTTTACATTTCTTTTTCGGGCATAGTCACCTTCAAGAATGCCATCGCGTTAAAGGAAGTTGCGAAAAAAGTGCCACTGGAGCGCCTGTTGATCGAGACCGATTCGCCGTATTTGGCGCCGGTACCGTTTCGCGGCAAGACCAACGATCCCAGCCTGGTGAAACATGTGGCCGAAGAAATAGCACACCTCCGCGGCTGTGATACCGCACAAATAGCGCATCAGACAAGTAGTAATTTTTATAATTTATTCAATGCTATAGGTAACAAAAATGAAGTTAATTATTAAGTATATTTTTACGCTGCTGCTGGTCACCATAACGCTCCCAGCGAGTGCCGGAGCGTACGACGATATGACTCGCGCCATCAGCATGGGCGACAACAGCACGGTCGCCAACCTGCTGCGCAAAGGCTTCGACGTTAATACGGTGGACAAGGAAGGCGAAACCCTGCTGATAATGGCGGCCAAGGAAGGCAACGTTAACGTCATCAAAACCCTGCTTGCAGCCAAGCCCAGGGTCGCGGCACTCAACAGCTTTGGCGAAAGCGCGCTGATGATGGCATCGATCAAAGGTCACCTGGAGGTGGTAAAAATACTGCTGGCCGAGGGTGCGCAAATCGACCATGCCGGCTGGACACCACTGATTTACGCCGCCTCGATGAACCAGCTGGAGGTAATGCGACTGTTGATCGTGCGCGGCGCGAAAATAGACGCTGCCAACGCCAGTGGTATGACCGCGCTGATGCTGGCGGCGCGCGAAGGCCAAACCCCGGCGGTACTGCTGCTGATGGAATACGGGGCCAATGTGAACACCAAGGCCTCCAACGGATACACGGCGCTGACGGCCGCCAAACAGCGCAATAACGACGAGATTTCGCGGATTTTGCTTAAGGCAGGCGCGAAGGAGTAGCAGCTGGGCGCCAAAAGTTGTGTAAGTACAACAAATTACGCTACTTATTCAGTGCCGTACCGCGCGCGCACCGGCTGCATACAGCAACTGGTGTATTATCGGCATCTAGGACATCAGCGCCGCTTCATCCGGTTTGCGGTTGCGTCCTGATCGTGGTGAATTTTTAGCTGTGGCGGCAAGGCTCCAAGTCATAACCAAAGCCCGGCCCGGCGCTTCCCCGAACCCCGAAACCCCAAGTTGTATCAGCCTGAACCGGTTCTCGCGGTATTTGCCGCGGCAGGTTGATCGCAGGGAGAAATTTTTGAGTCAGTTGTTTGTCGATCTTGGGCTTATGCCCGATTTGACGCGTGCTGCCGCCGATCATGGCTACACGCAACCCACGCCAGTGCAGATACAGGCGATCCCGGTAATTCTCGAAGGCTGCGATGTTCTTGCCGGCGCCCAAACCGGTACCGGAAAAACAGCCGCCTTTACCCTGCCGCTGCTGCAGCGCCTGATGGAGAATCCGCCAGAGCCGGGCACTTATCCGGTGCGTGCGCTGATAGTGACGCCCACACGCGAACTCGCTGCGCAAATCGAAGAGAGCGTACACACCTACGGCAAATATTTGCCATTGCGCTCGACCGTGATATTCGGCGGCGTTGGTATGGCGCCGCAAGTCGATGCGCTGAAAGCCGGCGTGGATATCCTGGTGGCGACACCCGGGCGCTTGCTCGATCACGCCAACGAACAGACGGTTGATTTGTCGCAGGTGGAAATTCTGGTGCTTGACGAAGCCGACCGCATGCTCGACATGGGCTTCATCCACGACGTAAAACGCATCCTTGCACTGCTGCCTGCGCAACGCCAGAATTTGCTTTTCTCGGCAACGTTTTCCGATGACATACGCGCGCTGGCCGATGGCTTGCTGCACAGCCCGGTGATGGTGGAAGTGGCGCGGCGCAATGCCGAATCGGAGCTGGTGGCGCAACGGGTGCATCCGGTGGGGCAGGAGCGCAAGCGCGCGCTGTTGGCGCACCTGGTGAAAAGCGGCGACTGGAAACAGGTGCTGGTGTTTACGCGCACCAAGCACGGCGCCAACCGGCTCGCGCATCAGCTGGGCCGCTCGGGCATTTCCGCCACCGCAATACACGGTAATAAAAGCCAGGGTGCGCGCACCAAGGCACTGGCCGATTTCAAAGCGGGCCTGGTGCGCGTGATGGTGGCAACCGACCTTGCCGCGCGCGGACTCGACATCGAAGAATTGCCGCACGTGGTGAACTACGATATGCCGCACGTGGCTGAAGATTACGTGCATCGCATCGGGCGCACCGGCCGCGCCGGCAGCACCGGCGAAGCGATCTCGCTGGTGTCACCCGAAGAACAGCCGCTGCTGTCTGAAATTGAAAAACTGATGCAGCGCACGGTGGAACAGACGGTAATTGCCGGCTTCGAGCCCGGAACAGAACCGCCGCCACAGCCGGCGCGTCAGCCGCAGCCTTCCAGCCAGCCGCAGCCGGTGCGGCATGACGGTGCGCCGCAAGAAGCACAGCAGGGCAGAGAAGGCAAGGAAGGCAGGGAAGGACGCGAGGGCCGCGGCCGCCGCCGTGGCCGTGGACGCAATCGCCCGAACGGGGAGAATCGGGGCGAGCAGCTGGCGCCGGGCGCTGTTGCCGTGGAGGGCGCTGAAGCGCCGCAGGAAGTGCCGCGGGAAGCGCCGCGCGAAGCGTCACGCGATGCGCGTGAATCGCGTGACACCCGGGGCAACCGCGGCGAACCCAACCGCAACGGCAGTAACCGCCAGGACGCGCTGCGCGAAGAGCGTGACAATCGCGGCAATCGTGATACCCCGAATCGAAATGGCCAGCGCAATGTGGTTCGCGATGACGATTTTGGCAATCGCATACCACCGTCAAAACAGCTGCGCGGCATACGCGCGCGCATTGCGGCGGGTGATATCGACGATGCGCTCGACAACATCGGTAATCGCATGCCAGCGCTGCCAAAAAATCAGCGCAACTTCGATACCGAAGACGAAATTAATTTCAACATCGCGGCGCCCGCGCCGCAAACCGTGCATGACGACGATGATCTGCAGCCCGAATCCAATGCCGGGCAGATGTTTCCCTCATCCGCCGGATTCATGAGTGCGGCGCGACCGCGCCGTGGCAGTAGTGGCAGTGGCGGCAGAGGGGGCAGGGGGGGCAGAGGCGGCAGTGCCGGGAATCGTGGCAACGGCAATGATGGCAGCGGCAACGCTGAAGGTAACGCGCGCAATCGCGGCAACAACAAACGCCGCCGAGGACAGCCGCAGCACGCACAGCCAGGCCAACCGCCGCGCCAGCCGCAGCCGCAGGGTCAACGTCAGCAGCACGGCCAGCAACGACGAGGCAATGCGGCGGGCGGGCGGCGGCAGGAGAAGCCGCGGTAGGGGTTAGGGCGTGAAGGGTGAAGAGTGAACGGTGAATGGTTAATGCTTGCGACTAGCTGCTCTTTTTCTCTCCACCTAGCGCTTTTACCAAATCGGCAAGCATCGCAGCCAACTCGCCCGTCATCAGCGCGAAGTCAACATCAAACTGCGCTTCGGCGTCTTCGGCTTCATCCGGAGTTTCGTCCTTGAGGATGTCGAGAAACACCACGCGCTTGATTTGCAGTTGATCGGTGAGCACGAACGACATGCGGTTTTTCCAGGTCATGCCCAGCCGCGTCGCGGTTTTGCCGCCCGCGATATGCTCGCGGATTTCCTTGCCTTCCAGCGGGTGATTCACATAGCGCACCGTGGCGCGGCTCGCGCCCGATGCTTTCAGCTCCAGATCCTGATCGATGGTGAACGGCGCGGGCACTTTGCCAGAGCTGAGCCACAAAGTCATCTGCGCGGATGGCGATTGCTGGCACTCCAGGCGTTTGACCTCAAGCTCTACATCCGCACTGAGCAGCGATTCGAGCAACTCGTCGGCTTTTTTAGCGGCAGCCGTGTCGATCACCAGCCAGTGATTTACCGGGTCAATCCATGCGCCCAGCGTGCGGCGGCGGCTTAGCGCTTTGGGCATCAGCTCATCGAGTACGCGCTCGCGGATGTCGCGCATTTGTTTGCGGCCCACCGGATGTTCCTGCTTCGCCGCGAGTTTTGCCGCGTGCTCCCGGGCGAACTGGGTGATCACCGAGCCCGGCAACAATTTTTGATTCACACCCAGTGTGATCAGCCATTGCCGTTGCAGGCGGTACAAAAAACACTCATCGTCGCGCGGAGCGACCCAGCCACGCGATTCCATCGCAAAGCTGCCGCAAGGCTGCAACGCGTTGTCTTTGAGCCGGGCTTCGAGATCATCCGCTTTGATGCGGCTGTCGGCGAGTCTGTAGACGAGGAGATTTTTAAACCACATGGTTGCGGGAGCCGACCCAAAAAAGCGTGGATTATACCGGTTGAGGTGTCACAGCAAGGTGGGAATGCAGTAATCTTTCATCATCGATACACGTCAAGGAGTTTCTGTGTCTGATTTCGCGCAGCAGGATGATCCGGATTTAAGCCCCGAAGCCATACTCGCGCGCGCCACCGCTGCGCGCGGCGATATTTTTCCCGAGTGGAAAACGCTGGTGTATGCGTCGCCGATAACCTATCACTTGATCAATCAAACGGTGAGTTACCTGCATCAGTATCAGGGTCAGCACGCCGCCAGCGGACAGTTGTCGGTGCAGATGCGCGAGCTGATCGCCATCCCCGCGTTGTGCGCCAAGGGGGATTTGCGCCACGCGCCGAATCACATACGCCGCATGTATCGTGAAGGGCTGACTAACAAGGCATTGTTCGAAGCCGCAGCGGCCTTTGCCTCGGTGACGGGTTGGGCGAGTTTGACGCTGGTGTCGCTGGCGATAGAGCAGGCGAACAGTGCGGATTATCCGTTTGGGAAACTGCCGCCGGGCGGCGAACCGAAAGTACTTAAGCCGTTTCCCGAAATGACGATGGGGCGCACACGAAAAAATATTGACAAGGAAAGTCTAGCCGACACAGACGAGTGGCGTTACGCCGCCGCAATCGACCCGGAACTCGCTCGCCGCGCAGCGGCATTTGTTGACCACTGCATGGCGGCGGACGATTCGCACGACGCCATAATCGGCCCCGGCCCGCGCGCGTTGATTGTGATTGCCGCACTGTGCGCACGCGGCGAAGTTGAAATGGCTGCGCAGCAAATGCGCCGCGCTTACGAGTACGGCATGACACGTCGTCAGGTGCTGGAAGCGATCTGCTGCGTGGTGCCGATGACCGGCATGGTGTCGGCGACGCTGGGATTGCGCGCGATGCGGCTGGCGGATGGCGTATGAGGAGAATGATCAGAGAGAAAATATCTCTCTCCCGCGCGGAAGTGTCAGTGCATTTATGGCAGCGCTGGCGGAATGTTGTGATTTAGCAAGCGTCTGGCTACGTCTATTGTGTCGCAAGCCGTCAAACCCACCGGCCCGATGCCGTTCGCTACACACGCGTCCGCTGCCGCGCCGTGCAGCCACACCGCTGTATCCATTGCGGGTTGGGCTTCGGCGCCTTGCGCAAGCAGTGCCGCGATGATGCCGGTGAGCACATCGCCCATCCCCGCGCTCGCCATGCCGGGGTTGCCACTGGTATTGATGCGCCATGGCTGGCCGGGCGAAGCACACACGCTGCCCGCGCCCTTGAGCACGACATGTGCATTGAATTGAGCAGCGAGCGTGATGGCGGCGCTGATGCGATCCGCCTGCACCTCTTGCGTACTACAGCCAAGCAGGCGCGCTGCTTCCGCCGGATGGGGCGTTAGCACTTTCGTTGTAACGATCTGTTTTACACTGGTCCTTAATTTTTCAGAGGTAGCGATGGCATTGAGTGCGTCGGCGTCAATCACTAACGGCAAGCGGGATTCCAGCGCGCATTGCAGGTAAAACGCCGCGTCGGGGGATTGCCCCAGGCCGGGGCCGATGGCGAGGCAACTCAGGTGATCGAGTTTCAATACCTCGCCTGCGGTGCGCAGCATCAATTCCGGTTGCGTGACATCCAGCAGCGGCGCATCGCGCGCGAGCAGGCCCACATATACGCGGCCTGCGCCGAGAAGCAATGCCGCGCGTCCCGCGAGTAACGCCGCGCCCACCATGCCGCTGGCGCCGCCAATAATGCCGACGCTGCCGTGACTGCCTTTGTGGGTGTTGCGCCGGCGCGGGGCGAGCGCGTGAGCGACGGCGCCCAGCACAGTTCCAGGCGCGGTATGCGGGTCGTTGCCGAGTTCGAGATCATCCACAACAATCTCGCCGCAGTGATCGGGGCCGTCGAGCGTAAACAGGCCGGGCTTCGCGCCGATAAAGGTGATGGTGTGAATGGCGCGCACGCACGCGCCGTGAATCTTTCCGCTGTCAGCGTTAAGGCCGCTGGGGACATCGATCGCCAGCACCGGCGCGCGCGTGCCGTTGATGATGCCGATCCACTGTGCGTAACGGCCTGCTACGTCGCGTGTGATGCCGATGCCCAGCAAGCCGTCAATGACCAGGCTCCAGCCACCCGTTTGCGGCGGGCTGCCGCTGGTGGTGCCGCCGGCAGCCAGCCATTGCGCGTGAGCGGCGGCGGCATCCGGCGGCAGTTGCGCTGCGTCACCGGCGAAAACCACGGTGACCGCGAAGAACCATTGCTTGAGGTAACGCGCGGCAACAAACGCATCGCCGCCGTTGTTGCCGAGGCCGGCGAATATCAGTACCGGTTTGCCGTTACCCGCAGCGAGTTGACGCGCAAGTTGGGCGGTCGCGAGTCCCGCGCGTTCCATCAACGGCTGGTCGCTGTGGCGCAATTCGATACGGCGAATATCCGCGGTTAAAAAAAGCGCAGTGCCGTTGCTGACCTTGACTAACATGGTGAGCTCAAGTTTAGCGGAAAAGCAGTGGTACAATACGGCTTTACAGCGTCCGAACAGTCTGCCCAGCGATGATTCTGCGCCTCCGCGGCCGCCGCGCTTTCTCTGATTTTCGCCTCGCAAAACTCCTGCAGTCGCTTCCTGCCTCGTTTGCTGCACTCACCTTGCACGCTGATTTCTGGCACTTCGTCGAGACTTCGCGCGCGCTGGATGCGCCGGAACTTGAGCGGCTCGAACGCATTCTGACCTACGGCCCTGCCGCGCGCGTTGATGCAGCGCAAGGCGAATTGCTATTGGTAACACCCCGGCCCGGAACCATTTCGCCCTGGTCGTCCAAGGCGACAGACATCGCACAACATTGCGGACTGGAAGTCGTGCGGCGCATCGAACGCGGCACTGCGTTTTGGGCGAACGGGGTTGCGGATGCGCGCGCGGATTTAACGCCGCTGATCCACGACCGCATGACCGAAGTGGTATTCGCGGCGATGAAGGACACGGATAAATTGTTCCAGCACTTCGAGCCCAAGCCGCTGAGTACCGTGGATATCCTCGGCGGCGGCGCGCACGCCCTGGCGCGCGCAAACCGTGAGATGGGATTGGCGCTGTCTGAGGATGAAGTGACCTATCTGGTCGAAAACTTCACGCGCATGGGACGCAACCCGTCCGACGTTGAACTGATGATGTTCGCGCAGGCGAATTCGGAGCATTGCCGTCACAAAATTTTCAATGCGGATTGGATTATTGATGGCGAGGTGAAGCCCATTTCGCTGTTCGGCATGATACGCACCACGCACGCGAAGCATCCCGCAGGCACGGTGGTGGCGTACTCTGATAACTCTTCGGTGATTGAAGGCGCGAGGGTGGCGCGTTTTCATCCGCGGCAGGACGGCAAATACGGTTTTGCCGAGGAAGATACGCATATCCTGATGAAAGTGGAAACACACAATCATCCCACCGCGATTGCGCCGTTTCCGGGCGCGGCCACCGGCGCCGGCGGTGAAATTCGTGACGAGGGTGCAACCGGGCGCGGTTCCAAACCCAAGGCGGGGCTGACGGGATTCACCGTCTCCCACTTGCGCATACCCGATGCTGTTCGACGGTGGGAGCATGACTCTTACGGCAAGCCGGGGCGCATAGCGTCGGCGTTGCAGATCATGCTCGAAGGCCCAATAGGCGGCGCGGCTTTTAACAACGAATTCGGGCGGCCCAATCTGGCGGGCTACTTTCGCACCTACGAGCAATTCGTTGCCGGCGAGATGCGCGGCTATCACAAGCCGATCATGATCGCCGGTGGGGTGGGCAATATAGCCGCACGCCACGCGTTCAAGGCGGAACTGGGCGTGGGTGCGTTGCTGATTCAGTTGGGCGGGCCGGGCATGCTGATCGGGTTGGGCGGCGGGGCGGCGTCCAGCATGGACACCGGCGCCAATCAGCAGGACCTCGATTTCGATTCGGTACAGCGTGGCAACGCGGAAATCCAGCGCCGCGCGCAGGAGGTGATCGACCGTTGCTGCGCGCTGGCCGAAGCCAACCCGATACGCTCGATACACGATGTCGGTGCCGGCGGCGTATCCAATGCGTTACCGGAGATGGTGCATGCGGCGGGACGCGGCGGGCGCTTCGATTTGCGCAAAGTGCCGAGCGAAGAGCCGGGCATGTCGCCGCTGCAAATCTGGTGCAACGAAGCGCAGGAACGTTATGTGCTGGCGATTGCCCCCGAGTCGCTGGCCGTGTTCGACGCGCTGTGCGCGCGCGAGCGCTGCCCGTATGCGGTGGTGGGCGAGACCACCGATGACGGCCGGCTTACCGTGCATGATCCGGTGTTTGCGAACAACGCGGTGGATATGGAACTGTCGGTGTTGCTGGGCAAGCCGCCGAAGATGACGCGCCGTGTGTCGCGCCTCACGCGTGAGCTACCGGCGTTTGATACCACGAGCATCGATTTGCGCGAGGCCGCCTACCGTGTGCTGCGCATGCCGTCGGTGGCGGACAAGACATTTTTGATTGCCATCGGTGACCGCAGCGTCGGTGGCATGACGGCACGCGATCAGATGGTGGGTCCGTGGCAGGTGCCGGTGGCGGATGTGGCGGTGACGCTGATGGGTTTTAACACCTATCGCGGCGAGGCGTTTGCGCTGGGCGAACGCACGCCGCTGGCGGTGATTAACGCGGCAGCGTCAGGGCGCATGGCGGTAGGCGAAGCGCTTACCAATATTGCCGCTGCGCCTATCGCGCATATCGGCGACATCAAACTGTCGGCCAACTGGATGGCGGCGGCAGGGCACGGCGGTGAAGACGCAGCGCTGTTCGATACCGTGCATGCAGTGGCGATGGAACTGTGCCCGCAACTGGGCATCAGCATCCCGGTGGGCAAGGATTCGCTGTCGATGAAAACCGCGTGGACAGAGGGCAGCATAAAAAAGGAAGTGATTGCACCGCTGTCGCTGATCGTTTCCGCGTTTGCGCCGGTGTTGGATGCGCGGCAAACGCTGACGCCTCAACTGTGCACGGATTGCGGTGACACGGTGTTGTTGCTGATAGATTTGGCAAACGGGCACATGCGGCTGGGCGGTTCTGCGCTGACGCAGGCGTGGGGGGTGACCGGGTCGGTTGCGCCAGATCTCGAATCGCCATCGAGTATTGTTAATTTTATTCAACAAAAACAAATACTTACGGAGCGACAGCAAATTCTTGCCTATCATGACCGTTCTGATGGCGGGCTGTTCGCCACGGTGTGCGAGATGATGTTTGCAGGACGCGCCGGGATCACGCTGGAACTGCCGCAAGACGCCGCTCTGATCGACACGCTGTTTAACGAAGAACTTGGCGTGGTGTTGCAGGTGCGCGCGGCAGATGAAGCGTCTGTGCGGCAGGCGTTCGCAGCGGCGGGCGTCGCCTGCCAATGCATTGGGCAATTGAATAACGACGCCACCCTGCGGGTGAAGGCCGGCGCAAGTGTAGTGCTGTGCGAAAAACGCACTGACTTGCATCGCGCCTGGTCGGAAACGACTTATCAGCTGCAAAAGTTGCGTGACAATCCGCAATGTGCAGAAGAGGAATACGCGCGTATTCTGGATGTTGCGGACGCTGGCATCGTGCCTGTGCTTACATTCGATCCATCACACGCTGTCGCCGCGCCGTTGATAGCCACTGGCGCGCGCCCGCGCGTTGCCATTCTGCGCGAGCAGGGCGTCAACGGACAAATCGAAATGGCGGCGGCGTTTGATCGTGCGGGCTTTGCCGCGTTCGACGTGCATATGAGCGACATCATTGCGGGCCGCGTCAGTCTCGCGGATTTCAGAGGCTTTGCCGCGTGCGGCGGGTTTTCATACGGCGACGTGCTGGGTGCGGGCGAAGGCTGGGCGAAATCTATTTTATTCAATGCGCGTGCAAGGGATGAATTCGAGGCTTTTTTCATGCGCGCCGATGTGTTTGCGCTGGGTGTGTGCAACGGCTGTCAGATGATGAGCAACTTAAATGCACTGATTCCCGGCGCGAGAGCCTGGCCGCACTTTATAAAAAATAAATCCGAGCAATTCGAAGCACGCGTCGCGATGGTGGAAATTCAGCCATCGCCCTCGCTGTTCTTCGACGGCATGGCGGGTAGCCGCCTGCCGGTGGCGGTGGCGCACGGCGAGGGCTACACGGAATTCGCGGATGCTGCGGCACTCAACGCGGCGCAGCCGTTGATCGCGCTGCGCTTTGTGGATAACGTAGGACAGGTGACGGAGCGTTATCCGCTCAATCCGAATGGTTCGCCACAGGGCATTACCGGACTCACTACGCCGGACGGCAGATTCACCATACTAATGCCGCACCCGGAGCGGGTATTCAGATCTGTGCAGAACTCCTGGCATCCGGACAGCTGGGGCGAAGACGGCCCGTGGCTGCGGATGTTTCAGAATGCGCGCAAGTGGGTGGGTTAAGGACGTGAAGAGTGAAGGGTGAAGGGTGAAGTGTAAAATACAGCGGTGGTGACGTGTGGGTGCACCTCTTCACCCTTCACTCTTCACCCTTCACCCTTCACTCTTCACGGAAGTTCATTCCACCTTGGCCTTGGCCCGCAAATCGCTGAGCATTTTCTGCACCAACTGGCTTTGCAGCATTTGCTGAATTTGTGGCTTGGCCTCGTCCAGCGTCGGCACTTTGATCGGGCGTTCATCGTCGAGACGAATCACGTGCCAACCGAAATTGGATTGCACCGGCGCATCGGCAAGCTGGCCTTTTTTCATTTTGAGTAGAGCGTCGCCAAAAGGCTTGACATATTTTTCCGCAGGCGCCCACTCGAGATCACCGCCGCGAGCCTTGGAGCCGGTATCTTTTGATTTTTCGGCGGCCAGTTTCTCAAAGCTGCCGCCTTTTTTGATCAACGCGATGACTTCCTTGGCCTCGTCCTCCTTGTCAACCAGGATATGGCGTGCACGGAATTCCTTGGCGGGAATGGTCGGTTTGATGCGCTCGTACTCCTTGCGCACGGCGTCGTCATTCACTGGATTGGCCTTCATGTAATCCTGCACAAAGGCGTTGACCAGCGTTTCCTGCCGCTGTAAATCGATTTGCGCGGCGACTTCCGGGTTTTTTTGCAGGCCGCGTTTCACGGCTTCCTGCGCCACCACTTCCTGATTGATCAGCGTATCGCGCAGCGCGGTGCGTATTTCCGGTGTATCAGGCTGCTTGCCGGCGGCGCGCATTTTGAGAATGGTGTCGAGCCGGGCCTGCGGAATCTCCACGCCGTTGACTTTGGCGACCTGCGCGTGCGCGGCGGGCAGTAGAAAAATGGTTGCGGCAACTGTAAGTGACGCGGCTATTGGCGCGAGTGCATGAATACGGGCGTGCATAAATTAAATTCCCTGGTGGTTAGATTTCTTCCGGTGCATAAGCCTTGATCGACAAGGCGTGTATTGCAGTTTGCATCATTGGGCCGAGCGCATCGTAAACTAAACGATGCCTCGCGGGCAACGACAAACCGTGAAATTGTGCTGAAACCAGCAGCAATTGATAATGTCCGCCGCCGCCCTTGGCGCCTTCATGGCCGATGTGCTGACCCGATTCGTCCATGATTTCGATGGACTCGGGCGCCAGCGCGGCGAGGCGCAGCTGCATGTGTTCGATGGTATTCAAAGGCGTGATTATGTGAAGGTCTGCGCTAAAGACAACCTGAGCGGAAAAGGGTTCCGGCTACTCAGGATTTTTATCCTGAACGTATTTGCCCAGCATGACAGCCTGGCCCACTACAAAAACCAGCATCAGACCCATACCGCCAAACAGTTTGAAGTTGACCCAGGTGTCTGTCGAATAATTAAACGCCACAAACAAGTTAAGCACACCCATCACCGCAAAAAACGCAATCCAGCTCAGCAGCAGTTTCCCCCAAACCGCTTCAGGCAGCGTCAGGGTTTTTTCCATCATGGCGCGTATCAGGTTCTTTTTGAAACCCAGCGCGGCGACACCCAGCGCGGCGGCGAACAACCAGTACAGCACCGTGGGTTTCCACTTGATGAAGGTTTCGTTCTGTAACAACAGGGTGGCCCCGCCGAACACCGTAATCACGCCAAGACTGACCCACAGCATCGGTTCCACCTTGCGGTGCCTGAACCATACCCAGCCGATTTGCGCAAAAGAGGCAGCAATGGCGACTGCGGTAGCTTCGTAAATGCCATACAGCTTGAACACCACGAAGAACAGGATCACCGGGAACATGTCGAACAAAAACTTCATGGCATCAAACCTAAAAAATAGTATTCCCTCTCCCCCGCTTTTTGGGGGAGAGGGCTAGGGTGAGGGGGGGAGACACTACTTGTCGTATTACGGCGCGGTTAATTTATGACTTTTCAAACTTGAGCGATGCCGAGTTGATGCAATAACGCAGGCCCGTTGGCTGAGGGCCATCTTCAAACACGTGACCCAGATGCGCATCGCAGCGGTTGCATAAGACTTCGGTGCGGCGCATAAAAAAGCCGTTGTCTTCTTCGGCAGCCACATTTTCCGCGACAGCAGGCTGCCAAAAGCTCGGCCAGCCGGTGCCGGATTCAAACTTGTGCTCGGCTTTGAATAACTCGGCGTCACAACAAATGCAGCGATAGATGCCCTGCTCGTGGTTGTCGCAATAGGCGCCACTGAATGCGCGTTCGGTGCCTTTTTTGCGTGCGACATCGAACTGCTCTTTAGTGAGCATTTGTTTCCATTCGGTGTCGGATTTTTTAATTTTCTCGCTCATGTCACTCCCGCTGGGTGAAGGGTTGCAATGGTCAGCATCGCACTAAAGTACTTTTCCCGGATTCATAATGCCTTGCGGATCGAGCGCGCGCTTTACCGTACGCATGAGATCAATTTCGACCGGGTCCTTATACCGCACGAGTTCAGCAACCTTGGCGATGCCGATGCCGTGCTCGGCGCTGAAACTGCCTTTGTATTGCTTGACAATATCGTAAATCACGGTAGTCACATCATGGGCCTCACGTGCGGCGGCATCGCTGCGCATGCGGCCTGCGACATAAGTGTTGTAATGCAAATTGCCGTCGCCGAGGTGGCCAAAGCAGATAATGTGGGTGCCTTTGAAATGTTTTTCCAACGCCGCTTGCCCGTCGCGGATGAAGGCGGGGATTTCACCCACCGCGACGGCAATATCGTGACGGTACAGCATGCCGCTCTCGTTGCGGGCGGCTTCCGGTATGGATTCGCGGATGCGCCACAGCGCCTGCGATTGGCCGTTGTTTTCGGCCAGCACGGCGTCGATGACCAGACCTTGCGTCATGGCCTTTTCCAGCGCGCTTTCGAGTGCCACGCGCAAGTTGTCGCCCGGCGATGAATCACCCAGTTCGGTAAGCACATACCATGGATGCGGCGCGTTGAGCGGATCACGCACGCCGGGAATATGCTTCATCACCAACTCCAGGCAGGCGCGCGAAATCAATTCAAACGCATTGATACGGTCGCCAAAATGCTGGCGCAGCAACGAAAATAAATTCAGCGCGGCATCGGGTGATGGCACGGCCAGCCACGTAGTAGCGGTGGCGCTGGGCTTGGGAAAAAGTTTCAGTACGGCTGCGGTGATGATGCCGAGCGTGCCTTCCGCACCGATAAACAGGTGCTTCAAATCGTAACCGGTGTTGTCCTTGCGCAGCGAACGCAGGCCATTCCAGATACGTCCGTCGGGCAGCACGGCTTCCAGTCCCAGCACCAGATCGCGCGTATTGCCGTAGCGCAGCACGTTCACGCCACCGGCGTTGGTGGATAAATTGCCGCCGATCTGGCAACTGCCTTCGGCGCCCAGCGACAACGGAAACAAGCGGTTCGCATCCACCGCCGCTTGTTGAATATTGGCGAGCACGCAGCCGGCTTCGACTGTCATGGTGTTATTTAGCGCATCAACATTGCGGATGCGATTCATGCGCCCCATCGCGATAACCACCGGGTTCAATTTGGCGTCGGGCACCGTGGCGCCGCACATGCCGGTGTTGCCGCCTTGCGGCACCAGAGGGGTGCGGGTCTCGGCGCAGATTTTGACGATGGCAGCGACTTGTTCAACGTTCGCCGGCCGCACCACTGCCGCCGCTGCACCGTGATAAATGCCGCGCCAATCGTTGACATAGGGTTCGAGTTCGGCGGCATCCGTGAAAATGCCTTGCGCGCCTACGGCGGCGCCGAGACGGTTGATGGTGGCAGTGCGGGATACGGTGGACATGGTTCTATCGAATCTGGAAAACGCGATTCTAACATTTCCAACCCTGTCGTTCCCGCGCAGGCGGGAACCCATAACACAGTGCCATAGGGCACATACCGCCCCCAACCTACCTTCCCCCAAGGGAAGGGGATACCCGCCGTAGCCTGCCCTCGAATGATTTAGCCGGGGGCGGGAACGACAGCGAGGATGTTTTTTCGCCACTAATTCTATTGTAAGATTTGCGCCAGTCGAATCGACTCAACCTGCAACAGCGTGTCTATTCAAAGCAAGGCTTTCCTCATGCCGCGTTCCATCGTTTTTGTTCTAACGCTGCTATTTGCGTTTAACGCACAAGCTCAAGATTACCCCTCGCGCGCAGTGACACTGGTAGTGCCGTATCCGCTGAGCGGCCCCACCGATATACGTGGTTCGTCGCGCATGACCAAAACCTACAAGTTAATGGCCGCAAATGCGCCGCCGGCGATCTCCGATACGCTAAGCCGCATTGTGCAGCAGACGATACGTTACGAATCAAAGCATCCGGTGCTGCTGGAGCGTCAGCCCGGCGGCGCCACCACGCGTGGCGCGCAGCATGTGGCGCGCGCATCGGCGGATGGGCATACGCTACTGCTGGCAAGCAACGAAACCATGGTGCTCACACCGCATTACGCCTTTGATGTGGGCTACGATCCCACACGCAATTTTGAGTTGGCGGCGCCGCTGGTTGACATGCCGTTTGTGTTGATGGTCAGCACGGGGCTGCCGTTCAAGACGTTTGAGCGCCTGATTTCGTACATCAAAGTGCGTCCCGGTGAAATAAATTACGCCTCGTCGGGCGATGGCAGCACCGGCCACCTTGCCGGTGAATTATTGCGCCGCGTGGCGGGGCTCGACATGGTGCATGTTTCTTATAACGGCGGGCTTGCAGCGCTCAACGGCGTCGCCAAAGGACACGCTTCGTTGATGTTTGCCGCGCTGCCGCTGGCACTGCCTTATCTCAACAATGAGCATTTGCGTGCGCTGGCGGTGGCCAGTCCGCGCCGTGCCGAGTTGTTACCGCATTTGCCAACGTTGACGGAGTCAGGCATCGCGGGCGCGGATGTGACCGCATGGTTTGGCGTGTTCGCACCCAATGGCGTATCGCCCAACGTCATACGCTGGTTGAATGAACGTATATCAGAATCGGTCAACGAAATGTCAACGCGTAATGCATTGCTTGCGTTGGGACTGGAACCGGTACGCGGCACGCTGTCGGATTTTGCATCCCGCATCTACGCCGAAGGCGAACGCTGGGGACCGGTGTTGAAAGCAGCGCGCATTCCAGGCCGGAACGCCTCGTGAAGGCCTTGCGTGCAAGTTGCTGTGTGTTGTAGTATTTTATCCATCATAAAGGGAGGTAAATCATGAACCGTTATTTGAAGTTTTTTCAATCTGGTCTGGCTGTGGCTTGTGGTGCTGTCATCATGACGACATCGGGCGCGGCGTTTGCGCAAGCAACGCCGCCGGCGCAAAAATCAGAACAGCGCGATTGTTCCAAGGCGCCTGAGGGCGCGAAGGCGCAGTGTGAAGCACGCAACAAGGCCGACGCCAAGTGTGGCAAGCTCGAAGGCGACGCACGCCGCATTTGCCAGCGTGATGAATTACCGCGCGATTGCAACAAGAGCGAGAACAAAGCGCGTTGCGAAGCCGAAGTTGCCGCGCACAAAGCCTGCCGTAGTGATGTTGCGAAGTATCGCGCCTGCATGGAATCCAAACGGCCTGACGCCAAGAAAGGCTGATTTCGTTCGTAACAACGTCTTGTGATGGAACGCGAACGGCCGCCGCACAGTATCGAAGCGGCTGGCCGTACGCCTATAACAAACTTCAAATGGGAGAGCCAGTCATGAAAAGCTTAATAAAAACAACAGGTTATATATCGATATTACTTTCCTCCACAGCCTACGCAGACCTCACTCTTACCAATCGCGACAGCAAGTCGCACGACATCACCATCAAGTGCAGCACCACCACGCAAACCAGTATCGCTTCCAATGTCACGCGCAGTATCGGCAATGGGCCGTGTACGGTAACCGTGAAAAGCACCAACGCCAGCGCCACGGGCAGCGGCAATGCAAAGATGGTGATCAAGAATGGGGCGGTGGGAATACAGTAGTTTCGCGATAACAGGGGAGAAAATCATGGCCGACAATAATGAGAACAGCTATTCCAGCGAAGATAGCGGCAGCGATTCCGTCAGCGAAACCAGTTCTCAGGGCTGGTTGTCGAGGCTGGGTGGCGCGATCAAGGGCATAGTGGTTGGCTTGGTTATGGTGATCGCGGCGTTTCCTTTGTTGTTCTGGAACGAAGGCCGCGCGGTGCGCACCGCGAAATCGCTTGATGAAGGACGCGGCGCGGTGGTGACGACGCTGTCGGAGAGAGTCGACCCCGCGAACGAGGGAAAACTCGTACACACCACAGGGCGCGCAAAAACGACGGTGACGCTTAGCGACCCGGTATTCGGCGTTTCGGCCAATGCCATTGCGCTCAAGCGCAAAGTTGAGATGTATCAGTGGAAAGAATCTTCCAAGAGTGAAACCAAGAACAAACTCGGCGGCGGCACCGAGACCGTGACCACGTACACCTATGCCAAAGAGTGGTCGGAATCGTTGCAGGATTCGGGCAAATTCAAAGAAAAGCAGGGGCACAACAATCCCGGCAGCCTGCCGTTCAAGACCGAGAAATGGACCGCGGACAAAGTTACGCTCGGCGCGTATACGCTCACACCGTCGCAATCCGGACAAATTTCCGGCGACGAACCAGTCAAAGCGGCAGCATCCTTGGTCAAATCTGACATCTCTCGTCCGCTTCGTGACCACGGCGCTGGCTTGTATGCAGGCTACAACCCGGAACAGCCGCAAGTCAGCGACCTGCGCATCACCTTCACGCAAGTAGGCGAAAGCGATATCACCGTAGTCGCCAAACAAATAGGCAGCACGTTCGAGCCGTATCGCGCTAAGGCCGGCGCTACGGTTGATCTGCAGCGCAAGGGCATCGCCAGCGCCGATGATATGTTCGAGGCAGCCAAGGAATCGAATGCAGTGATGACGTGGATTTTGCGCGTGGTCGGATTTGTATTGATGGCATTGGGCTTGGGCATGACGCTTAAACCACTATCAGTGCTGGCGAGCGTGATCCCGCTTTTTGGCGACATCATCGGCGCTGGTACTGGGATTATTGCCTTCCTGCTTGCGGGCATCATGTCGCTGACTACCATTGCCGTGGCGTGGATTTTCTACCGGCCTTTGCTGGGCATAGCGCTGCTGGTGCTTGCCGGCGGCGCGGTGTACGGCATCTGGCATCTGGTGGGTAAATTCCGCGCCAGGCGTGTTTCGTCTGCCGCACCAGCAGCTGCACCTGCCTGAATCGTCTTTAGCGGCGATGATGGAATCGCAAAGGCAGTGTCAAGTAGATGGTGATGGGTTGCTCTGCCGTACTGCGGTATGGTCGTATTCTGTAAATGGACGAACTACGGCTTTTTGAGATGGCGAAATATTCCCGGCGCGAGGGTCTCCGCCCGTGACGCCACTGGGCGATCTGATCTTTAGCGTTATCGGCGTACTTATTGTCGCGGGCGTAGGCGCTGCAATCTGGTTTGCCATGCGCAGCGCCAACATCATGACTGACGCACTGCGGCGCGACGGCTGGGCCATCGAAAAACCGCAGCGTGGCAATACCAAATGGATCGCGCGACGCACAAAAGCTGGTGTGGCAGCGCGTGTCGAAGTGACTGCATCAGGCATTGAAATCAAGACGGTGTGGACCCGTGTGCACATGGCCACGGATACCGGCGCTGATGATGTGCTGGTCGAGAGGAAGTCGCTCGGTTTTCTCGCTGCCGACGGCGCACTCGCCGCTGCAACCGGGTTCAAGCCACCGCCGAGCTGGAATGGCGGATCGCCAGCATTTATGGCCGACTACAACGCCTATGCCTCCAGCGACGGCGCGGCAGCGCGCTGGCTATCGCCGGCGAATCAGAGCGCCATTATTGATTACAACAAAACAGCGCCGCGCAAGGTGGCGGTTCGATTTTTCGAAAATTCTATCGAGGCGCGCTGGGCGCAGGAACCGCAGAACGCTGCGCAGATTGAAAGTGTTGTCGCGCTGCTTGATGTGCTGCGCCGCAGCCGATGAATTTAGCCAGCATCGTTCACTCGACGGTGTAAACCCTGGCATCGACTTTATAATCCCATGTCGTCTTGGTCTTGATGCCCTTCGGATCAGGGTCGTGCTTGAATGCGATGGTCTGATACTTGACCTTGGCTTCGTTTTTAAGCGGAAAATCAAACGACTTGAACGCTTTGCTAATGTCCGCCCTGGGATTCTTGTCGCCCGGATGCATGTTGAAATTGAGGTTGACGTTGGTCAGGCACTTGACATACATCAATGCGCCGCCCTGCACGTTGGCCCATTCCACCTTTTGCGCGGGTTCTTTGAGGCGGCCTTCAATCTTTACGTACTTGATCTTCTGCGTCTTGGCCTGCATATCCCAGCCGGCTTTCTGAAACGCTTTGTCGGAATATGCTTTGGGCTTATTGCTCAGACGGCTCTCGATGAATGCGTGCGCTTTCAGTTCATCGTCGGTGAATTTGGCGGCAAAGGCCCACACCATAAAGTCTTTTTTCTCGGGCACCCAGGCAGCGACTGCACTTTCAATAGTGTAGGTTTCGCCGTCGCAGGTGAATTTGCCGGAAGCGGTTTGCGCTTGTGCGGACGTGGCAAGACACAGGGCGCTGCAAAGTACGGCAATGCGAGCAATTGCGCGGAATATGGCGTGTTTCTTCCGTTGTCGAACATCAGGTTGTAAAATCATCTGCATGGTGGCGGCAATTGCGGCCACGAAGCAGCGCAGTGCTTGTATTCAGCGGCGATGCGTGCAATACCTAAGCGCGCCGTTTTCGTGTAGAAACCACATTGCGCAGCACACCGATTTTTTCAATTTCGGATTCTATTTCATCGCCGTTTTTCAAGTACCACGAGCCTTCACCCTTGTAGCCGGCGGCAACACCCGCGGGCGTGCCGGTGGAGATGATGTCACCGGGATAGAGGCCGGCGTGCGAGTACCAAGCCACTTGCGCGGGGATATGAAAAATCTGCGTGCCGGTATTGGCGTTCTGGCGCACCTCGCCATTGATGCGCGTGATCAGCTGCAGATTGTGCGGGTCGGGAATTTCATCCTTGGTGACGACCCACGGGCCCAGCGGCGCCGCGGTGGGAAAATTTTTGCCGATCATGATGTTGCCTTCCTTGCGCTCGGCGAATTGCACATCGCGCGCTGAGACGTCGTTCATGATGGTGTAGCCGAAAATATGTGCGTAGACTTCTTCCGGCGGCACGTCTTGGCATTCGTCGGCGATCACCACCGCAAGTTCGGTTTCGTAGTCGAGCTTTTCCGTCCAACCCGGTTTGCGGATGACGTCGCCATTTGCGATTAAGGTATCGACATGTTTGATGAAACCGGCGGGGCGCGAGTAGGCGGCACTGCCGACTTCGGCGGCATGGTCGGAGTAGTTCTTGCCAATGGCCATGATTTTGCCGGGGATAAGCGGCGGGCGCGCGGTTACCGCGGTCAGCGACACGATGTGCTCGCTGTTGCCGGCTTTGAGACGGTGTTCCGCCTGCGCCAGCACGTCGCGCACGCGGGCGAGGCCGTCTGCGCCGCCGTGGATGCAATCGATCAGGGAATCGGGCAGGCCGCGCCCGCTTTTGGCGTCGGTGATGTCAAGCGCCTGACCATTTGAAAGCAGCACGCCGAAATGATCAACGCGGGCGCGTGAGGGGCGAAAACTGAGCAGCTTCATGGCTTCTCCTTTTCAGTAGACTCTTCGGGCAGCATTACCGATCGGAACAACTTCAGCAGCGTCAAATCGTAAACGACCTTCGCACATACTACCAGCGGCCAACCGAAACTGGAAATTTCAAGAATGATTCGACACTCAGCACCCGGTTTTCCGGCACACTGTTTACGCTATTTTGATCGCGGTTGGCGCAGCACTGCTGTGACTGGGCGCGCCGTGGCGTCTTCACCTGTAACGGTGTAGCCGCGACCCCGCCAAATCAGGTAAAATGCACTCCCTTTAGGTGGCAAAGCGAGAGGTGGCAAATCGCTTTGCCATTGTTTTTAAAACAAGATTTTCAATAACAGGAGGGACGGCCATGACATCGACCGCCGCCACTACAGTCCGCACCATCTCGAATATCGATGCGCCATCCTATGTGAACCACGCGAAGCTGAAAGCGTGGGTGGCCGAAGTCGCGCAACTGACCAAACCCGAGCACATTGTGTGGTGCGATGGATCGCAGTCCGAATACGAGCGCCTGTGCGCGGAAATGGTAGCCAGCGGCATGTTGATCAAGCTCAACCAGCAAAAGCGCCCGGGTTGCTATCTTGCCCGTTCCGATCCTGATGACGTGGCGCGCATGGAGGACCGCACCTTTGTGTGCAGCAAAAACAAAGAGGATGCAGGCCCCAACAATAACTGGGTGGCGCCCGAGGAGATGCGCGCAACATTAACCAAAGTCACGGATGGCTGCATGCGTGGCCGCACCATGTATGTGATTCCGTTCAGCATGGGGCCGCTGGGTTCTCACATCTCGCACATCGGTGTGGAACTGACGGATTCGCCGTACGTGGTGGTGAGCATGCGTGTAATGACGCGTATTGGCCGTGCCGTGCTGGATCTGCTGGGAACCGACAAATTCTTCGTGCCCTGCCTGCACAGCGTGGGCGCACCGCTGGCGCCGGGCCAAAAAGACGTGGTGTGGCCCAGCAACAAACAGAACAAATACATCGTACATTTCCCCGAAGAAAAACTCATCTGGTCGTTCGGCTCCGGCTACGGCGGCAATGCGCTGCTGGGCAAAAAATGTTTTGCGTTGCGCATTGCGTCGATCATGGCGCGCGAGCAGGGCTGGCTGGCCGAACATATGCTGATTCTGGGCATCCAGCCGCCGGGCGGCAAAAAGCACTACATCGCGGCGGCGTTCCCCAGCGCCTGCGGCAAGACCAATCTGGCGATGCTGATTCCGCCAAAAGAATTGCGGGGCTGGAAAGTCACCACCATCGGCGAAGATATTGCATGGATCAAACCCGGCACAGATGGCCGGCTCTACGCGATCAACCCGGAAGCCGGCGCATTCGGCGTAGCACCCGGCACTTCGGAATTTACCAATCCCAACTGCCTGGCCGCGCTCAACAAAGAAACGATTTTCACCAATGTGGCAATGACACCCGATGGCGACGTGTGGTGGGAAGGGTTGTCGCAAACCCCGCCGATGAATCTGACCGACTGGCGTGGCAAGTTGTGGGATCCGGACGGCGGCAAGCCCGCCGCGCATCCGAATGCGCGCTTCACCGTGGCTGCGTCGCAGATACCCTGTATCGACCCGGATTGGGAAAATCCCGCTGGCGTGCCGATCAGCGCATTCCTGTTTGGCGGCCGCCGTACCACCACGGTGCCGCTGGTGGTGGAAGCCCGCGATTGGACACACGGCGTTTATATGGCGGCGACCATGGCCTCCGAAACCACCGCGGCCAGCGTGGGTAAAATGGGTGTGGTGCGCCGCGATCCGTTCGCCATGCTGCCGTTCTGCGGCTATCATTTTGGCGACTACTTCAAGCACTGGCTCAACATCGGCAAGTCGCTCAAGCAGCCGCCAAAAATGTTTGCCGTCAACTGGTTTCGCCGCGATGATCACGGCAAATTCATGTGGCCGGGTTACGGCGACAACATGCGCGTGCTGAAATGGATCATCGAGCGCTGCGAAGGCAAGGGCGGCGCCACGGACACGCCCGTCGGCAAAATGCCGCGTTACGAAGATATGGAATTGAGCGGCATCAATGGTTTCTCAAAGGCCGCGTTCGAGAAACTGACTGAAGTCGATAGCGCGCTGTGGCGAGAAGAAGTGAAAGACCACGAGCGTTTGTTCGGTGAACTCGCGGCGCGCATGCCTGCTGAGATGATCGAGCAGCGCAAGCAGTTGGAGAAGGCGCTGTAAGCTGATTCGCGCGTTATGGCTTGTAGCCATCCGTAAGCGTGCGTAAAAACACTACGATGTCGTCAATCTCTTCATCGTTGAGTTGCGGACGCTGTCCCGGACGGCGCTGATAGGGCGGCGTGTCGACATCGACGTTGGCGTGGTGCTGCGCCGGCAGATCATTAAACCGTGCTTATCCGGTTGTCACCCAAACCAACTACCGGTAGTATGTTGAGCATCCGCGCTGACGTGGAGCGACCATGGTTATTGACGTACTTGAGCGAGGCGATCTGCCGTTTCCGCGCTCGCTGCCGGAGTTCCAGCGCCTCTTCCC
>CAMATZ010000027.1 GCA_945861275.1 Bordetella parapertussis
CCCAGCAGCAGTGCAGTTGATAACAACAAAAGCGTTGAGAAAAGTTTCATGAGCGCGATTTCCAATTGGTTATAAGGGTGAAAGTGATTATGCATGTAACAACACCCACTGGGGCTATTACCGCAGCATTTGCCAGCAGCTTTGTCCGCATGCTGCGTAGCCAAGCCCTCTGCGGGCGGCTCACCGCACCGAAACCACCAGCTTTTTCCCGCATACCTCGACATATTTGCGCAAGGTTTCCAATGTTAGCGCTATCTCAAGCGGCACCCGCAGGATGCCGATGACGAAGCAAGCGCATTAATTTTGATCGCTCCGGTTTGCGCGACGGGTGTTTTCGCGTATAAGAAGGCGTGCCACTATGCGCTGAGAGTTACGCGCTGCACACTGTATGGCATAGCAATGTAACTACTTGTTTTTAAAGGATTTACAGCATGGATACCAGCAAAGTCAACAAATCTCCGGTGCTGCCGGCCGATCACCCGTGGGCGCCTGCAAAGCGTAAAGGCATCTACGAATCCGACGTGACCGCGCTGGTGCGCTGCATGCTCGAGGACGATGCGATACGCGAAGATCAGCGTGAAGCCTGGGAGCGCTGGCGCAACGACCCGGCCAATTTAAAGTAATGCTGTGTTGAAGTTGCGTATGCAGTATTGGCGGTATTGGGCGGGGGCGCTGGCGTTTGCCGTGCCCGTGTTCGCCTTTGCACAGGCTTATCCCAGCCGCCCGATCCGCCTGGTCATACCGTTCTCGCCCGGCGGCAACGCCGACACCTTGTGTCGAACCGCGAGCCAAAAAGTTTCCGAATCCATCGGCCAGCAAATCGTCATCGATAACCGCTCCGGCGCCAACGGCAATATCGGCATGGAGATTGTCGCGCGCGCGGCGCCCGACGGTTACACCTTCGTGCTGGGCTACATCGCCAACGTGGCGATCGCGCCGAGTTTGATGTCGAAGCTGCCGTACGATCCGGTGAAAGACTATGCGCCGATTTCGCAACTGGCGAGCTCGCCGAACATCATCGTGGTGCATAGCGCGGTGCCCGCGCGCAACATGAAAGAGCTGATCGCACTGTCAAAAGGGAAACCGAAATCGATTAATTTTTCGTCGGCGGGTGTGGCGAGTGTCGGACATCTCACCGGCGAGCTGTTTAACACGGCGCTCGGCGCGGAGTTGCAGCACGTGCCCTACAAAGGCAGCGGGCAGGGCGTGATTGATCTTGTCGCCGGGCAAATTCAAATGCTGATCGGCGGCATGTCATCGGTAATGCCGCACATCAAGACGGGCCGCTTGCGTGCCATCGCGGTCACCGGCGCGCAGCGCTCACCTGCCATGCCCGACGTGCCCACGGTGGCGGAGTCCGTATTGCCCGGTTTTGAAGCCACCGCGTGGTACGGCGTGTTGGCACCGGCCGGCACACCGCGCGCCATTGTGTCACGCCTGCACAGCGAGTATGCCAGAGCGCTGGCGCTGCCCGAGGTGAAGCAGCGTCTGGAGAATCTGGGTTTTGAGATTGTCGCCAGCACGCCCGATGTGTTCGCGGCTTATATCAAAACCGAAATCGTCAAGTGGGCCAAGGTGGTAAAGGCTTCGGGCGCGAAGGCGCAATAAGTACCTGCAGCACCACCTGCGCGATGGGAGAGACGCTACGGTGCGCGCCGACAGAGCGGGCGGTATCGCGCTCAGGCTGCGGCCCGGCTCGACGCGTGCTTCAGCAGGAATCGCTTCAGTTCTGCGGCGCACCGGTCAGGCGCCGCATCGGTGATGTTGTGCGGCAGACCTTCGTAGACGATGAATTCGCAATTCGGGATTTTCTGCTGCAATACCCGGTACTGGTCGACAGTGTGAATCGGGTCCCCACCCGGCGCGACAGCGAGTGTCGGACAGCGAATGCGGTGCAGATCGTCGAGCACTTCGAACTGCCGCATCATCGGCACGAAGCGGGCAAGCAACTCCACTGAGGTGGCCGAGGACTCGGCAATAAACCAGTCGACGAAGCCCGGTTCGGCCTGCTTGATGTCGACGCGGTCGGCGATTGTCTCGCGCAAGAATCCCGCCAGGCCTTTTTCGCCGATGCGCCGCACCCAACTGTTCTGATCCTGCAGGCCATGCTTGATGCCGCCGGTTCCGGCGAACGCGGCTAGCGTCAGCACACGCTCCGGGTAATCGATGGCGGTTTTCTCTGCGACGATCGACCCCGCGGATGAGCCGGCGACGTGAAAGCGCTTGGCACCGACGTGATCCGCAAGCTCGACCACGTCCTGCACCAGACGCAACTGCGAGAGCTGGTCGGCGCTTGGAATCTGCGTCGCGCCGTGACCTCTCATGTCGATCCTGATCACGCGAAAATCGCGGGCAAGATGTGGCACCCACGCATAAAAGCGGCGCGAGCTACCCATCGCGGCATGAACCAGTATCAGCGTGTCGGCGCGGCGCCATGGATCAGTATAGTCGTCGAGCGCGTATGCGATCTCGAGGCCGTCGGAAGCTTTGAAGGTGTCCATCGCCCAGCGCGAGTGGTTAGTCATGTCGGATCTCTTCTAATAAGCGGAGCGGCCGCCATCGGCAGGGATGGCGGCGCCGGTGATCATGCGCGACTCGTCGGAGGCGAGAAAGAGCGCAATGTTGGCGATGTCTTCGGGCGGACCCACCCAGAACGGATATTCCTTGACGCGGCCCGCGGCGTCCTGCAGGTCAACTACGGGACCGGCGCGATCCGGTGTGCCGTAGCGGCTGGTGATACGCTCGGTGAGTATGCGGCCCGCGCAGATCGCGTTGACCCGTACGTTGTCTTTCGCGTACGCGCCGGCGAGCGCGCGCGTGAGTGAAATGATCGCGCCCTTGGCCGCCGTGTAGACGTGCGCCGGGCTCGCGCCGCGCAGCGCGGCGCCGGAGGACATGTTGACGACCGCGCCGCCCCCCGCCTCGATGATGCGCGGTATCGCGTGACGGCAGCACAGGAGCTGCCCAAGCACATCGAGCGTCATCGTCGCCTGCCACACCGACAGATCGACTTCGGTGACGAGATTATCCTCGGTCCGCGATCCGCCCGCGACGTTGTAGAGCACGTCGAGCTTGCCGAAGCGCTCAAGCGTCAGCGCGACCGCGCGTTTCACGCTCTCTTCGTTGCGCACATCCGTTTCGATGAAGAGCGCCTCACTGCCCGCTTCGCGCACCAGCGCTTCGGTGGCGCGCCCGGCGTCGGCGTTAATCTCGACAACGGCCACTCGCGCACCCTCGCGGGCGAAAATCCGCGAGGCCGCCCGCGCAATGCCCGATCCCGCTCCGGTGATGAACGCAACCTTGCCTTCGAGCCTTTTCACGGAGTGCGGTCTTTCAGCAGGAAGCGCAGGAGATCATCGGCACAGCGCTGCGGCGCCGAGTCGGTGATGTTGTGCGGCAGGCCTTCGTACCAGATGTACTCGCTATGCGGGACATGCGTCTTGTAGACCTCGTATTGCGCCGGCGTGCCCAGCGGATCGTGCCCCGGCATGACGTTCAGCATCGGGCATTTTATCCGGTGCAGATCGGCGGTGAAATCGACTGCCTTCATCATCGGGCCGAAGCGGGCAAAGAGATCCACGTCGGTCTTCGCCGACTCTTCGATGAACCAGGTGAGAAAGCCCTTGTCCGCCACGTTCGGGAAGCGCTCCTCTATCGTCTCCTCGAGAAATGCCTTGAATCCTTTTGCCTTGATCCCGCGCACCCATTTGTTCATGTCGATATTCGAGGGCTTCAAACCCGGTGTCGACGCGAAATTGGCGAGCGTCTTGATGCGTTCCGGATAGTCGATCGTGGTGCGCATCGCGACGATCGAGCCGGCCGACGAACCCGCAATGTGAAACTGCTTCAACCCCAGGTGATCGGCGAGCTCGATCACGTCCTGCGTCAGGCGTTTGAGCGAGAGCTGATCCGGGCCGGGAATTTCGGTTTGCCCGTGACCGCGCATGTCAGGACGCACGACACGGAAGTGGCGAGAAAGCGTCGGCACCCATTTGTAGAGACGCCGCGAGCTTCCCATTGCGGCGTGGATCAGGATCAATGTTTCCGGCGGGCGCCAGGGATCACTGAAGTCATCGACAGCGTAGGCGAGCTTGAGACCGTCGCTTGCGGTGAGTTGGTGCATTTCGGAAGTGAGCGGCATAGTCATGCGATATCCTGGAGAAAATTCTTCAGCACTTCAGCGCAGCGGTCGGGGATCTCGGCCGTCATGCTGTGCCCCGCGCCGGGGAGGGTCACGAAAGTGCACTTGGGCAAGTACTGCCTCATGCGCTCGTACTCGCTGCGCGCGACCATCGGATCGGGATCGGGCACAGCCACGAGCACCGGCATGGCGAGCGCGGTGAGCCGATCGGTAAAGTCCTCGCTCGCCATGAGCGGCACAAAGCGCGCGAGATACGACTGCGTCACACCTTCTGCCGAATCGATGTACCAGCGCACATGCTCCGGGTGCGCGTGACCGATGCGGTCGACCGCCGTTTCGTCCAGGAACTTGCGCACGCCATCGCGCGTGACGCGGCCCAGCCAATCGCCTTTCTGATGACGGCTCGGCGGTATGCCCGCGGTCGCTGCATACAGCGCGAGCGACAGGAAGCGCCCGGGGTAGCGCAGCGCGGTTTGCGCGGCGATCATCCCGCCTGCGGATGAGCCCATGACGTGCGCCTGCGCCACGCCGAGGTGATCCAGCAGTTCGGTGAGATCGCGTGCCAGCCGCTCGTGCGTCAGGCCGCTTTCATCGCCGGGTTCGGATTTACCGTGGCCCCGGATGTCGGGACGCACGACGCGATAGTCACGTGCGAGGTGCGGCACCCAGCCGAAAAGCCTGAGCGAGCTTCCCAGCCCGGGATGCAACAGTACCACCAGCGGCGCTTTTTTCCACGGGTCGGTGAAGTCATCGTAGCGATAGAACAACCTCGCCCCATCGCTCGCGCTCCAGTATTTTTCAACGCTCATGCTATGCTTCCAAAGTAATTGACAACGCGTCTTTCAATTCAGTTTGACGCGGGCGTTCCTGATCACACGCGCCCATTTTTCGGTTTCGCTCTTGATGTTGGCGGCAAATTGCTCGGCACCGCCGCCAATCGGATCGAACCCGAGAGCGACAAGCCGCGCTTGAATTTCCGGCAGCTTGAGCACGCTTGCGAGCGTTGCGCTCACTTTATGGATGACGTCTTTCGGCGTAGCGGCCGGCGCGAGGCAACCCCAGTAAGTTCCCGAGTCCACACCCGTCAGACCCAACGCAATGAACGTCGGTACTTCAGGCATTGCCGGCGAGCGCTTGTCGCCAGTGACGGCAATGGCGCGCAATCTGCCGACCGCGACATGCTGCTTCACCGAACTGATGCCGGCAAACATCATGACGACCTGCCCACCGAGCACGTCGGCCACTGCCGGTCCGGTGCCCTTGTACGGGATATGCACGAGATCAATACCCGCCGCGAGCTTCAACAACTCGCCGCCCAAATGCGTCGAACTGCCGGGTCCGCCGGATGCGAAGTTGAGCTGTCCGGGTTTCGCTTTTGCCAGCGCGACGAATTCCTTGAGCGTTTTAACCGGTACGGACGGATGCACGATCAGGATCACCGGCGCCGCCGCCATCAGCGACACCGGCGCGAAATCGCGCGCTGAATCGTACGGCAACTTGCTGTAGAGACTCGGGTTGGTGGTGAACGAGGTGTCGACCATCAACAGCGTGTAGCCGTCGGCCGCCGCCCGCGCGGCCATTTCGCTGCCGATGGTGCTGCCGCCGCCGGCGCGATTGTCGATCACGAGCTGCTGGCCGAGCACTTCGCTCCACTTGGGTGTGATGGTGCGCGTCAGAATATCGGTGCCGCCGCCGGGCGCGAACGGGACGATGACGCGTAGGGGTTTGCTGGGAAAGGTTTGCGCCATGCACACTGTGGCATACGCGAGCATGCCGGCGATGCCGGCGGACAGTGCGACGAAAATCGATCTCATGCCATCCTCGTGCTTAGGGACGCCAACGCTTGCTGTAAGCGAAAGTCGTGATCAGCATGCAGATTCTATCCCATCCGGCAGAGGGTCTTATAGATGAAGGCCCAAGCTGCGTGTAGCGCGCGGTTTATGCGATGGGAGCGGTTTTGCTATGATGCGCCGTATGGGTGAAGAAATCAGCCGGCATGCCACGTGCTGCACGGGCGCACTTTTGATCGCATGTTCAGCCGTTGCGGTGCCGGCGGCTGCCGCGGCACAGGCGCCCTATCCCGTCAAGCCGATACGTCTGATTGTCCCGTTCGCGCCCGCGGGCAGCGCCGATGCGCTCGCGCGCACGCTGCAACCTGCGTTGAGCGAAGCGCTGGGTCAAATGCTGGTGATCGACAACCGTCCTGGCGCGAGCAGCACCATCGGCACCGATATGGCGGCGAAGGCGGCGCCCGATGGCTATACCGTGGTGCTGGTAACGACGACGCACGCGGTCAATCCCAGCCTGATTGCGAAGCTGGCGTACGACACCGTAAAAGATTTTGCGGCAGTTTCGCTCCTGGTGTCGCAACCCAACATCCTCGTGGTGCATCCATCGGTCACAGTGAAATCGGTCGCGGAACTGGTCGCGCTGGCCAAAGCGAAACCGAACACGCTGAATTTCGCGTCGGGCGGCAACGGCAGTTCGCCGCACTTGTCGGGCGAACTCTTTAAACTCGTCGCCGGCATCCAGATCACGCATATTCCGTATAAGGGTTCGGGGCCCGGCGTCACCGATCTCCTGGGCGGGCATGTGCAGATGATGTTCGCCGGTCCGCTGGCGCTCGAACAGCATATCAAGAGCGGCCGGCTACGCGCGCTCGCCGTCGCCGACAAGCGGCGGTCTTCGGTGTTGCCGGAAGTGCCGACGATGACCGAAGCCGGTTTTGCCGGCGTTGAAACGGGCACCTGGTTCGGCGTACTGGCCCCCGCACGCACTCCGGCAGCCCTGGTGTCGTATATACAGCGCTCGATCGCGCGCATTCTGGAAGCGCCCGCCCTGAAGTCGCGCATTGTGAATCAGGGGGTGGATATCGTCGCTAGCAGCCCCGGCGAGTTCGAAAAATTTATAATCGCTGAAGTCGCCAAGTGGTCGCGCGTCGTGCAGCGGGCCGGTGTACGCGCGGATTAGCTGCCGCCACTCCAGCCGGCTCAGTGAGCACCGTGCACGAGCCATAACCATCCCGCCCTGAAACTTTGCCAATCGCCGCTTCAAGCGAATAATTTCACGCGCGTCCTTCTTCTATGAGCGCCTTGATATCGACGCCGCGCACCGGGTCAGCGCGCATGAACGCTTTGAGTTTATCGGCGGCGGCGATTTTGTCTTTTACTTTCGCGCCGGTGCTGGGCACCAGATCAGCAATGGCTACGCCGCGATTGGTAATGGTAAAACTTTTGCCGGTTTTTACTTGCCGCAGTAATTCCAACAGCCTGATTTTTGCCTCATATGAGCCGATTACTATTTTCATGATACCTCCTGAAATATGAATCCTCTCCGACTAGAATATAGGCCAGTCTCATTCGGGGCAATAATTATGTAAGTAATTGTTTTTATTTATTATTTTATGCCTAACCGACTATACGCCTCACGCAGTTCCTCACGTATACGCTGATGGCGTGTAGCCAACGCCAGCGCCCCCAAAGCGCAACACGTACCCGCTATGGTCAAAGTAGCAGCAATCCCAATCACATCCGCCAGCGCGCCCGCCATCAGCGCGCCAAACGGCGCCATGCCCATGAAACTTGCGGTGTAGAGGGCCATCACGCGTCCGCGCTTGTCGTCATCGACTATGCTCTGCACGATCATGTTGACGGAAACCGAGGTGGCGAGGATGCCAAAGCCGGTGATGGCGAGCAGCGGGATGGTTAACCACACGATTTTGACGTGCGCGACCAGTGCGAGTGAGATGCCGGCGGCGAGTGCGGCATAGGTGAGCAGGCGCACCAGGCCGCGCACGCTGGAGCGCGTCGCGAGGTAGAGCGTGCCGGCGACCGCGCCCAGTCCCGCGGCGCCGATCATGAAGCCCATTTCGCGCGCGCCGACGGCGAACACTTCGCGTGTGAGTACCGGCATCAGATTGATGTAGGGTGTGGCGAGGAACCCTACCGCGGTGAGCAACAGCAGCAGCGAGCGTATCGGCAACGACTGCCAGGCGTACTGAAAGCCTTCGCGCATGCCTTGCAGCATCGGCGTGGCGTTGGGCTCGCGCACGGTCGGCTTCACCTTGATCATCAGAAACGAAATCATCACCGTGGTGTAGGTGAGGGCGTTGATCACGAAACACGCGGGCTCGCCCAGTGCCGCGATCACCATGCCCGCGAGTGCGGGGCCGACCAGGCGTCCGCAGTTGGCCATCAGCGAAGTTACCGCGATGGCGTTGGGCAGGTCCTGCTTGTCGCCGACGAGTTCCAGCAGGTACGCATGGCGCACCGGCAGTTCAATTGCGATCAGCACGCCGAGCAGCATCGCCAGCGTGATCATGTGCCACGGCGCCAGGATGCCGGCGACCGCGAGTGCGGCGAGGGTGATCGCTTGCAGCATCTCCAGTATTTGCGTCGCAAACATCACGCGATGCAGATTGCAGCGATCCGACCACAGGCCCGCGAACGGCGACAACAGCAATATCGGCAGGCTGCTGGCGAATCCGAGTATGCCGAGCAGCGTTGCTGAATCGGTCATTTTGTAGAGCAGCCAGCCTTGCGCGATGCTCTGCATCCAGTAGCCGATCAGTGCGCACACTTGCCCTGACAGGAACAGGCGGAAGTTTCGGGATTTCAATGCCCGTAATGTGGGCAGAGGATTTTTCATACGGATAGTGGCGTCTCAGATCGGTCGATGAGTGGTGCCGCGAGCGCGCCAATCCACCCGATTGTACGCTGCTTCGTGCGGTAAAATCGGCTGATATCCCATGGCCTCCGCATCCGATAAGCCCGCATCACGCACGCCCGTATCCGCAGCGGCGCCGCTAACCCCAGTGGAGCGCGCCTGATGTCGATCGGGGTGGTGATGTTGATGGTGGTGTGCAATATGCTGGCGATGAAGGGCAGCAAGGTTATTATCACGCTGTTTTCCATCAAACTCGGCGCGCCGCAAATAGTGATCGGCGTGCTGGTTGCATTGTATTCGCTGTTTCCGATGATGCTGGCCATCTATGCCGGAAAACTCACCGATCGTCTGGGCGTGCGCTGGCCGATGGTTGCCGGATCGTGCGGCATTGCGTTAGGTCTGACGCTGCCGTATTTGTTTCCGTCAACGACCACGCTTTATTTTCAGGCGGCGCTGGTGGGCGCGGCGCAGGTGTTTTACAACGTGTCGGTGCAAAACCTGATCGGCAGCATCAGCACGCCGGAAGACCGCACCAAGAATTTCAGCAATTTTGGGCTCGCGATGTCGACCGGCAGTCTCATCGGGCCGCTGATTTGCGGTTTCGGCATCGACCACTTCGGACACGCGTACACTTATCTATTGATTGCCGTGTTTCCGTTGATCACTGCCGCTATCATGGCGTCGAAGCATCAGATGGCGTCGGGGCGCGTCCATGCTGCGCCTAAGGTAGGCGTGGCAGGCGCGGCAGACGCGGCGCCAGTCAAAGCCGCGGGCGCGGCGTCGTCACGTCCGTTTGAATTGTTTTTCGACCATCATCCGCTGCGGCGCGTGTTGATTACCGGTGCGGTGATTCTGACCGGCATTGATCTGTTTCACTTTTACATGCCGATCTACGGCAATCACATCGGACTCTCCGCGTCGCAAATCGGCATCGTGCTGGCGACGTTCTCGGCGGCGTCGTTTGTGGTGCGCATCTGGATGCCGGCCATCGTCAAACGGGTGGGCGGGGAACGGGTGTTGATCACGTCCATGTTCGTCGCCGCGGTGACCTATCTCGCGGTGCCGTACATCACGCATATCGTGGTGCTGTGCGTGGTGTGTTTTATTCTTGGGCTGGGCACCGGCTGCGGCCAGCCGCTGTCGCTTTCGATGATTTACGAGCGCGCGCCGGGCGGCCGTTCCGGCGAGGCATTGGGGTTGCGCGCAACCCTCAACAATTTCACGCACATGGTCACACCGCTGCTGTTCGGCGCCGTCGGCACCGCGTTCGGTGTGATGCCGGTGTTTCTGTGCAACTCGCTGATGCTCGCAGGCGGCGGCCTGATCATGCGGCGCAGGTGATTATTTTTATTAACGGGAGAGACCATGAAAATCGCTGTCATCGATGACTATCAGGACGCATTTCGCAAGATGAAATGTTTTTCCAAATTGCACGGCCATGAAGTCATTACCTACACCAGTTCCGAAAAAGATCCGGTGAAATTCGGCAAGCGCGTGAAAGGCTGCGAGGCAGTGGTGCTGACGCAACAGCGTTCCTTCATGCCGCGCGCTGTCATCGAGAACCTTCCCGCATCGGTGAAGCTGCTGGTGCAGACCGGACGCAATGTGCCGCACATCGACGCCGCGGCCTGCAGCGAACGCGGTATTCTCATCTGCGCCAGCGGCGGCGGCAATTCCAGCCCGACGGTTGAGTTGACGTGGGCGCTGATCCTCGCATCGGTGCGCAATCTGCCGACGGAAGTCAACAACATGCAGGCGGGCCGCTGGCAAACCACCGCGGGCATCGGCTTGAATGGCAAAACGCTGGGCGTCTACGCCTATGGCAAGATCGGCAGCGGTGTGGCCAAAGTGGGCAAGGCGTTCGGCATGAAAGTAGTGTGCTGGGGGCGCGATGCCTCAACCGCCAAAGCGCGTGCCGAAGGATTTGACGTGGCCGCCAGCCGCGTAGCGTTTTTTGCGGAAAGCGATATCGTCACCCTGCACCTGCCGTTGAACAAGGAAACGCGCGGCCTGGTAACTGCCGCCGATCTCGCGTTGATGAAACCCACCGCGCGCATCGTCAACAGCAGCCGCGCGCCGATTATTGCGGAAGGCGCGCTGGTCGAGGCACTGCAGAAAGGCCGTCCGGGATTTGCCGCGGTTGACGTTTACGAAAGCGAGCCGGTGGTGAATCGCGAACATCCGCTGGTGAGCATGCCCAATGTAATCTGCACGCCGCACCTGGGTTATGTGACGTGGGAAACCTATGAGCTGTACTACGATGCCGTAGTGGGCAATATCCTGGCATACGTGGCGGGTACGCCTACCAATGTGGCAAATCCGGAGGTGTTGCAGAAGCGGTGAGGCGCGGCAATCGGGCCGCTCACATTCCGGCACTGTCGTTCCCGCCTGCGCGGGAACGACATAAGTTGTTTTAAAACAAATAGTTATCACATTTCTAGCTGTGTTAACCACACCTGAACTCTGGCGCGCCAAGGCTGTCCATCCGTGAACGCAATTCACAAAAAGGACACCGCCATGCGCAAAGTTTTTTCTGCACTGATAGTTGCTGGCCTGTTATGTGTTCCGCTGGTGGACGCGAATCCGCGCGATGCCATAACTAACCCCGCAATCGATATGGAAGGTTACCTGCGCGTCTCACGCGAAGCGGCGCAGCACCGCGCCACACGCCGCGTCAGCGAAGACGATTTCAAGCGCATGAGCCGCGAGCCGAACACCCTGATACTCGACGCGCGCAGCCGCGAAAAATACGACGAATTGCACGTCAAAGGCGCAGTGAGTTTGAGCTTTTCGGATATCGCGATTGAAAGTCTGGCGCGTACCATTCCCGACAAGAACACGCGCATTCTGATTTACTGCAACAACAACTTCGCCAATGCCGAGGAACCGTTCCCCAGGAAAATGGTGACGGCTTCGCTCAACCTGTCGACCTATATAGCGCTCTACAACTACGGCTACCGCAACGTGTATGAGCTGGGGCCGTTGGTTGATCTTGCGAAATCGAAGTTGCCTTTTGAATCTTCGCCGGCGAAGCGCGCGGCTACACAGTAGGTCGGTAAACGCATGAACCGCTTGAAAGCGATAAAGGATTCACGCTAATTTTCGCGTTGAATGCGATCTTTGTTAGTATAGTAACCATTGACGCACGACACCTGTGTTCCTGCTGGCACCTTATGTGTTGGTTGTAATTGATACCTATGCGGTCCAAGGTTGACCGGTGCGTGCCCGAAAGACAGACCCTATTTTGTAACCGAGGAGACGATATGCGTCCACTACGCAGAACCATTCTGAAGCTCACCGGCGGCTTGGGCGCACTCGTGGCGCTGTCCGCGACCGGCCTGCTGCGCGTCGGCGAATCAATTGCCGCGCCCTGGAACAAAAGCGGATTTGAATCGAAGGCGGTTGACGACGCGCTCAAAAGTTTGGGCGCGTCAAACCTGATCGACAGCAAGGACATCGTGATTACCGCTCCCGATATCGCCGAGAACGGCGCCATCGTGCCGATTGCTGTCACCAGCAAAATCGCGAATACGCAAAGCATTGCCATACTCTCGGAAAAAAATCCGTTTCCGCTGGCCGCGAGTTTCGACATCATGGGCGGCGGCGAAGGCTATGTATCGACGCGCTTGAAAATGGGGCAGACCTCCAACGTGCGCGTGATCGTCAAGGCCGACGGCAAATTCTACACCGCTGTCAAGGAAGTCAAAATCACTGTTGGCGGGTGCGGCTGATCGATCGTGGCTGATTGATTTCCACAAATACACGGAAAAGTTGAGGAGCAGATCATGGCTGAAGCAATGAGAATTCGTGCGCGGCTGCAAGGCGACACAGCGGATGTGCGCATACTGATGCGTCATCCGATGGAAACCGGCGCGCGCAAGACCGCCTCAGGCGTGGTGCCGCTGCATTTCATTCAAAGCGTCGTGGTGCAGCACAATGGCAAACCTGTACTCGACGCGCAATGGAGCCAGGCCATTTCACGCGACCCGTTCCTGGGGCTGCGAGTCAAGAACGCCAAAGTCGGCGACAAAATCAGTGTCACCTGGACCGACAACAAGGGTGACACGCGCACCGACGAGGTGGCCGTAGAAGCTTCCTGATTGGTGGCGGTTTTGCACTTGATTTAATTCCAATAATAGAAGGAGGAGATCATGCAAAAATTGCGCGGCATCCGTATTGCGGCATGCGCTGCTGTGATTATGCTGGGCTCGCAATACGCGGCATCGCAAGCCGACCTGTCGGTGGGCCGCAGGATGCTGCTTGAAGACAACCCCGGCGAACTGTGGCTGGATCAGGGCAAAGCGCTGTACTTCGAAAAACGCGGGCCCAAAAAGGTTTCGCTTGAACAGTGCGATTTCGGCATGGGGCCCGGCAAGCTGGAAGGCGCCGCGGCACGCTTGCCGCGCTATTTTGCCGACACCCATCGGGTGGAAGACCTCGAATCCCGGCTATTGACGTGTATGACGCAGTTACAGGGGTTTGACCGCAACGCACTGATCAAAACCGCCATAAGCGCACCCCAGAGCCGCGGCTCTGATATTGAGGCCATCGCGCTGTTTGTGACCTCCAAATCGAATGGCATGAAGATCAATGTGTCGCTCACCCATCAAAAAGAATACGACGCTTACAAGGCGGGCGAATACTTGTTCTACCGCCGCAGCGGACAGACTGATTTCGGCTGCATACAGTGCCACGGTGAAGCCAATAAACGCATCCGGCTGCAGGATCTCGTGCATATGACCAGCAAGGAGGGCGCGCAGGAAGTTGCATCAACGTGGCCCGCTTATCGCGGCGCGCACTATGTGGTGCGCACCATGCAGTGGCGGCTGAATGATTGCGTTTGGCAAATGCGGTTACCGGATCTTAAATACGGCACGGACTATTCGATTGCGTTAACCACTTATCTCAATCGTCAGGGCAACGATGCAGTGATGCAAGTGCCCGGATTCAAGCGCTAAGGAGGCCGCCGTGAAATCAACCTGGATCAAGGCCTTGTCTGTGACAGCCGGATTCGCGCTGGCGGGTTGCGCGAGCTACCCCGACGAAGCGAGCACGCGCCAGGCAGCAGAGGCCATGGTGGTTGACGCTTTTGCGGCGTCGCCTGCGCACATGAAGCGCCTGGAACAAGACAAGTCCCAGCAAATTTGCAGCAAAATTGGCGATGCCAAACTGACGCAAGCGGAAACGGCCGAAGTGGTGAAGCTCGCGCAGGCGTCCATGCGTTACCCCGCCGGCGGAAAATTTTCTGGTGACTGGAAAATCGGAAATAGACTTGCGCACGACGGCGCTGGCGATCGCATCCGCGACGGAAAAACCGAGCCCACCAAGCAAAACGGCGGCTTATGCCAGAACTGCCATGCACTTGCGCCCGGTGAAATCAACGTCGGCAACGTCGGTCCCAGCCTCACCGGATACGGGGCGCAGCGCGGCAATTCGGAGGCCATCGCAAAATACACCTACGAAAAAATCTACAACGCGTGGGCGTATTTTCCCTGCTCGAACATGCCACGCTTAGGCGCATCGGGCCATCTGACGCCCGAGCAGATCACCCATATGGTCGCGTATCTGATTGATCCGCAGTCGCCCATCAACAAAAAATAGCGTTTACAAACAAATAGTTAAAATATCCCGGTAATTCCGGGATATTTTTTGGAGTAGAGGCGCATGAGCATGACCCGGCGGGAGTTTCTGCAAGTGCTGGCGGTGGCGGGCGCTTCGGGCATGGCACTCGACACCCCGCGCGCGCTTTCCGCAAGCGGCGACGCGGGTTTTTACGACCTGCCACGCTTCGGCAACGTGAGTCTGCTGCACTTCACCGACTGCCACGCGCAGTTGCTGCCAACGCATTTTCGTGAGCCCAGCGCCAATATCGGGGTCGGCGCGGCGGCCGGACGTTTTCCCCATTTGGTGGGCGAACATCTGCTGCGGCAGGCGGGCATCGCGCCGGGCACCCCCGAGGCGCACGCTTTTACCTATCTTGATTTTACGGCTGCGGCCAAGCGCTACGGTAAGGTTGGTGGATTCGCGCACATGGCCACGCTGGTCAAGCGGCTGCGCGCATCGCGGCCCGGCGCACTGCTGCTCGATGGCGGCGATTCGTGGCAGGGGTCGGCGACAGCGCTGTGGACGCGCGGACAGGACATGATCGATGCCAGTCAACAGTTGGGTGTTGACCTGATGACCGCGCATTGGGAATTTACCTATGGCGCCAAGCGCATGCTGGAGGCGGTCAAGTCATTGGGCCGCATCGAGTTTCTCGCGCAAAACGTAAAGACTGCGGACTTCGGTGATCCGGTGTTCAAGCCCTACGTCATGCGCGAGATAAACGCTGTGCCGGTGGCGGTAATTGGGCAGGCTTTTCCGTACACGCCCATAGCAAACCCGCGCCATTTTGTTGCGGAATGGACTTTCGGCATCCAGGAGTTTGAATTACAGAAGATCGTCGGGGAAGTACGCGCCAAAGGCGCGCGCGCGGTGGTGCTGTTGTCGCATAACGGTATGGATGTGGATGTGAAGCTTGCCGGGCGCGTGCGTGGCATCGATGCCATTTTGGGCGGGCACACCCATGACGGCGTGCCCGTACCGTTGATCGTCAATAACCCGGGCGGCAAGACGATAGTTACCAACGCCGGGTCGAATGGAAAATTTCTGGCTGTGCTCGACCTCGAGGTAAAAGCCGGCGGCGTTGCCGACTTTCGTTACCGGCTGCTGCCGGTGTTTGCCAACCTGCTTCCGGCTGATCCGCAAATGCAGGTGCTCATCGAGCGTGCGCGCGCGCCGTACAAGACCAAGCTGGCGGAGCCGCTCGCCGTCACCGAGGGCCTGCTTTATCGCCGTGGCAACTTCAACGGCACTTTCGATCAGTTGATCCTCGACGCACTGATGGCGGCGAAGGACGCAGAAATCGGCTTCTCGCCGGGCTTTCGCTGGGGCACGACATTGTTACCCGGCCAGACGATTCTGCGCGAGCACTTGATGGATCAGACTGCGATTACCTATCCTGGCGTGACGCTGAACGAGCCCACCGGTGCGGAGATAAAAGTGATACTCGAAGATGTATGTGACAATCTGTTCAACCCGGACCCGTACCTGCAACAGGGCGGCGACATGGTGCGCGTCGGCGGCATGACCTATACCTGCGACCCGACCGCAGCGACTGGCAAGCGCATCTCGGACATGCGCCTCGGTGGCAAGCAGTTGCAAGCCGACAAACGCTACAAAGTCGTCGGCTGGGCGCCGGTGGCTGAAGGCGTCGCAGGAGAGCCGGCCTGGGATGTGATTGAGCGCTACCTGAAGGACCGTAAGACGATAGTGCCGCGAGCACCCAATGTGCCGCGGCTCTTGCACGTGGCGGGAAATCAGGGGCTAGCGTGAGGTTTCTACGTTCGACTAGCCTGTTAAGCCGGTACTCCAGGCGGCGCGTTTCGGGTGCATGCGTTTTGATCCTGCAAAGTGGGTCAGCATGAGCTAATATACCTGAGCGCCGTGAGGGTATAAAGTATGTATACAATTTCAAAAGGATGCATTGGGCCATCGCCCGCATTGGCGCGCCGTGGCAATGCCCCAGAGCGTTTTCAGCGACCGGAGCACAGGTGATGCAGCTTAGTCTGGGCGCGAAATTCACCCTTACCGTGCTGACCATCCTGACGGTCACCATGGCGGCGAACACGCTTTATTTTCTCAAAACATCGACGCGCTTCCACGAAACACAACTGGTCGAGCGCGGCAACGCACTCGGGCGCCTGATTTCGCTGGTCAGCCCGGAAGCGATATTGGGCTTTGATTATCTGCAGCTTAACAACTACACACGCGAGGTGGCGACGCAACCGGATGTCGTCTATGGCGTGATCATGAATCCCAAGGGAGTGCCGATAAGTTCCTATGTCGACAACACCGATCCTTTGATCAAGAAGCACTTCAAGGCGGCGGAATCGAACGACATACTGGCATTGCTGAAAAAAATGGAGAGCGTGGATGAATTGGTCCGGCTGGAGTTTCCGATTATCAGTAACGATGTGCAACTGGGGCGTTTTCTGGTCGGTATCAGCCGGCAATCGCTGCAAAGCGAATTTCGTCGGCAATTGATAATTCAGATACTGGTGTTGACCGCCCTTGTTCTGTTTCTGAGCTTGGCCATCCATACGGTGTTCCGGTTCAACGTCCTGTTTCCGATCCAAACACTGATCGCTGCATCCGAGAAGGTCGGCCGCGGCCAATACGCGCTTGTCGAAGCGAAGTCCGCGGACGAACTGGGATTGCTCGCGCGGGCATTCAATGCCATGATCGAAGCCATTCGGCAGGAGCAGGCCAACCTGCATCGTCAGGCGAACTTTGACGTCTTGACCAACCTTCCTAACCGGATGATGGCGCTTGATCGAATCACTCAGGAAATTAGCCGGGCCAGGCGCTCCGGTCAGCGGTTCGCCGTGTTTTTTGTCGATCTCGACAATTTCAAAGACGTCAATGATTCGTTGGGCCATGCTATTGGCGATGACTTGTTGGTCGCGACAGGGGTCCGCGTGCGAGCCACCTTGAGGGATGCCGACACCGTCGCGCGTCTCGGCGGAGACGAGTTCCTGGTTCTATCTCCCAATGTCGCCAACGAAGTGGAGGTGGAAGAAATTGCGGAACGACTGATCGAGGCAATATCCGCGCCACAGGATTTGGACGGGCGCAAGATCGTGGCGCGTTGCAGTATCGGGATCGCGCTTTTTCCGGATAACGGAGAGAGCGTGGAAACGCTGATGGCTAACGCAGACAACGCCATGTACCAGGCGAAAGCCACGGGGAAAGGCGCCGCCATATTCTTCACGGATGAAATGAATACCCGGCTGCGCGAGCGTATGCAAATGGAGCAGGACCTCAACCTGGCGCTGGAGTTGGGTCAACTGTCGCTACACTTTCAGCCACTCTTCGATACGGCCGGACCACATCATCGAGGTGCCGAAGTGTTGTTGCGCTGGCAACATCCCGAGCGGGGCGCAATCAGCCCGGTGGTCTTCATTCCCCTGGCGGAGGCCACCGGTCAGATTGTCAGTATTGGCGATTGGGTTCTCGAACAAGCCTGCCGCAGTTGGTTGGCGTGGCGCAACGCAGGGCTCAATCCGGGATTTCTGGCGATCAATATATCCCGCGTTCAATTCAGGAAGCGCTTGTCCAAGAGGCTCGCCGAAATAATGTCGACTTACCAGATTCCACCCGACGCACTGGAACTTGAAATTACCGAGAGCGTTCTTTTGGACGATCACCAGCAGGTGGCCGAGGAGCTGAGCAGCTTGCGTGCTGTCGGCGTGAAGATGTCGCTGGATGATTTCGGTACCGGCTATTCGTCGCTGAGTTACTTGAAACGCTTTCGCTTTGATGTGTTAAAGATAGATCGCAGCTTCGTTACCGGACTGCCTGATAATGCGGACGACGTCTCATTGGTCAAAGCCATACTGGCCATGGCCAAGGGACTTGACCTTGAGGTGGTCGCCGAGGGCGTGGAGAACCAACAGCAGTTGAGTTTCCTTACTGGCCAGGGTTGCGATCTTGTGCAAGGTTATCTCCTTGCCAAGCCGATGAATGAAGAGGCTTATTTAAGTTTTCTGAAAAATGCGCAAGCCGGTGAGCCGCTGCGGCTGCCTGCGACCCGCACGTGATTCACGCTGCTTTCAACAGGAGCCACAAATGAAAATTCAGTCCGTCGGCGAATGGAATCGCATGTGGGGCCGCCGCATTGTCCCCCTGCTTTGGTTGATTGCGATGACCGCGACGCCCGTCACCCATGCGGCGGAAAGTCCGTTGATCATGGGCGTGTTCCCGCGGCTCAACGCCAGCGAAACCACGAAGCGCTACGCACCCCTCGCGAACCATCTTAGCGAGCGGCTCGGCCGCAAGGTAAATTTGGTCACATCCAAGGATTTCCAGTCGTTCTGGCGCGGCATCACTGAGCAAGAGTAAGAGATTGTTCTGTTCAACCAGTATCACTACATCCGTTCGGCAAAGAGCTATCAGGTCATAGGGCATAACAAGGAGTTCGGCAAAAGCACCATCGCCGGAGTGCTTTACGTACGCAAGGACAGCGGCATTACCGATCTGACCCAACTGCGCGGGCGCACCGTGCTGTTCGGTGGCGGGGAGGATGCGATGATCGGCTACATCGCGCCCGTCTATATGCTATTGCAGGCCGGGGTGAAAAAAGCGGAATTCAAATCCCAATTTGCTGTTAACCCGCTCAACTCGGTCATTGGCGTTTATCGCAAGCAGGCCGATGCCGCGGGCTCAGGCGACATGGTCGGGGGGCAGTCGGCAGTGGCGAACGCCGTCAATTTTGACGAGTTGACCGCCTTGGCTGTCTCGGAGCAGCTGCTTCACCTCCCATGGGCAGTTAGGCGTGCAATGCCTGCCCGATTGCGTGAATCCATCCGGTCCATCCTGGTAGATCTCGAAAACAGCGAGGCCGGCAAGGAGGTTTTGAAGGCAGCGGTGTTGACGGGCATTGGAAGGGCGGAGGACAAGGACTACGAGCCGCACCGCAGGATGGTGCATGCTGTCATGGGGCCCGGTTTGACACCGCAATGAAGTTTCCGGTCTCAATGAGTAATTTGGTCTCCATGGGAAAGCCGTTTGGCGCGGCGACGGTAATAGCTGGCTTCGTACTGTGGGCCCATTTCGGTTCCGATATTCCGGTATTTCGTTCCCAGGTGTCGTCCGCGCCCGGATGGCAGCAGTTTCGCGTGTCCTATGGCCTGGATGATTTCGGCGTAGACAGCTATTTCACCAGGGCAGTGAAAAACGGTTACAACCTGTTCTATTACACGCACGAGCATGGCGGCCGCTTCACGCGCAAGACCGCTCGAGATGCCGTAAATTCCTGCGCCGGCTGTCATACTGCCGAGGACCTGGCGTACGGCTTTGTGAATTCAGATCGCGTCGACGCCAAACTCGGCAGAAGAATATCCTTCGAAGAGCGCGTGATGCGATGTTATGCGGGCCCCATGGACGGGTTCGTGCCCACGCTTTACGATCCCGCGGTTCGCGACATCCGTATCCTTGCGCGCGCGGTGGCGCACCATCTGCAGCTGAGCGAAGGCGCACGCAAGGCGGAGATTAGGCCATCTCGACGCTAACAATAAGACTGTCGAAGGTTTTTGCCGCGCTGCTGATCTTTGGCGGCCTCTACTGGCTGGCCGTGCGAAATCACGCCGAGCGTGATCAAATCCGGCAGGTCGCGGTCGATCTCACGCCGAGGTGCAAGGAGAAACTCCAGGGCTATGGCCTGTCGGCGGGGGAGCATTACCGCTCGCCCTACGTCCGCAAGATGAGCGGTACCTGGAGCACCATTCGCGGTTACAGCGAAGAAGATGTCCGCGCTATCCAGCGCGGCTGCAATATCGTCGATGACCTGCAGGGGTATCTGGCAAAGGACGGGGCTCGCGAGCGATGGCATGCGAACCGCTTCGTCCGTGGCACGCAGACCACCTGCATTCACTGCCACCAGGGCGTGGGAGACAAGCAGGACGCAGCGGGCAATCGGCTGGTGGGATCGAACAGCCTGGCGACCTCCTGGGTGATGGCGGACATGTACGACCGCTTCACAGGCCTGCTGTTGCCCCACGAATTGCGCCAGATGCAGTGCTACATCAATTCATCCAATGGTTTCAAGCCGAATCCCGCGGACGACCTGATGCGGGACGTCACTGCCTACAGCCGTTTCCTCGCCGCCGCGCTCGATTTGAAGATTGGCAATCGCTACCCGGAACAGGGCATGGACGAGATTCCCGCCTCGGCAACGCTCAGGCGTGGCGACGACTATGTGCGGGGTGCCCATGTGTACCGCCAGAAATGCGCGACTTGTCACGGTCCCCAGGCCCTCGGCAAGGTAGTGCAGGGGCAGGTGCTCTACCCGGCATTGGCCGGCCCCGAGTCCTTTAGCCTCGACTCGCGCATGAATTTCTTCAGGGTCAATTCGGTGTTGCCGGGCTTCATCTGCCGCAACATGCCTCCGGGTGAGGAGGGCAGCCTCGACAATCAACAGTGCCGGGACATTGCGTACTACCTCAGCACCTTGCCGCGGCCCGCCGGCGACCGGCAAGGTACTCTGGTGGCTGCGTGGCAGCAGATGATGATGACCCTCATGCCTCCCCTGACACGGTACGCCGAGTCGCTCGGAAGCAACGGCACGCCGCATGCTCCCGATTAGACCCGCGCCGATGAAAGCCATCGCCAGCATCTTGCCGCTCATTCTTCCCGCTCTGCGCGGCAATCTGCTGGTTGGACTGACGCTGGCAGTGGTGACGCTCCCCCAGGCAATCGCCTTTTCCACCACTCTGGCCGGGCTGCCGCCGCATTTCGGCATCTATGCCGCCATCTGGGGCGTGTTGTTCACCGCCATGCTGAACCCTTCGCGTGTGTTCAGCGGCGGTCCCAACACCACCATGTCGGCGGCGATCGGAGTGACCCTGCTGCCGGTGGCGCCGCCGTTCGGCGCAGACTATATCGGTTATGCGCTGACTTTGATCCTGCTCGCGGGCCTGATCCAGATGCTGTTCCTGCTCATCCGTCCGCTCGGCCGCATGCTGGACCTGATAAACGAACCGATTATCAACGGCCTGATCTGCGGTATCGGGCTGTTCCTCATCTTCAAGTCCCTCACCGGCTTCGCGGGCCTGCCGATCAATACACAGGTGGAATGGCCGCTGTGGATCGCCTGGCAGTCGTTCCAGGCGGTCCTGGAGTTCGGCAATCTTTATGCCATCGAGATCGGGCTGATTACTTTGATCACCAGCCTGGTAGTGCGGCAGATCGACGCCCTGCGCAACTGGGCGATTCTTATCGGCGTCGCCGCCGGTACGGCGTACTCGGCCTACCTGAACGCCACGGTCGGCTTGCAGAATACGATGATCGAACAGATCGCCAATCTGTCGTCGGTAGGATTTGTCTTTCCCTCGCTGCCGGTTTTCAATCAAGAGGCCATGTCGGACATCATCTCGATCCTGCCGGGGGCCGTGACCCTGGCACTGCTTGGTCTGTTTCAAACGGTGGCGGCGATGCGGCGTATGAACCGCAAGATCGGCGATTACACCGACAGCCGCAAAGGCATCTTTGCCGACGCGGTATCCAACTGCCTTCTGCCTTTTCTGTCGTCCCTGCCCACTTGTGCTTCCTTCAACCGCATGTGGCTGGTGTACAACCTGGGCGGCCAGAGTCGCGTGGCCTCGGCGATCTCGGCGCTGATCCTGCTACTGATGGTGCTGTTCCTCGCCGACTTGATTGCCATCATTCCCATGCCGGCTATGGCCGCCGTCATCATGTTGCTCGGGGCCAATATGATCAATTGGGAGGACATCAAGCCTCACCTCAAGAATCGCCGCGAAGCGGTGGTGTTCATGATGTCATTTCTGTCGGTCCTGTTCCTCGATTTATTCGGCGCCGTGGTGGTCGGATCCGTCCTCGCCATTGCCTATTCGAAGTGGGAACAGGCCCATCCCAATATCAGCGTGCGCGGCAAGGTGCTTAAGGTCAGGGGCAATATCTATTACGGCTCGCTGCCCGTCATCGAATCGAGGTACCATAGCGTGATCGCGCGCGAGGGCAGCGTGATCATCGACTTGTCAGATTGCTACTACATCGATCAAGAGGGGATTCGATGGCTGGCGGCGGCGAAAGCGAGGCCGAACGTTGATGTTTCCGACCGCCGCGAAAGTCAGAATCGCCGCGATCTCGAGCGGCGCACGACGGGCGACAAGAAACGTGCGTCCAGCAAACGGCGCAGCAAGCCGGATCGACGGAAACGATCGGCGTTTTGAGTCCGGACGCAGGCGATCGGAATCGCCCGCCGCTTGCACCCGCAGTGTATCGGCGCCCAGTGAATCGGGGTTGGACTAACATAGCTTTCCTTCACTTATCCAGACTGACGATAACCGACATGACATTGAAAACCCGCGTGACACTCGTATCCTCGATAGGGCCTCAATGCTTGGCCACTACCGCGGCCTTGACGCTCATTGCAGAGGTACGCGTCGTGCGGCGCTCAGGTTCGATTGAAAGGGTAGTCATGAAATATCTCCGCTTTGTTGCGCTGCTGTTGTGCTGGGCGCACGCCGCCATTGCCGCGCCCGATGTCATTGTCGATGGCGCCTATGTCGCCGAGGCGCTTAAGCGGTCACCCATCATATGGGACGTGCGCGCCGCCGATAGCTACGCCAAGGGTCATATTCCCGGCGCCATCAATCTCGGCGACATAGCCCGGATATTGCGGGATGAAAATAGCGAGGACTTCATTGCGACTGCGCGCATAGAAAAGCTGCTGGGGGACGCCGGCCTGGACCCCGCGCGGGAAATCATCATTTATGGCAGCCGTGGCACATGGAATGCGTATTTTGGTCTCTATACCGTGCAGTATTTCAGCGGCGGCAATGCGCGCGTGTACCACGACGGCATCGAGGATTGGACCGCTTCCGGCCGTACGGTCAGCCGCGAGGCCAGCAAGCTTGCGCCCGTTACACTGAAACTAAGTGCCAATCCGGCGGCGGTGGTTTCCACCCGCGAAGTGATTGCGCGGCTACACAATCCAAACGTGCAAATTGTCGACGCGCGCACGCCACGGGAATTCCGTGGTGAAGACATCCGCGCCATTCGTGGCGGCCATATTCCGGGTGCGCTCAACATCCCCTACGAGCAGAACTGGATTGACCCCGAAACACTGCTCAAACTCGCGCGCAAGCAGGTCGCCGACAACGCCGGCATGTCGCTCAAATCGACCGCGGATCTGCAGAAGCTCTATGCCGGCCTTGATCCGAACAAGGAAACCATCGTGTACTGCCAGAGTGGTGTGCGCGCCTCGGAAACGGCAGGCGTGCTGAAACAACTCGGTTTCAAGAATGTGAGGGTGTATGACTCGTCGTGGCTGGGCTACGGCAACACGCTGGACGCACCGGCGGAAAACGTGACGTTTTTCAATGTGGGGCTGCTCAATTCCCGAATGTCCGCTCTGCAATCGCGCATTGACCAGCTCGAAAAAGAACTCGCCGATACCAGGGCAAAGAAATAGCCGGTCCAGCCACGCCTCAACCCAAACTTTCCCCCCGAGCGGGGGAAGGGCTCAAGCTAATGCAAATGCTTATTCCGCGGATGCAGCGGTATCACCGTCGATGAGCCGCTTTGCTCCGACGCCGGTTGTTTGGGTGGTTGTGTTTTTCCGAACAGTTCGCTGATCAGCGTGGCGACCTGATCGACTTCGGATTTGCCGAGGTGGCGTGACAGCAGTTGCGTCGCGTCTTCCACCACGCACTGCCGCCGGAACTCGTGTATGGCTTCGGGCGTAGGCCCGACAAACACCTGAAAAAATTCGTCGTCACCATGATCCGGGTAATAGGTCACTTCAATTTCAGAGGCATATTCGGTGAGCGGGCCGACATTCTGGATGGCCGCGCCCAGCTTATCCTGAAAATTGCGGCCGACTTCGCCGGTCCAGCAGACGTTGAGCGTGCGTTCGTTCGCGTCGTACACGATGCCCGGTTCTTCGCGCTCAAGGCTGTGCGCGTCGGCCAGCGTTTCTACATCCAGATATTCGAGCCACGGCCGCAGCGCCTGTTCAACCTGCTTCGGCCGCACGCCCTTGCACAAAAAAATAGAGCCATGTACATGTACTTCCGTTCTCATGAGCACCCCAATGTAACCGGCCCGCGCCAACAGCGAGCCGTGCGTGCATTATAGCGCATGTACAAAAACAACAATGAAAACAAATACTTAAGTATTCGTCACCGATTACCCAGACCCAGTTCAAGCAGCACGCCGCGCATTTGCGTTTGCTCGTGCGCGAGATGCGCGCGCAGCGTCGCACCCGTCATCAGCATCGGCGTCCAGTAGTGCTGCGTGAGTTCGTGTGCCCACGACTGCGCGCGCGTGGCGGCGGCCAGCGCGTGTTCCCAATAAGCAATTTGCCCGGCGCCCAGCCCTGCTGCGCCATGCACGCCGCGCCAGGCACCCAGCGTGCAGGGCGCGCCGAGTTCCAGCCAGGTGGGTGTTTGCGCGTAGCAACCGGCGAGCCGGGCAGGCGATGAGACCGCAAGCGCGCGCAGCGTGCCCATTGCGAGTTCTTTCACGGCGCTGGCGGCGGTAACGGCGGCGACGTCCGCGTTGCCAGCCACCACATCGGCCACCGCGTCGAGCGCGGAATCGAACACCCGTATCACCGGCGCACGCACCTCGCCGCCGGCGTGACGCGTCACCTGCGCCAGCGCAATATGGTTCGGATTGCCGGCGGCGGTAGACAGCGCCACCGTGACTTTGCCTGCCGCATCACGCAGGCGCGCAAGCAAATCGCTGCCGCTGCCATAGTAACGATTGGCACTGTCGCTGCGCGCCACAAAAGCGATGTATTCGTTGTAAAGAATGGCGAGCGGCGTATAGCTGTCATGATTGAATGCGGCCACCCCCGTCAGGTAATCGGTGGTCAGGTTCGGCGAGCTGATGCACAGCAGGTGCGCGTCGCCCGCGCGCGCATCCACGCTCGCCCACACGCGGCGCGCGCCGTCGCCGGGGATGTTGATGACCTTTGCGGGCGCGGTAAGTGCTGCCGCCAGCGTACGCGCGGTGCGATCCAAACCGCCGCCGGGTGGCGTGCCGGCGAGAATTTCAATCTCGCGCTGAGGCTGCCAGGCGCCGGACATCACAGTTTGAACAAGCGTCCCGCGCCGGGCACCTCGCGCTTGTCGTTTAGCAGACGCAGCATTTGCCACATCATCGAGGCATTGCTGGTGACTACCGGCAGATTATATTTTTGTTCGATGCCGTCGATGATTTCCAGGGTGCGGAAATTCGAGCAACTGATAAAAATCGCCTCGGTGTCAGGGCGCATCACTTCATCCACCAGCGCGAGGATGCGTTCGCGGGTGATGGTGGAATGCGCCTCGGTACTCAGCCCCTGCATCGCCAGCACCTCAAAGCCGTCGGCGGTGAGATATTGCTGCAAGCGTGCATTCAGCCACGGCGCGTAGGGCGAAGCCAGGCTCAGCCGTTTTGCGCCGAGCGCACGCAGCCCATCCACAATCGCGCGCGACGAGGTGGCGCAGGGAATGCCGGTTTCGTTTTTGATGCGTTCGGCCAGGGCCTTGTCCTCGGCGGGTGTATGCAAAAATCCGCTGGCGGTGCAGCCGTAGCCGATCACATTCACCTTGGCATGCGCCAGCAGCTTGGCCGCTTCCGGCGCCTGCGTCGACAGCCCCATCAGCTTTTCTTCGGTGTCCGCGGTGTGCGGTATGCGCATCGAGTGCACCGATGCCCCTGCGCCCCCGATGGTACAAAGGCGCTGCGTTTCATACTCCATCACCGTGTTCCACGAGGGCACAAGGATGCCGATTTTTTGCTGCCAGGTGTCCATAACCATCCTTCGCGTTTTTTCTTGCGTGAAGGATAGCAGATACTTTAGGCTACTCGCGAGCCCAACCCGAAGGAAACTCCATGAAGCTGCCGCATGCAACTCTGCTTGCTTTGATGACCGTAGTCATCGTGCCGGCACAAGCACAATCGTATCCGCAAAAATCGCTACGCATCGTGGTGCCGTTCCCTGCCGGCGGCACCACTGACATACTGGCGCGCGCCATCGGCCAGAAGTTGACCGAGCAGTTCAAGCAGCAAGTCATTATCGATAACCGGCCCGGCGCGGGCGCCAACATCGGCGCGGAAATTGCGGCGAGGTCAGCGCCCGATGGCTACACCCTGTTTGGCATTTCCACCATCCACGCGATCAATCCCAGTTTGTATAGCAAGCTCGCCTATGATCCGATCAGGGATTTCGCGCCGATCACCAATGTCGCCGCGACGTCGCAAATACTGACGGTGCATCCCTCGTTGCCGGTAACGTCGATGAAAGCGTTCATCGCCTATGCCAAGGCGAAACCCGGTGAATTGAATTACAGCTCGGCGGGCAACGGCAGCCAGCCGCATCTCACCGGCGAGCTGTTTAAAACCATGACCGGTGTGAACCTCGTGCATGTGCCGTACAAGGGCGCGCCGCCGGCGATGACGGATTTGCTGGCGGGGCAGGTGGCGCTCACCTTTGCCACAGCGCCGTCGGCGGTGCCGCATGTGCGCTCCGGCAAGCTGCGCGCGCTCGGTGTGAGCACCGCCACGCGCATCAAGGCTCTACCCGATGTCCCCACCATCGCCGAGGCCGGTGTTGCGGGGTTCGAGGCAGCGGGGTGGAATGGGCTGGTAGCGCCCGCCGGCACGCCGGCGGCGATTATCGAGCGGCTGCACGGCACGCTGGTGAGAATCATCGAAGAACCGGCGATGAGCAAGTACCTCGCCGATCAGGGCGCGGACCCGTGGACCATGACGCCCGCGCAGTACGGTGACTACATCAAATCCGAAGTCGTCAAATGGGCGAAGGTGGTTAAAGTTTCTGGCGCCAAGATTGATTGACAGGGGTGAAGGGGTGAAGTGTCGTGGTGGCGATTTGACATGCAATGCCCGATTGGATCGAGCGCTTCGTTCCGCCACGGGCAGGGATCGACCCTGAGCCGTCCTTCCTGTTTTGAAAAGCGGACGTTAATGTTCAAATTGAGGGGCTGCGCGCTTTTGCGCAGCCCCTCTCGAATGCAGTGTTAGCCTCTATAATTTTCAGGCAAGTACTGATATACATTTTGCGCAACCTCTTGGGGCAAGCCACAAAAATCAGCAATTTGATTGATAATAGATAGCTTAAGTTTTTCACGATACTTCAATTTGTTTGGTAACCACCTACTGTACACCCCATTCTTCTTGAAACTTGCTCCATAGGGAATATTGGTAGTGTCCTAATTTGAGGTGTCTTAATTCCTATTCCCTGAATAATAAATACCAAACGTAAGATATCCATCCGATATGGAACAAAACGACAAAAACGTTCCCTATTGAACCAAACCAAGCTATAAGTGGTTTTCCATCCCAAGGACTGTGAAGCACAATCACAGTTACCACGAGAACCGTGGTAACAAACGCGCCTCGGCGTTGCATTCTGGTCATTGTCGGGCGCGTTGCCGATGCACGATAGATGCCTTAACCGCAGCCTTTGCTGAATCAACTGGCGGTACGTGCAGCACTGCATAGAACGTGCGCCTGTCACTACCATCTACCGGCTCAGACCACGCATACGCCCGCTTTGATAGTTCATGGCCTGCCAAGTGGAATACGTGAACCGTGCCGTTCCATACGGTTTTCCCTTGCCATGTCTCGGTAACGTTCGCAGTTTCCACAAACGTGGCCGTGCCGCCGTGCTGAGCTTCTATGGCGATCTTGAGATGATCCCACTGGGTTCCCGTCATTTCGCACCCATCTGATGTAAAAGAGCGATCGGGCCAAATTCTACAAACGGCCGCGCGTTTGCGGTTGATCGCTCAGCTATTCTGAGCAACATGGTCCTGCAAACAGCAATTATAAAAATGCTTCCCATCACGAATGTATTGAGATCACCGTCTTTGGTAGATAGGGGCAGTTGCATTGGATCTGTTTTCCACTTTGCGGCTAACCTCCCCAATTTTTGCCGTTCGCCTGCTCTATACTGAGTTGGAAACCAAACCCCATGTTCATGCCTGTATTGAATTGCATTTCTTGTCCCACTGAGCCAGCTATAACCCCTTATCTGACCAATAACACTTCGCAGTTCTTCCAGCTTGGTAAAAACGGCTTGTGCATCTGCGCGGCCCATCGAACCAGTTAGAACTAATTTGGATACCGCTTCCAACATATTTCCAAATACGCTCCAGAATGCCTCATGCGCGCCACCGACCGAACCGCGCGCTTGCGAACAATTCATTCCGCTGGCGCTGGCATTTAGCACGCAGCGATAGAAGCCTGCCCTTAATGCGGGTATCGATCTGCCGAGCGCAGTTGCCACCTCTGATATTCTCTGAACATGTTTAGCTTCAAAATAAGAACAGCTTTCACCAAGCAATCTCATAATGGAATGCCCAGCATAGAAAGCCGCATAGTATAGCTTTACAAATGCCCATGGCATTCCATTTTTGTTCTCTACTTCTGGCGTAATTTCGTGGACACTTTGGAAAGATGCAGAAGAAAGGCGGCACAAATCTGATGCCACAGCGCCTAAGATACCTGTAGGATCACGAAAATCTAGGATAACCGCATTGTTCTCCAATGAAGCATTCACATCATATGCGACGCCTCGTCGAATCAATAATTCTGGAAGGCTAAAGCCTTCAGGGCGACCGCCCAGGGAAATCAGCCCTCGCGTGATATGCGGCTGCAACGCATCCGCTAGCAACGACATTGTTACGATCTTTTGCTGAGTGAAAATCCAGATTCCAGTAATTTTCGAAAGCTTTCATAGATCGCAAATGGGCTTTGTCCGGGGCTCCTGATATCACTTTTTCTTACCCTAGAAAAAACGGGCCGGAGAACTTCGGAGAAATTTTCAACAACATACACACCTTTATAGCGATCAGAAACGCGTTCAGCCACCATCGGGAATAATTGGATTATTCCGCGAAGCAATGTTGGGTTTGCAATATTCTGTTCTGCATTATGTGCGCGTAAACAACTTCTCCACGCATGGAGATAAGCCCCTAGAACTTCGTAGATATGTATTGCGTCATCGCCCTCGAACGTTTTCCAGATGGAATTAAGAGCTGCATTAAAAGTTACTCTGGAAATCTTCTGTCGTTGCCGGCGAGACGGACTCATCATTCCCTGTAATGGGCTATTGGGGTCTTTGTGGAATAAGTCAAATACTTCCCTAAGTAGTGCTTCTTGGTTATTTTCAGTTTCAGCTAAACGCTTAATATCCAGCAACAGTTCATTTGGTACAGGGCGTTGCTTTGTATTGATGTCCATGAATAGTTGTACTTCTTCGGCCTTGCTGAGGCCGTTGTAAATTACGACGGGAACCCGTAATTGCGTTTTCGCTTTCTGAAAACCAAATACTCTATGTTGCCCATCAAGGATTAAGAATGCTCTTGGACCTTTTTTGAAACTTAACGTTCTTTTGACGCGGTCGTACAGTAAACTTGCCTCAGGCTGAGCGGACAAAATAATGGCTGTTGGAATCGTGCCAAACCCACTGTCAACATAGTCAGCTATGTCCTGCGCGCGTTTCTCGTCTAACAATCGCTGGAATCCGTCTACTGGATTGCTTTCGCGGGTATCTACCGTCGATGTTTCCGCTAGCATGTCGCTTGGCATCGAGAGCGAAAAAAATCTATGTTTGCCTTGCGGAACAAGGCTGGCTGTATAACTCGGACGATCACGTTGCATGCGGGGAACGATAATTAATTTCGCCATGTTAATATCTCCCTAAGTTGTTGATATAATGGAATAAAATCGCGGCCGCTCTCACGCAATACGATGGCTATTTCTCAGTCTCTCGGCTAATTTTTGGTAGTGCTTAGCTCGTTCTTCGGCGAGTTTTAGTACACCACCTTCCCACCCCTCTGGAGCAGCGCGGTGCGCGGCCGCGGCTGCTCTTAAACGTGCCTGTCTAATCGATGCAACAGACACACCCAATGCGTCTGCCAACTCGGTGTGACTTACATTATTAAAAAGACTATCTGTAGCGTCCTTAAAATCCATGTATGCAGTCCTATTGACAAGGCGAATTGTGTATATTATACTGCATACAAGTTAAAAAGAAAGCGCGCCATGAACAAACTATCCTTAGTCCTTGGATTTTTGAAGCGATGGATCGTTTGAATCCGCGATGTGAAGTGAAGAAATGTGGTGACTTACCTGCTTCTTCCCTTCTGTGAGATCGGCGATGCCACGTTGGTGCTCGGTTTTTCTGTAGTCGTACAGAGTGCCGACCCGAAGGCAGCCCATGACCGTCAGTGATGCGTTGTAGCGAATCGGCGCGTACTTGAACACGTGTTACCTAACGTTTGAATTCATCGGCCTGCGCAGCTTTTCGCGCAGGTCCGGTGGAATGATGGGTTTGGGTCTACGTTGCACGCTGCCACCGAACACAACCAATAGACTTGAACTTGGCTATGCCTAAAGCGCCGCGCTCGTTTCGAGCTTTCGACCCTGGTTTTGTCAGAGCAGCAATCACAGCCTCACGCGAGGCCTCGTAAATCATTGTGGCCTCAAAATTTCCGTCGAGGAGAACAAGGAGAACTGCATCGAAGTCTTTCTCGATGTCTATTGAGCCGATGCGTTGCCCGGGCTTACTGCCTTCGAGGATACATCGGCCTTTGATTTGAAGCCGCCGGACTTGGCCATTGTGAGATTCCATTGCGTCGTAGCCTGCTTGTCTCGCAGGCGTAAGTGTGACCCCCAGAATGCGAGCAGCTTCGTATTCCGCCACCTCGCCGGTTATACCGAGCGGCTTGCCGGTAAGGACGCGATACCGTTGAGCAAGCTTCTTCGCTTCTGCCAATATTTCGAGTGCGGCATCGGTTGTCATGGAAAGGCCCACCGTGGAGCTAGGCGTGGATCAGAATGTTGCGAAACGCAATGATCTTGCGATAGTCCTTGATCCGCTCCGCCACGTCTGGATCGTGCCTCGCGAGTTGCGTGAACGCCTCACCCATGATCTCGCATTGGCGTTCCACGGCGGAACGAAGCAATTCATCACCTTGGTAACCAGCGAAATTCTTGTTGTCGCAGAATCGTGCGATGCGCGCCACCGCCTGCCGAATATCGAATAGATACTTGCGACTCAAGCCGCATACAGCAGGATTTTTTCTTGTTCCACGCGCTGGCGGAAATACGGATTTTGAAGACCGGGCGGTGTTACCAAATCAACCGGACGTGCGAACAATTCACCCAGTCGTTCACGCAAGGCGAAATAAACACGCGCATACTCAGCGGGTGGACGTTCACCCAGATCGACCAGAAAATCCAGGTCATTCGCGATGTGGCCGCGCGCTGCTGACCCGAACAACTCAAGCCGGCGCACGCCCAAGTCTGCGCACAGTTGAACCAGCTCAGTGCGCCGCGATGCGACGTCGCTATGCAGTCCGGCGCTCAGTAATGGTTCCATGCATCAAGGCTACCGCCATGCCGCGTGCGGGTAAAGGAAAAGGTTCCTGTGCAATGGCGGTGGTCCGCTAACGCTCAATGAATAAGGTAATAATATACAATAAAAACAAATACTTATGAAACCTCGCGCGCATACGGGAAGTATTGCCGCGGGCCAGCGAGATCACCCGCTACTTTACGTGCCACAACGATCCGGCATCGCTAGCAACGTCATTTGATGCTCTTTTCCTCAGTAGCACTTTGACCACGAGAAAGCACGAAAGCGATCAGGAAAGCGAGACCTACGATGAGCGCAACGGTTATGTCGAGCCATACCGGCGTGAACCCGAGAAAAAGATTGTAGACAATCCCGAGCAAGAGACCTCCAACAGCGACCAACGCGAGAACACTCTTGATTGCTTTCATATGGAAGGCGGATAGCTATCGTGCGCTGTATCTATTCAGCCTGAGTGCCGCATCAACTTCTTTCCCTCACCCCTGGCCCCTCTCCCGTAGGGAGAGGGGAACAACCCCTCGCCCTTCGGGAGAGGGTGGCGCTCAGCGCCGGGAGAGGGAAGTTTTTGCCTTTTCGTTCACGCTGAATAGAGACCGCGCGCTTTAACTTTGATATAGGGCGACTGTTTGGCGCCCTGACTTGGCGTTGGCGCGTGCCTGCGACCCCGCTACACGGACAACGGGCCGAAGACGGGCAGGTTGTATGCGCCGTAGCGGTCCTCGCCGTCGGTCCAGCGTAGCGACAGCACCATGCCCTCGCGCAGGGCGGACACCTCGACATCGACAGGGTAGGAGACGAAGAGCGGCCCCTCGTCCAGCTCGAGCACAATTACGGTGTGGGGCGCCGGGTATTCCTTGAAGTAGCTGCGGCGAAAGGTTGTCCACGAGAGAACCTTTCCCTGGCCCGCGACGGTAGTCCACTCGAACACATCAGACAGGCACTGGTCGCAGGTGGGCCCGGGCGGCCAGCGGAACTTGCCGCAATCCGAGCATTTCTGGAAACGAAGCTCCTTGTTTTGCGTGTGTGCCCAGAACTGCTCGGCATACGGGTCCATTGACCGGATCGGACGTACAGTGGCCATCGCTCAGCCTCCCTTCGTATAGATGATGCTCTTGCACTTGCCCGCGACATCGTGCACGTATTGCGCGACTTCTGCGCCCTGCACCTGGCGTGCCCCCAGGCCGCCGCGCAGCTGGCGCACGAGTTCGGGCTGGTGGTTCCAGCTCTGCATGTAGCTCTCGGACAGCATGCCGCCGCTGGTATTGCACGGCAACTCGCCGCCGATTTCGATGCGCCCGTTCTGCACGAAGGGACCGCCTTCACCTTCCTTGCAAAAGCCAAAGCCTTCCAGCGAGGCCAGCAAATGCACACTGAAGCTGTCGTAAGTCGCGAACACGTCGACGTCCCTGGGTGTGACCCCCGCCATGGGATAGACCTGAGCCGCCACGCCGTGATGCGCCGTGTGGTAAAAATCTTTCAGACGCGGCCGTAACTGCGTGGCATCCACGTTTTGCTCGGACCAGCCGATGGCGCTCACCATCACCGGCGGATGCTTCAGATCCTTGGCCATGTCGGCGCGGCGCACGATGATGGCAACGCCGCCGTCGTTGATCAGGCAATAATCGAAAAGGCGCAACGGCTCGGCCACGTGCTTCGCCGCCATATAGTCGTCAATGGTGATCGGCTTGCCATACATCACCGCGTTGGGGTTCAGGCACGCGTGCTTGCGAAAGGCCACCGCGATGGCCCCCAACTGCTCGTCGGTAGTGCCGTAGAGCAGCTTGTGGCGCTGGAAGAAAAGCGCGTAGAGCGCGCCCTGCGAGGTCAAACCCCACGGCGCATAGTAGAAGTACGAGGTGATGCCGCCGCCCGTCACCCGGGCGCCGCCGTAAGCGGTGTCCATCGAGCGCTGGGCATTGCCGTAGACCAGGGCGACGGTGGTGCACAGGCCGCAGTTGATGGCCATGGTGGCCTCGATGATGCATTGCGCGGCGTCGCCGCTGCCGCTCCACCGGGGATTCAGGCCCCACTGCTCGCTGGCGCGCTCGCCCGACAAGGTGGGCCCCGTGCAGAGGCCATCGATGTCGTCCTTCTTTAACCCGGCATCGTCGAGCGCGCGCTTGAGGGCGCGCGAGGCCAGCGTGTACGAGTCATAACGGCCTTCACCCTTGCCGAGGGCCTTGCCACCCTCACCACGATAGTCGGCGCCGTAGTCGGTCTCGCCCACGCCGACGATGGCCACCGTATCCTTCAGCGGCGCGAGCCGCTTCCGGTCAAAGCTATCTGTCATAACGCATCCTCTCTAAATCACGCCGCGTTCACGCAGGCCCGCGATCTCCGCCTCGCTCATGCCCAGAATGTCGCCATAAACGTAGCTGTTGTGCTCTGCCAGCAACGGTGCGCGCCCGTGCACGAAGGCCGGCGTGCGCGACATCTTCACTGGATAACCTTCGTAGGCAACCTCGCCGATCTCCGGATGGTCGATGATCGGATGCATCTCCCGGTGGTGAAGCTGGGGATCGTACTCGACGCGATCCTCCGCGCTCTGCACCACGGCGGCGATGATGCCTGCCGCTTGGCACTTCTGCATGATGTCGTAGCGTCGCCGCGCACGCGTCCAGTGGCCGACGATCGCATCGAGCTCGTCCTGGTGAGCCACGCGCGCCTCGTTGGTGGCGAACTTCGGATCGAGCGCGAGATCCGGCTGCCCCATGAGGTGACAAAGCGACTCGAACTGAGGCTGCGTCTCGCACGCGATGAAGACCCACCAGGCCTGCCCGTTGCGGTCCTTGCCCGCGCAGCGGTAAGTGTTATGCGGCGCCAAGGCGGGAAAGATCGATCGGTTTCCCGGCGGGAAGTCCGGGCGCCTCGTGCGCCGGCCGTTCACTTGGTAATCGAGCATGTAGGTGCCCATCATGGACATCGCACCTTCGGTAACCGAATAGTCGATGTAGATACCACTGCCGGACTTCTTGGCATGGAGCAAGCCCTGGATCAACGCAAGGCCACCCATCCAGCCGCCCATGACGTCAAGGTAGGAGAAACCCCAGCCTGCGGGCGGTTTGCCTGGTAGGCCTGACGCGAGCGACAAGCCGGACTGTGCCTGCGCGGTTGGCCCGAAACTGCGATAGCCCTTCCACGCGCCGGTGTGCCCGAAGCCCGACACGCTCATGTAGACGAGCCGCGGGTTGATCTCATGGATGCGTTCCCAGGTCAGGCCCCAGCTAGGCAGCACCTCCCCGCTGAAGTTTTCGACCAGGGCGTCGCACTTGCCGATAAGGCGCTCGACGATCTTCAGGCCCTCCGGATCCTTCGTGTTGAGGCTGATCGCGAGCTTGCCGTTATGGAGGGTGTTGAAGTAGGGCGCGGGATAGAGCTTCTTCTCTCCCGGGACTTGGGCTGCAGCCGGTGGCTCTTCGCGGAGCGTGTTGAATTGAGGGTCGGCGTAGACCTTTTTCGTACCCGGCAACTGGGCCGCCTGCGGCTCGTCGCTGACGATGCTCGGCGTGGCATTGTAGCGATGGTCGTCATAGCCACCGGCGCGTTCAACGTGGATGACCTCGGCGCCGTAATGTGTGAGTAGCCGCGGCGCCCACGGGCCGACGGTTTTCCAGGTGAAGTCGAGGACGCGGATGCCGGAGAGGACGCCCGGGCGCACTGGAGTTTTCGCGTTTACAGGGATACTCGCGTTCATCGTATGGCTCCCGACGCGGCAAGCACCGCGATCTCGTTATCACTCATCCCGAGGTCTTGCGAGAGGACCTGCCGGGTGTGCTCGCCGAGATGCGGCGCACGGCGCCTGGGTTCGATTCCAATAGCATCGCACGCGACCGGCCCACGCGGATAGGGAATGGTGCGGCCGATCTCCGGATGTTCGATCGAGCGCCAGTAGTTGCGTTGTTGATAATGCGGGATGTCGTAATTCTCTTCGGCGGCATGCACGAGGCCCCACGAGATGCCGTACGACTGCGCGCGATGGAAGCATTCTTCGCCGTTGCTGGCGGCGATCAGGCGTGCGACGGCGTCACGGACGACATTGCCCGTACGATACTCGGACATGCGAAACGCCTCGTCCTGGTACTTCGGATCGTGCAGCTCGCCCGTTACCCCTTTCTCGTCCATCCACTTGAGCAGGGCGTCCCACACCCGCTTACCGAAGTTCTGCATGACGGCGATCATGTACTTGCCGTCGGCAGTCGGTAGCTGCAGGGGCGGCTGGCGCTTGGCATTGGAGTGCATGCCGGTCTGGCGGTACATCGTCGAGCCGTAGTACATCCACTGCGGCACCGCCGCCTCGGTGCCGATGGCACAGGCGTCGTGGACGGAGACATCGATATATTGACCTTCACCCGAGGTCATACGGTCGAAAAGCGCGACGGTGATGCCGTGCAGGACAAACGCGCAGCCCATGTGCCACGCCTGGCGGCCCTGTCCGCCGATCGGCGTGATGTCAGGATCCGAATAGCCGGTGCTCGACATCTGGCCGCCGAGCGCGAGATGCGCGGCGTCATTCATCTGTAAATCGCGCCAGGGCCCGTCCTGACCGAAGTCGGTGAGCGAGGCGTAGATGAGCGCCTTGTTGCCGGCGACAGCACCGTAGTCCAGGTCGAGCTTCGCCAGCGAGCCGGGCGGCGTGCTCTCGAGAAAAACATCGGTACGCGCCAGGAGCTTCGTCAGGATATCTTGTGCGGGCTTGCGCGTAAGGTCGAGGGCCACGCTCTGTTTGCCGGTGTTGTTCCACCAGTAGTCGAGGCAGCGATCAGGGTCGATCTTGTCGTCGACGAAGGGGCCGCACCAGCGGCCGGGACTTCCCTGTATAGGTTCGATCTGAATCACGCGGGCGCCGCCATCCGACAGCAGTTTGCCCGCCCACTGGTTACGGCGATCAGCAAGCTCGACCACCGTGAGTCCTTCGTAAACCCCGCTCATGCGTTCCTCCTGTCTGCAGGGCTTCGCCGTGACGAAAGCTCCCGACACCATCGCGAAGAATAGTAGATTATCGGGTTGACTGTGGCAAACGAAATCGGAATACTCCGTGCAGCGCTCTTGCATTTTTTTGCGCTGCATCGGGTTTATGTCATCCACGCGCGACAGGAGGAGACAGCGGATGGACAACAACAGGCATTGGGTCGGCACCTGGACTGCTACGCCGGCGCCGAGTGAATCCGGCGTGGGCTTCAGCAATCATACCTTGCGCATGAATCCGCGCGTCAGTATCGGCGGCGACACCTTGAGGGTGCGGGTGTCGAACGCTTATGGCAACAGCAAGCTCGCGATCGGCGCTGCTTATGTCGGGATCCGCGACAAGGGTCCGGCGCTGGTGCCAGGCTCATTGCGCAAGCTCACTTTTTGCGGCGCCGATTCGACGACGGTCGCTGCGGGTGCGCTGGTAATCAGCGATTCGGTCAAGCTCGAGGTGAAGCCGCTGGGCGACCTCGCGGTCACGCTTTATTTGCCCGGCGAGATACCCACCGGTTTTAACATCACCGGGCGTTATGCGCGGCAGACCAATTACATCTCGCCGCCTGGAAATTTTGCCGCCACAATGAATATGCCGGTCGGCAAGATCACCGACGAATGGTTTTTCGTCAGCGGCATCGATGTGCTGGCGTCACCGGAGACTGGAGGCATAGTCGCGCTCGGCGACTCGCTGACCGATGCCAATATCTCGACCCATGACGCGTATTGCCGATGGCCTGATCAGCTCGCCCGGCGGCTGGCCGCTCGTCAGGATGGCCGGCCACTGGGGGTGATGAACCAGGGGCTCGGCGGTAACAGGATCCTGCACGATCTGCGCGGTGACAGCGGGTTGCGACGATTCGATCGCGACGTGCTGGCTCAACCCGGCGTTACCCACGTGATCGTCATGCTCGGCACCAACGATCTGCGCAATCGCTACGCCAAGCCGGACGAAGAGGTCACCGCCGAACAGATGATCGCCGGCCTTAACCAGTTGGCATTACGGGCGCAGGCGCGCGGCATCAAATTGTTTGGCGCCACGCTGACGCCGTTTGGCAATGAGACGTTCCTGCCCGGCGCCTGGAACCCGCTGCGGGAGGGTCATCGCGTCGCGGTTAACCATTGGCTCCGCGAAAGCGGCGCGTTGGACGGTGTCGTCGATTTCGACAAGGCGTTGCGTGATCCTGCGTGCCCGACCCAGATGCTGCCGCTCTACGATTGCGGCGACGGGCTGCATCCGAGCGATCTTGGATATTGCAAGCTGGGCGACGCCATTGACCTGGCGCTGTTCGATTAAGCGCCATTGCTTTCTGTGTTCAATGGCACTAGCTTAAGCAGGAGCCCATAAGGGGAAAACAACCACGCCGTCATTCTGGCGAAGGCCAGAATCCAGTGCGTAATCCGATCCGAAGGATCTTATTAGATGCTTTCGCATGGACGCACGAACTGGATTCTGGCTTTCACCAGAATTACGGGTTCGAATTTTTACGCCGTTTTCTCCACTGCCAATGCCTTAAGATAGCGCCATTAGCCCCGGCGGCGGCATTACTCCACGCGCACGTTCGCCTCGCGGATGATGCGCCGGAAACGCTCGGCGTCGGATTTAATCAGCGCGGCGAATTCCTCGGGGGTGCCCGGCGTCGCGATAATGCTCAGCGTGCGCAATTGCTCGCGCACCTCGGGCAGGTTGAGCGCTTTGACGGTTTCGGCATTGAGCCGCGCCACCGCGTTCTCCGGCGTTGCCGAATGCGCGACGAAGCCGCCCCAGTTGATTGATTCGAGTTGCGGAAAGCCTACTTCGCGCGCCGTCTGCACATCCGGTACGGCTTCGTTGCGCGTGGGCGAGAGCATGACTATTGCGCGCAGCTTGCCGGATTTGACGAACGTCGCCACGTCGGCAAAGTTGATGAGGATAGACGTGACGTGGCCGCCCACCGTGGCGGGCACCGCGTGCGCGCTGCCCTGGAACGGTGTATGCACGATGTCAGCCTTGGTGGAAAGCTTTAGCGCCTCGATCATCAAATGCTGGCTGGTACCGGCGCCTGGCGACGCACAACTGATTTCACCGGGACGCGCGTGCGCAAGGGCCACGAACTCCTTCAGCGATTTCGCCGGCAGCGAAGGATTGACCGCAATCGTCATCCCCATTCCGATCACTTGACTTACCGCCCTGAAATCGCGGTCGGTGTCGAAGTTCAGACGGCTGCGCAATACCTTGTGCGACGTGAAACTCACACCGATCATCAGCATCGTGTGGCCATCGGGTGGCTGGCGCACGGCGTACTCGGTGCCGACCACGGTGCCGCCGCCCGGACGGTTTTCCACTATGACGTTTTGGCCGAGGCCGGACTGCATGCGCTGGGCAAGAATGCGTACAGTCACGTCGAACGAGCCGCCGGCAGGGAACGGCACTACGATGCGCACGGGTTTTGAGGGGAATGCCTGTCCTGAGCCTGTCGAAGGAGCCTGCGCCCAAGTGACGCCGGGTGTACTTGCTGCGATGAATAGCGAGAGTGCCGCGATCGCCGTGAGCGCGCGGTTGACAGGTGTACGTCGCGAGAATGATTGCAGAGCGTGCATGGCGACTCTCCCTGGATGAACGCAGTGGACAATAACTACAACGTCGTACTGCCGAAAGCCAGAATCCAGTTCGTGTCCCGATCCGGACGATCTTAATATTTCAATGCACCGCCGCCGGCTCCTTGATCGACACGCGCCAGTGGATGCGGTCTTCGTCTGGCGGATAGTCGCCGGCCGCCTTGTGATACGAGCAGCGGTTGTCCCAGATCACGATATCGCCTTTTTGCCACTGGTGATGATACTCAGAGCCGGGCTGAATCATGTAGCCTTTCAGCTCGTTGATCAGTGCGTCGCTTTCCTCCGCTTCGAGACCTTCGACGCGCAGAATTTTGCCGGGATCGAAGTAGAGCGCCTTGCGGCCGGTTTCGCCATGCGTGCGCACCAGCGGATGCAGCGCGGGCTTCTTGTCGCGATCTTCCGGATTAAGCAACGCTGTGTGCTGGCGGCGCCCGCCATACACGTACGCGCCCAGCCGGCCCTCGATGCGCTGTTTGAGCGTATCCGGCAGCGCGTCGTAGGCCGCGTACATACTGGCGAACAACGTGTTGCCGCCACGGCTCGGAATCGCCAACCCATAGAGTTGCGTCGCCTTGAACGGCACCGCGTCGTACGCGCCGTCGGTGTGCCAGCCGGAGGCGCCGCGTCCGTAAATCGCCATGTTGAGCGTTCCGTCGATGTTGAATTTGTTCACACCGAGCAGCGTGATTTCCGGGCAATCGGGATGGCGCGTGCTCTTTGATGGATGCGGATCGATCAGGCCGAAGCGGCGGCTGTAGGCGAGAAATTCCTGCAACTGGAGATCCTGCCCGCGCACCACCAGCACATTGCATTGCAGCCACGTGCGGTACAGCGTGTCGAAGGTTTCGTCATCCATGGTGCGGACATCGATACCCTCGGCAATTGCGCCGACTTGCGGCGTCATACGGCGAATTTCAAGCATGGTGTATCTCCTCTCTGCTCTCGTTCTCGTAATCGAACCTGCGAAATACCAGCACCAGCATACGCCAGTTGCGTCGATCGTCGTGTAGCGCGGGCTGAACCAGACCGAAGGTTAACGCTGTGGAGACGTCCGTGCAACCTGTTGTTTGAGTTCGGCACACTGTGTCATTCCGCCGGCGTCGCAGGCATCGGCAAGATTCATGGCATTGATGTAGACAAAGTCGCGGATTTGCAGAAAGTAGCAACTTTCCGCGTGCCCGGCCTTGCAGCCCTTATCCCAGTAGGTGTTCGCTTTGTGCGTATTGCCCCCTCGCGCGATGCGCCGCGCCAGCCCGTGGCAGCCGCCGGGTTCGTTGCCGCTGCAAGCGTGATAATCCCGCGCCAGCTTGTTTGTCCGCTCGCACCCCTCCGGCTTGCCGCTGTCGCAGTCCCTTTGGTCGCTACGCGCCAGAATGAACACGTCGAAATCGGTCATCCGGGTTGAAAATACACATGACATCGCGCTGCCGTGTTCGCAGCCGCGTTTCCAGTATTTCTCCGCTGATCCCAGGTCATCGCCGCTGAGCACGCTCAGTCCGAGGCTGGTGCAGACCTCCGCCGCTCCGCTGTCGCATTGCGTCCATTGGGATTCGCGTTCAGCTTTTGCGACAAGCAGTTGCTGCTCGAGTTGCGGCACGAACGCCGCCGGTGACGGATCGCCGCGAGCCGCGTTGCGTCCCTTTGCCGCATAGATGGCGCCACTCTCGTCGATCATGACGTTGTAACGATGCGGATTCGCAAACCCGGGTCCGTGCAGTTCAAAGGCCGTGATACGCCCTTGTGCATCCGGCGCGAGCGGACGGTAGCCGATCGTGTTATCCCCGGAATGAAAACCTTTGGGCGCGATGCGCGTGCTCTCCACTGGCGCAGGCGCGAGGCAGCCGGTCGCGCCCGCTCCGGCTTCTTCGAGTGTTCGCGGATAACTGCCGTTTTTCGCCGCGTAGACAACGATGCAGTGCTTTGCGCGCCGTACCGGGTCGCTGGTCCACACCTGGGAGCAGGTGTAGGGATCAAGCATCTTCTCGTGCGGTTCGAGAAACGCGGCCGCACTCGATTCATCCGCCACATAAGTGCGCCATGATGATTTGCGGTAGTTGAGCGCTTCGGCGCACAGTGAGTAGAGCCGCACTTTCCCCGTCGCATCCGGCGCGCCTGACCAATACGAGAGCCGATGCCCAGCCAACGTTCCTGCGGCAGTGCGCGCATCCAGGCACTTGGTGCCGGCCGGCCCCAATGCCGCAAGAGTCGCCGGATAGCCGGCACCGCTCGCCGCCAGCGGCTTCAAACAGCCCGCGACGCGTTCCAGCGCCTGTCGCGCGGCCTCTTCATTGCGGTAGATGTTGTTGATGCGCCACTGGTTGGAATACTGCACGCCTGTGATACCGGCTGCAATGCCGCCTGCAATCGCCAGCGGCAGCCCCCACGCTACGCCCCATGCTTTGCGCGCACGAACATCGGGTGCAAGCGCCTGTCTTGCCTTGTGCGCGGCAGCGCCAAGCGGCAACTGGATCGCGACAAACACATCGAGCAGCAGCACGAACGCGACCTGATCCTTGTTGCCCATTGCGAATCCGAGAAACAGCGTCGAGACGCCGGCAAACAGGAGCAACCCGACAAAGGCGACAGTAGCGGTGCCGATCGCCAGCGCGCATGCGCGATGCCACGCGCCGGTATAGGCGTACACCAGGATCAACGTGTAGGGTGCTGCTGTCGCCAGCATCAACGGCAGCAGCACTTCCGCGGGACCGGCCTTGTGAAAGCCGATAGCCAGGCCGGCGACGGCGGTGAGCGTCGCGGCCAGCGACAGGAAAATTACCCAGTAGCGTGACATGGGCGATCCTCATCCAGGCGTGCGCAGCCGCGGATCACGGTCGCGCACGTGGCGTGTGTTGATGTCGACACCCATTGCGATCGCGCCGGTTCGCTGTGTCATGCGGCGAATTTCAGGCATGTTCACGCTCCTCGCAACGGCATGAGCTTTGTCCGGCGCTCCCGGGCTTAGCGATACACCGCCTGTATCAGCGCACGCAGATAGCCGATCACAAACGCCTGATTGGCAATCTGCGCGCCGGGGAACATCGGCGAATGATCCAGCGAGAAAGGCCCCTTGAAACCGATGTCCCGGTACGCCTGCATGGCGCGGTACATATCCACATCGCCATTGTCCACAAAGGTCTCCTGAAACCTGGGGAATTCGCCGCGCACATTGCGAAAATGAACCATCACGATCTTGTCGATCGATCCCATGTGGCGTATGGCGTCGTAGACATCGACACCCTGCATCTCGGTGACACAGCCCTGACAAAACAGCATGCCGTTGGCGCGCGACGGCACCAGATCGAATATTTTGTGGTACTGCTCGAAGCTTGACGCAATATGCCCTGCGCCCGCGAGCGCAGGAACGCCGTGCGGCACCGGCGGATCATCGGGATGCAGCGCCATGCGCACGCCTGATTTTTCGGCGGCGGGCACCATCGCCTGCAAAAAGTACGACAGGTTGTCCCACACCTGCGCCTGCGACAGCGGTGGATCAATCGGCTGGGCCGGCTTTTTCAGGTATTCATCGTAGTCAAACGAAATGTAGGTGGATGTGCCGCGCCCCTGCGTTGGCTGTGAGCGCAGCAACTTTGAATTCAGCAGCTTGAAGTTATAGGCCAGTATGGGAATGCCGGCGGCGCCCATCGCGTGAACTGCATCCAGCAGAAACGCGATTTTTTGATCGCGGCCCGTCACGCCGCGTTTGATTTCATCGAAGCCGCTGGTGGCCAGCACCGTGCGCAGTTCCATGCCGTGCGCCGCCACTGTCGCCTTGGCCTGCTTAAAAAACGCGGTGGCGGCATCGCGTGTTGATAAATTAATGGCGGCGTCCGCGCGCTGATCATCCGGCAGCTCAAGCGCGACGCAATCCACGCCCAGCGTTTTGAGAAACGCGAGGCTTTTTTCGACCTCGCTATCCCATACCACTTTATCCTGTATCAGCATTTACCCACCCGGCTATTCAGCTAGTGCGCGTCCCCGTTTTTGAAGCCATACAGCCGCGCGGCGTTGGTAAAGGTCATCTTGTAGCGATCGGTCTCGGATACGCCGGCGAAGTCGCGCTCGATACTCTGACGCGAGCGCGGCCAGGTGGTGTCGGTGTGCGGATAGTCCGAGGACCACATCAGGTTGTCGGCGCCGGTGAACTCGCGGGTATAGACCCCCACGCGATCCTGAATGAACGCCGCCATCACATTGCGGTGAAAATATTCGCTGGGCTTCAACTCGGTGCGGATGCCGTTCTGCTTCGCGTAGCGCTCGTGGCCGCGATTGACGCGCTCCAGCAGCCACGGCAGCCAGCCGGTGTCGGCTTCGGCCAGCACCAGCTTTAAGCGCGGATGGCGGTCGAACAGGGGGCTGGTGAGCATCTCGCCGAGTGTCAGCATCACCTCCATCGGATTCTCGGGGTAACGTGCCGCACCCCGCACCTCACGCTCGAAACGGTAGTTCGCCTTGCGGTTGCTGGTGAGCGTGTGGATGCTGATCGGCGCGCCGATTTCCGCCGCCGCCGCCCAAAACGGATCGTAGAGCGCGTCGCTGTATTCGGTGCCTTCCGGCGGCACCGCGGCAATCATCGCGCCGCACAGCCCGCGCTGGGTCCAGTGCTGCAGCGCCTTCACTGCGTGATCGACGTTGTACACCGAAATCAGCGCCAACCCCTTGAGGCGGCCGGGTGCGTGGCTGCACATTTCCACCAGCCACTCGTTGTAGGTATGAAACGCCGCTTCCTGCAGCGCAGCCTCCTGTATGGCGTAGAGTTGCATCGCGTAGGTTGCGTACAACACTTCGCCGGAGACGCCATCAATGTCCTGATCCTTCAACCGCTCCACCGGATCGTATCCGCCCGAGCGCAGATCCCGGTGATGCACATCTTTGAATTTGACCAGATCCTCTTTCGGAATGCCCGCCGCCGCTATGCTGGCGATGGGCCTCGCGTCAATGCCGTCGCAGACGAAAAACGTGCCCGGCTTGCCCTGGTAATCGGCCACGAAACGCGGCCCCCGCTCGCGGAATTTACGGTCCATCCGCGTCTCCCACAGGTTCACCGGTTCAAATACATGCGAGTCGGCGGAAATGATGGTGTTGTCAGTCATGGCGCTATCTCCCTCACTGGTTGTGAAATCAGGCAGCATTGCCGCCGGATAAAAAGTCCGGGGCGGCCTTTAGATCGGAATGCAGCGATTATTGTAACGGCAATCGCAGGGTAGCATGCGCTAACGCAGAATGCGGGTGAGCCATAGCGAACCGCATCCTGCACGTGACGGCGATGCCTCGCCCTCTGCTCAAACCGTCGCCGGCTTTGTCTCAGCCCGCATGTCCGGCATGAAACAGATCAGAATGTTGGCGATCACCACCAGCCCGGCCAGAAAATAAAACGCGGTATACAGGCTGTAATGGTCTGCGATGTAGCCGAACATGAACGGTGCGAATGCCGAACCCAGGCCTTGCACCGAAAACACAAAGCCGATGCCGGTGGCGGCAAGATGCGGAGGTGTTTCTTCGAGCGTCCAGGCCTGCAATACGGCGCGCGTGGCATAGAGAAAAAATCCCAGCAGCGCGACAAGCAGGATGAACAGCGGCGATTTGCCTGCGAACACGATGCCAAGAATTACAAATGCGGTGCCCGCCATGCTGGCCACCACGACTTTCTTGCGCCCGATTTTGTCGGATACATGCCCACCGATCGGGCTCGCGATAAAGCCCGTGATTTGCAGCAACGTCATCGCCACGCCCACCGCCCACGGCGAGTAGCCGAGTTCGTACGCCAGGTACACCGGCAGAAACGTCAGCAGTCCGGACTGGGCCGCCACGCGAAACATGCCACTGCCTGAAATCAACATCAAGCCCCGGTTATGCAGCAGACTGTACACGTCGCGCAGGTAAGTGCCGGTACCACGCTTTGTGGTGCTTTCACGCTTGCCCCGATTGGATACCGCCGTGAATGCGCCAAGAAACACGAGTATTAAAACCGCCATCACCGCGCCCGGAATCACATTGATGACCAGCGCACTGCGCCAGCTCATGTAGGTGAGCAGCACGCCGATGCACAAGGGCGCAAGCGCTTCGCCCATGTTGCCGCCCATGCCATGCACCGACAGCACCAGCCCTTTGCGATCCGGATAGCGGTTGGCGAGCGTTGGGATCGCGGTGGGATGCCACAGGTTGTTGCCGATGCCCACCAGCGAGATGCAGATCAGCAGCGTGGCGTAGCTCGGCGGCAGAAACGCAATCAGCAGATAGGGAAACCCTACCCAGAACAGCGAGATCGCCATCAAGTAGCCCTTGCGGCCCACCGCATCGACCAGCATGCCGCCGGGCAGATTGGAAATCGCGCCCACCAGATGCTGCAGCGAAATGATGAGCCCGATTTGCGTATAGGTAAGGCCGAGTTCCTTGCCGATGATCGGCAGCAGCACGTAGAACGTCGCCGGATACCAGTGGGTGATCAGATGTCCGCCGGTGATCAGCCAGATATCCTTGAATCCCAGCAAGTGGGTAAATGATTTTGTTGCGGCACTCACAATGTGATTTCTGCTTTTGAGAATGAAAATTATAGCATTGACAGAGTGCGGTGATGGCTCCGGCTATAATGCGGGCCATCCTTTCGCTCCCCAATCCAGCAATGACGCACCCCACCCGCAGCGACCTCGAACTTTTTTTCAGCCCCAAATCCGTCGCTATTATCGGCGCCTCGCAGGACCTCAACACCATCAGCGGCCAGCCGTTGAGCCATCTGGTTTCCCATGGCTACAGGGGCAGGCTGTATCCGGTGAATCCGCGCTACACGGAAATCCTCGGCCACCAATGTTATGCGTCGCTCGCGGATGTGCCGGAGACGCCCGATCTCGTGATCATCGTGATAAACGCCGCGCGCGTCGCCGACATGCTCGAACAGTGCGGCAAAAAAGGCGTGCCGTATGTGGTGATATTCACTTCCGGTTTTTCGGAAACCGGCGGCGATGGCGTAGCGTTGCAACAGCGGCTGACCGCTATCGCGCGGCAGTACCACATCGGCGTCATCGGCCCCAACTGTCAGGGCATGATGAACGTGGCGGACAAGGCGTACGCGGGCTTCGGCTCGGTGTTTTTTTCCAACTTTCCGGCAGGTGCGGTGAGCATGGTGTCGCAGTCGGGGGGCTTCGGTTTTTCAGTGTTGAGCCTGTCGTCGCTCGACGGCGGGCTTGCCTTCCGGCAGATGGTGACCACCGGCAATGAAATCGGCGTGTCGACGCTGGATTTCATCGATTATTTTATTCGCGATCCGCACACCGAAGTCATTGTCGGCTATGTCGAGGGCGTGAAGGATGCGCACCGCATAACTGAAATCGGGGCGAAGGCGATGGCCGCGGGCAAGCCTATCCTGATGTGGAAAGTCGGCAACACCGACGAGGGGCAAAAAGCTGCGGCCTCGCATACCGCGAACCTGGGCGGCGCGATGGCGCTGTATACGGCGGCGTTCAAACAGACCGGCATTATTCAGGTCGAAGACATACAGGATGTGGTCGACTACGGGCGTATGTTCCGTTGCGGAAAATTGCCCGCCGGCAACCGCATTGCGATGATCACGGTATCCGGCGGCGCAGGCATACTGATGACCGACGAGTGCGTAGCGCGCGGCATGCGCCTCGCGCAACTCGCGCCGGAAACGGTGGAGAAGCTGCGCGCATTCGTGCCCTCGTACGGTTCACTCGGCAACCCGGTCGATGTGACGGCGTCGATATTCAATGATCTGGCGCTGATTAACCGCACGCTGCGGGCAATCGTCGACGATCCCGGTGTCGATTGCATTGCGTTACTCAATGCGTCGCTGCAAGGCGAGATCGCGGAAAAAATCGCGCAGGAAATCGTCGCCATCGCAAAAACCACCGATAAGCCCATTGCCGCGGCGTGGAGCGCGCGCGATGTGATGGCGACGGTCGCATACGCCGCGCTCGACGAAGCGCGCATTCCGCACTACAAATCGCCGGTGCGTTGCGGGCGCGCGTTCGCCGCCTTGAGCGGCTATGCCGAGGCCAAACGGCGCATGCAAGCCCAGCGCCATGAGCAGCCGCTGGAATTGAAAAAAACACAATCAAAACAAATACTTACAGGGAGAACGGCCGATATCGCCGAATACCAGGCAAAGCAGGTGCTGGCCGAGTACGGCATCAGCGTGACGCAGGAAGCGCTCGCCACCACGCGTGAGCAAGCATTGGTGATGGCAAAAAAAATCGGCTACCCGGTGGCTATAAAAGTGCAGTCGCCGGATATCTCGCACAAGACCGAAGCCAAAGCGGTGAGGCTGGGGCTCGCATCGGATGCCGAACTTGCCGCCGCCTACGACGAAGTGCTGGCGAATGCCCGGGCCTATAACGCCAAAGCGCAAATCGACGGCGTGCTGGTGCAGGAGATGCTGCGCGGCGGCACCGAGGCGATACTCGGCATCAGCAACGATCCACTGTTCGGGCCGGCGGTGATGTTCGGCCTGGGCGGGATTTTCGCGGAGATCATGAAGGATGTGAGTTTCCGTCTGGCGCCGGTCACACTGTCAATGGCACGCGAAATGATCGCTGAAATCAAGGGCTACCCATTGCTCACCGGCGCACGTGGTCGCCCGCATGCGGACATCGAAGCGCTGGCCGAAACCATCGTGAAACTGTCCGCGCTGGCGGTGGATTTGAAGGATCATGTCGCCGAGCTCGACATCAACCCGCTGTTCGTGATGGAACGCGGCAAGGGTGTCAAGGCGGCGGATGCTTTGATACGGCCGAAGGTCAAAAGCTAACGACTAACAACATTTGACAGGATTAACAGGATTAACAGGATAAAACCCAAATGCCTTTGGCTTTGAACTTATCCTGTTCATCTTGTTAATCCTGTCTATTGATGTAAGTACGGTTTAGATTTTCCGAGGTGTAATCCATGAACCACATCACCCCCGAAGTGCGCGCGTTGTGCGACGAGGTCGCCCGCTTTCTGCGCAAGGAAGTCGATCCACGCTCGCGCGAGATCGAGGAATCGGATGCAATTCCCGATGACTTGATGAAACTCGCGCGCGAGATGGGTTTGTTCGGACTGACCATACCCGAGGAATACGGCGGCAGCGGACTCACGCTGGCCGGCAAGTGCGCCATCGAAGAAGAAATGGGCAAGACCAACTACGGTTTCGCCACCGTGATCGGCAACCACACCGGTATCAGCACCGCGGGTATCGTGGCGCTGGGCAACGACGCGCAAAAGCAAAAGTATTTGCCGCGCATGGCCAGCGGCGAGTGGGTCGGCACCTTTTCACTGACCGAGCCGCAGGCGGGTTCTTCGCCGGCGGAAATGCGCACGACGGCGGTCAGAAAAGGCGACCGCTACATCCTCAACGGCGAAAAAATTTATATCACCAATGCCAGCATCGCGAATGTGTTCACGGTGATGGCGATTACCGACAAATCGCAGGGTATCAGGGGCATTTCCGCTTTTGTTGTGGAACGAAACTTCAAGGGTTTCAGCGTCGGCAGGAACGAACTCAAGATGGGGATGCACGGCTGTTCCACCGCGCCACTGGCGTTCACCGATTGCGAGGTGCCGGCTGAAAATCTGCTCGGCGACGAGGGCATGGGCTATGTGCAGGCGATGAAAACGCTCACTGCCGGGCGCGTGACGGTATCCGCGCGCTGCTGCGGCATCATGGATCATCTGATCGCGCGCTGCGTCGATTACATGAAAGTGCGCGTGCAGGGCGGCAAGACACTCGCCGAGCATCAGGGCCTGCAGTGGATGCTCGCCGACATGTCGGTACAGCGTGACGCCGCGCGCGGGCTGACCTATCGCGCCATCGACACGCTGATGCGCGGCGAGCGCGGCACCATGGAAGCCTCGGTCGCCAAACTGTTTTCCACCGAGGCCCTGGCCAAAGTCGCGGACTGCGCAGTGCAGATCCACGGCGGCATGGGTTATATGCGCGAAGCCGGCATCGAAACGATCTATCGTGATGCGCGTATCGTGCGCATCTACGAAGGCAGTTCCGAGATTCAGCGGAATATTATTGGAGGGCTGTTACTGCGGTGAAGGGTGACGGAGTGTATGGGGTACCTCTTCACCTTTCACTCTTCACGGCAGTAACTTTCTTAAAGGATATTGTGTGTCCAGTGTTACAGAGCTACTAAGCCTCGACGGCCACGTCAGTGTAATCACCGGCGGCGCTACGGGCATAGGTTTCCAGATGGCGACCGGGCTGGCGGAGGCCGGCTCCAACATCGTGCTGTGCTCGCGCAAACTCGAAGTGTGCGAAGAAGCCTGCGACAAGCTCGAAAAGCTCGGCGTGAAAGCGCTGGCTGTTGCCTGCGATGTCACCCAGCCCGAGCAAGTCGAGGCCATGAAAGATGCGGTGCTTAAAAAATTCGCTCGCGTTGATGTGCTGATGAACAACGCCGGTCGCGCATGGGTGGCCGCGCCCGAAGACACGCCGCTGGATCGCTGGCAGCAGGTGCTTGATCTGAACATCAGCGCGGCTTTCCTCTGCGCACAGGTGATAGGCCGCGAATTCATCAGGCAACAGCGTGGCAAGATTATCAACATCGCTTCCATCGCCGGCATCGTCGGGCGCAATCCCAAGGCCTACAGTTCGATCGCTTACAGCACCAGCAAGGGCGCGCTGGTGCACTTCACCCGCGATCTGGCGGTGAAATGGGCGCAGCACAATATTCAGGTCAACTGCATCTGCCCCGGATTTTTTGTCACGCCGCTCAACCAAAAACTGTTTGAGCGCAACCGCGAAAATCTCGAAACCGAGGTGCCGCTGCATCGCACCGGCGGGCCCGACGATCTCAAGGGCGCGGCGGTGCTGCTGGCATCGCGTGCATCGGATTTTATTACGGGTGTTATTCTGCCGGTAGATGGTGGAACGGTGGCTTGGTAAATCGCAGGAAAATCATTCGCCACAGATTTCACAGATGAACACAGATTAAGACATGTCTCCCATGTCATTCCCGCGAAGGCGGGAATCCATAACACAGTGCCATAGGGTGCATCGTATGGATTCCCGCCTTCGCGGGAAGGACAGGTGGGTGTTGATCTCATCTGTGTTCATCTGTGTTAATCCGTGGCAAAAAAGGTTTTGAATTTGATGACTGACAACAATCGCAAATATCCCGATCTGCATGACCACATAGCCGCGCTGAAAAAGGCCGGCTTGTTGCTGACAGTGGATCGACCGATCGACAAGGATGCCGAGATGCATCCGCTGGTGCGCTGGCAGTACGTGGGTGGCATCGAGCACGGGGAACGCAAGGCGTTTTTGTTCACCCATGTCGTCGATGGCCGTGGCCGCAAGTATAAATTTCCGGTGGTGGTGGGGGCGCTCGCCGCCAATCCGGCGGTGTATCTGACAGGCATGCAATGCGCCGCTGAGGACGTGCAAAAAAAATGGGATGAAGCCACTGCGCATCCGATTGCCCCGCGCATCGTCGGTAACGCGGCGTGTCAGGAAGTGATCATTGAGGGCGAAGGTTTGCAGGGGGAAGGCAACGGCCTCGACAGCATACCGATACCGATTTCCACGCCGGGCTTCGACAGCGCGCCGACGCTGACTGCAACCAATGTCATCACCAAAGACCCGGACAACGGCATCCAGAATCACGGGACCTATCGCGCGGCGTTGAAGGCCAGTGACCGGCTGGTGGTGCGTATGGCCACGCGCTCGGGCGGCGCGGGCGGCTACCGTCATTACCAGAAGCACCAGCAGCGCGGCGACAAGGAGATGCCGATTGCCATCGTGCTCGGTGCGCCGCCGTGCGTGGCGTATGTGGCGCCGATGAAACTGCCGATCGATGTCGATGAAATCGGTGTTGCCGGCGGCCTCGTGGGTGCGCCGATCAATGTCGTCAAAGCGCGCACCGTGGATTTGCTGGTGCCGGCAGAAGCCGAGATTGTGATCGAAGGTTTCATCGACACCGAATATCTAGAACCGGAAGGCCCGTTCGGCGAATCGCACGGCCATATCGCGCTGGAAGAATTCAATATGCCGATGCGCGTGACTGCGATCACGCACCGCAGGGACGCGGTGGTGGCCTCCTATCTGTCGCAAGTCACCCCCAGCGAATCGAGCGCGATCAAGCTGGTGTCGTACGAGCCGATGTTTCTGAACCATCTGCACAAGACGCTGGGCATACGTGGTGTCAAGCGCGTCAAACTGCATGAGCGGCTTACCGCGCTGCGGCGTATCATCATTCTGGTGATGGAGAAGAACACGCCGAAAACAGAAATCTGGCGCGCGCTGCAAGGCGCCAGCGCGTTTCGCGCCGACTGCGGCAAGATATGCATTGCGGTGGATGAGGACATCGACCCGGAAAATTCCGACGCGATTTTCTGGGCGCTGGCGTTTCGCATGAATCCGCTGGACGATCTGCAGGTGGTCAACTATCGCAGTCCCGGCCACGGCCCGGAGCGCGAGCATGAGGCCGAGCGTGAGGATGCCACGCTGCTGATGGACGCCACCAAAAAAGAAGAGTTGCCGCCGCTGGCGCTGCCTAAAAAAGAATACATGGAGCGCGCGGGTAAAATTTGGGACGAATTGGGTTTACCCAAACGCCGTGCGCAAGCGCCGTGGTTCAGCCCCGGCGATGGCGACTGGCTGCCGCAGTGGGATGAAGCGGCGAAGCGTGCAGTGGAAGGGCGTTATCTGGATAATGGCAAGATCAGCGAGAAGTTAAAGCGTAAGGGCATCAAACCGGAGACAGGCTTTCGGCCAGATGAGCTGCAGAGCAAATAACGGAAATACCTCCCGCTGTCATTCCCGCGCAGGCGGGAATCCATAACACAGTGCCACATGAGACACTGTATGGATTCCCGCCTGCGCGGGAATGACAGGGAGAAAAATACTTTAATGCAATTAGAGTGGCATGCCATGAACAGCCTAACTGAGCCCCGCGAAGTTCAAGCCGAAGACCTCATCGAGTGGTATTACCAGCAAGGCTATTCCGATGGCCTGCCGCTGGTGCCACCCACGCCCGCGAAGATCGACGCCATGGTCGCGGCACTCGGCGGCGATGCGTCGTTTAGAGAGTGCCGGGTGCCGCCGCGCTGGGGCAGCCTTACGCGCGAGGTGCTGGCGATCAATATGGTGATGGCGGGCTGCCTGCCCGAATATGCAGCGATCGTGCGCGCCGCGATGCTGGCGCTGTGCGATGCGCCATTCAATCTCAACGGCGTGCAGGCCACCACGCATATGGCGAGTCCGCTGTTGATCGTCAACGGCCCCGCGCGCAAGGCAGCAGGCATGAACGCGGGCTGCAATGTATTTGGTTCAGGGAACCGTGCGAACGCCACCATCGGCCGCGCGATCCGTTTGATGCTGCTTAATGTCGGTGGCGGCTGGCCCGGCGAACTCGACAAAAGCACGCTGGGGTCTCCCGCGAAATACACCTACTGCATTGCCGAGAACGAAGAGGCCAGCCCGTTCGCGCCGTATCACGTCGAACATGGCTACAAGGCCGAAGACTCCACCGTGTTTGTGCTGGCCGCCGAGCCGCCGCACAGCATCACCAACCATTTCGCCAATGACGCCACGGGGATACTCGACAGCGTGTGCTCCGCAATGAGCACCATCTGCAACAACAACGCGGTCTCGGCCGGGCACTGCGCGGTGGTGCTGGGTCCCGAGCATGCCGCAACAATCTCGAAATGCGGCTGGAAGCGGCACGATATCCGCCATTACCTGTGGGCGCATTCCGGCAACCGCTGGGGCGACCTCTACGGCAACGGCCGCTACGGCAAGATCCACAACCGCAGCCTGCCGCTGTGGTACAAGCGCGAGCCCGATGCGCGCACGCCGGTGGTGCCCAGCCCAGACAATATTCATCTATTCGTCGCCGGCGGTGAGGCCGGGCGCTTCTCCGCCTTCATCCCCGGCTGGGGGCATATGTCAACGCCGGTGCTGCGCGCGCTTGATCCCGCTGCAGAGCCGGCGGGCGGGCCGGTGTGTCTGGATGGGACTTGCTATCTTTGATCTGATTTACGGAGGACTTACATGACCTTAACCCACCACCATTACGACCCGCGCGGCATAGTCGAAGCGGATACGCGAGCCGCAGCAGCGCGAGCGCCGGCACTCAAGGGGCTGCGCCTCGCCATCCTCGACAACACCAAATGGAACGGCGGAAAACTCCTGCGCGGAATTCAGGAGCAGCTATCCGCCGGCACCGGACTGTCCGCGGTCAACTACTATCGCAAGCACAGTTTTTCCATGAATGCCGCGCCGGCATTGCTGGACGACATTGCCGCCAATAACGATATTGTAATTACCGCCATAGGCGACTGAGGTTCCTGCACGTCGTGCTGTATGCACGACACGGTCGAATTGGAAGGACGGGGCCTGCCCACGGCGTTGATAATCACCACAGAGTTTCAACTGGAGGCGCAGGTGCAACGCGATGCGCTGGGTATGACCGCACTCGACCCGGTGGTGATCCAACACCCTTTAAGTTCGCTGACCGACGACGAAATTTCTCAGCGCGCGGCGCAGGCGTTGCCGCAGATCAAGGCGGTGTGGCTGACCGGCAAGGCGAAAGGCGGTTAGCTTGAGGCGGATGGGTCTTGCGTTAGTGGTGTTTCCGGGTGTGCTTGCTCAAGGCGTCTGCGCACAAAATTTCCCTGTTAAGCCGATCCGCATCATCGTCCCCTTCGCACCAGGCGGCGCCAACGATCTGGTGACACGGCTGGTCGCGCAAAAACTTGCCGCGGGCATCGGCCAGCCGGTGGTGGTCGAGAATCGCGGCGGCGCGGGCGGCACCATAGGCCTCGACATTTGTGCGAAAGCGCCGCCCGACGGCTATACGCTGGTGATGGCGCCGACCAGTGCGGTTGCGTTTGCACCCAGCCTGAACGCGAAATTATCGTATGACCCGGTGCGGGATTTTGCGCCGGTCACCAGTGTGTCGAGCGGACCGAATGTGCTGGTGGTGCATCCGTCGGTGCCTGCCGCAACGGTGACGGACTTCATCGCGCTCGCGCGCTCGAAAACCGGCAAGTTGAGTTACGCCTCGTCGGGCGCCACCAGCATGTCGGGCATGGCGGCGGAAATGTTCAAGGTGATGGCGGGCGTGGACATGGTGGGCGTGCCATACAAGGGCACGGGGCCGGCGATGACGGAACTCGTCGGCGGACAGGTGGATGTGATGATCGCCGACCTCGCGATTTCGCTGCCGCAGGTGAACGCGAAACGGCTGCGCGCGATTGCAGTCACCGGGCCAAAACGCTCAGCGCATGTGCCGCAGATTCCGACCGTTGCCGAAGCAGGCGTGCCGGGTTACACGCTGGTCAACTGGCGCGGTGTGCTCGCGCCAGCGGCGACACCGCGTGATATCGTAAACAAATTGAACCTTGAAGTAATCAAAACACTGCGCGCGCAAGACATCCGTGATTCCCTCGCCCGCGAGGGATATGAGCCTATCGGCGACACGCCGGAACAATTCGCCGCGCTGATCAAAGCGGAAGTGGCGCGCTACGCCAGGCTGATCAAGGCTGCGGGCATTTCCGGGCAGCCGTAGCCTGTCAAGGCATTCAATTGCGGAGGACGCAGAGCACATCGGATCAAGAATGACGGCTTGGGTTTATCTGTGTTCATCTGTGTTAATCCGTGGCAAATGTTCTTTTGAATTTTGTGAGTCTTCAAATGCAAATCGAAAAACACCATGAAATCATCGCCCCTTACGCATGGAAGGGCGCCGAGCTCGAAAAATCCACTGACTGGATACGCCGTTTCAGCGCCGCTGAACTCGCAGAAATTGACGCGGCATTGCGCGGGGTACAGCGCAGAGGGCTGCAATGGCTGGACGTCACCCGCGACGATTTTCCGTTGCCGCAATTTGTCGCTGCGCTTGCAAAGATCGCGCGAGAGCTTGAAACCGGACGCGGCATCGTGTTGCTGCGCGGGTTGCCGCTGAGGTATACAGCGAATGAATTGCGTCTGGTGTATTGGGGCATCGGCGCGCATCTGGGCACTGCGGTTTCGCAGGGCGGGCGCGGCGAACTGCTGGGTCTTGTCGAAGACGAAGGCAAGGCGCTCGAGAAAACCAAAATACGCGGCTCGAAAACGTCGCGGCAATTGCCGTTCCACGGCGACCGTTGCGATGTGGTGGGCTTGCTGTGCGTGCGCAAAGCCCGCTCGGGCGGCATCAGCCGCATTGTCAGCGCAGCAGCGATTCATAACGAAGTGCTGCGCCGGCGACCCGATTTGATCGATGTGTTCTACGCCGACTGGTACAACAGCCGCCAGGGCGACGAACAGCCAGGTGAAGCGCGCGCCTATCCCAAGCCGATATTCGGTTTTCGTGATGGCCATTTCACCGGCATGTTTTCACCGGCGTATATCAAGTTCGCACAGGATTATCCCGAAGTGCCAAGGCTCACGCCCGCGCAGAATGAAGCGCTCGATCTCTACGGCGACCTCTCCGAAGAACTCGCGCTCAACATGGAATTCGAGCCTGGCGATATTCAGTTACTCAACAATCATCTGACCTATCACGCGCGCACGCGCTACGATGACTTCGAGGAAAAAGAGAAAAAACGGTTGTTGCTGCGCCTGTGGCTGGCGGTGCCGGGCAGCCGTCCGCTGCCGCCGGGTTATGAGTTGTTGTTTGGCAGCATCGAAGCGGGTGCGACGCGCGGCGGCGTGGCGAGCAAGGAAGGCTGGCGCGACGTGAATGAGTTGCGTGCGCGGCAGCGTGCGGCGAAGGTGTAGGCCGGAACGCGCAGACACAGCGTTTCACTCTTAACGTCCGTAGCGTGCGCTGTGCGCACGACAACTGTTGCCGGCATGGTGCATGGCGTGTGGTTGTTCGTGCGCACAGCGCACGCTACAGACTTCGCGAAAATTATCCGGGATGCCGGGACAGCCAACCGCAAGAACATTTCGACAGGATTAACAGGATGCACAGGATAAAACCTTCATCCGGGTCTATCCTGTTCATCCTGTCTACCGATGTTAAACAGGTTCACACCGGCGTCGCGCTGCGTGTTGTGCGGAAAAGGTGAAATGAGGTGTAGTATCGAATCGCCGTCAATTGATGAATGGATGTAAGTATATGTTTTTAAAGAATAAATGTGTTTACTTGTGGATGTTCATCGTGGCGCTGGGTGTGGCGGCATGTTTTGCTGCTGCGCACGCGGCCGAAGGTTTGTTTCCCAGTCCCACAGTGCTGGCTGCGCCGCCGAAACCCACGACCATGCCGGTGTTTGATTTCGCCAATCTGCACGGAGGTGCGCTCAAGTCGTCGGAGATGAAGGGCAAGGTCATCGTCATCCGCTTCTGGGCAACCTGGTGAGACATCTGCCGAAGCGAAATGCCTTCCGTGCAGAAGGCACACAGGGAATACCCGGCGAAGGACGTGGTGGTGATGACGATTTCGTTGGACGGCGGTGACGGCCAGTCGGTTAAGAAGTTTCTCGATGAGCATCGCTACACCATGCCGTCGGCGCACGACCTGGGCATGGCTTATGGCCGGAAAATCGAAGCGCGCGGGGTACCGATGACGTATATTATCGACCGCAAGCAGAATATCGTTGCGCGCGGGTTGGGACCGCTTGCACTTGAGCGGCCCGATGTGAAGAAGTTGATTCAAACCCTCGTGGCCCAGCCACGAACCTAAAGGAGGCAATAATGTTTCTGAGAGTTTTGAAAACGCTACTGGCAGGTGCGGCGCTTATGCTTGCAGCCCAGTCCAGCTATGCATTGCAGGTGGGCGACAAGGCGCCGGATTTCTCGCTGCCTTCGACCAAGGGGGGCAACGTCCGGCTTAGCGATTTCGCCGGCAAGCAGTCGGTGGTGATTTTTACCTACATCGGCGCGTTCACCAAGACCTGAACGCAGGAAGCCCTCGGCTTTCAACTTGACCTTCCCAAGTTTGAAGCCGTAAACGCCCAGGTCCTGGGCGTCAGTGTGGACTTCCTCGATGCCAACCGCGCATGGGGCGAGAAGATGGGTGTCACTTATCCCATACTCTCCGATCTGCCGCGTGCCATGTTGCGCGCCTATGATGCACTGTTCGACGATCCTGAAATGGCCAAGACCAATCGCATCAACGTTTACCTGCGCGCGCAGCGGGCATGGTATGTGATCGACAAGCAAGGTATCGTGCGTTACATGAAGGTGGGCTCCACTTCGCTGATACCCAGCGATGAACTGATCGAAGTGGTCAAAAAATTCCAGTAACCCTGCGAACAGCAGTGCATTACCGCAAAGCCGCAAAGGCGCGAAGAACAGCTGCAAAGAAAACCTGATTTAGATTTTCTTTGCGCCTTCGCGCCTTTGCGGTGGGTTTTTCGCGGTTCAATCCACCCGCGCACCCGAGAGTTTGATCACATTCGCCCACTTGGTGATTTCGGATTTCACGTGCGCGGAAAATTGCTCGCGGGTGCTGCCCACCGGCACCACGCCTTCCTCTGTTAGCCGTTGTCTGATATCGGCGCTGTGCATGATTTTTACAATCTGTGCATTGAGCAGATTGAGTATGTCGGGCGGCGTCCCCGCCGGCGCGAACAGCCCGTACCACTGGCTCGATTCGTAACCTTTCAATCCCGCTTCGGCGACGGTAGGCAGATTGGGCATCACCGGCAGCCGTTCGCGGCTGGTGACCGCCAATGCACGAAGGCGCGCGGTCTTGATGTGCGGTCCGGCGTTGATCGCGGGCAAAAACATGATCATCGCTTCACCGCCCATCAGTCCGATCATCGCGGGGCCGGAGCCGCGATAGGGAATATGCACCATCTTCACGCCTGCCATCACATTGAAAAGTTCGCCCGCAAGATGCGGCGTGCTGCCGCTGCCCGAACCCGCGAACGTGATTTCGCCGGGCTTTGCCTTGGCCAGCGCGATCAGTTCGTTAACCGATTTCGCCGGCAGAGACGGATGCGCCACCAGCACATTGGGCCCGAAAGCAATCAGGCTGATGGCCTCGAAATCGCGTATCGGGTCGTAGGGCGCTTTGCGATAAAGGCTGGGCGAGGTCACGAAGTTCGCGCCGTTCACCATCAGCGTGTAGCCGTCCTTGGCGGACTTTGCGACCAACTCGCTGCCGATCATGCCGTTGGCGCCGCCACGATTTTCAACCACGAAGGTGCGGCCGAGATTTTCGGAGAGCCGTGCCGCAGCGAGCCGGCCCAGGCTGTCGACGCCGCCGCCAGCGGGAAAGGGGACGACTATTCGTACGGGGTTGGCTGGGTACGACTGAGCGTGGGCGAATGAGAAGGGCAAAACTATTGAAACCACAGATGAACACAGATGAACACAGATAAGTTCAATACCCCACACCGTCATTCTGGCGCAGGCCAGAATCCAGTGCGTAACCTGCGGCGCGTTTTTTAGCGCCGGTATATTTGGTGGTGTACTGCAACATGAGGAATTGATCCCCCAACCTACCTTCCCCAGGGGAAGGGGATACTGGCCTGCGCCAGAATGACGAGGTGGCAGGTTTAGTCTGTGTAAATCTGTGTTCATCTGCGGCAAATATATTTTTTTATTTTGCACGTTGCCACGCTTTCACCAGCATGCGCGCAGCCCACTCCACTGCCATTTCGCGTTTGTAAGCCGCCGAGCCGCGCACATCCGACATTGGTTGCGCCAATGTTCGGATGTCTTGAACAGTATCCCGTATCGTTGATTCCGACAGCGGTTTGCCGGTGAGTTGCGCGAGATCAAGCACGATCGGTTTCCAGCTCACGCAGCCCACCACCACGCGCGCCGTGCTGCAATGGCCTGTGGCGTCGAGTGTCACTTTTGCAGCGACGTTGACCGTCGGAATTTCCAGTTCGCCGCGCAGCATGTATTTGTGGAAGGCCGAGCCGGTGCGCGCGGGCAACGCATCCACTTCGACACTCACCACCAATTCATCCTTGGCAAAACGCTGCTCGAATGCTTCGTCGAGCGCCAGCGTGCGCCGGCCAGTGGTACGAGAGGGGCCGGCGACCGTGACGCGTGCGTTGAGCGCCAGCAGGGCAATCGGCAAATCGAAACCGCCGATCAGCGGCCCGATGCTGCCACCGACGGTAATCATGCGCCGCAGGCGCGTGTGGCCGACGGCTTCGAGCGCATCGTGGATGGCCTGCCAGCCGCTTTGCACTTGCGCATCGTCGTAAATGCGCTGCTGGTTCACCGCCGAGCCGATGTGAAGAACACCTTTTGCATTCACATTCATTTCGAGCAGTTCCGGCACCCGCGCCAGCGACACCAAGCGTTTGGCCAGCGGATAGCCACTGCGCTCGCGGCGCAGCGCGTGCGACATGCCGCCGGAGACCAGCGCGGTTTCTCCTTCGGCGAAAAGTGCTGCTGCTTCAGCAACCGATTTCGCGACGATGAATTCCGGGTTGAACGGGCGCGGCCCCGACGGTTTGCCGGCGGATAAGCGCGACCACGTGTTGCCTTTGGGTTCAACCGCAGGCGCAACTTTTTCATCGGCGTACAACGCGGGATGCAGTGCGCGATGAATCTTTTCTGAGGTGATCGGCAGTTCATGGATGCGCACGCCTACCGCGTCGGCGATCGCATTGGCGATTGCGGCTGGAATTGCATCCAGACCGATTTCGCCGAGGCCCTTGGCGCCGAATGGCCCTGAAGGCTCATACGAATCCGCAAACGCCACATGCATCAGCGGCAGATTCGCTGCGCCCGGCAGCGGGTAATCCTTCAACTGCGGATCGGTGGGCTGGCCGTTCCACAGATCAAAATATTCCGTCATTGCGAAGCCGATGCCCTGCACCATGCCGCCATGCACCTGGCCCTGGGCGGCGGCGGGGTGGATCACCGTGCCGCAATCGACCGCGGCTGAAATCTCTTCAAGTTTCACCATGCCCGTGCCGCGATCGACTTCGACTTCCACGCACTGCGCCGCGAAATTGTACGAGCCTGATTCATTGCCGAAGCGGCAGTGATCCGGGAACTCCGACGGATTGTCGAAATTGCCGACGCCGATGATCGGTTGCCCGCCGGGCTTGTAGATGTTGGCGCGCACGATCACAGACACCGGCTTGTACGCCGATTCCGGGCCGGCTTTCGGCCCAATCTGGCCGCTGATGATGGTGAGGTCTTCCACCGGCAGTTTGAATTGTTCCGCGGCAGCAGCCATCAACTGTTTGGCGGCTTCACCGGCGGCACGCTTCACCGCGTTGCCGGCCACATACGTCACCCGGCTCGCCAGCGCGCCCAACGCATAGGGATGCACGTCGGTGTCGGGTCGCGTGATGTCCACGTCCTCATACGGCAGGCCGAGTTCTTCGGCGGCGATCTGGCGCAGCACGGTTAGCGTGCCCTGGCCGATTTCGCCTTCGCCGCTGATGATGGTGGCGCGACCGTCGTCATTGATGCGCACAATCGCCGAACTGCCGTCCCAATCACCGAAACTGCGGCGGCCATTCACGTGCAGGCTGCATCCCATGCCCAGCCCGCGATTGGGTCGCTTGTTTTTATGCTTGGCCTTCCAGTCGATGAGTTCAGTCGCTTTGTCGATGCACTGCTTCAATTCGCAACTGGTGATTTTGTGATTGTGCGGCGACACATCGCCCGGCTCCACTGCGTTCATGCGCAACAGGTCGGCGATGTCGATGCCGAGTTTTGCGGCGGCGAGATCCCACGCCTGTTCCACCGCCCAGTCGGCCGATGGATTGCCAAAGCCGCGAAACGCGCCGGTCGGCACCAGGTTGGTATACACCAGCCGCGAATGCGCGCGCGCGTTCGGATACTTGTAGAGCGCGTCATGGCGCACAGTGGCCGCGCCGAGTATCGCCTGCGACTTGCCGGTGTAGGCGCCGTTGTCGGCCCACATTTTGATTTCCTTGGCCAGCACCTTGCCGGCCTTGCTGAACCCCAGCCGCACCCAATAGCGCATGGGCATGCGCGGGTGGCTGGCGAGAAACTCTTCCTCGCGTGTATGTATGAGTTTGACGGGTTTGCCGGTTTTGCGCGCGAGCATGGCGCAGATCACCGAGCAGTTGTCGTCGCCGGATTTGCCGCCGAAGCCGCCGCCGACTTCGGTCTGGATCACGCGCATTTGCGATTCGGGGATGCCCAGCGCCACACAGTAACGCCCGCGCGCCAGATACGGTGTTTGCGTGTTGCACCACAGGGTGTAGCGCCCATCGGAAAATTTTGCGACGCAGCCGATGGTCTCTAGTGAGGTGTGCCACTGGCGTTGCGATTCCCAGGTACCTTCGACGATGCAATCACTCGCCTTGAAGCCGGCATCGACTTCGCCGCGCTCGAATGAAAATTCATGCGCGATGTTGCCGGGAGTGTCGTCATGCACCAGCGGCGCGTTGGGCGCCATGGCCTGATCCATCGACAGCACGGCGGGCAGCACGTCGTATTGCACCACGATTTTGTCGACCGCAGCACGCGCGATTTCGGGTGTGCTGGCAGCCACCGCAGCGACTTCATCGCCCACGTAACGCACGCGCCCGATGGCCAGCGGATACAGATCAGGACGGAACGCGCCCCATTTCTTGTGCGCGGTGTCCTCACCGGTGATCACCGATCTCACGCCGGGCATCGCGCGCGCGGCACTCAGGTCGATGGAGACGATGCGCGCATTCGGATGCGGGCTGCGCAGCACCGCGCCGTGCAGCATGCCGGGCATCTGGATGTCGGCAACGTAAAGCGCCGCGCCGGTGACTTTGGGTATGGCGTCGGTGCGTTGTACGTCTTTGCCGACGATCAGCAGGCCCGCCGCGCGGGGATCGGGCGCGTTCATGCTTGCACCAAGGATAATTCCCTCGCCCCCTTTTGGGGGAGAGGGTTAGGGTGAGGGGCGGTCGCATGGAGTGACGTCATGCTTGTACCTTGGATGTTTTCTGCGCTACCGCGATGGCTTCTTTGTAAGCCTCGAAAATCCGGTGATAACCCGTGCAGCGGCAGTACACGCTATCGACGCTGGCCTTGATCTCTTCCTCCGACGGATTTGGGTTTTTCTCCAGCAGTGAACACGCCTGCATCACATGCCCCGGGATACAGATGCCGCATTGCAACGCCGTTTGCTTCACGAACGCCTGCTGCACCGGATGCAGGCCATCCGGCGTCGCCAAGCCTTCGATGGTGCGGATGTCGGCGCCATCACACAGCGCCGCCAGTTGCAGGCACGCGGGCGTGGGTTCGCCATTGACAATAACGGTGCAGATGCCGCAGGCGCCGATGTTGCAGCCGAGTTTGGCGCCGGTGAGTTGAAAATCCTCGCGCAATACATCGGCGAGCAAACGGTCTGTGGTTTTAAGCGTGACTTCCGCCGGATCGCCGTTGAGCGTGAATTGAATGAGCATGGTTCGAGCCTTTGGAGAGGGCGGGATTATAAGCGTTGTGAGTGAATTCGTCCTACAATATGCGCCCTTTTAGAACCGTGGAGCAGCAGTGTACGACACCCATTTTCACATCATCGATATGCGCTTTCCGGTGCAGGAAAACCAGGGTTTCTTTCCCCCTTCGTTTCCCGCGCCGGATTATCAGCAGCGCACGCAGGGACTGGGCATTTGCGGCGGCACCGTCGTTTCCGGGTCTTTTCAGGGCTTCGATACCGGCTTTATGCACGAGGCGCTGCGGGTGCTCGGCCCCACCTTTACCGGCGTGATTCAGATTCCGCCCACGGCGACCGATGAGGAAATTCTTGCGCTCGACGCCATCGGCGTGCGTGGCGTGCGCTTTAACCTGGTGCGCGGCGGTTCGGCGGATGTGGCCGATCTGGAAAACGTTGCCGCGCGCGTGTGGGCGCTCGCGCGCTGGCACGTGGAGCTGTATGCCGACGCGCGTGATCTGGCGCCGATAGTGGATGCGCTATCCGCACTGCCTGCAGTGAGCATCGCGCATCTGGGCCTGTCCGACGAAGGTTTGCCCACGCTGGTGAAACTCGCGGGCAAAGGCATGATGGTGAAGGCCACCGGTTTTGGCCGCATGACGCTCGATCCGGTGAAAGGCGTGCGCGCATTGGCCGCGGCGAACCCGGATTGTTTGATGTTCGGTACCGATCTGCCGTCGCAGCGCGCGCGCCGTCCGTTTCTGCCTTCGGACATTGATTTGCTGCGCGATAACATCGACGCCGCTTTGGTGCGCAAAGTTTTTTTTGATAACGCGGTGAAGTTCTATCGCCCGCGACAGACCCCGGTTTACAAAATATAAAATGTATAATAAAAACAAATACTTACAAACATCATCGGACTGTAGCGTGCGCCATGCGCACGACGCCACACCGGTGAACGGCGCGCGATACCCGGCGTGCCTGATAGCTGTGTCACTGTTGGCAACGGCAAACGCATTTGCGCAAAGCGCTGCAACGAACTACCCCTCGCGCCCGATTCGCCTAGTGGTGCCGCAAAGCGCGGGCGGTTCCACCGATCTCGTCGCGCGCCCGCTGGCGCAGCGCGTGGCCGAAGCGTTGAAAACGTCAGTGGTCGTGGATAACCGCCCCGGCGCCGGCAGCATCGTCGGCACCGACATCGCCGCCAAAGCGCCGCCGGATGGTTACACGCTGCTGGCAGTGGCGGCGTCGTTCACCATGAGTCCGAGTCTTTACAAAAAGCTGCCGTTTGATCCGGTGAAGGACTTCACGCCGATCTCGCTGTTGTCGTCGCTGCCGAACATTCTGGTGGTGCATCCCGCGCAGCCGGTGAAATCGCTGAAGGATCTGGTGGCACTCGCGAAGGCGCAACCGGGAAAACTCAACTACAGTTCCAGCGGCGTGGCCACCGGCACGCATATGTCAATGGAACTGTTAAAACACATGACTGGCATCAGCCTCACGCACATCCCCTACAAAGGCGGCGCACCTTCGGTCACCGCCTTGATAAGCGGCGAAGTGCAATTGTGCTTCGCCACCATTTCCACCGCGCTGCCGCATGTGAAGTCCGGCAGACTGCGCGCGCTGGCAGTGTCCAGCGCACGCCGCGCCACTGCCGCCCCGGATGTGCCGAGCATCGCCGAGGCCGGCGTGCCGGGCTACGACTACGCGTCGTGGATCGGCCTGCTCGCGCCGTCAAAAACCCCGCCAGCCATCATTGCACGCTGGCACGCGGAATCCGCGCGCGTGATGCAGATGGCGGAAATGAAAACGCTGCTGCAACACGAAGGCTCCGAAGCGATCGGCAACTCACCGCAGGAGTTTGGCAACATCATTCGCACCGAGCTGGAGCGGTGGAAGACGGTGAGCAAGGCAGCGGGGATTAAGGCGGAGTGATCAAGCCTAGGACGCTCATGTATCGACAGGATAAAGCCCGGTAGGTTGGGCTGGCAAGCCCAACATCAACCGTGTGTCACGCGCAAACGTTGGGGTTCGCTACGCTCACCGCCAACCTACGGTTTTCAATGGAGCCTATTTCCCTGTTAAAAAAAGCAAGCGCAGCCCGTAAGAAGCGAAGCGTATTGCGGGGAAAAATTCCCATGAGTAAACCCTTGAAGCGCGGCCGGCAGTGGCTGGCAAGTATGGTTACCGCTGCCACATGGCTGTGGGCCGCGACGGTGGGCGCCGACGAGACTATCTGGCGCAACCATATGGCCACCGCTGCCGCTGCCGCGAAACGTGGCGACCACGCGGCGGCGGTTCAGTTGTATAACGCCGCGGCGCGACAAGCGCAGGTGTTCGACAAAAACGATGTGCGGCTGGCGGCAACTTTTTATGGTTTGGCGCAGGCACAGCGCGCGCAGCACGAGTACGCGCCTGCCGAGAAAAATTATCTGCGCGCGCTTGCCATACTCGATGCCGTGAATGGGCCGGTCCACGAGCGTAACGCGAGCGTGTTAGCCGGATTGGCCGACCTGTATCGCGTGCAGGGCCGTTACGCGGATGCCGAGAACTACTACAGGCGCGAACTGGCCATCATCGAGAAAATGCATGGGCCTGAACATCCGGCGGTGGCGCGGATATTGTCGGACAATCTGGCGGCGCTTTATCGCGTGCAGATGCGCCGCGATGAAGCGGAAGCGCTTTACCTGCGCGCGCTCGCTATTCTGGAGAAAGCATTGCCGGCGAACGATCCGCAGGTTGGCCTGGCGTTGATTGATCTGGCAGAGTGGTATCAGGGTCAGCAGCGCCCTGCCGAGGCCGAGCCGTATTACCGGCGCGGTATCCCGATCGTCGAGAAAACATTTCCGCCGGCGCATCCGCGCGTGTTAATGCTGCTCAACGACTGGGGCGTGGTGCGGCAACTCCAGGGTCGCTACGCCGAGGCCGAGAGCGTGTTCAAGATGATGCTCGCGATCATTGAAAAAGCGCAGGGGCCAAATCATCCCAATGCCGGCTTTGCGCTGAATAATCTGGTGGGTGTCTACGAAGTGCAGGGGCGGCAGGCCGAAGCCGATGCCGCGCGCAAACGCATGCTGGAGATCGCTAAAATACCGTTTCGTGCGCAGCCGTATGTGCCCTATCAGGGGCGTTGAATAAACGCGCCGCGGATCGAATGTCCGGCGCTTGTTTGAAGCTGCCCGCCTGATAAAACAGCTGTCCCAACCACGGATGATCGAGGCTGATCTCGACCGTGAAGTTGTCATGGTCGATGTTCTGGTGCGTGAGCGTGAAGCGTCCGACGGTGAGCCAGCGCGGCAGCGGCAGGCGCAGCGCGCCACGCGTTCCCAGGCGCAGAAAATAGCCGTCATCGCGAAAAACCAGTTTATCGCCCTGGTTGCCCTCGGCCGCCAGCTTGATCTTCATGCCGAGGCCGCAGGGAAATTGTTCGATGAGTTCGCCGTTGCGCGCGATGCGCATCACCGAGCGGAATTCAAAGCGCCCCTGGTGAAAATGGTAGAGGCGCTGTTTGATCCAGCCCGCAGCGGGCGCTGGTGAGAGATTGAATTCAAACGGCACATTGCGCGCGTGCGCCGCGGGCAGGATACGCACGAACGCGATCAGTTGCGCAATCAAATAGCCGATGGGCGAGCGCCTGATTTCGCGCATGACACCGCTGAAAGACTGTCGCGATGCACCCGGCGCCAGCGTAAAGCGCGCGCGGATGTCGGGATGCAGATGTTGCCACTGCGCGCCCAGCGCGGTGCGCAACACGCCCGCGAAGCCATTTAGAGGGGTTTCCATAAAGGTTTGTTTTTATTAAGTAAATCGAACAGCGCAGCCCTTAATGTGGGGAAACGAAACGGATGCTGCAAGGTGCGCAGTTTACCCGGCAGCACACACGGGCCTTCGACCAGCATAATGGCCATTTCACCCAACACCCTGCGCAACAGGCGTTCGGGGATTCTAAGCCACACCGGGCGATGCGCAATGATGCCCGTTTCGCGCATGAAGGCCTCGTACGACAGCGATTCGGGCGCGACCGCGTTGACCGGGCCTTCGAGCTTCGCATCACGCACCGCGCGCGCGATCAGGCCGAGCGCATCCTCAATGTGTATCCACGAGACAAACTGCCGGCCGCTGCCGAGTATGGCGCCGGCGCCGAGCTTAAGGCCCGTGAGCAGCAGCGGAAACGTCCCGCCGCTGCGTCCCATCACCAGACCGAAGCGCAGCGCGACGTAGCGCATGCCGAGTGCGCCGCAGGCTGCCGCACACGCTTCCGAGCGGCGGCACAATTCGCTGGCAAAGTCGCTGGCTTGCGCGGGCGTGTTCTCGTCGATGTTGGTGGCGTTTTGGCCATAGTAACCGGTGGCCGATGCCTGTATCCATACGCGTGGCCGTGTGTGTGCGCGCTGTGCAAAGTGCAGCAGGTCCGCGGTAGGGGCAATGCGGCTATCGAGTAACAGGCGTTTGCGCGCGGGTGTCCACAGCGCGCCCAGCACCGGCGCACCTGCAAGATTCACCACGACGTCAAAGTGTTCCGAGGCCGCCAGCGCCGCGGTGGTGCGTACGCAGCGCACCGCGCCGCCAAATTGCTTCGCTGCGCAAAGCGGCTCGCGCGCCACCAGCGTGACCTGGTGTCCGTCCGCAATCAAACGCTGTGTCAGCGCCGCACCAATAAATCCGGTGCCGCCCGCGATCAGAAACTTCTGTTGCGGCGCGCCGGCATCGAGCGGCGGTTGCGCGTGCGTGTGCGCGGTATGTTGATCAACGCCGCACGCGCCATCGCTGCAGTGATGCTTGCCCAGTCCCAAGCCGTATATTCGCAGGCGCGCTGAAACCGGTAGGCGGTGACGCGCGAACCACGCATAAGCGCGATCAAACACGCGCGCGAAAAACGGCCAGCCGGTGAAGGCCACCATCCAGCCGCGGCCGACGGCGCGATAAATATGACGCGTGGCCGCCATGCCGGTGAGCCACGCCCCATCCGCCAGCCGCGCGTGCAGCGACGCATGCATCGCGGTAACGCTGACCGGCCACGCCCGCGCGTCGAAGCCCGCCGCGGAGATGTCGATCATGTCGAGCCGCTGCGCGCGATCCCAGCGCCGCAGGATGGTCATTTCAGCAGTGCATAGCGGGCATGCGCCGTCGTAAAAAACCCGGGTCTGTCTGTCGCTTATGGTTTGCATGGTGTAATTTTTGGTTGTTTTCATTATTTCTGTAATTACAGAAATAATCGCTTAAAAAATTCAGGTTCTTGTGGCCGAGGTTTCGGCGGATGTGCCGCCGATCAAGCGTTGAATACGGCTGCCGAGTTTCATGATCTTCATCAGTGTTGCCGGATCGAGGCGCTGCATTTCATCGACCCAGGTGCTGCTGGCATCGAGAAAATCATGCACTTGCCGGATACGCGCGCGGGTGATGGCGCTCTCCCCGGAAAACGCCGGGTCCAGCAGCGTGTTGCGCATCATGCTCAAGGTCGGATCGATCTCACGGCGGCGGCGGCCCTGAGCGATCACCCGAAAAATATCCCAGATATCATGCAGCGCTTCAAAGTGATCGCGGCGGTCGCCCATCACATGCACCACCCGCACCAGACCCCAATCCATCAGTTCCTTTAACGAGGTGCTGACGTTGGAGCGCGCGATAGACAGCGTCTCGCAGATTTCTTCGGCATGTATCGGCAGCTCCGCCAGATACAGCAGCGCGTGAATTTGCCCCACCGTGCGGTTTACGCCCCAGCGTGAACCCATCTCGCCCCAGTGCAGGACGAACTTTTCGGCGATCGGTGTGAGTAGCATGGTTGATCTCTTGATTAGTTATTTCTGAAATTACAGAAATAATAGTTATTAACGATATCGATGTCAATGCATTAGGATAAATTTTAATAAGTATTTGTTTTTACAGAGGTTTATTCCAAAAAGTTTAACGCCGTGTTTGCCGTGCTATTACTGGGCGGGATATGATGGTTGCGAATTTCCAATATTTCAGTAGCGAAGTGGCGTAGGTTGCGCAGGTTGATTCAGGCGCAGCGTGTCCGCGCAATCCTTTCTTGGAGACAAAACCGAATGAATGCGAGCACGCTACCGCTACAAACCATCGATCACATTGTTGATGGCGCCAAGGCCTGGGTGCGCGCCGGCATACGGCGTGAGGACTGGTTCCTGCCGCTTACCCCCGCATGCCTTGCCGAGCTGCAGGCGATCCTCGTCGAGTTGCGCGCGCATCCGTGTGCCGCCGAGCACATCGATGCGGCGCGGTTCGCGATGCCGGCCTGCCGCGATTTCATGCGCCGCGTGAAGGTCGTGCTTGATGAGGGCGTGCGCTTTGCGGTGGTCGACCGGCTGCCGATGGATGACATCAGCGACGATGAGGCGAAAGCCTTGTACTGGATACTGTCGTCGTTGATCGCGCGCCCGGTGCAACAAAAACTGACCGGCACGTTGATCTATGACGTGCACGACACCGGCAAAAAAGCCACGCCGGGCTCGGGCGTGCGCCCGGACCAGACCAACATGGAGCAGTTTTTTCACAACGACAACGCCTACAACACGACGCAGCCGGAATACGTGGCGCTGCTCTGCGCGCGGCCCGCGAAGTCCGGCGGGCAGAGCCAGTTGATGAGTTTTTACACGCTGCATAACGCGTTGCTCAACGCGCACCGGCAGGTCATTCCGCGTTTGTATCAGCCTTTCTGGTTCGACCGGCAAAAGGAGTATTTGCCCGGAGAACCGGAAGTGATTTCCGCGCCGATACTTGCCTACGACGGCAGACTGAAAGTACGCTTGAGCCTGTTTCAGGCGAGCAGCGGCTATACCCTGATGAAGCAACCCCTGGATGCGGCGGCGGTGACGGCGATGGACACGCTGAAAAGTCTGTTTGCTGATAAAGCGCTGCGTGTTGATTTTATGATGGAGCGCGGGCAGATCCAGTACGTGAATAACCTCGAGACCTGCCACCGCCGCACCACCTTCGAAGATTACGCGGAGCCGCACAAAAAGCGTTTGATGGTGCGGCTGTGGTTGCGCAATGCAGGGGACGTGCGGTATCAGGGTTAGAAGTTGAACGCCATGGGTAAAGCGCACGTAATGTTGCCGGTGACGATGGTCGCTATGAGCCTCGTCGCACTGAGCACCGCAGACCCGGTGCGCGCGCAGTATCCCGAACGCCTGATCCGCGCGATAGTGCCGTTCTCCACCGGCGGCACCAACGACATTACCGCACGCATGATCTCCCCGCATTTGAGCAAGGCGCTCGGTCAATCGGTGGTGGTCGAGAACCGGCCCGGTGCCGCGGGCAACATCGGCATCGAAGCTGTGGCGAAGTCCGCGCCCGATGGCTACACCATTCTTTTCAGTGCCACGGCATCGACGCAGAATCCAGCGCTTTTTCGCAACCTGCGCTTCGATCCCCTCACCGATATCCAGCCCGTTGCGGCCATCGCCGAGTATCCTTATGCGCTGGTGGTCACCACGCAATTACCGGTTAAAAACCTGCGCGAGCTGATCGCGCTGGCGCAGAAAAATCCCGCTAGTCTCAACGCCTCGGCGGGCGGCATAGGCACACGCCTGTCCGTGGAGTTATTCAAAATCCGCCACAATCTTCGCATCGAAGTGGTGACCTACAGCGGCGCGGGTCAGGCGGCGCTGGCTGTTGCCACCGGCGAAACCCAACTGGCGATCATGGATAGCACGCCGTTCCAGCCTTTTCTGGCCTCCGGTCGCGTCAGGCTGCTGGCAGTCGCCAGCGAGCGGCGGCTGCCTTCTTTCCCCGACACGCCTACCACCGCCGAAGCTGGACTGCCCGGATTCATAGCCGGCGCCACCGCCGCCATTTATGTTGCCGGCAAAACGCCGGCCGGCATCGTGCAGACGCTCAATAGCGCGATCAACACTGTCATTGCGCTGCCCGAGGTGAAGGAACAACTGCGTAAGCAGGGCGGCAATTCGGTGCCGATGAGTGTGAGTGAGCTTACGCAGTGGTACCGGCGCGAAATTCAGGTGTGGAAAGACATCGTCACGCGCGCGAAGATTCCGCCGGTGGATTAATCCTGACTGCAGTGTTTACCGAGGCGTAGAACTCGTAGGGCGCAATCCTATTGCGCCGCATGGATGATCTGCGAGAAGCATTCGGCGCAATAGGACAAGGGAACACTTGAAGCGAAGCATTGCGCCCTACCTCCGCTGTCGTTCCCGCGCAGACGGGAATCACAGCTTTGGCGTTGCGCCATCCGCAAAAAAATTATTTCCCGGCCGGCTTAGCCAAATCCAGATCCGTCAGCAGTACCTTCAACTGCACATAAAGCCCATCCAGCGCCTGCGCCAGTTCCCTGCCTGCCATGAACTCATCACTCTGGTAATGCAATTCCAGATCACGTTTCCATTCGGGCATTTCGGTGGTTTTGCGCAGTGCCTCCTGCCAGTAGGCAAGCTGCGCCGGGGTGAGCCCGGGCGCCATGGTGATCATGCGCCACACCGATACCACAGCATCCGCGCCCTGCTCGCGCCACGTTGGTACGTTGGCAAACTGACCGCCCATGCGCCTGGGTGAGGTCACCGCGATCAGCCGCACCTGCCCCGCCTTGGCCGGACTCACCCACAGGCCCACGGATGCCGGCACGACTTGCACATGATTGCCGAGCAACGCAGCGATCGCGTTCGCGCCAGACTGAAACACAACTGTTTTTGCTTTGGCCGGATGCAGGCCATCGACCTTGAGCGCCAGCGCAATCGCCTGATGGTTGGCGTTGCCCAGACTGTTGGCGACGCCGAAGGTGACGGCGTTGATATCCTTTTTTAGCGCGTCGAGCAGCGCCCGGCCATTCGCGAACGGCGACTCCGGTTTCACTGCGATGCCCACGTATTCCGCCGCCATCATCGCCACCGGCGTGATGTCTTTGTAGCCGACGCCGCGGCCCATGATGGAATTCACCACTGCGCCCGCGCCTGAGAGCACCAGCGCATGCGCATCGCCGGGCTTTTGTTGAATGTAGCTGTAAGCCACCGCGCCACCGCCACCTGCTTTGTTCACCACCACGATAGGCGTTTGCACAATTTTGTGGTCTTGCCAGATTTTCTGGATGGTGCGCGCGGCAATGTCGGGGCCGCAGCCCGGTTGGCAGGTGACGATGATCTCAATCGGTCTTTCAGGTTTCCACGCTGGTTGGGCGAGCGCGTTCATCGATGTCGTTGCCGCCAGCATCACGCACACCACACTTCCACGAAATCCTGTCATCTTTCAACCTCCATCCCGCAACAATGCAGTATTATCTCCGTACCGTGAGTGACGACGAAGTGGCGGTGATTACACGCCCCCTCACCCTAAACCTGCCCCCTCGCCTGTGGCGCAGGCTCTCCCCCTGATCGGGGGCGACAGGATATTATTTCGTCGCGCGCTCTGCGTATTCCGCAATCCGCACCCGGAGCTTACCCGCCATGAACGAAATGTCCAGTCACCGCCTTACCCACAACGTCACGCGCCTTGCGCATATGGAATTGACGGGCGCAGGCCAGGTCTATGTTGAAGGCGGTTATGCCTACCTTGGCCATCTCACCAATGCCGAAAAGCTTGGCACCTCGATTCTCGATATCACCGATCCGCGCAAGCCGCGCTTGGTGTCGCAGATTTTTCTGGATGATCCGAACTCGCACAGCCACAAGGCGCGCGTGGTCGGCGACATCATGATCGTCAACAGCGAGCAGAATGGAACGCCGTTTGGACGCAAGGGCGAGCAGCTTGCCTCCGCGCGCAAGGCGATGCAGCAATCGTTGGGCCGCGCGCCGACACACGCGGAACTGGCGGCGCGTTTCTCCTTGCAGGAATCCGATATCGCGATGCTCGAAGCCGCCGAGCGCAATCCGTACCAGCAGGGCGGGTTTCGCATTTACGATATCAAGGACAAAACCAAACCCCGGCTGCTGTCGTTTACGAAAACCGGCGGCAAGGGTGTGCATCGCTTCGATATGGACGCGAATTACGTCTATATTTCCACCGAGATGCCCGGCTATCTCGGCGCGATGCTGGTGATCTACGACATCCGCAATCCGCTGACGCCGGAAGAAGTGTCGCGCTGGTGGCTGCCGGGCCAGCACACCGCGGGTGGCGAAACGCCGGCGTGGCCGGGCCGCCGCTTTCGCCTGCACCACGCACTGCGGGTGGGTGATCTGCTGTGGGCGGGCTGCTGGATGGGTGGCGCGCATGTGATCGACGTGTCCGACATACGCCATCCGAAATCGGTGGGCTCGTACAATTACCATCCGCCGTTTGTCGAACCCACGCACACCTTTCGCGAGATGCCGCAGCGCATCGGCGGCAAGCGCATCGCCATCGCTATTGATGAAGAAGATCATGTGCACGGCGCGGCAGAAACGGACAAGCGCCGCGGGCGGCCGCACGCGTGTCTGTGGGTGCTGGATGCCACCGATCTTGCCCACATCAAACCGTTATCCGTGTATCAGGCGAGCGAACTCGATTCGCCGTGGTCGCGCGCTACACCGGGACGCTTCGGCGCGCACCAGTATTTCGAGCGCATGACAAGCGGCACGCTGGTGTATTGCACCTGGTTCGCGGGCGGATTGCGCATTGTTGATATCGCCGATCCTTCCGCGCCGGAAGAGGTGGGTTATTTCATACCGGAACCGGCACGCGGCCGCGCGGGGCCGATGACCAACGATGTGGATGTGGATGATCGCGGCGTGATCTATGTGGTGGATCGCGGGCCGCAGTTTGATATTCTGGAATTCAAACGCGGATGAACGTGGCGGCATTGCTACGCCTCATCGTCGCGTGCAGCGCAATCGGGCACTGTGCCGCGATACACGCCGCGGACTGGCGGCCCGAAAAACCGGTTGAAGTGATTGTCGGCACGCCGCCGGGCGGCCCGCTCGATGAAACCGCGCGCCTGATTCAAGCTGCGCTGGAAAAGCGCAGCATCGGCGTGCCGGTGGCGGTGGTTAACAAGCCCGGCGGCGGTCACGCCATAGCCATGAGCTATCTCAATCAGCGCGGCGATGGCCACGCGATATCCATGGCGCTGACCAACCTGATTACCAATCGCATCGTTGGCAGCCACCCGCTTACGTACAGCGATGTAACACCGCTGGCGCGCCTCTCCAGCGAGTACATCGGCCTTTCGGTCAAAGCCGATTCACCGCTCAGGGACGGCAAAGCGCTGATCGCGCAGTTGCGTGCAAACCCTGAATCGCTGACATTTGCAATCTCCAATCGTGCCAGCGGCAACCACATTGCCGCCGCGACGGTGTTGAAAGCCGCCGGTGTGGATCTGAAGCGGGTGAAGTTTGTGTCGTTCAAGGGATCTTCCGAAACCACGCTCGCGGTGCTGGGCGGACATGTCGATATCGTCATGGCGACACCCATGTCTGCGTGGAAGCATGTGCAGACAGGCAAATTACGCATGGTCGCGATCTCGGCGCCCCGGCGCATGGGCGGTGATATGGCGGTTGTGCCGACATGGAAAGAGCTCGGCTTCAATGCCGTATCGGCCAACTGGCGTGCCGTGGTCGGGCCCAAAGCGATGCCGGCGGCACAGGTCGCCTGGTGGGATCAGGCACTCGGCGCGATGGTCAAAACACCGGAGTGGCGCGAAGCCGCACGCAAGTATCAATGGGAGGACGACTATCTTGACAGCGCCAGCGCGCTCAAATTCATGCGCGACGAATACAGGCACCTCGAAGCGCTGCTGACCGAACTGGGAGACGCGAAGAAAGCACCATGAACAAAGCCAAAGAAAAACTGCGTAAGGGCGGCACAGTGATGGTATTCAATCCGAATTTTCCATCGCCCGCGCTGGTGGAGCATGCCGGCGAACTCGGATTCGATGTCGCGTTCATCGACTGCGAACACGGCTCGGCGGATTTTGAGCGCGCGGAAGAACTCGCGCGCGCGGCGCGTGCCGCGGGCATGACCTCGCTCGCGCGCCCGTGGACCAACGAACGCGCAGTGGTTACGCGCTTTCTCGATTGCGGCGTGGGTGGCATACAGTTTCCAGGCATCGACGATGCCGCGGCGGCGCGCGAAGCCGTCGCGATCGTGCGCGCGGCGCGCGGCAAGCGCTTCGACGATACGCTGGTGGTGGCCATGATCGAATCCGCGACAGCCATTCAGAACCTGCGCGAGATCGTCGCGGTCGAGGGCTTGGATGCTGTGGTGATCGGACTGGCCGATCTCGCAAGCGATCTGGGCCACGCCGGCGACAACCAGCATCCTGTGGTGCGCGCAGCGGTGCATCACATCATCGGCATCGCGAGCGCAGCCGGTGGCGCGGTGGCGGGTTTTAATCTGCATCACTGGGAGGAAGGCCGCGAATTGCGCGAGCTGGGGGTGCGCTGGTTTACCATCCATGCCAAGACCATGCTGGCGCGCGCTACACGCGAGCTCGACATGTTATTGGCTGATGCGCGCACCGGCACACAGTAGTCAGCGTCTTGCCGGGAGGTTTGCAAACATAGGCGTTGGTGTTTAAACAATATTGTGAGATAGAATCGATCTTCACTGCAGGAACGCTCAACATGTCATTCACAAATTTTTCATCTACTGGTGCGCTGATGATCGCGGCTCTCGCCACCGGCACCGCATACCACGCCAGCGCCCAGCAATACCCCGCGCGCACCGTGCAGATTGTGGTGCCGTACGTGGCCGCAGGCTCGATCGATATCATGACGCGCACGGTTGCCGCACGCCTGGCCGAACTGTGGGGCCGCAACGTCGTGATCGACAACCGGCCCGGCGCTTCCGGCATGATCGGCACCGAACAAGTGACCAAAGCCGATCCCGACGGCCATGTGCTGCTCGGTCACACTTCGTCCTATCCGGGCACCGCTGCCGTGCGCGCGAAGCTGCCGTTTGATCCGGCGCGGGCCATCATACCGGTAGCGGGCATCGGCAAATCGTCGCTGATATTTGTGGTGCATCCTTCGCTGCCGGTGAAAACCGTGCGCGAGTTTGTCGCGCTGGCGAAAAAAAATCCCGACAAACTGAATTACGGTTCTTCGGGTATCGGCGGCAACAATCACTTTGCCGGCGCGCTGTTCGACATGGCGGCGGGCACGAAAATGACCCATGTGCCGTACAAGGGCATCTCGCTGGCGATGACGGCAGTGGCTTCCGGCGAAGTTGAAGTGGTGATCGCCAGCGCCGCCTCCGTCAATTCGCAATTGCGCGCGGGTCGCGTGCGCGCGATCGGCATGAGCGGCGCCAAACCTTCACCGTTGATGCCGGGCCTGCCCGCCATCGCCGAGACCGGCGTGCCAGGCTACAGTTACGAATTGTGGTGGGGCCTGTTCGCGCCGGCAGGCATGACCGCCGAGCGGCTCAACTTTATCAATCAATCCGTGAACAAGGTGCTGGTCAGTCCCGAAATTAAGAAATTCCTCGACAACGAAAGCGCCGAAGCATGGATCGCCACGCCGCAGCAACTCGCCAACCTGCTGCCGGCGGAGATTGCGCGTTACCGCAAGATTGCACAAGCAGCAGGAATACCGCCACAGTAAATGTAAGTTGACCACCAGGGAGACCCGCCATGGATCAGAACGCAACGCAACCTGCCGATGCCTTGCCGCCCGGCGTTGAGTTAATGCATCTGTCGGAACTGAAATGGGAGCCGAGCCAGTCCGGCCGGCATAACGCCTACCTGCTCGGCCATCCCAGCAAGCCGGGACCGTACATCTACGCCACTCGATGGCCGCCGCACAGCAAGGCGCTCGCGCACAAGCATCCTGATTCGCGTTACGCCATGGTGCTTGAGGGCGTGCATTACATCGGCTACGGTGATAAATACGATGAAGCAAAACTCCATCGTCACAAGGGCGGAACCTGGTTCACCGAGCCCGCGGATCAGGGGCATTTCGGGCTGACCAAGGAAGAAGGCGCGGTGCTGTATTTCTACGGCATGGGGCCGAGTGCGTTTGAGGCGCTGGAGTAACGTCTCGCCGCGGATTGCAGGGTGCGCATCGCGCACGTGCAAACTCAGTTGTTGTGGGTGGGCACGCTGTTCGTGCACACCGTCTGAAGTCTGGTGTTTGCGCGGCGGCGTGGGCAAAAAACGTTTTGCCCACCCTACGGATTTCGCTACGCCATGCGCAGCAACTTCGCCGCATTGCCGCCCACAATCGCATCCCGCTCGTTGGACGACAACTCTTTCAAGCGCTCGACCACATCCACCGGGCGGGTATAGCTCATATCCGCCGGGCAGTCGCTGCCCATTACCACGCGGTCTACGCCGACCAGATGAATCAGGTTCATCAGGATCTTGTCGCTGTGGGTGATGGTGTCGTAATGGAAGCGCCGCAGATACGCCGATGGTGGCTGCGTCATGTGCTTGCATTCTGCGCGCACCGTGGTGCCGTGATCCATGCGCCCGATCAGCCACGGAAAGGAGCCGCCGGCGTGAGGCAGCATCACGTCGAGCTTGGGGAATGCGTCCATCACGCCGCCGAACACCAGTGACGCGGCAGCGATGCCGGACTCGTAGGGATTGCCGAGGAAATTACCGAGGTGATACTTGGTCATGCGCTCCTTGCCCACCGGCGCGACCGGGTGCAAAAAGATCGGCAGGCCGAGATTTTCACATTGCGCATACACCGGCCAGAATTCCTTTTCATCGAGATTCTTGCCGTTGACGTGGGTGGCCATGTAAACACCGCGGATGCCGGGCAGCGCAGCGGCGCGTTTGGCTTCCTCAACTGCCAGTGCCGGCGCCTGCATCGGCAGCATTGCCATACCCACAAAACGGTTGGGATATTTCAGATGCGCAGCGGCGCAGCCATCGTTGAATACCTGCGACAACTTCAGACCGAATTCCGGCGGCGCCCAGTACACCATCGGGCTGGTGAGCGACAGTGCGTGCATGTCCACGCGCGCATCGTCCATCATTTTGAGGCGAATCGCGAGTTCGACGTACGGCGGCGTAAGGTTGGCCCGCAGGCGTATGCCCGGCATGACCATGGCGAGGCTTCCGTTTTCGTTGCGCGACATTTGCACGCCGTTGCTGGCGCCTTCGCGTTCGAGCAGTGCTACCCATTCGGGCGGAAACCAGTGGGCGTGGGTGTCGAGTTTGAGCATGCTAGTCCTTGTTGTATAAAAAAATTTCACCGCAGAGGCGCAGCGTTTACGCAGAGCGCACCAGCAACGGTTTGGTTTTCTCTGCAGCTCGTCTTCGCGCCCTCTGCGCCTCTGAGGATATTACTGTTTGCCGAGTTATGGCGCTTGGACTAAGATGCGATTCATGTCGCGGCGGAATTTGCGGCGTGCGCATCGCAGGCTTTGGCCGAACAAAAAATACATTAAAAACAAATAGTTACATTTACTCATCCTAACGCAAACGAGGTGCATCCATGAAGCTCATGTATTTCAACGATTTTCGTCTGGGCGTAATCAAAGGCGCCAATGTCATCGATGTGACCGCGGCGGTGCAAAATATTCCGCACACCGGGCCGGGCAATCTGATCAATGGCGTGATCGAGCGCTGGGCCGATGTGCGCGGCCGTATCGAAAGTGCTGCGAATGCCGGCGCGGGTTTGCCGGTGACACAAGTGAAAATTCGCCCGCCACTGCCCAAGCCCATCAACGTCGATTGCATGGCGGTGAATTACATGGAAGACGGCACGCGCAAGCAGGCGGCGGAAATCAACGCCTTTCATAAATCGCCGGGGTGTATTGTGGGTCACGGCGACACCATGATCATGCCCGACGTGCCGCTTACCATATTTGAGGGCGAAGCGGAACTCGCGGTGGTCATCGGCAAGCGCGCGCAAAACGTCAAAGCATCCGACGCAATGAGCCATGTGTTCGGTTACACCAACTTCATCGATGGCTCGGCGCGCGCCGTTACCGGATTGGGCAACTCGTTCTATCAGGTGAAATCGCGTGACACCTTCGCGCCGATCGGCCCCTACATCGTCACCGCCGACGAGATCAGGGATCCGCACAAACTGCAGGTGAAACTGACAGTGAACGGCGTAGTGAAGCAGAACTTCAACACCGACGACATGGCGAACAAGATTCCGCGCTGCATCGAGTGGATTTCGTCAATACATTATCTTGAGCCGGGTGACATTATCGCGACGGGTACCAATCACCGCGGCTTGTCGGCATTCCAGGGCGGCGACACCGTTGATCTGGAAATCGATGG
>CAMATZ010000028.1 GCA_945861275.1 Bordetella parapertussis
CGGGCGGTCGAAATCGCGGTCGCAGTACGCGAGCATGCGCTCGACGCGCTCCGGCGTGGGTGGAATCACCGGCAGGCCGTCGCTCCAGCCCTTCTCGCACAAAAACTCGAACACCGCCTCCGGATCGTCGTCACACTGGACCATTGCGCCGGGCGCCTGCAGCATTGCGGTGAGTGAACTCATGACTGCCTCTCCTTGACCACTTTCAAGAACTGCGGCAACGCCACCGTCGCGCGTTCAACCACTTTGTCCATGTTGAGACCGCCCAGCGGATGCTGAATTTTCAGCAGCGGCAGATCGGGCACGCCAAACACCTTGGCCTGCGCCGTGCCGAGCTTCATGAAGCTGTCCGAACAAACCACCGCGGCAATCAGCCCGCGCTTGGTCAACTGCGCCATGTCGTGGACACTCCACGACGTGCATGAGCCTCAATCGGCCATGGCGCTGATCACCAGATCAGCCTCCTGCGCCAATTCGTCGAGCACCTGCTCCGTCGCCGGGCGGCTCGACGTGGGTTTGCGTTTAATCACCACCGAATCGACCTTGAATTCCTTCTTCACACCCTCGATGATGAGATTCAGCAGGTGGTCGGCATTGGCCTTGCTGTTGTCCAGTATGCCGAGACGGATGCCGCCATTGCCCAGCCTGCGGTTGGATTTCAGTTGCGCGACCTCCTCAATCGGCGCGTCGGGTACTACGAGAAATATCTTGCCCATGAAAAGCTCCCTTTAAAAAACGTCAAAACACTTTTTTGCCACAGATAAACACGGATTAAACCAGATCGTAGCGTGCGCCATGCGCGCGATCAATCCACGCATCCGGGCAGACTCTGCTTGATCGTGCGCATGGCGCACGCTACGGTTGTTCAACTGCGGTTAATTCAATGTTAGCAGCCGCGCGCGATCGCTACAAACCGCCGCTAACGCATGGCGCGCCGCAAATGCGGCCCGCGCACCTCCGGTTTGGCATGCCGCAGCCAGCGCTGCGCGTGAGGCCGTTCGGCATACACCGCGTCAAACAAGGCTTCCAGCCGCACATGCGTGCCACGCATGGCATCGATCACGGATTTCGCCCAATCAAAATATTCGATCTGGCGTTTCAGCGGCCAGCGTGCAGGCGGATTTGCCGCCACATCGCGCAGATTGCAGATTTTATCCGCCAGCTTGACCAGCTGCGCCTTGCGCGTGAGATGCGGTCCGTGCTTGATTTGCAGTTCCTTGCGCTTCCTTTTCTTGAGTTTTTTGTTGTCGGTGACTTCAATCACGATGTCGCGAACTTCGTTGCCGAACGCCGCGGCAAGCTCAGCGGGTGTGGTCTCGGTGTCTTCGAGCGTGTCGTGCAAAATTGCCGCGATCAACACCGTGGTATCCATCACGCGTGCTTCCTGCACCAGCACATTGGCGAGATCTATCGGATGATTGATATACGGCGAAGCCTCGGGATCTTTGCGCCGCTGATGGCGATGCTTTTTCGCCGCGAAGTCGATGGCTTTCAACAGCAATTGGTGCCGGGATTGCATACCTTGATCTCACGTATTGTAAGTATTTGTTTTAATTGAACAATTATATCATCACTCAGCACCTGTCGAGCTACAGGATAGAATGCCGCCCTCCTTCAATAAACGCCGACTTGGGCAGCCCGATGACCCCCGCTCACAATAGCCTGGAGCAACTGCGCGAACGCATCAAAGCCTTCGCCGCAGAACGCGATTGGGATCAATTTCACAACCCAAAAAATCTCGCCATGGCGCTCGCCGGTGAAGCGGGTGAAGTGGTAGAACATTTTCAGTGGCTGACCTTTGATGAGGCGGTCAACCTGCCTCCTGCTACCAAAGAAGCGGTCGCACTGGAGTGCGCGGATGTGCTGCTGTTCCTGCTGCGGCTCACCGACAAGCTGGATATTGATCTTGCCGCAGCAGCGGAAAAGAAGCTGGAACTTAATGCGCTGAAGTATCCCGTGGAAAAGTCTCGTGGCAAGGCGACGAAGTACAATAAACTGTGAAAAACTGTGAATGCGTGAAGGGTGAAGAGTGAAGAGGGACCTCACACACCCCTTCACCCTCCACCCCTTCACCCTTCACCCTTCACCCTTCACGACTCTATTCAGTGCTCTCCTACCGCCACTTATTCCACGCCGGAAGTTTCGCTGACGTCTTCAAACACGTGCTGCTGACGCGGCTGATGTTTGCGCTGAACGAAAAAGACAAACCGTATTTTTTCCTCGACACCCATGCCGGTACCGGCCTCTATGATTTGTCGCACCCGTGGGCGCAAAAAGGGCGCGAGTTCGAAAGCGGCATCAAAAAATTGTGGGATCGCAAGGACATTCCCGCGGCGATGAAACCCTACATGGACATGGTGCGTGAGGAAAACACCGACGGACACTTGCGTTATTACCCCGGTTCGCCACGTATCGCACGCCGCCTGATCCGGCCCATCGATCGCATCGCGCTCACCGAACTGAACAAGACCGATTGCGCCGCGCTGCACGCATTATTCGCGCGCGATCGCCGGGTAAACGTGCAATTGCTGGATGGCTATCAGGCACTCAAGGCGCACCTGCCACCCAAGGAACGGCGCGGCCTGGTGTTGATTGATTCGTCGTTTGACCGCGCGCGCGAATTCGCACGCATTGCCACCGCGCTGCAAGAAGCGCATACCCGCTGGCAAACCGGCACTTACGCCATCTGGTATCCGCTGATGGGCGCGGGCGTGATACGAGGTTTCGAGCGCGCCATTGAAGACGCCGGCATCCGCAAGGTGTTGCAATTCGAGCTGTCGATCCTGCCGGAAGATGCATCCACCATACCCGGCTGCGGCATGATCATCGTCAACCCGCCGTGGAAGTTTGACACTGAAATGCGCACGCTGCTGCGCTGGTTGTGGTCGGTGCTGAACGTCAAAAGCGCGGGTGGCGTCAAAGTGCATTGGGTGGTGCGGGAGTAAATACGTGAATTGTGAAAAGTGAACGTGAAGAGTGCCGCGTTGCGGCCCCTATCGCGGGACTCACGTTTCACGTTTCACGAGCCATTCAGCAAGCGTAGGGCGCAATCCCATTGCGCCGCATGAATGACCTGCTAGTCACATGCGGCGCAATAGGACAAGGGAACACTTGAAGCGAAGCATTGCGCCCTACACCACTACGGCAGGCGAGACTACTTCATCGCGTTCCAGAACTTCTCCAGCCGCTTGTACGAAATCGGATACGGCGTCTTCAACTCCTGCGCAAACAGCGACACGCGCAGTTCCTCGATGTGCCAGCGCAACTCACGCAGACGCGCATCGACGGCACCCGCTTGCGTCTGCTTTTCCAGCAGTTCCTCGTAACGTTTCCACCACTCGCCGATGCTTGCCGCGTGTTTCGCATCGCGCTCCACATCACGCGGATATTTGTCGAGGCGTTTTTGCATGGCTTGCAAATAACGCGGCAACTGCGCGAGTTGTTCCCAAGGCGTCGCGGCGAAGCAGCCCTTGAAAATCAGCCTTGATAATTGTGCGCGAATGTCGGCTGCCGGTCGCGACAACGCGCCTTTAGCGGCACTCAGCGCCAATGAAACCTGGTGGTATTCCACGCCTGTCGCGGCCAACAGCCTGCACGCGCCTTCACTCACTGCCGGCAGGCGCGTGCGTGCGCGCTTGAGTTGCGCTTCGTAATCTTTCTGGCTGCGCGGTAACGCATCTTCGCCTATGAACGCGCGGTCGGTGATGGCGGTGATGACGTCTTCCCGCAGATCATCCACACCTGCCACGCCGCGCAACTGCATGGCTGCCTGCTCAAAACCGCGTAAATTCTTTTCCAGTTGCTTCATTTGCTCTTTGAGCGCGAAGCGCATGAGCCGTGTGACGCCCAGACGCATGGCCGCGTCCGCCGCGGATTTCACATCAAAAAGCTGGATCGCAACACTGTCGCGCTGGTCCACCAACGCCGGATAACCGGTGAGCTTGCGGCCATTGCGGGTGAACGCCAGCTGCTCCGGCAGATCGCCACAATCCCACACGCGAATATTGTCGCGCTCAAGGCCGGTTTCGGCCTTAGCGAAGGTCAGCTGTGCCGCCTGCCCCAGTTGAACTTTCAGTGCAGCCAGATCGCGCCCGCCCGCCAGTTCACGCCCAGCGTCGTCGATCACTCTGAAATTCATTTTCAGATGCGCCGGTATCTCGGCGCCGTCCCACGCATCCGTTGCAACCGGCTGGCCTGCGCGTTGCCGCACAAAGTTCGCCAGCGCCGCGACAAACGGCCGGCTTGCGTCGCTGCCGGTGAGAAACGCCGTCACCTGCTCCGGAATGGGGAACAGATGGCGGCGCAGGGTTTTGGGCAGCGCCTTCAAATACGCAGCCACCTTGTCGCGAATCATTCCCGGCGCCAGCCAATCGAACGGCGTGTCATCCAGCGTGTTCAACAGATGCAGCGGCACCGTGACCGTCACGCCGTCTAGCGGATGCGCGGGCTCGAAGCGGTAACGCAGCTGGTACGTCACATCACCCACACGCAACGTTTCGGGAAACTGCGCCTCGGTAATATCCATCGCCGAGTGCCGCATCAGGTACTCGCGCGTGAGATACAGCAACTGCGGATTGCTCTGCTCTGCCTCGCTGCGCCACGCGTCGAACGCTACGCCATTGTGAATATGCAGCGGCACCGCCGCGTCGTAAAACGCGAACAGCGTGTGCTCATCGACCAGCACATCGCGCTTACGCGCCTTGTGCTCCAGCGCCTGCACTTCCTTTATAACCATTTGATTTTGAACGAAAAACTTAGCGCTTGTTTGATAGTCTCCTGCAACCAGCGCACGCTGAATGAAGATCTCGCGCGCCTCGCGCGGATTTATCGGGCCATAGTGAACGCTGCGCTTGGGCACGATGGTCAGGCCATACAGCGTGACCCGTTCATACGCCGTGACCATCGCCCGATCTTTTTCCCAATGCGGATCAAAATAATGGCGTTTCACCCGATCGCCCGCGATACGCTCTATCCAATCGGGGTCGATCTTCGCCACACCGCGCGCGTAAAGCCGCGTGGTTTCCACCAATTCAGCGGCCATCACCCACTTGGGCTGCGACTTGCGCAACACCGAACCGGGAAAAATCGTGAACTTGATGCCGCGTGCGCCGAGATATTCGCCCTCATCGTTTTTGAAGCCGAGATTGCCCAGCAGCCCGGCCAGCAGAGCACGATGGATTTGCTCAAACGTGGCGGGGATTTCATTCTCGCGCAAACCCATTTCCCCGGTGAGCGCGGCGAGTTGCCCGTGTATGTCGCGCCACTCGCGCAAGCGCCGCTGCGACAGAAAATGCGCCTGCAACTGATCGGCCAGCTTGCGATTGGATTTCCGGTGTTTGATTGCCTCGTCAAAAAATGTCCATATTTTCAGATACGCCATGAAATCCGAACGCTCGTCCTGAAACGGCTGATGCGCGCGGTCAGCCGCTTCAGCGCGGTCAAATGGCCGGTCGCGCGGATCCTGCACCGACAACGCGGAGGCGATGATCAGCACTTCAGCGAGGCAATTTTCCTGTTTGGCGGCAATAATCATGCGTGAAATGCGCGGATCAATCGGGAATTTCGCCAGCTGCCAGCCCACCGGCGTGAGTTGATTTTCGTCATCCACCGCGCCCAGTTCGGCCAGCAATTGATAACCGTCGGCGATCATGCGCGGCAGCGGCGGCTCCAGAAACGGAAAATCCTCCACATCGCCGATTTTCAGCGACTTCATGCGCAGAATGACCGATGCCAGTGACGAGCGCAGAATTTCCGGATCGGTGAATTCGTCGCGCGCGGCGAAATCCTCCTCGTCATAGAGGCGGATGCACACGCCCGCAGCCACGCGCCCGCAACGCCCGGCGCGCTGATTGGCCGAGGCGCGCGAAATTTTTTCAACTTGCAACAGTTCGACCTTGTTGCGGTAACTGTAGCGGTTCACGCGCGACAACCCCGGATCAATCACATAACGTATGCCGGGCACTGTGAGCGAGGTCTCCGCGACATTAGTAGCGAGCACAATGCGCCGGCCGCTGTGCGGCTTGAACACACGATCCTGTTCTTCGAACGACAACCGCGCGAACAGCGGCAGGATTTCCGCGCCACTGGGGTGATGTTTGCGCAGCGCCTCGGCGGTTTCGCGGATTTCACGCTCACCCGGCAGAAACACCAGTATGTCCCCTCCCGAGCGATCACGCGCGAGATCGTCCACCGCGTCGAGGATGGCGGCTTCGATGTCTTCATCCTCCTGCAGCGCGCCTTTGTCCTTGCTCTTGTCTTTCGTTTTCAGCGGACGATAGCGCACCTCCACCGGATACATGCGCCCCGAAACCTCAATCACCGGAGCACCGTTAAAGTGTGCTGCAAATCGTCCGGCATCAATGGTCGCGGACGTAACTATCACCTTCAAATCCGGCCGCTGCGGCAACAATCGCCTCAGGTAGCCCAGCAGAAAATCGATGTTGAGACTGCGCTCGTGCGCCTCGTCGATGATCAGCGTGTCGTAGGCGCGCAGTTCCCGGTCGCCCTGCGTTTCAGCCAGCAGAATGCCATCGGTCATCAGCTTGATGTAGGTGTTGGACGACACCTTGTCCGAGAAGCGCACTTTGTAACCCACCGCCTGACCGAGCGGGCTTTTCAGCTCCTGCGCAATGCGCATCGCCACCGTACGCGCGGCGATGCGTCGCGGCTGGGTATGCCCGATCAAGCCCTGCACGCCGCGCTGCAATTCCAGACAGATTTTCGGCAACTGCGTGGTTTTGCCCGAACCGGTTTCGCCGCACACGATCACCACTTGATGGTCCCGTATGGCGCGCGCGATTTCCTCCCGCATCACCACCACGGGCAAGTCGTCCGGGTAAGCCGGTCGCGGCAAATTGGCCAGCCGCGTTTCGAGATCAGCCGGTGTGCGTCGAGTCATTTCGGGGCCACCGAGTTACAGCAGGCGCGCATTTTACAGCAGTGGCCAGCATCCCTATAAAATAGCATCGTGACCCGAGAAGAGGCAGAATGAATATGACGCGCACGCTCCTGTTGTTGCTGTGCCTTTGGCCCTCGTTACTGTGGGGTGCGGTGGGCAAGCTTGATTCCTTTGAAGGGGATGTAAAAATATCCGCCGCCAGCGGCTTCAAGACGGTTAAGGCCGGGCTTGAAGTTGAGGAAGGCGATCTGGTTCGAACCGGCGCCAACGCCTGGGCGCTGTTTGAAATGAGTGATGGCGCGTCCATCACGGTACGTCCGGCCACCGAGTTGCGCATTACCAAGTACCGTTATTCAGCGGACGGCGCCGCATCACAGAACAGCAGCGTGATCGATCTGGCCAAAGGCGCATTGCGCGTGATTACCGGTCTCATCGGACAAACCAACCGTCCGGGCTACGCGATCGTCACGCCCACTGCGACGATGGGCATACGCGGCACCGATCACGAGCCCGCTTACTATCCGCCCGGAGCCAGTGCCGACAAGGATCAGCCGCCCGGCGCCTATGACAAGGTAAATGAAGGCGAAACTTTCATCCGCAACGAAAAGGGACAGCAGGTCACCGTCAATCGCGGACGCGTCGCCTTCATGTCCCAAGACCGGCGCACGGCGCCGAGGCTGCTGCAAGGCGAGCCGAAATTCTATCGCCGCCATGCCGAAATCGACCGGCGCACGGCGGCGCGACGCGAGGCCATGCATCGCCGCATCCAGGAGCAACGCCAGCTCAGGCAGCAAGAACGCAAGGAAAAAATGCAGCAACGCCGGGAAGACAAAAAAGCGGCTGCGGATCACAGGGAGCCGCAGCACAATCTCAAATCAAACGTGGAACGCGACAAACCCGAGCGCGAGGCGCGGCAGCAAAAGCAGCAAGAACTGCGCGAACAACGCAGGAACGATCTGGAGCAACGGCGCCGTGAGAAAGCGGCAGAGCGCTAGGGCCTGTTAACAATTAATTCGTGAGATGCGTTGCTGTCCGAATCGTCGCTGGCAAGGCGCTTGCCGCAGGCAATATCGCGAATATTGCCAAGGCAAGCAACGCAGCGAGCGGCAATTGGGGCAGCAACCCGTAGGGCCAGGGCGATTGGGTGGTGGATAGCACGGTGTCCTTGATACGCCACAGCGATAGGATTTCCATCGGCTCCTTATTTACCAAACCCAATCGTCCCTGGCGCGCTCGCGAATCAATTGTTAACAGGCCCTAAGGTCTGAAATGGTATTGAAATTTCATGCCCGCGTGAAATTCGGGAAGATGAATCAGGTGTAGCATTTCCTTACACCGTACAACAAGGGAGGAATCGATGGTCTATCGATGCAATCGCGCAACGTGCAGGCTTCTGTTTTCATTCGTTACCGCGCTCGTCGCGCTGCACCACGCCCCACCGGCGCTTGCACAGCCGGCGAACGTCTACCCGCAACGCCCGATCCGCGTGGTGATCCCCTATGCGCCGGGCGGAGGCTCCGACATCCTCGCGCGGTTTCTCGCGCCGCGCCTCACGGCCGAGTACAGCCAGCAGATCGTCGTGGACAACCGGCCGGGAGGCGGTGCGATGATCGGCACGCAGATCATGGCGCGTGCGCTGCCCGACGGCTACACGCTGGGGGTCATCGACTCGGCGTTCCTGATCAATCCGGCCCTTTACCGGAAAATGCCTTACGAGGCACTGAAAGACTTCGCGCCCATCACGCTGTTTGCTTCGTCCCCGCTGCTGCTGGTGGTGCATCCGTCGGTTGCGGCGCACAGCACACAAGAGCTCGTCACCCTAGCGAAGTCGCGTCCGGGCAAGCTGCTGTTCAGCTCGGCAGGCAATGGCTCCGCGCTACATCTCGCGCTCGAGCAGTTTCGCCTCGCGGCGGGCATCGACACGGTGCACATTCCCTATAAGGGTGGCGGCCCCGCGGTGGCCGAGCTGGTCGCGGGCCAGGTCAACTATTCGCTTGCATCGCCGGCTTCGATCGGACAGTTCGTGAAGGCCGGCCGCATACGCGCGCTGGCGACAACGGCGACCAGCCGGCTCGCGTCGTTCCCCGATCTGCCGCTGCTGTCCGAGCAGGGCTTTCGCACGGTTAACGCGAATCCGTGCTGGGGTCTGGTAGCGCCCGCAGGCACACCGCCCGCCATCGTGAACAAGCTCTACGCCTCGCTCGCGCGTCATCTGAATGCACCGGACCTGAAACCGAAGCTCAACGATCTGGACTTCGATATCGTCGCCAACACGCCGGAAGAATTCTCCGCTTTCATCCGTTCAGAGATACCGAAGTTCGCGAAGCTGGTGCGTGATGCTGGTGTGAAAGTGGAATAAACGGCTAGCGCAATGCGGCGGCACAGGCCAGACCACTCGCAATCGGCGGCGACATGTGCCGCCTACCCCGTAGGCTCAAACGACTTAATAGCTTGAGGTGTTCGCGCGCGGCGCAGCAGCGTCAGTCAGTTCGACGGGAAAGTGACATGCCACCTGATGGTCTGGACCGTCAGCGAGCAGCGGTGGTGTTTGCTCCGCGCAAAGGGCTTGCGCCTTCCAGCAGCGGGTACGAAAACGGCACCCTGATGGGGGGTTGGCCGGGCTCGGCACCTCGCCCTGGAGCAGAATCCGATCGGCGCCTGCTTTGTTCGCAAAGTCGATGCGTGGCTGTGCGGACAGCAGGGCTTTGGTGTAAGGGTGGCGAGGCGTTTTATACACGTTCTCGACCGTGCCGATTTCGACAATGCGCCCCAGGTACATGACCGCAATGCGGTGTGACATGTGACGCACGACGGCCAGATCGTGCGCGATGAACAAGCACGCGATGTGGAAGTTCGACTGAATTTTCTCCAACAGGTTGACGACCTGAGCTTGCACAGACACATCGAGCGCCGACACCGGTTCGTCGCACACCAGGATCTCCGGATTCAATGCGAGCGCGCGGGCGATGCCGATGCGCTGGCGCTGGCCGCCGGAGAATTCATGCGGGTAGCGTTGCGCGTGTTCGGGTAACAAGCCGACGCTCTCCAGCAGCTCGCTCACGCGTGTCGCCCATAGTCTGCGCGGCAGCACGTCTGCATGAATGACCCACGGTTCAGCAATAATCTGCTCGACCCGCATGCGTGGATTCAACGACGCGTAGGGATCCTGGAAGATCATCTGTATCCGCCGGCGGATATTCTTTAGATCAGCCGCGTCCGCGCGAAAGATATCTTCACCGTGAAACAGCGCCTCGCCAGCGCTCGGCTCCTCCAGGCGCATCAAGGTGCGCGCCACCGTCGTCTTGCCGCAGCCGCTCTCGCCGACCAGCCCCAGCGTTTCACCTTTGTGAATCGCGAAATCGACACCATCGACGGCTTGGATGAAACCGGCGTTTCGTCGCAGCCGCAAGCCGCCGCCGATGGGGTAATGCTTGACCAGCCCGCGCACCTCGAAGATCGGTGCATCGCCAGGCACCGGCTTCGACCCCGACGTTGGCCCCGAGGTTGGCAAGTTAGCGGCCATCGAACACCTGTTGCGCGCGGAAACACTCAGCATGGTGGCCCGGCGCCACTTCGACCCTAGACGGGAGGGATGCGCGGCACTCGTCTGTCGCCATACGACAGCGTGGATGAAAACTGCAGCCGGTGGGCAAGGTGGCCATATTGGGGGGGGAACCGACAATCGGATTCAGTTGCTGCTGGTCGATGTCGGCTCGCGGAACAGATTCGAGCAACGCCAGGGTATACGGATGGGCCGGGCGCGACAGCACGTCACGCACCAGACCACTTTCGACCACGCGGCCGCCGTACATGACGGCGACGTGATCGGCCACCTCCGCGACGACGCCCAGGTCGTGGGTAATGAGCACCATGGCCATATGACGTTCGCGTTGCAGGTCGAGCAGCAGGTCCATGATCTGCGCTTGCACCGTGACGTCCAATGCGGTGGTTGGCTCGTCGGCGATGAGCAACTTCGGATCGAGCGCGATAGCCATCGCGATCATCACGCGCTGGCGCATGCCGCCGGAGAATTGATGCGGGTAGTCTCGCGCCCGTTGGTGAGGCTCGGGAATGCCGACTCGACCGAGCAACGCCTCGGCGCGCTCGAGCGCGGCCTTGGCGTGCAGAATGCCGTGCGCTCTAAAGGGCTCCGCGACCTGCCAACCCACGCTGAACACCGGATTGAGCGATGCCAGCGCATCCTGGAACACCATGCCGATATCGAGTCCGCAGCGTTTGCGCCATTCGGACATGGGTGCGCCGAGTACATCGGCGCCGTTAAAGCGGATGCTGCCGCCCGTGATGTGCGCGGGCGGTGACGCCAGCAAGCGCATGATGGCGGCGGCCGTGACGCTCTTGCCGGATCCGCTTTCGCCGAGCACCGCCGCGGTTTCCCCGCGCCGCACCGAAAAGGTGGCGCCATTGACCGCGCGGACGATCTCGCGGCCGCTGCGAAATTCGATCCGCAGATCGGTCACTTCCAGCAGAGGGGGATCGGCGTCAGGCATCAGTCTTTGGTGCCGACTGTGGTGCCGTCTTTGGTGCTTCCAGGCGCCAGCGCTGCACAGGATCCGTGACCAGCCGTAGCCAATTGGAAAGCAGGTTCGCGGACAGCGTCGCGGCCATGATCGCCAGGCCCGGAAAAAACGCGAGCCACCAGGCCTGGCTCAGATAGTTACGGCCTTGGGCCACCATCAACCCCCAGGTGATCTCGGGCGGCTGGATGCCGATACCGAGAAAGCTGAGTCCGGACTCAGACAGCATCACGATGGCGAAATCCACCGTCAGGATGGTCAGCAACGTCGGTGCAACAATGGGAACCACGTGACGCCACAGAATGTGCGTGCGGCTGCCCCCCATGGCGCGCGCCGCATCAACGAATCCGCGTTCGCGAATTTCAAGCACCTCGGCCCTGGTGACGCGCAGGTACGAGGGAATGCGGGTCACCGCCAATACGATGATGAGGTTCGAAACCCTGGGTTCCAGCATATACAGCACGACCACCGCCAGCAGCAGTGAGGGAAAGCCCTGCACCACATCGGACAAGCGCATGATCAGATTGCCGACCCAGCGCCCGACATAGCCCGCGATGAGCCCCAGTACGCCACCGATGATCATCGCCAACACCACCGCCGTGAACGCTACGCTCAGCGTGTTTCGGGATGCGACCACCAGGCGCGCGAGCATGCTGCGCCCGAGCGCATCGCTGCCCAGGATCATCACCCAACCTTGTTCCGTCGAGCCCGGAGGCAGGTTGCGCGCGCGTAAGTTGATGTCGGTGGCAGCTTTACCGAGCAATTCCGGCCCGAACAGCATGCAGACAAGCAGGAACACCAGCCATACGGCTGAGCACAACGCCAGCGGGTCACGTGCCAGCAATCGCCACCACGGCAAACCAATGCGTACGGTCACCATTTCCGCTTGCGCCTCAAGCGAGCGGGTGTCCGCTACCACGGCTGTGTTCGTAGCGTTATTGACCGGGGCACTCACTGGTGGCGGATCCTGGGGTCGAGCGCGACATACAATAAGTCGATGAGGATATTCATCAAGAAGATCGCGGCTGCGGTCACCATGATGGACGCCTGCACCACCGCGAAATCACGTTGTATGACGGCGTCAATCATCAGCTTGCCCACGCCGGGCCAACCGAACACCGTTTCCACGATGACCGCGCCGTTGATCAGTCCGACCGCGAGATCACCCGCGACGGTGACCACCGCCAGGCACGCGTTGCGCAGGGCATGGACGAAGATGACGGTGCTTTCGCCGACGCCTTTCGCTCGCGCGGTTTTAACGTAAGCCGAAGCGAGTGCGTCCAGCATGGCTCCACGCATGACTTGCACCAGCAAGCCAAACGGACGCAGTGCGAGCACTGTCACCGGCATGATCCAGAAGAGGATTCCACCGGTGCCGGAGGTGGGTAACCACTGCAAACTGACCGAGAAAAACAGGATTGCAGTAATGGCGACCCAGAAGTCCGGCGCGCTGGCGCCGACCAGTGCAAATGTACTGCCGATGCGGTCAAACAGGCCGCCTGGGCGATATGCTGCCAGCGCACCCACGACGACCGCCAGCGAGATGGCGATCAGCAGGGTGACACCGGCGAGCTTCAGCGTCGTGGGGTAAGCCTCGAGCACCAGGTCTATGGCCGGCCGCTGCTTGCGCAGCGAGAAGCCCAGGTTGCCTTCCATGACATCGCCGACGAAGTGGGCGAATTGCTCGGTGGCCGGGCGATCGTAGCCGTGTTTTTGGCGGAACTCGACGCGGTCCTCGAGCGAGGCGTCGAGCGGCAGGAACAAATCGGTGGGATCACCAGTCATCCTGGCGAGGAAGAACACGGCGATGAGCAGTCCGAACAGCGCTAAAGCGCTGTGCACCGCGCGGCGGGTCAGATAAGGGATCATCTAGTTCGAACCCATCGCGTGGGCTTACTTGAAGGTAATTTGCTCGAGCAGGATTTCGCTGTTGGTTGCGGCTGTCGGCACGAAATTGATCTTCGGACTGACGCGCGCGAAGCCGACCATGTGGAACAGGAAGACGTCGAGGACGCTCTCATGGACCATGGCCATAGTCTCCTCCCACAGCTTCGTGCGCTTCGGACCGGCAGGCGTCTGCGTCGCCGCATCTATTTTCTTGTCCAGTTCGGGGATGCAGTGCGACGAGGTTTGCGCTTTGCAGGCGTACTTGGGGTTCATGGAGAAGACCGGGTCGCCGACGTTGTTGTCATGCATATGGCCAAGTAAAACGGGGGTACGGCCCTTGATCTTGGCGTCGGCCTCCGGCGTGAGCGGTCCCTTGTTGGGATGGGTGTTGAAGTTGACCCACAAGCTGACTTCGAGCATTTTCAGCTTGACGTTGAGGCCGACCGCCGTGTACATCGCGAGGATGGCCTCGCAGGTTTCGGTGGTGTTTTCCCACTGGTTAGTACGACACACGAGCTCAATGGGCGTGTCGACCTTCACACCGGCTGCTTTGGCCTCGGCCAGCAGCTTCCTGGCCTTTTCCGGGCTGTATTCGAAGCGCTGCTTGTCGAGCGCGTGATTGTGTCCGGCAATGCGCGGGATCACCATCTGTGTGGCGATCATGGCTTGCTTGGGGATAATCGCGCCATGCAAGCCGTTGCGGTCGACCGCGTGGTTGAGCGCCATGCGCACCCGCTTGTCGGTGAGCGGCGGCACCAGCGATTCAATGCGCAGGTAGTTGGTCTCCGAGTTGGGATAAGCGAAGTCCGTTTTCAGGTCGATGGCGTCCTGGTGTGAGATGTTGGTTGCCAAATGGGCTTCACCGACCTTCACCATCGCGGCGCCCACCGCGGATTCCTTGCGCCACACGTAGCGGGCGCCATCGAGTTGCGGCTGCTTGCCCCAGTAATGCGGGTTGCGCTTGAGCACGATTTCGCTGTTGGCCGTGTAGCGGTCAATCATGTAGGGGCCGGTACCAACGGTGTTATTCATAACCCGGATGGGCTCGTTGGGAGCACCGATGGTCAGCGTCGTCATGCGCACCGGCAGAATCGGATCGGGCTTCGGGGTGACGATATCGATCGTCTCATTGTCGACCTTCACAACCTTGATGGTAAAGCCGGAGAACATCTTGGTGCGGGCGTTGCAGTCAAGTTTCGGGCTCAGCGCCTTGTCGACGGAACTGGAGATGGCCTCAGGCGTTAGTGGCGTGCCGTCGCTGTACTTGACGCCCTTGCGCAGATTGAAGCGCCAGGTGGTGGCGTCCAACTGCTTCCACGACGTCGCCAGCCGCGGCTTGAGCGAACTGTCATTGGGGTCGAGTTCGATCAGCGTCTCGTTGACGTTCTGGCGAATTACCCGACCAACGGCCGACCGCGCGCTGTTGCAATTGTCGAGGCTATCCGGTTCCTCGGGGAGGACGATGGTGATGGTCTTCTGCGCGAACGCTGCGCCGGGCGCGATCAGCGCCATAGTCATAAGCGCGGCTACCGACAACGCAGTAGTGCCAAGTTGGCGTAAATGGATTCGAAACATAGCGATACCCTCCTCGTTTTGTTGGCGCTCGATTAGAACTGACCAGCTGTGCTCTTTGAATTTTGACCAGGCACTTTTCGGCGTCGCAGGCGACGCATCTGTGGATAAGTCTACCAGACTGTGATGGTATTTGACCGATTGCGCGGCGGCGGATACATTGCGTGTTATTCAAGAATGGAGGCGAAGTCATGTCAGCGAACCTGAAATCGATGAACCAGCGGGCCGACGAAATCGAACTGCAGCAGATTGAAGCGATGGACAAACGTATCGTCGCGCGCTCGATGTTGTATTGCCTGGCTGCCGGCGAGGACTCGATAGGGCCGCCCATCAACTACGGGCCGGGGGCCCATCTGCAGATGGGCGAGGACCCGCGCCTGAAGAAGATGCCGGAAAAACCCACGCTGCTGGATTTCTTCCGCCTGCGTCTGTCGCCGGGCCGGGGCTTTCAGCATCTGCTGCAAAGCGCCAACCTCGCGCAAAAGAACGGCATGCCGGAGCAGACCGTGTTCGCATGCCTGCTGCACGACATCTCGGTGGTGGGTTTCATCCGTTCCGACCACGGTTATTGGGGGGCGCAAATGATCGGGCCCTATGTGGACGAGGAGGTGAGCTGGGCCATACGCGCCCATCAGGCGTTGAGATTTTATGCGGATGAGTCCGTTGGCTATGGATATCCCGACATGTACGTGCGCATGTTTGGCGAAGGCTACCGCCCGGATGCCTATATCGAATCGGCCTACCACGAAGCCAGGAAACACAAGTGGTATATGACCGCACGCATGATCTGCGTGAACGATTTGTATTCCTTCGATCCCAACCTCGAGATCAAGCTGGAGCAGTTCGAAGATGTGATCGGGCGCAATTTCAAACAGCCAAAGGAAGGCTTGGGTAACGACAACTCGCCTGCCTCGCACATGTGGCGCACCTTGCGCCGGCCCAGCAACGCCCTGTGATTGGCGGGAGATGCAAGGTCAAGAACTGACCCCGTTTTCCGCTGTGCACTAATCGAGCTTCACATCGACCTGGCGGAACAGCTTGCCTATCGTCTCGTAATCTGTCTTCATACGCTGAGCAAGCTCTTCCGGTGGCCTGTGCGCGGGGTCGAGCGTCTGGGAGGCCATCTTGGCCGCGATATCAGGATCTTTCATCGCCTTCCCGAACTCGGCGTTGAGTCGATCGATGATCGCCTTGGGGGTTCCCGCGGGCGCAAATACACTAACCCAAGTCGACGATTCGTATCCCCGAATGGTGTCCGCGATCGTCGGCACATCCGGGAGTTGCGCTACCCGCTCCGCCGAAGTCACCCCCAGCGGGAGTACGCGATTCGCCTTGATGTATGCGATCAGTTCGCCGATCGCCGCGACCTGGGCCTGCGTTTCCCCGGATACCAGGGCTATCACCGCGGGCCCGCCGCCCTTGAACGGCACGTGGATCATGCGAATGCCCGCTCTGGATTCGAAAAGCACCCCGTTCATGTGGGTGAAGCTGCCGAAACCGGAGTGCCCGTGGAGAATTTCTTTCGGGCGTTTCTGCGCCAGCGCGATAAACGCCTTCACCGACCGTGCCGGCAGCGAGGGATGCACGGTCAGCACGCTCACCACCCTGGCGAGGGGACTTACGCCGACAAAATCGCGCAGGACGTCATACGGCAGCTTGTTGTACAGGTGCGCGTTGGAGACATGGGAGGCGACGGTTTGTATGAGCAACGTATAGCCGTCGGGCTTGCTCTGAGCCACGATGGCCGAGCCAATCGTGCCCCCCGCGCCAGCGCGATTTTCGATGATGAACGATTGACCCATCTGTTCCGAGACCTTAGGCAAAACGAAGCGCGCTACGATGTCGTTCGCCCCACCCGGAGGAAATGGGACAATCACGCGCACGAGCTTGGCAGGAAAAGCCTGAGACCAGACCGCCCCCGAAGCGCAGAGCATGCCAGCGAAGGATGCGGCAATCAGTCGAACTGCATTCATACTATTCCCCTTGGTAGTCGTGGCGCTTCGGCAGGCAAGGCCAGTTATCGTCAATTGAAAAATGTTACGGCTACTGCGCGCGGCTGAAATCAGCTTGGGGAATGGCGGGGCGTTGCGGTGCAGGGGCGTTAATGTCGATAGGCTTGGCCTGGCCGGGAGTGGCCTGCATAAAGGCCAATCCTTCGGACTGGCTGTCGAAAGTATCGCAGAACAACTCCATCATGATGCCGTCTGGATCGAGAAAATAAACGCTCAGTGACATGCCGTGGTCGACCATGTGATCGATGATCGCATTCGCCGCCACCAGGCGCTGATGCGCTTGCTGCAAGGCTTGGTAACTCTCGACCTTGAAGGCGAAGTGATTGAGGCCGATCTGGCCTTTCTGGCGTGGCTGGGCGCCGGCGGGCGCTTTGAACAGGGCGAGGTTGTGATGCATCACGCCGCAGGTCAAAAACGCTCGGTTGCCCTCAGGCCCGTAGCGCGACACCTGGAATCCCACGACATCGCGATAAAACGCCGTCGAGCGCGCGACATCACTGACGTTGAGCACGAGATGACCGATTTCCTTGGGTACGCTCATCGTAGTCTCCTGATAATTGCGCAACTGTGACGTTCCTGCAGCAAGTTCGATTCAAATCGATTATACGCTTCCAGGATGGGCCAGATCGGACTTGCCATACGGCAACGACCAGCTGGCATCGTCCGGAATTTGCGGCATGGTTGTCTCCCACGCCGCGTAACGGGCACGCATCGCGGCGAGACGTTCAGGATCGCGTTTGCCCTGATTCGCGCGTTCGCGGGAATCCGTGGCCAGATTGAACAGGAATTCGTCGCCTTCAATGCACAGATACTTCCAGTCCCGTTGGCGCAGCGCTTTCTGTGCGCGATACTTCATGCGCCAGAACAGTTCACGTTCGAGCGGTCGATGCGGATGCTCCAGCACCGGAAGTAGACTCAGGCCATCCAGCGGAAAGTCCGGGTGCGCCTGCACGCCGGCCGCCGCGAAAAAAGTCGCGACCCAGTCCATCGTGATCGCGAGTTGCGACGTAACCCCGCCATGCGTGACGCGCGCAGGCCAACGCACTACGTAGGGCACGCGGATTCCCCCCTCGAGCAGATCCATCTTTTTCCCGACCAGGGGCCAGGTATCGGAGTAGCGTTCGCCGCCGTTATCGCTGGTAAACACAACTACAGTGTTCTCATCGACCCCGGCATTTTTCAGCGCTGCAAGAATCCGCCCGATGCCCTCATCCATGTGGCGCACCATCGACAGATAGGTTGCGACCGATCCGCCGTCGGTATGCACGATGCGCTCGATGCGCCGCGCCTCGGCTTCATCCGCACGCGTTTCCCACGGCCAGTGTGGCGCGGTGTAGTGCACGGAAAGCAGAAAGGGTGATTGCGCGTTACGCTGGCGACCAATAAATTCCACCGCGCCATCCGAAATCAGGTCGGTGAGATAGCCGCTGCGTTCGCGCTCCTGTTCGCCATCAAACAGATCGTGCACACCCGCGCTGTCACGGTGCGTGAAATAATCGACGCCGCCGCTCATCGGGCCGAAATACTCGCCGTATCCGCTCTTGAGCGGGCCAAAGTGCGGCAGGAAGCCGAGGTGCCACTTGCCGAAGAGTGCAGTGCTATAACCCGCGTCCCGCAGGATCGACGCTAAAGTCGGATGCGCGGGCGGCAGCCCTAGCAAGGCGTTACCGCGATGACGGCTCGCGATGGGCTCGTCGTTTCCCGCGCGCAAGCGGTACTGGAAGCGGCCGGTCATCAGCGCGAAGCGGGTGGGCGAACAGACCGGCGCATTCGAATAGCCATCGGTGAACAGCAGCCCTTCTGCCGCCATGTGATCGATGGCCGGAGAGCATGACGGATTCGCGCGGCCGCCGTAGCAACCCAGGTCAGCATACCCGAGGTCATCCGCGAGAATGAAAACGAAATTCGGCCGACTATTCATTGTTAGCCCGGCTTGATGCCTGTATCGCGGATGAGCTTGATCCATTTCTGCATTTCGGATCGTATCAACGCAGCAAATTCCTCCGGCCCTGCGTCCGCCGCTTCCAGTCCGATGGCTTCGAGACGCTGTTTCATCTCTTGCGCCGCGCCGAATTTTTTCGTCTCAAGATGCAGGCGTGCGATGACGTCCTTCGGCGTGCCGGCTGGTGCAACGACGCCACCCCAGGGAGAAACGACAATATTGGCGTAACCCAGTTCGACCATAGACGGAACATCGGGGAATGCCGGGATCCGCCGCGGCGCGACCGTAGCAAGGGCGCGCAATTTCCCGGATTTGATGTGAGGCGATACCGCGACCGTCGCCCCAAACATGATGTCAACATCGCCGGTCAGCAAGGCGACAGCGCCCGCCGGGGCGCCTTTGTAGGGAATGTGGACAATGTCCACACCGGTTTCCCGTTTGAAGAGTTCACCCTCGAGATGCGCAGGCGTGCCATTGCCGCCGGAGGCGAACTTCAAAATACCCGGTTTGCCTTTTGCTGCCTTGATCAGCTCGGCGACCGACCTCACCAACGAGCCGCTCGGGACAACGAGAATGTGGGATTCCCGGGCGACCAAGCTCACCGCGGCCAGATCCTTTACAGTGTCGTAGGGCATGTTCGCGATGAGGCTGGGCGCCACGACATAGGGCATGAAGAACATTCCCAGCGTGTAACCATCGGCAGGCGCTTTGGCGACCGCGTTGAGCCCGATCGTGCCAGAGGCTCCGGGTCGGTTGTCTACGACCAGCTGCTGTCCGAGACTGCTCGCGAGCTTTTCGCTCAGCAACCTGGCCAGCACGTCGGGCGGTGAGCCCGGTGGTGTAGGCGCGATCAGTCTAATCGGCTTCACCGGATAGGGCTGCTGCGCTGATGCGCCCATAGAGAACACCGCAGCGCAAAATACTACAGACTTGGTCAATGCGCGTAGTGCAGAAGGATTTTCATCTGCGAATCCAAGCGTTCCAACGCCTGGCGGGAAAGACGGCTTGCGCTGGAGACTGTTCCTATCTGCTACGTCTTGAGAAACGCGCACCGCGTTACACCAAAGCGGCGGGTTTCGTCTCCGGAAGCGGGGCGACTTTCTCAGCGTCCCAGGGGCCGGGGAAGCGGCCCTGGCCAACCTTGTCGCGGCTGAATACGTGGTAGTCGACCGGCCACTCGGCGCGCGGCAACTCGTAATAGATCTCGACCCCGTTGCCGTCCGGATCGCGCAGATAGATGCCGAGCGAGATGCCGTGATCGGCGATGTGGTCGATCGGCTGACCCTGCGCCTTGATCTGCGCGTAGAAATCCTTGAGGTCGTCGAGGCTTGCGACCCGCCACGCCATGTGGTTGAGGCCGACCTGCCTTGACTGCTGCAGCGGCGCGTCGTCGCCCAATTGCATCACCGCAACCTCGTGCGACTGGTCGGTGTCGGCCGACATGAACGCGGCCCAACCTGGCCGGTACTCGTAGCAGTGCAGGCCCAACAGGTTCTGGTACCACGCTTTTGACTTTTCGGCATTGCGCACGTAGATGTTGACGTGCCCCAGATACATCGGTCGCTTGGTCATCGCTTCCTCGCTTTCACTGATCACCGTTGGTGCTAGATTATCACGCCTTCTCGTCTCTGCCAAAAAGTTCCGCACACACGGCATTGGATTTGCAGTTCGCTAGCGGGTTGCGCGCCGCGCAACACCAAATGTGTATACTGCGGCACGCTGCCCGGCTTCATTGGGCCCATGCGGGAGGAGCACCCATGAACAGAACCACGCCGGCCGCTGTGCAGGGTGCGCTCTCGATTCCGCTCACTGCCGGATTGCTGCTCGCACTGCACAGTAGCGGTGCGGCGGCTCAGGGATACCCGGCGAAGCCCGTGCGCGTGGTCAACGTCTCTGCGGGTTCTCTCGCCGATTCCGTCACGCGCCTCGTCTTCGCCCGCGTCTCCGAAGCATTGGGCCAGCAGTTCATTGTCGACAGCCGTCCCGGCGCCGGTGGCAACATTTCCGCGGCGTTTGTCGCCAAGTCCCCTGCAGACGGCCATACGCTGTACCTCGCGGTGCAGAGCGTGATGACGGTCAATCCGTTTCTGTACGCAAATCCCGGCTTCGATCCGCTGCGCGATTTCGAACCGGTGTCGATGGTCGCGAAGATCAGCGAAGTCCTGACCGTGCATCCGTCGCTCGGCGTGAAGTCGCTCACCGGCTTCGTGCACCTGGCGCAGGCGCGGCCCGGGCAGGTCAGCTACGCCAGCGCAGGCAACGGACATCCCACGCACCTGATGATGGAGCTGTTGCAGCGCAAAGCCGCGATCCGGCTCGCGCACGTGCCGTACAAGACCACACCGCAAGCGGTGCTGGCCGTGATCGGCGGCGAGGTGGGTGTGCTGAATATGGGCATCGGACTCGTGCGCCCGCATATCGCCAGCGGCAAGCTGGTTGCCCTCGCGAAAACAGGGTATCCCTCGCCGGACGCATTACCGGGCATCCCGGCGCTCACCACAGCCTATCCCGACGCCGAATACATTCCGTACCTGGCGACGTTCGCGCCGAAGGGAATTGCAGGGGAGATCGTGGCAAAGCTCAACGCCGCCATCGGCCGCGCGCTCGCGGCACCCGACGTCCTGTCGCGGCTGCAAGCGCTGGACCTGACCGCAGCGCCCAGTTCTCCCGGCGAACTCGAAAAAACCCTGCGCGCGGATATGGCCGTCAACCGCGAGCTGGTGAAAAGCATCGGACTGAAACTCGACTGAAGCCGCGCTCCAGCCTTGGCAGCGGAGAAAAACCGGCAGCTGTAACTGGATTGTGGTTAAAACTGGCGCTGGTGATGTTCAGGGTTTTCTGCTTGGGCGGAATGAAAATTATAGCGCGCCGGCGGATGGTGCCACCTCAGTCGGGGCCTCGCGCGTGTAACCGCGCAACACTGCGTCACGTGCCGCGCGATCCAGTCGCGCCAGGGCTTTCACTGCCGCAAAAAATTTCGGCAGATCACTGCCTTGCTCGCGCAGCATCGCCTCAAACGCCGGCACGCGCTGCGTGTAAATCGCCACCGATGCCAGCAGCGCGTTGTTGGGCGCTTGCGCGAACCAGCGATCGTAACCCGCAAACCCGCCCCACGACGTTTTGAGTTTTTCGTAATCGCGCTGCATCTCATCAAACAGCCGCTGTTTGGCCGCGCGCATCACCTGCGGCGCGCCGCCTTGCCGGTACAACGCGTCGAGCCGCGTGCGATAGCTTTGCACCAAGCCGATAAAATCCGCGCGGCGCGTCTGTATTTGTTCGTAGGTCTGCCGATCCTGCGGGGTGCCGTGCAAGGCAATCCAGCGTCTGAGGCCTTCGCGTTCCACGGCGACCGCGAACGATTCATTGAACACGGAATCATCCTTCACATACACCACCTGATGCGACAATTCGTGAAAGATGATGCGCGCCAGCGCCACCGGCGAAAAGTTCAAAAAGGTGTTGAGCACAGGGTCGGCAAACCATCCGAGAGTGGAGTACGCCGGCACCCCGCCGACGTAAACGTCCTGCCCCTCGGCGGCGGCGGCAGCGGCAAACGCGTCGGCGTCCGCCTTGGAAAAATAACCGCGGTAATTCACGCAGCCCGCCATCACAAAGCACCATTGCTGCGGCTGCGTTGAAAACTCCGGCGTGGCGAAAACATTCCACACCACATAAGGCCGTTCCAAATCCGCATAACGCCGGTAACTTTCATTTTGCGGCAAGCCCAATTCGCTGCTCGCAAACGCGCGCGCCTTTAACACCAGCGCAAGTTTTTCGCGCAGCGCCTGCGGCGACGCCGCATCGTCGATCACCGCCTGAATCGGCTTTTCGCGGCGCCAGATATCCAGCTGGCCGCGTATCGATTGCGCGTAATAGCCCATTTGCGCGCAACCTGAAAAAGGCAATAAAAACAATAAGATACATAATATCTGCACGCTACGCCTGCTGTTCACGTGGCTTCCCCGCGCAGGAATCTTCCACGCTGCAAAAATTCACACACCTGCCGCACCACCGGATTGGAAATCACCATTTCGCTATGGCTCACCCTGAGCACGATATGATCTCGCGCGCCCGGCACTTGTGTTTCTGCAACGCTGATGGTGCCGTCATGCGGCGCAGGCAAATCGGGCGCAACCATCACGCCGAGGCCTACACCGCGGTTGCCCGCGATCACGCCGATTTCATAACGCGCAAGATTGTCGGGCCGCGCGCCGCGCAGCCACTCGGCAATCGACGCCCCCACTGCTGCACGCCCGATGCGCGCGCGCGACAAGCGGCGCGCGGCGTGGCTGTCGTTAAAAGGTGAACCCATGAATACCACGCGCCCCACCTCCAGCCGGTGCGGTTGATCGAGCATGCGCGCAATCAGCAATCCGCCCAGACTGTGGCCCACCAGATGCAGCGGCCGCGCGCCCAGCGTCTGGCAAAACGCTGCCAGACGGCTCGCATTTTCCACCAGGTTCATGCGCACCGAAGGATAGGTATAACAATGCACGGTGTAACCGGCGCGTGTCATGCGCCGCGCCACCCATAGCATCAGCGCGCCGTGCATCCACAGTCCGTGAACCAGCACCACCTGTTCGCTGGCGGGCATGGTTGTTGACTTAAACCGCCCGGCCTTCGTAGCGCGTCACGCCCGCTTGCGTCAGATGCGCCACGTCGCCCCATGCGACTTCAAGCCATGCGCCACCCTCATGGCGAAACGTATTCAAACTCGCATTGAGCAGCGGCGCATCACGCCTTTCCTCCAGCGACATATTGCGCGCTGCACGGTAGAGCGTATCCAGCACCAGGCCGTGCGTGACCACCACCGTGCACGCGCCCGCATGCGCGTGCGCGATGGCATTCAGGCACGCAAGACTGCGCTCAAAAAACTGGCGCGGGCTTTCACCGCCGGGCACGGCGTAATCCGGATCACGCGTGGCAAATCGCGCGTGCGCCTCGGGATAACGCTGTGCCATTTCGTCGTAAGTCAGCCCCTCGAAAATACCGAAGGTGCGCTCGCGCAATGCCGGCTCACGGTGTATTTCGCGGCCGCTCGCGCGAGAAATCGCCGCCGCCGTATCCCACGCGCGCGATAAATCGCTGCTGTAAAGCGCGGCGAACGGATGGCGCGCGAGACGCTCTCCCACCGCTGCGGCCTGCGCGCGGCCCACATCGGATAGCTGCGTGTCGGTCTGGCCCTGCATGCGCCGTTCGCGGTTCCACTCGGTTTCGCCGTGGCGTATCAAAATCAGTTCGGTCATCACTATCGCTCTTTCAAGTTATGGGGCAGAGACTTATCCTGCTCGCGTTTTTTTTGCGTTGCCGCGCGCTCGGCCGCTTGCTGCTGGCGTATTTTAATGGCCTGTTCACGTTCAACCGCGGTCAGTTCCTTTTGCTCACGCTGGGCGCTGCGCACTTCATCGCCGCGCGCGCGTGCCGCTGCGCGATCAGCGGCGTCGCCGTCGCGCGGCACTTTTGCCGCGGCCTTGTTCGCGGCATCCTCACGCTGCGCCTTTTCCGCAACAGCGCGCCGCTCCTCGCGCGCGGTCGCGCGCTCCGCCCGCGCGCGCGCCTGCGCCGCGCGTGCGGCATCGCCGCGCGCCCTGGCCGCCGCCAGTTCCGGCTTCTCCAACAGCGTCAAAGCCTCCTGCCGCTGCTTGAGTGCGGTTTGACTGGCGCTCAACTGCCGCTGACCGGCGCGCACGCGACTGTTGGCAGCATCGATCTTCGCTTTATCGGCCGTTTTGCGAGACGCTTCAAGCGCCGCGCGATCCTGCTTGAGCTGTGCGCGATCTTTTTCCAGTTGCTGGCGCGCAGAGGCAACCGCGGCGGCAGCCTCGGCTGTGGCGGGTTCGGCGGCGAACAGCGGCGCACCTGCGCTCAACAGCAGCCCGGCCAGTAACAAGGGAATCATTTGCATCATGGATACGCGCTAAAAAAACAAATAACGCAACCGCAGCACTTGCGGTTAACGCGTCATTGTAACGGTTCTGGTTATACTCGCCGCAGTCAAACGTGTAGCACACTACCCGTCATGCCCAGTCTCGACATTCTGATACTTACGCCGCTGATCGTGCTGATCGCCTATTTGATCTTCGGCATGTCGGGCTTTGGTTCGACCCTGATCGCGGTGCCTGTGCTCGCGCACCTGATGCCGCTGACATTCGTGATTCCGATGGTAGTGCTGCTCGATTGCGTCAGCGCCATCAGCATGGGCCTGAAACTGCGCGCGGACGTGTGGAAGCCCGAGTTCATGCCCATGCTGCCTTTTCTGCTGGTGGGCGTGTGTACGGGTGCGTTCGTACTGGTCAGTGTGCCCCCGCAATGGCTGTTATTGGGTCTGGGCGGATTTGTACTGCTGTTCGGCGCCTACTATTTGCTCAACCACAAATCGCTGTGGCGCTTGCCCAAATGGGTGGTAGCGCCGATTGGTTTAATTGCCGGCACCACCTCCGCGGCACTCGGCGTCGGCGGCCCACTTTACGTGTTTTATTTTGCTGCGCGCGGCGCCACACCGCAGCAGATACGCGCCACCGTGCCCGCCGTGTTTTCGTTCACCAGCGTCGCCCGCATCGCCATCTTCGCCGGCATAGGCTTGTTCAACGCGCAGGTATTGATAGCCGCGGCGGCGCTGTTGCCGGTGATGGCGCTGGGTCTGTGGTGCGGCCATCGGCTGCACGGGCGGCTGACGCGGGATCAGGCGATACGCATCATCGGCGGCTTGCTGCTGTTAAGCGGGGCGTCGCTGGTAGTGCGGGCGGGTGCGGGTTGAGCCTGCCTTACTTCGTCTCGCTCCCCTGTATCAGCAACTGCACGAAGTGCTTGATGTTGATATTGCACTGCACACTGACCGAGGTGAACTCGATGCTCGCAAGCCGCTGCCCATCGCGCTCGATGGTGCGCAGCACGCGCGCACGGACATCGGTTGCGGAGGTGCCTGCAATCGAGAGATTCAGATCGAGCTTGATGTCGGTATGCCCCGGCACTTCAATATCCAGCGCTGCCAGCACGCCGTTGTAGCTGAGGTCGAGGATGGTGCCGCCATACTTTTTTGGCGCCACGGACTTGCCGCTGAGCAGTTGAAATTCAAACGGAATTTGGGTTTCGACGCGCGGACTTTTGCGGATATCCTGGCGCGGCACTTGTTTGCCGAGCGACGGCATGCTCAGCACTTCATAGAGATTCACCGCCTCTTTTTTGCCTTTGACGTAGACATCCATCGGTTCGCCGACGGAGACGTGGTCACGCACGAGGCGGTAGGTGGCCTCGCTGATGAGAATCTGGCCGCGCAGGCTGTAGGCCTCGATGCGCGACGCGAGGTTCACTTCGTCGCCGATCACGGTGTACTCGGCGTAGATTTCAGAACCCAGCAAACCGGCCATCATGGTGCCGGTGTTGATGCCGATACCCATGCTCCATTCCGGCAGGCCGTTGAGTCTGTGATACTTGTTGATGTCGAACAGCGCGAGTTGCATCTCCACCGCGCAGGTGACCGCGCGCAGCGCATCATCGGTGTGCGCGAACGGCGCGCCGAACAGCACCATGATGGCGTCGCCCATGAATTTGTCGATGGTGCCGCCATTGGCGATGGCGATCTCGCTCATTTTCACCAGATAGCGATTGAGCATTTCCAGCAACACCGGTGCGCTATGCGCTTCGGAAATCGCAGTGAATCCGCGCAGATCGGTAAGCAGCACCGTGACTTCACGCGATGAGAAATTTTCACTGCCAGCCATGCCCACCGAATTGCGGACCGCATCGTTGAGCACCTTTGCGAGCTGAGTGCGCGTCGCTTGCGGCAACGGCGTGCCCGTTTCCCGCTCGATCAGCTGCTGCACGCTTTGCAGCGTAGACGCAAGCACCGGCGTTTTCATCGTCGCATCATATCCATGGCACGGATGAGGACGATACTACACCCGCGACACCGCTACCGCACGCCGCGTCGCAAGGTAATCGCCGATGCGCCGCACCCCCTCGCGCAGACGCTCTACCGGCCGCGTGTAGGCAAAACGCACGTGTTCATGCGCCCGATGCACGCCAAAATCAATGCCAGGCGTGATCGCTACGCCGGCGCGCTCCAGTAAATCGAGCGCGAAAGTGTGGCTATCGCCGGTCAGGCGCGAACAATCCGCATACACGTAAAATGCGCCCGGCGGCGTATGGGGTATTTCGAAACCCAGCGCGCGCAGCGCAGGCACCAGATAATCACGCCGCGCACGAAATTCCTCGCGCCGCGCTTCGCAGATCGCCAAGGTCTCGGGTTGGAACGCCACCAGCGCCGCCAACTGCGCCGGCGTGGGCGCCGAGAGAAATACGTTTTGCGACAGCTTATCGAGTTCGCGCACATAACGTTGCGGCGCCACCATCCAGCCCAGGCGCCAGCCTGTCATATTGAAATACTTGGAAAAGCTGTTAATGACGAACACGTTGTCGCCCGCGTTCGCCGCGGTGTGCGTAACCCCTTCATACACCAGCCCATGATAGATTTCATCGACGATCAAGGCGCCACCGCGTGCCTGCGCGAAGGCCGCCATCGCGGCGCAGTGCGCCTGTGAAATCAGCGTGCCGGTGGGATTGGAAGGTGTTGCGACCAGTGCCGCAACCGTGCGACTGCTCCAATGCCGCTCGATCAATTCCGGTGTCAGCTGATAGTGGCTGTCGGGTCCGACCGGGATGCCGATCGCCTCGCCTTCCAGCATGCGCACAAAATGCCGGTTGGCCGGATAGCCTGGGTCTGCCATCAGCACCTGGTCGCCGGGATTGACCAGCGCCGCTATGGCCAGCAGCAAGGCACCCGATGAACCGGTGGTAACCACCACACGTGATGCATCCAGCGTCATGCCATAACGCGTTTGGTAGTAGCCCGCGATAGCCTCGCGCAATTCGGGCAGGCCCAAGGCCGGCGTGTAAAACAGCGCACCCTGTTGCAGCGCGCGTATGCCGGCCTCGCACAGTGGGCGCGGCGTGGCAAAATCCGGCTCGCCGATTTCCAGATGCACAATATCGCGGCCCTGCCCCTCCAACGCCTTGGCGCGGGCCAGCAGTTCCATCACATGAAAAGGCTCGATCCCGCGCATGCGGCGCGCGAGCGGCGAAATAGATAGGGGCGCTATCACCGCATTTATGGTTAGATATTTCTCAATGGCTTTGGTCGGCGTCCACGCTGCACGCGCCGCTGCCCATACCGAGGATCATCAGCAGCGCGCCGGTGATGGCGAGGTTTTTCACGAAGTGATGAAACTGGTTCAACTGCAGCGCCTCCGGGTAGGTCCAGTAGCTGTGAAAATAAAGCGTTGCCGGGATCATAAACGCAATTAACGCCAGCGCGCCCCAGCGCGCTTTCCAGCCGACCAGAATCATGATGCCGCCGATAAACAGCGCCGCAATCGCCAACGGCAACAGGATCTGCGGTTCGGGTACCGCGCGCGCGCCCATCAACTTGATCACCTTGTCGTAGTTGAGCACCTTATCGAAGCCCGACTGCAAAAAAATGAACGCCAGCAGAATGCGCCCTAGCAACGGCGCATAGGACTTCGACAGATCACATAGAAAGCCCATACATTCCCCCTCGCAACCGATGATAATCGGGATAAAAAACGCCCGCTACTGCACGCAGTAGCGGGCGTTCATTGTTGTGCAGCTACGGCCCCGCCTGGATTAAGCCCGGACGCCGTTTTTCCTGAACCAGGCTATGCAACGGTCCCATGCGTCCCACGCCTGCTTTTCGCGGTAGCTCGCGCGGTAGTCGGCAAAAAACGCGTGCGGCGTATCCGGATACACATGAATATTCGACGGATCGCTCATCAGTTTTGTGCGCAATGCCGCGTTCATGGCTGCAACGGATTTGACGGGAATACCGGCATCGTCACCACCGTAGAGGCCGAGCACCGGCACGCGGATGTTGTTCGCCACGTCGATCGGGTGCAATGGCGTCATCGCGTTCTTTTCGCCCTCCAGGCGGCCGTACCAAGCCACGCCAGCCTTGACGTAGTTGTTGTGCGCGGTGTACATCCAGGTGATGCGCCCGCCCCAGCAAAAGCCGGTGATGCCGAGTTTGTAACGGCTGCCGCCATTAATTTCAGCCCAGCGCACGGTGGCATCGATATCGCGCATGACCTGCCAGTCGGGCACTTTGCTGACAATCTGCGCGAAAATTTCCTTGTTGTCTTTGAGTTTCGTTGCATCGCCCTGGCGGTAAAACAAATCCGGCGCGATCGCCAGATAACCGAGTTGGGCAAAACGGCGGCATACATCTTTGATATGCTCGTGCACGCCGAAAATTTCTTGCACCACCACCACAATCGGCATGGAGGACGGCGACGCCGGCGGTATCATCAACCCCGGCATCGCGTAGTAGGCGGGGATGCTGCCGTTGTCGGTGGGCACCTGCACCATGCGCGCATACAGGTTGAGCGCTTCGGTCTTGATAATGGTTTGCGCGCTCACCGGTTGCGCAGCCAGCGCAAAACCCGATGCAATGGAGCCGGCCATAAAGTCGCGGCGCGACCAATGCGGCTTGTTAGTGGTTAGCGCCAGCAAGTCCTCGCGCGCGTCTTTATTGATCTTGTTCATGTCTACTCCCCAAGGCAAAGGATAATTTATGAAAATTCAGTCGTCTACCTGACACTCGCCGCGATTTCGCCTGACCGTCCGCTGCGACGGCGATAAACACGCCGCGATTGTGACTCGAACCCGCGCCATTTCATCCAAGTAATCATGACATTATGCCAAACCTCTGAAGTTGGCAAGTAATGTTCTTCAACAATGCCGCCACAAGCCCCCAACCCGGCAAAACTGTCGCTATTTTGCACGCCATTTCGCACGCTATTTCGTGCGATGACGGCGTGGCGCCTTGGCGGGCAACGGCAGCGCTGTCTTGTACTTGACTTGCTTCAGCGCAAAACTCGAGCGAATATTGGAGACCCCCGGAATCTTCGCCAAATAATCCACAATAAACCGCTCCAGCGACTGCATATCCGGCACCACGACCCGCAGCAGATAATCCGCATCGCCCGTCATCAGATAACACTCCATCACCGCGTCGCGCGCGAGCACCGCGTTCTCAAAAGCATCCAGCGCGCCGCGCATCTGCTTTTCCAGACTGACTTGTATGAACACACTCACCGTCAGCCCCAGCTTGAGCGGGTCGAGCAGCGTCACGTAACGGCGTATCAGGCCGGCCTGCTCCAGATCACGCACACGGCGCAGGCACGGGGAGGGCGACAGAAACACGCGCCCGGCAAGATCCGCGTTGGTGAGGCGCGCGTCGTCCTGCAGCGCGGCGAGAATGCGCCAGTCGGTTTCGTCCATCACCCAGTCAGCAATTTTCTGCGTTTGTTTACTCATTTCAAGCAATCTTATTGCTTACCAGAGTGATTTTCAAGTCGAAATAGCAACCCCGTAGCGGCGCGAAACACCTACCATCAACGCACTCGCCAAACACTATCAAAGTTGATTCCAGCATGAGTTCCTTATGAACTACCCCAGCGACCCCGATCCTCAGGAAACCCGCGAATGGGTGGAATCGCTGCAATCGCTGATCGCCAATGAAGGTGAAGCGCGCGCGGAGTTTCTGCTGCAGCAATTATTGGATACCGCACGGCGCAGTTGCCGTGGCCTAAAGTTCAACGCCACCACCGCATACACCAACACCATTCCGCTCGCCGGGCAGCCGCCTTACCCCGGCGACGTGGCACTGGAAGAACGCATCACCGCGCTGGTGCGCTGGAACGCGCTGGCCATGGTGGTGCGCGCCAATCGCGAGCATCCCGAACTGGGCGGGCATATCGCCACTTACGCATCAGCGGCCGATTTGTTTGAAGTGGGCCTCAATCATTTTTTTCGCGCGGGACAGGATGGTGATCTGGTTTACTTTCAGCCGCATTCGGCAACCGGCATTTACGCGCGCGCCTACCTCGAAGGGCGTTTGAGCGAAGACGCGTTGATGAAATACCGTCAGGAAACACGCGGCGGCGGGCTGTCGTCGTATCCGCATCCGTGGCTGATGCCGGATTTCTGGCAGTTCCCGAATGCGTCCATGGGACTGGGGCCGCTTAACGCGATTTATCAGGCGCGCTTCATGCGTTATCTCGAGGACCGCGGCATACGCCCCGTTTCGGACCGCAAAGTGTGGGCGTTCGTCGGCGACGGCGAGATGGACGAACCCGAATCGCTTGCAGGCCTGTCGCTGGCCGCGCGCGAAAAACTGGACAACCTGATCTTCGTCGTCAACTGCAATCTGCAACGCCTCGATGGCCCGGTGCGCGGCAACGGCTCGATCATTCAGGAACTTGAAGGCCTGTTCAATGGCGCGGGCTGGAACGTGATCAAACTGCTGTGGAGTTCGGATTGGGATGCGCTGTTCGCGCGTGACACGGAAGGCGTGCTGTTGCAGCGTCTGCACGAAACCGTGGATGGCGAACTGCAAAAATACGCCGCCACCGATGGCCGTTTCAACCGCGAACATTTCTTCAACAAATATCCGGAACTGCAGGCGCTGGTGGCCGACCTCTCCGACGCGGATATCGACCGCCTGCGGCGCGGCGGCCACGATCCGCTGAAAATTTATTCGGCGTATCACGCCGCCACGCACAGTCGCGGACGCCCCACGGTAATTCTTGCGCAAACCAAAAAAGGTTACGGCATGGGCCAGTGGGGTGAAGGCAAGATGACCGCACACCAGGCCAAGAAGCTGGAGACCGATGCGCTGCTGGCGTTTCGTGACCGCTTTTCGCTGCCCCTTGCCGACGCCGATGTGGCTGCATTGCGCTTTTATAAGCCAAGCGAAAACTCACATGAAATCAAATACTTAAAAGCCCGGCGTAAAACGCTGGGCGGAGCGATGCCGGCGCGCGTGCGCACTGCCCCGGCGTTGCCCGCGCCCACGCTGGCCGTCTTCGCGCGCGCACTTGAAGGCTCGCACGAGCGCGAAGAATCGACCACCATGAGCTTCGTCTCATTGCTGTCGCAACTGCTGAAAAGCGCGGAAATCGGCGCGCACGTGGTGCCCATCGTCGCCGATGAAGCGCGCACCTTTGGCATGCAGACGCTGTTTCGGCAGTTCGCGATTTATTCCTCCACCGGGCAGATGTACGAGCCCGAAGACCGCGACGAATTGCTCTACTACAAAGAAGCCAAAAACGGCCAGATCATCGAGGAAGGCATTACCGAAGCCGGTGCGATGTCATCCTGGATCGCCGCCGCCACCGCCTATAGCGCGCACGGCGTAACCATGCTGCCGTTTTATATTTTCTATTCCATCTTCGGTTTTCAGCGCGTCGCGGATTTGATCTGGGCTGCGGGCGACAGCCGCGCACGCGGCTTTTTGATCGGCGCAACCTCCGGACGCACCACGCTCTCGGGCGAAGGTTTGCAGCATCAGGATGGTTCCAGTCATGTCACTGCGGCCACCTTCCCCAACTGCGTGTCGTACGACCCGACCTTCGGCTACGAACTCGCAGTGATCATTCAGGACGGCCTGCGCCGCATGCTCGATCAGCAGGAAGACGTGTTCTATTACCTGACCGTTACCAATGAAAATTACCGCATGCCGGCGCTGCCCGCGGGCGCGGAACAGGGCATCCTGCGCGGCATGTATCTGTTACGCAAAGGCGCCAGTGCGAAACACCGCGTGCAGCTCATGGGGTGCGGCACGATACTCCGCGAAGTTTTGGCGGCTGCGGAAATCCTCGAACGCGACTACAACGTCGCCACCGACGTGTGGAGCGTCACCAGCTTCACCGAGCTCGCGCGCGACGGAATCGCCAGCGAGCGCTGGAACCGGTTACATCCCGAATCCACGCCACGCACGACGTGGGTTGAGCAATCGCTGCGCGATCACGCGGGGCCGGTGATAGCCGCCACCGACTACGTGCGCGCTTTCGCCGAGCCGATCCGCGCGTGGGTGGATCGGCCTTATACCGTACTGGGCACCGATGGCTTTGGCCGCAGCGACACGCGCGAACTGCTACGCCGTTTTTTCGAGGTGGATCGCGCGCACATCACGGTCGCTGCGTTGAAAGCGCTGGCCGATCAGGAGGCGCTGCCTGCGGCTACAGTGGCCAGCGCTATTCGGAAATTTGGTATCAGCGGGGATGCCCTGGAGCCTTGGCATGCGTAGTGTGGGCAAAGCCCGTAGCGTGCCCACGAACAGTACCTCACAACCCTCGATGACGATTTTTGCCACAGCGGACGATACCGCGACAGGGTTCCCGGCGGCAGTCCGCGTGGGCACAAACGGCGTGCCCACCCTGCCAGTGATGGTTTGAATCTGGAGTGCAGGAGATTATTGCTTCGCTGCATATGTTCCCTTGTCCCGCTGTTAACAGCGGAGGCAACAAGGGGACACTCGAGCCGCACTGCAAGTCTACTGCGCCCCCAACCCCGCCTCTTTCACCAGCCGCGCGTAACGCTCGTATTCGGTTTGCATGAGCTTGCCGAAGGTGGCCGGCGTGGTGTCGTTCGGCACCTCGGCGCCGCCGCGCGCCAGTGCATCGCGGATTTTCGGATCGCGCAGCAGCTTGGCGATATCGCCATGCAATTGCGTGACGATGGCCTGCGGCATGCCCGCGGGGCCCACCAGCCCGAACCAGCCGTCCGAGGTTGCTTCCGGCAGACCGGCTTCCGCCACCGTGGGCAAATCGGGCCACACCGACGAACGCTTGGAGCCGCTCACTGCCAGAGCGCGCAGCCGCCCCTCACGCACGATGGGCGACGCCGAGGGCACGGTGAATAAAAAGTAATGCACCCGATCCGCCATGGTTTCGGTGAACGCGTCACCCAAAAATTTGAACGGCACATGCACTTGTTTCGCGCCGGCGGCGCGGTTAAAAATTTCGCCACCGATGTGCGCCAGCGAGCCCACACCCACCGAAGCAAAGTTGTATTTGCCGGGATTGGCACGCAGCAGGGCTGCCAGTTCCTTCACGGATTTCACCGGCAGATTGGGCGATACCACCAGCAAATTCGGCACCAGCGCGATGCCCGCCACCGGCGTGAAATCCTTCACCGGATGGTAGGGCGGATTTGGATTCAGCAGCGTAGCCATGGTATGCGGCGGTGCAACCATCACCAGCGTATAACCGTCGGGCGTTGCCTTCGCGGCGAGGCCACTGCCAATCAAACCTCCCGCGCCGGGGCGGTTATCCACCACGATCTGCTGTTTGTAAACCTCGGACAGCGGCCCACTCAAGGTGCGCGAGATAAAGTCGGTCGCGGTGCCTGGCGGCAGCGGCACGATCACGCGGATCGGCCGTGTCGGATAGTTTTCAGCCGCACCGGCAGCGCCGCAACACAACAACAAGCCTGCCGCGAATAATTTATATAACGCTCTGTTATTAAACATTTTTCTCCAATCCTTACCCAGGCTACGCATGCGGAACGGTGATCCGCTACGGCATTCGTCTCGCCGCATAACAATCCAACACCGGGTGCACGCCGTGCTGCAGGTAGCGATTGTCCCACACCACAAGGTCGCTTTCGCAGCTGATTGCCGCGCGCGGCGCGCACCGCTACAGTGGCGCCAACCTGGAGGAATCACCGTGTCAATGAGGCCCGTTGCAGCCCTGCGGTGACTCGTGCGATGATGGCGCCGGCAGCTTAAAATACGGTCAATATCCCGCTCAGGAGCACCCCTATGGCAAACGCAGCAACGACACCCAACCTTAGCGCCGGGCCTCTGACGTTTATCGTCAAACATGAATTGTGGGACGGCAACGTTCAGGACCACGCGGATCAAGGTGTATCCATCGATGTGGCCGCAGAGGTCGACGGCAAACAAACCGCCTTGCTGCGGTTTCACTGTTTTGATCTCGAACGAAGCTACATTTATGGACCCGAAAATCCCAATATGAAGCTTGAAGGGCCGATAATGCTGGGTGCACGCACCCGCGGACGCCAAACCACAGGCCAACTCTACCGGATGGACCCGATCGCCGACGGCAATCCTATCGGATGGACGGTCCGCACCCTGGAAAAGAAGCTCCCGCAAATGCTGGAAAGAGCGGGCTACCCGCAGATCGTGGCGGCAACGGATATGGCAGAGGTTACGCGCGTGCTGCCCGAGGTCGAAGCCTGCGCCAGGGATGTTTATGCCCGCAAGAGGAATACGGTCAAACACAATCGCGGCACGCACATCTTCCCGGCGGGGAATATCAAGTTTGGGCTGGAGATGCGCCGGCAAACGGGGGGCGACGGCGGTTTGGCCATCCACGTGATGGCAGATCTTCTCGGTTCGACCGAAAGTTCGTATGTGGAAGAAACCGAGATTCTCGCCTTCGATTGTTTTTGGAACGGCCCGCATTATCACTACGGGCCGCGCAACAAGAACCATCGCATCTATTGGGACAGGACACTGGTGGAGGACCCGCTGACCTGGGTGCTCGAACAGTTCGATACCCGGAAACTGGGGCCTATGATCGAACGCGCAGGTTACCCCGGTGTAGCGGCGGATCTGGACCTGGAAAAAATCGCCTCCGTGCTACCGGCGTTGAAAAAGACGGCGCACGAGTTACAAGCGGCCGGCATGGCCGCAACCGGCCATCCCGGATTGCCGTTGGAGATAACGCCCAATCTGGTGCCGCGTTAGGCTTTTGCTACAGAGCAGGCTGCGCTTGAGCGCAGTTTCTTTAACATCCATAGACTGGATGAACAGGATAGACCCGGATGGAGGTTTTATCCTGTTAATCCTGTAAATCCCGTCGAAATGTTCTTGGGGTTGGCTAAAACAAATGCACGGCGGTAGGCGCTAAAAACCCGATCACCGCAAATACCGCGCCCAGCGCCCCCAGCCCCAACGCCCCCCACATCAGAAACGCGGCGCCGGTAATGATGTTTGCCGACGCCAGCACTATCGCAATCTGCAGCGCGCCCGAGGCCACTTCATATTGATGGTACGCCGCCAGCGCGCGGTCGCGCTTCTTCTCGGCATCCTTGGCGCGTGCCACGAGTTCCTTGCGGCCTTCCCGCGTATCGGGTTCGCTTTCATAGCGGTCCGCGGTTTTGCGCCAACTGGCGATGCGTTTGTCGATCAGCGCTTTAGCTTCCGGCGTGGCGGCCAGCGCCGCATCAACCTCCAGCGACTCGGCCGCCGTGCGCAGCGTGGTCAGCCGTATGGTCTTGGCCTGAAAAAACGCCCACAAATTCGATGCTTCGATATTGCGGCTCAAGGCCTCGGTTTGTGCGCTACTGCCCAGCGTTTCTGAAAACGCCAAAAACGCGGCCAGCACTGCGATCAGCAGTGCAATTTTCTTGTTGGATGGATCGATGTGACCTGCGGCTGACATTTTTTCTCCCCGGTATTATTCAAGTTGCGGTACGTAATGCAAGCTTACATTATCCGCGCTGTTGCGCGGCTACTGACGCTTGCGCCAGCAGCCGCAGCAGCGCACGCGCCTTGTCAAAGCTCTCCTGATATTCCGCCTCCACTTCGGAATCGGCAACGATGCCGCCGCCCGCCCAAAACCGCACCGTGCCGTGCGACAGCGTGAGCGTGCGTATCGCGATGTTGGTATCCATGCCGCCATCAAAACCGATGTAACCGATGGCGCCGCAATACACGCCGCGCCGGTTGCGTTCGACTTCATCGATGATTTGCATGGCGCGCAATTTCGGCGCCCCGGTGATCGAACCACCAGGGAAACAGCCGCGCAGCAAATCCACCGCATCGCGACCCGCGCGCAGGCGGCCGGTCACGGTACTCACCAGGTGATGTACGGTGGCGTAACTTTCCACATCAAACAATCGCGGCACTGTGATCGAACCCAGTTCACAATTTTTGGATAAATCGTTGCGCAGCAAATCCACAATCATCACGTTTTCAGCACGATCTTTTTCGCTCACGCGCAAGCCTTCGGCGAGCTCGGCATCGAGCCGCGCGTGGCCCGCGCGCGGGCGCGTGCCCTTAATCGGTTTGCTTTCCACCGCGCCGCGTTGCACCCGCAAAAAGCGCTCGGGAGAAGACGACAAAATTTGCGCGTACGGTGTTGAAAGATAAGCCGAGAACGGCGCGGGGTTGATCACGCGCAGCGCCTGGTACGCGAGCCACGGGTCGCCCTGCGCCTGCGCCTCAAAGCGTTGCGCGAGATTGACCTGATAACAATCGCCGTCGCGTATGTATTGATGGATGCGGCGAAACGCCCGGCCATAGGACTCGCGGGTGTGACTGCTTTTCACGTTCGAGGTCACGCGAAACGGCGCGCGCGCTTTTTCCGGCGCGAGCGCGGTAAAGCGCGCTACCAGCGCATTCCATTTGATATCGGTTTCTGCATCGCGGCCCTGACCTACGAGCCAGCTGCGCTGTTCCAGATGATCGACCACCACCGCCCAATCGTAAATGCCGATGGCCATGTCGGGTATGCGCTCCACCGCTGCCGCGCGCGACGGCAGCCGCTCAATGCGCCGCGCCAGATCGTAGCCAAAATAACCGATGGCGCCACCGCAAAAAGGCAACTCACCGGCCAGCGCCGGATCGATTTCCAAAAGGCGTTTGAGCAAATGAAACGGGTCGTCGCGCGACAGCGTAATGCCGTCGGTGTGCACCTCCGTCATCTGCCCGCGCGTGATCAGCCGGATGTAGGGCTGCGCGGCGATGATGTCGTAACGCGACTGGCCAGGATGGTGCCGCCCGCTGTCGAGAAACACCGCCCACGGACTATCCGCGACCGCTTCGAACAACGCGGTGCTGTCTTCACGGTACGGCAGCTCGGTGAGTAGCGGTGCGGTCATGTCTGGTTGAGAGTTTAGAGTTGAGCGTTTAGAGTGTCCACTGTCGCGGGTTTACTCTCAAGGCTCAACGCTAAACGCCAAATTCCAATGGCACGTTTCATCAAGCCGTAATTTAACGTTTGTACATTTAACCTATGATGACGAAAATAAAAATGTTTAAAAACAAATACATATATCTATTCCTCGCGTGGGCGCTCTGTGTGTCGACCCCGTTGACCACAGGTGCTGCGCAATTCAGCTTTGCGGCAATGGGCGACACCCCCTACAACCTGCCCGGCGATTTCGACCGCTTCGGACGCCTGATCGAACGCATCAACGCCGCGCGTCCCGCGTTCACCATTCACGTCGGCGACATCAAACCCGGCAACACCCGTTGCAGCGACGAACATTTTGCAAAAATTTCGGACATGTTTGCAACCTTCAGCGCGCCGCTCATCTACACCCCCGGTGACAACGAATGGACCGATTGCCATCGCACTGACAACGGCGGTTATGATCCCATTGAGCGGCTGGGCAAACTGCGAGAACTGTTTTTCGCCGATCCGGCACAAAGCCTGGGGCGCGAAAAAATAACGCTCGAACATCAGGGCGCGGACGCGCGCCACGCCGCCTACATCGAAAACCGCCGCTGGCAACGCGCCGGCGTGTGGTTCGCGACACTGCACATCGTCGGCAGCAACAACAACCTGCAACGCGATCAGGCGGCAGTCAACGAATACATTGCGCGCAACGCCGCCAATCTGGCGTGGATGGCGTCTACATTCGCGCTTGCACAAGAACGCAACGCCAAAGCCGTGGTGCTGGCGTTTCAGGCCGATCCCGGCTGGGAACTAGAGGGGCGCGACGACCGCCGCGCGGGATTCACCGAAACGCTGGGCGCATTGCGCCGGCACGCGCGCGCTTTCGGCAAACCGATCCTGGTGGTGCATGGCGACAAGCATCTGTTTATCGTCGACAAACCGCTCTACCAAAGCCGCCAGTTGATCTATAACGTGACGCGGCTGATGGTGTTCGGCGCCACCGATGTGCAAGGCGTGCTGATCAACGTGGACACCGACGATGCCGACGTATTCAGCTTCAAAACACTGACGGTGCCGGAAAATATTCCGGCGCCAAAGGCCAAACCTTAACGAAACCTCAGCGCCCGGCCGGCAGCGGCGGACGGCGTCGCAATCTTGGCGGCCGCCGCAGAGGACAGCAGCCACTTGTTTTTAATGACTTTTTGCACATAACACCGCCGCCTTTTCAGGTAGAAGGTCAGCGTCCGCGAAAACTGGAATACGAGCGTTCCGGCTTGCCCCGCGACGCCGCAGGACCGCCGGCGGGCTTGCTCCAGCGTGCGCCAGCACCCGGCGCCGGACGGCCGCCACGGCCTGCGTAACCACCGCCGCCCTTGCCCGGACGTGCGGGCGGTTTGTGTGAACTGCGCTGCGGCACTTTGGGTTCCATTCCCGCCACCACGTGCGCGGCAATGGCGTGGCCGGTATAACGTTCGATTTGCCGCACTTGCCAGCCATCATCCGGCGCCGCAAACGAAATCGCGACGCCGTTGGCGCCCGCGCGCCCGGTGCGCCCGATACGATGCACGTAGTCTTCGGCGACTTTGGGCAGATCGTAATTGATCACGTGCGAGATCGTCCGCACATCGATGCCACGGGCTGCAACGTCGGTCGCCACCAGCACGCGCACATTGCCGCTGCGCATTTTGGCAAGCGTGCGATTGCGCTGCGATTGATTCATGTCGCCGTGCAGGGCTGCCGCCGCGTGGCCGTCTTCGTAAAGCTTGCTGGCGAGACGATCCGCGCCGCGCTTGGTGGCGGTGAACACCAGTGCCTGATCCAGCGTCACGTCGCGCAAAAAGTGATCAAGCAGCCGTCCTTTGTGGCTGCCGTCATCGACATAATGCAAGCGTTGTTCAATGTTTTCGTGACGCGCTTTTTGCGCCGTGACTGCGATCAACTTGGGGTTACGCAACAGGCGTTTGCCGAGTAGCGCAATGCCGCCGTCGAGCGTGGCTGAAAACATCAGCGTCTGACGTGTGGCGGGCGTGGCCGCTGCGATCATCTCCACCGGCTTGATGAAACCCATGTCAAGCATGCGGTCGGCTTCGTCGAGCACCAGAATTTCCAGGCGCGAAAAATCGACCTTGCCCTGCTCCATAAAATCGATGAGGCGGCCCGGTGTGGCAACCAGGATATCGAGCGGGCTGTCGAGCAGCTTGCGCTGTTTCGGATAGGGCATGCCGCCCAGCACGGTGCCGGTGCGCACCTGGCGCATACCGCGGCTGTATTTGGAAACGGCGTCGGTGACTTGCAGCGCAAGTTCACGCGTGGGGGTTAGCACCAGCACGCGCGGTCCGCGCCCATGCTTGGCGGGGGCCATGACCAGCCGTTGCAGCGCGGGCAACACAAACGCGGCGGTTTTACCGGTGCCGGTGGGCGCGGACACCATCAGGTCGTGACCGGCGATGGCATCGGGTATGGCTTGCGCCTGAACTGCGGTAGGTTCGGTGTAACCAGCGGCGGCAACAGCTTGCGCGATGGCGGGATTAAGGTTCAATGTTTCAAAAGACATTTTTTTTCTTTCAATAGGTACAGCACACCGCAGACCCATAGGTGCAAGGGGCTGGCGGTCTAATAAGCGCGGACAAAAAAGGGAACGGCTGTCGCAAAAATGTTCGACAGGCGCGCACGGTCAGCGCACGGGTATCGTCGCTAACCGTGGCTGTCGCGGCTGCTCGAAAGAGGAAAGCCGGAACGGTGGGTCAGGGACAGATGCAACTCTGCAATCGCTGCAATTCAGGTTCTGGCGACTGCGAGGTGCGCGGATGATACCCGTAAGCTGTGCAAATTGCCAATCATTTTTTTGCGGCGCATCATTTTTACGAAAATACAGCTTTCGCCGAAAATTCAATAACATAGCGCACGCGATAAACGCGGTTTTGCGACAGCTGTGCTACAATCGCGCCCTTTTTATGAGCCGGAATAGTTATGCCTCCGCTCGCTCAACACACAGATAACATGAACACCCTTTCCCCCACTTTGACTACCGACGACCCGCTCCGCCCCCCGCTGCGCGCGCCGGGTTCAGGCCGTCCCATACGCAACATCGCCATCATCGCTCACGTCGATCACGGCAAGACCACGCTGGTGGATAAGCTGCTGCGCCAATCGGGCACTTTCGCTGCGCACCAGCACATCGAAGAGCGCGTGATGGACAGCAACGACATTGAAAAAGAGCGCGGCATCACCATCCTCGCCAAGAACTGCGCGGTTACCTGGAAGGGTACGCATATCAATATCGTCGATACCCCCGGCCACGCCGATTTCGGCGGCGAAGTCGAGCGCGTGCTGTCGATGGTCGATAGCGTGCTGCTGCTGGTGGATGCCGTGGAAGGTCCGATGCCGCAAACACGCTTTGTCACGCGCAAAGCGCTGGCGCTGGGTTTGAAACCCATAGTGGTCGTCAACAAAATTGATCGTCACGGCGCACGGCCGGATTGGGTGGTGAATCACACCTTTGATCTGTTCGACAAACTCGGTGCGACCGAAGAACAACTCGATTTTCCGGTGATCTACGCCTCGGCGTTAAACGGTTATGCCAGCCTGGACAGCAGCGCACGCGAGGGCAATCTGGATCCCTTGTTTGAAGCCATACTTCAGTATGTGCCGGTGCGTGCCGACGATCCCGATGGCCCGCTGCAATTGCAGATCTGTTCGCTGGATTATTCCAGCTACGTAGGCCGCATCGGCATCGGCCGTATCACGCGCGGACGCATTCGCCCCGGCCAGCAGGTGATGGTGATGCGCGGCCCGCAAGACACTGCACCCAAACTCTCTAAAGTAGGCCAGGTGCTTGTTTTTAAAGGGCTTGATCGCACGGTAACGGATGAGGCTCAAGCCGGCGATATCGTACTCGTCAACGGCATTGAAGATGTCGGCATCGGCGTCACGCTCACCGACCCGGAGACGCCCGAAGCGCTACCGCTGTTGAAAGTGGACGAACCGACGCTGACCATGAACTTTCAGGTCAACACCTCGCCACTGGCGGGACGCGAAGGCAAATTCGTCACCAGCCGCCAGATACGTGAGCGGCTGCAACGCGAGCTGATGAGCAACGTTGCGCTCAAGATGGTGGAAACGTCGGACGCCGATGTGTTTGAAGTGTCGGGCCGCGGCGAACTGCATCTGACGATACTGCTGGAAAACATGCGGCGCGAAGGTTACGAACTCGCGGTATCGCGTCCGCGTGTGGTGATCCGGGAAGTCAACGGTGAAAAACAGGAACCTTACGAATTGCTCACCGTCGATTGCGAAGACGCCAATCAGGGCGCGGTGATGGAAGCGCTGGGCGGGCGCCGCGGCGATTTACAGGACATGCAATCCGACAGCAAAGGCCGCGTGCGTCTCGACTATCGCATCCCCGCACGCGGTCTGATCGGTTTTCAATCGGATTTTCTGACGCTGACGCGCGGCACCGGCCTGATGAGCCACGTATTCGACGACTACGGCCCGATCAAACCCGACATGGAAGAACGCCGCAACGGCGTGCTGATCTCGGCCGAACACGGCACCGCGGTCGCCTACGCCCTGTGGAAACTGCAGGAGCGCGGCAAAATGTTCGTCAGCCCCGGCGACCCGCTGTATGAAGGCATCGTCATCGGCATCCACAGCCGCGACAACGATCTGGTGGTGAACCCGATCAAGGGCAAGCAGCTCACCAACGTGCGCGCTTCCGGCACCGATGAAGCGGTACGTCTGGTGCCGCCACTGCAAGTCACGCTGGAATCGGCGATTGAATTCATCGCCGATGATGAACTGGTGGAAATTACGCCCAAGTCGATTCGTATTCGCAAGCGTTTTTTGCTGGAACATGACCGCAAGCGCGCTGCGCGCGCGGCAGCGTAAAAAAATCTCAAATGTGAGCCCAAGCACCCATCCCGGCCCGGACCTCACGCCCTACCAAATGATCGGCGGCGACAGCAAAGTGCGCGCCCTGATCGACGGCTTCTACGACCTGATGGACACGGCGCCGGAGTATTACGTCATCCGCAAATTGCACCCCGCCGATTTAAGCGGTTCACGCGACAAGCTGTATCGCTTCCTGTCCGGCTGGCTCGGCGGGCCGCAGCTGTACACCGATAAATACGGCCACCCCATGCTGCGCGCGCGGCATCTGCCGTTCGCCATCGGCGTTGCCGAACGCGATGCCTGGATGGCATGCATGTGTCAGGCCATGAACAGCGTGATTGAAGATGAAACAATGCGCGCGTGGCTGACGCAGCAGCTTTTCAAGACGGCGGATTGGATGCGTAACCGTTAGCGACGCGAACGGCTTTACCCGGATAACGTGTCGTAGTGGCTCGTATTCCCGATCACCTCATCGGCATACAGCCTGGCGATCTCTTCCGTGGAATAACCCAAAAGGCCGCCCAGCACCTCCTCGTTGTGCTCGCCCACTTTGGGTGTCGAGCCGATAACAGCCGGTGTGCGGCTGAAGTGCCAATAGTCACCGGACACGGCTATCGTCCCGGCCAGGAAATCGGGCACCTCCACCATCGTCCGCCGCTCCCATGGATGGGGATCCTGGGCCGCCTGCGCTATGGTATTCACTGGCGCCGCGACCACGTCATGCTGCGTGAAGTGGGCGATGGCGTCCTTCATCGTCATGGTGGCCAGCAACTCACGCATCGCATCGTTCACGACCGTCACATGCTTACTGCGCTCGCGGCGGGTATTAAAGCGCGGGTCATCCCGCCATTCGGGCTTGCCCATGGCAGCGCAAACGCGAGGCCACATGTGCTGGTCTCCCGCAGAGATCAGGACCCACCCGTCATTGCAGGGGTACATGCCGCTGGGCGCTGCATCAGCTCTGCCCCGCTTGGGCTCGGTTCCGGCGCCGTGGTAGGCGGTGATGGGAATCTCGGTCAGGCTGTAACCGGAATCCGCGAGGCAAACATCGATGCACTGCCCCACCCCGGAAATGTTGCGCTCGCAGAGAGCTGCCAGCGTACCAATGGCGGAGTGCAGCGCAGTGGTGCGGTCGATAATGGGAACCCCGGCACGTATAGGCGGCATGCCCTCTTCGCCGGTGACCATGGCGATACCGGACATGGTCTGGCCGATGGGGTCGTAACCGATCTGATCGCGATAGGGGCCGAATTGCCCGTAGGCGGAGATATTGACCATGACGATGCGGGGGTTGAGCGCCTTTAACACCTCATACCCAAAGCCCATCTCGGCTATGGTCCCAGGGCGGAAGTTTTGCACCACTACGTCGGAAACCTTGATCAGCTTACGCAGAGCTGCCTTTCCTTCCTCCTTGCGCAAGTCCATGCTCACGCTTTTTTTGCCGCTGTTGTACTGCACCCAGTAAGCGCTCTGTTTGCGCACCCAGGGCCCGTGGTAGCGGGTTTCCTCGCCACCCAGACGCTCGATCTTGATGACTTCCGCGCCCAGACGGGCGAGCACCTGGGCGCAGCGGGGTCCTGCCTGATGGCGGCCCAGATCGATCACGCGGGTGCCGCTCAAAGGTCCTGTGACATCTGTCATGGCATCACTCCTTAGCTATGATTCAACAGGCTCCGATGTTATTCCAATAATCCTGCCCCGTGAACCGTTGCGCAACGCGCTGAGTTGCGCCCTGTCGGCGCCCGTGTCCGACGCAGGCGCTTTCGCACATTCCGGCCGCACGTTATGATCCACCACTTCGCGCCCATACCGTGTGGTGCGCGGCCCTCATCACGAAACCCACATGAAAATATGCCACTACAATGCAAACCAGGCCGGCATCATAGAAGGTGATCAGGTTTATCCGCTCGGCGACGCGCTCAGGAAAGCCGCCATCCTGCGCGAGCACTACACCATGCTCGAAGTTATCGAAGCGCTGATCGACAATCCTGTTGCAATGCAGATCGCCCGTGATGCGCGCGGCGCCGGTGCGCCTGTGCCGCTGGCCGGCGTGAAGTTGCTGGCGCCGATCACCAATCCGCCTTCGATCTGGGCCGCGGCCGCCAACTACCGTGCCCACCAGATCGAGATGAGCGTGCGCACCGGCACTTCGTACGAGCGCAAGCAGCTTTCCAAGGACGACCTGATGGCGGAGTTCTTCTTAAAGCCCAGTTCCTCGCTGATCGGCCCGGGCGGCACCGTGATCCTGCCAAAAATCGCCAAACACATCGACCATGAGTGCGAACTGTGTGCGGTCATCGGCCGGCCCGCGCGTGCGGTGAGCGAAGCGCAGGCGCTTGATCACGTGTTCGGCTATACCACGCTGTGGGATTTCAGCATCCGCGATCCCTGGGGCAAGCAGCAAAACACCCGCAACATCCGCAAGGGCTTTGACAGCTTCACCGGCCTCGGACCGTGGATCGTGACGCGTGACGAAATCGCCGATCCGCAAGACCTCCACATCACCGTGGACCAGAACGGCGCGCGCGTCATGACCGCCCACACCGCTGACATGATCTGCACGCTGCGCGAGCACATCCGCTTTCTCTCGGACAAGATCACGCTGCGCAGCGGCGACCTCATTACCACTGGGACGCCTGCGGGTGTTTCGCGATTGGCGGACGGAGACCGGCTAAAAGGCGGTATCGGCGGCATCGGTGAGATGGAATTTACGGTGCGCGCGCAGGCCTGAGCCTGCGGGCTCATCTGCGCCAGCGCACTCGAAACTAGCGCTTCTTCCCCAGCATGGTCCCGCGGCAGCGCCGTGCACCACAGCAACACGCATGCTCGCGCTTTAACTTCCCGGTCTGGCGCCCTTCAACGATCAGTTCATAGTCGTAGCCGAGTTCTTCGCCCGCGCGTATCGCGCGCCGGGTTTCTATAAACACGCGGCCTTCGTCTTCAACCGCCTCGCAATTGGGTGCGCACGAATGATTGATCCAGCGCGCGGAGCTTCCCCATTGGGTGGCATCGATCACCACGTCATCGTTTGCAGCGAACAGCATGGTGTGCGCGCTGCCCTCGTGCAAATCGCCATAGCGCCGGTCGGCCTCTTTGTGCGACATGCGCTCACCCAGATATTCGATCAGTCTGGTGCCCTTGGCGATGGCGGCCAGCGCGAACACGCCACGCCCATGTATGCCGGATTTACGCACCGCAAACCGCCGGCCTGCGGCATTTATGGTTGCTTTGCTGCGAGGTTCAATGCCGCGGGACAATCTATTTTTTTTCATTTAAGAGCAATAAGTTATCCACGCCAGCGGCACGCCAGCATGGTGATATCGTCGGAGGGTTTCGCGGCGCCGGCAAACCCCTGCACTCCGTCTAATACCGCGGCGATGAGCGCGCGCGGCGCCGCGCTCATGAACTCCCCGGACACAACGCCTGAATCTTGCCCATCAAGCGCGGCAACTCCACCGGCTTGGTGTCAAACTCATCGCAACCCGCCTCGAGCGCGGTTTCACGCGCACCGGCCATGGCGTGCGCGGTCAGCGCGATCACCGGAATATGGCGTGTTTCCGCTGACGCCTTTAACTGACGTGTCGCATCCCAGCCGTTGAGTACCGGCAGACTCAGATCCATCAGGATCAGATCGGGCTTCTCGCTGCCCGCCATGGCCACGCCCTGGGCGCCGTCCATCGCGATCAGCACCTCATGGCCCGCGCGCATCAGGCGTTTTTTCAGCACGTAGATATTGTCGTCGTTATCTTCGACGTAAAGAATTTTCATGGCCTCCCGGTGCTCCCGGCCTCACTTTTGTCATTCGATTCGACCTTACTTTCGATCGCTGCGCCGGCATCGGCACGCTTCACATAGGCCGCCAGCGTGCGCCCCACTTCCTGCAATATTGTATCGCGCTCCGAGGCGTGCTTCTGAATAATGCGATCCACGCCATTGCTCAGGCGCTGGCGCTCTTCCGCGGTCAAATCCTTGGCGGTGGCCACCAGCACGGGAATTTCCCGCCACTCGGGCCGGCGCCGCATTTGATCGAGAAACTCAAAACCGTCCATCTCCGGCATCATCAAATCAAGCACGATGATATCGGGGGTATTGCCCGCCAGATAATCCAGCGCGTCCTTGCCGTTGACGGCTTCACCGATTCGCCAGCCCTCGCGTTCCAGCGCAGAGGACATGCTCTTGCGAATCATGTCATCGTCGTCCACCAGCAGCACGTGTTGTCCCTCAGCGCCGCAAATTTTGCGTATGGCATGGCTCAGCTTTTCGCGGTTCACGGGCTTGATCAGATAGTCGGTCGCGCCCAGTGAGTAACCGCGATTTTTTTCGTCCACGATCGACATCAGTACCACCGGTATGTCCGCCAGTATCGGATCGCCCTTGATCGCAGCCAAAACCGTCCAGCCGTCAAGGTCAGGCATCATCACATCGAGCGTAATCGCCGCGGGACGCAGTTCGCGCGCGCGCTTGAGTCCTTCGATGCCGCCCTGCGCGGTGACCACGGCAAAACCTTCGCGCACCAGATAACGCTCGGTCAATTCCAGCACCGTTACGTCGTCGTCAATCACCAGTATCACCGGCAGGCTGCCCGGCGCGGCGGACCCGGCGCGCAAGCCCGACAAGGTGGAGCCCGCCGCGCGCAGCGATTGCACCGGCTGCACCGGCGCTTGGACGACCGCTGGCACCCGCGCCGGCAGGCGCAGCGTGAATATCGACCCCTTGCCCTGCTCGCTCTCGACCGTCACATCACCGCCCATCATCTGGCAGATACGCCGGGTAATCGCCAGGCCCAGCCCGGTGCCGCCATACTTGCGCGTGGTCGACGCATCGGCCTGCACGAAATCCTGAAACAGCCTGTCGAGCTGTTCCGCTGTCATGCCGATGCCGGTATCGGTGACCTTGACGGTGATCCAATCCTCTCCATGCTCCGCCGCGCGGCTCACGTCAAAACTAACCTTGCCGCGCTCGGTAAACTTGTTGGCGTTGCTGGCCAGATTAAGCAGCGCCTGCCGCACGCGCGTCGAATCGGTAAACATTGAGCCGATATCCGCAGGACAGTTGACCACCAGTTCGTTGCCGGTTTTCTCGGCCAGCGGTTGTATGGTCTTGACCACATCGTCCACCAGCGGCGCCAGCAGAAAATTCTCCGCATGCAGCTCCATCTTGCCCGCTTCGATCTTCGACAAATCCAGAATGTCGTTGATCAACGCCAGCAGATGGCGCGCGGCACGCAACACCCGGTCCAGCGGCTCCAGTTCATCCTCACGCTCCAGATCCACCGCATCCTCATGCAGCATTTCGGTGACGCCGATAATGGCGTTGAGCGGCGTGCGCAATTCATGCGACATGTTGGCGAGAAATTGCGATTTGAGCTTGCTCGCGACTTCGAGTTGTTCGCCCTTCTCCTGAATCTGCTGAAATAAACGCGCGTTCTGAATCGCCAGTACCGATTGCGCGGCAAAAGCCTGCAACAGCGCCACCGTGGAATCGGGGAAGTATCCTGTTTCCGTGCGGCGAACCACCAAAGCGCCTATCACCTGTTCATCGCGCATCAGCGGCACGCCAAGATTGGAATGAATACCTTCGCTCAGCATCAGTTCGCGCAGCCGATAGCCGGTTTCTTTTTCAATATCGGGAATCTGCGCCGGGCTGCGCTCCTGAATGCAGCGCGCGCCGACTGTGGTACTAGCCGCGCCTATGCGTGATTGCTTGAGCGCCGCCAGCATCGCCGCGCCAACGCCAAAATTCGCCTGCGGTGTCAGCAGCTGGCCATCATTATCGAGCACATAGATAGTGCCATCCTTGGCGCCTGCAATCTTGACCGCCTGCGAAACGATTTTCTCCAGCACTTCCTGCATATCCAGCGACGAATTCACCGCCTGAGCCACTTCGCCCAGCACTTGCAGTTCGGCCACGGTGCGATTCAATTCCTGCGTGCGCGCTTCGACCTTTTGTTCCAGCCCGCGCTGCGCGTCTTCGAGTTGCGACGCGGTGTGGTTGAATTCCTCGGCGAGGGACTGCAACTCGTCGCCGGTGCGCACTTCAATGCGATGGCCGAGCTCGCCGCGACCCACGCGCGCAGCGCCTTCCTGCAAACTGCGTATCGGCGCCACCATGCGCCGCGCCAGGAACGCCGCCACCAAAGCCGACAGGCCGAGACCCAGCAACAACACGCCGAAACTGCGGATCAGACGCGGACGAAATTGCGCCTGCACTTCATTCAGCGGACGCTCCACAAACACCAGCCATCCCAGTGCCGGGGAAACCGCGTGCGCTATCAACGCGCTCTGGCCATCGCGCCCTGGAGCTACTGTAAGTAATTGATTCAAATCATTTTTTTCATTGACCTGCGCCAGCGCATTAGCGACCTGCGGTAACTGGGAAAGATCCTTGCGCCGTAATGAGGTCACCACATCGGGGTGGGTAATCGCGCGGCCGTCCCCATCGACAATATAGGCATAACCTTCGCGCCCGGAACGCACCTGCGACGCGGCATCCCAAATCGAGGTGAGATTGATTTCCGCGATGGTGACATCGGCGTCTTTGCTCCCGCTCGACAACGCCACTTTCAGGCGCGGATCGGTGTTGTTGCGGTAGTAAACCGCGCCATGGAAAATTTGGCTGCCACGGCCTTTCTGAAACTCCGCGCTGCCCGAAAAATCGACGCCGCTGTCTGCCTCAGCAGGTGCGCTGCGCGATATGACCAGCCGCTCCTTGCCCTGTCCATCCAGCAACTGTATGCCGGCGATATCCGGCACATCGCGCAGCAGACGATTGAATTCGGCCGCTTTGTCCACTAATTGCGCGGACGCCGACGCCGTCACCGTGCCGCGCACTTGCGCCGCAATCGGTTCGATGAACTGCTCAATGCGGCTCACCACCGCGGCCGCTTTCTCGCGCTCCAGTTCCGTGGTAACGCGCTTCAGGTCTTCGTATGAGGCGTACAACTCGATCACGCTGGCGGTGGTCAACACCGCGCCCACCAGCAGCAGAATAACCACCAGATACTTCCAGAACAGCTTGCCGCGAATCAACGATAGGGACATGGACTTAGCGCTCCGGTTAGCGGATGCCGCGCGGGACTTTAAGCGTCAGCGGCGGCGCCAGGAATTCAAAGTCGCAACCGCGGTCGGCCTGCGTGACTTCGTTCATGAAGAGTTTGCGGTAACCGCGGCTGTCTTCCCTGCGCGGGCGCGGTTTTTTCCACAGCTTGCGGCGGGCTTCGAGTTCTTCATCCGAAATCAGAAGCTCGAGTGTGCGCGCCGGCACGTCGAGCTTGATCCTGTCGCCGGTTTTCACCAGCGCCAGCGGTCCGCCCAATGCGGATTCGGGCGTCACATGCAGCACAATCGCGCCGAACGCGGTGCCGCTCATGCGCGCATCCGAAATGCGCACCATGTCTTTCAGGCCTTTTTGCGCGAGCTTTTTCGGAATCGGGATGTAGCCCGCCTCCGGCATGCCCGGCGCGCCTTTAGGTCCGGCGTTTTGCATCACCAGGATGTCGTCTTCTTTCACATCCAGTTTCGGATCGTCGATGCGATTCGCCAGATCCTCCAGCGACTCGAACACCACCGCGCGGCCGCTGTGCTGCATCAATTTCGGCGTCGCCGCCGCCTGCTTGATGATGGCGCCTTCGGGCGCGAGATTGCCGCGCAGCACGGCGATGCTGCCGCCCTTGAAAATCGGATCGTTGAACGGACGCACCACATCCTGCTTCCACGCCGGCGCCGCAGCCTTGATGTTTTCGCCGAGCGTGTCACCGGTAACCGTTAACGCATCGAGATTGAGCAACCGGCGAATCTCGCGCAGCACCACCACCAGGCCGCCGGCCTTCTCCAGATCCTCCATGTAGTGCTGGCCCGTGGGTTTCAGATCCACCAGCACCGGCGTCTCGCGCCCCATCTTGTCGAAGGCATCCAGATCAATCTGTATGCCCAGCCGCCCCGCCATCGCCGTCAGATGCACGATGGCGTTGGTCGAGCCGCCCACCGCCAGCAGCACACGCAGCGCATTCTCGAACGCTTCGGGCGTCATGATTTTATCCGGCGTCAATTTCTCTTTGGCCATCGCCACCGCACGCGCGCCGGTGGCTTCGGCGTGACGCAGCCGGTCGGCCATCACCGCCGGCGTACACGCGCCGCCGGGCAGCATCATGCCCATCGCTTCGGTGCATAACGCCATGGTGCTCGCGGTGCCCATTACCATGCAGGTGCCGGCCGAGGGCGCGAGTTTGTTATTGATCTCGCCGATTTCCTGCTCGGAAATTTCGCCCGCTCTGAATTTTCCCCAGAAACGCCGGCAGTCGGTACAGGCGCCGAGGCGCTCGCCTTTGTGATCGCCGGTAATCATCGGCCCGGTTACCAGCATGATCGCCGGCACATTCGCGCTGGCGGCCCCCATCAGCAGCGCCGGCACGGTTTTGTCGCAGCCGCCGATCAGCACCACCGCATCCACCGGCTGGCCGCGTATCATTTCCTCGGTGTCGATCGACATCAGGTTGCGCAAATACATGCTGGTGGGATGCGCGAACGATTCATGCAGCGTGATCACCGGGAATTCCACCGGCAAGCCGCCCGCCAGCATGACGCCGCGCTTCACCGCCTCAATCAGCTCGGGCACATTGCGATGGCAGGCGTTGAAGCCGCTGAAAGTGTTGGTGATGCCGATGATCGGCCGCTCCAGCGCCTCATCGGTATAGCCCATCGCCTTGACGAAGGCTTTGCGCAGAAACAGGGAGAATTCTTCATCGCCGTAAGCCGTGAGGCCCTTGCGCATGCCACGTTTGGGTGATGCCATTATTAGTGAATCCTTGATAAAGCAGACTTGCCAAGTATCGCATGACTGCCGCTATGGATAAAGCGCGGATGTCCGTTAGCGCAGTAAACCGCGTTTGTCGTAGCCAATTCACTCCGGCATCGGCTTGCCCTCTTCCAGATTGGTCAGGCCCTTGATCGCGCGATACAGCATCCAGATCACGGTAGCCATCAGCACGAAGAATCCGATAATGATCACCGCCGTGGCGAGGCCCACGCACGCCCATAACAGGCACCACCAGAAAGTGCGTATCTGCCAGCGGAAATGCGATTCCAGCCAGGTGCCTTCGACATCCTTGCGTTTGAGGTAATTGATGATCACCGCCGCAAAGAACGTGATGCCGACCGCCAGCGACGACAACTGCAGTATGTATACGATGCGCGCGATGTCCTTGAGCAATTTTGTTGCGGCGTCCGCACTCGCCGGGACGCCAGCGGGCGTCTGCGCCCGCGCCACGGCATCGCGCGCCGCCTCGCGCTTGATGAACACCCAGCACAAGAGGCCGATGGCCACACTGAACCCTGCAAACAGCAGTCCGATGGCGCCAAAGATCACCGCGAACAGGCCAAACAGAAACCCCCGGCTCGCCGAGAACACGCGCTGCGGGAAATCGCCCTCGATAATGATTTCGTAGCGGCCGGGCCTGGTGACTTCAAACTTCGCCACCGAGTTGCGCGAACTGTTGCCCAGACTCGAACTTACGTTCAGACTCGGCGAAACTGCGAGCGCGGTGCCGCCCTCCGCTTCGAGCACCGTTACGCGCGCAGCCGACGGCAGTTTTTCGGATTCGTCGTAACTGCGCCCTTCAAATACCGTGCGGTAGTCGTTCCACACCCTATAGCTGCCGGGCTTGTCGAAGGTCACAGTGTGGCGGCCCGGCCCGATGAACTGCGACCCCCGATCCATGGACAACACGAACCACGCGATCAGCGCGACCACGGCAACCACGGTTGCAACAGCCACAGCGCCTGCGGCCACGTACCACCCATTACCGGGAACAGCGGGCGCTTCAATCGTCATGACTCGTCTCCACGCGAAGGGTTGCGCGAAAAAAGGGTTGCGCACATTCTACGCGTGTTGGCGCGCAGTCAACGCCTCGATAACTCAGCGCGCCGGCGTTGGTGGAATTCGCTAGAATGCGCTCTTCATTCATCGGAGGGAACCATGCCCCAGTCCAAGACTACGCTCGGCCGCATGCCGCGCGACGCCATCCGCATGCTCGACATTCCGCGCCCGGCCAAGGCTATCATCAATGCTTTCATGGCGCTGGTGGATCTGACCGGCACGCTGTCCGATGCGTGCGACGAACTGGGCATCGTCGCGGTGATTCCCGCCTATCAAATGCCGCCGGTCAACAGCGGCCAGCGCATCGTCGGCCCCGCGCTCACCGTGCGCAACATCGCGCGTGATGTGCAAATCCACAAAGCCGCCAACGAAAAGACCAACACCCAGGGTGAAACCGAAGCGCACAACCTCGCCGAACCCGGCGACGTACTGGTGATGCAAGGCGTGATGGGCTGCTCCAATATGGGCTGGCAATCGGCTACCATCGCCAAAAGACAAGGCTTCATCGGCGCCGTGGTCGACGCCACGGTGCGCGACCCCGATCAATATCGCGGCATGGGTTGGCCGGTGTGGTGCCGCGGCTTCACGCCGATCACCGGCAAGTGGCGCATGCAAACGGTTGAAGTCAACGGCACGGTGGAAATTCGCGGCGTGCCGTGCAAACCCGGCGATTTGATCTGCGCCGATGAAGCGGGTGTGGCGATCATTCCGCAGGACAAGATTGCCGCAGTGCTGGAAATTTCGCTGAAGATCGACGGCGCGGATAGCAAGCGCAAGGTGGATATCGACAAGGGTCTGGCGATCAGCGATTTAATCACTAAAAAATACAAATAAATCAACTACTTACACATGAAACCTAGCAACATAATCTTCATCCTCTCCGACGAACACAACAAACGCGTGCTCGGCTGCAGTGGCCATCCGATGATCAAAACACCGAATCTCGATGCGCTCGCCGCGCGCGGCACGCGCTTCACCAATGCTTACACCAACTGCCCGATCTGTGTGCCGGCGCGCGCCTCGTTCGCCACCGGGCGTTATGTGCATGAGCATCGCTGCTGGGACAACGCCATTGCCTACGACGGACAAATTCCGTCGTGGGGCCATCGCCTGATGGCGCAGGGGCATCATGTCACTTCCATCGGCAAACTGCATTACGCCAGCGGCGATGATGTCAAGCGCAACGGCTTCGATGAGGAAATTCTGCCGATGCACATCGTTAACGGCGTCGGTGATTTACTGGGGCTTATCCGCGATGAACTGCCGCGCCGCAAAGGTGCGGCCAACCTCGGCCCGGAGGCAGGCCCCGGCGAATCGGAATACACACGCTATGATCGCGCCATCGCCGACGAAACGGTAAAGTGGCTCAGGAACGAAGCGCCCAAGCACACGAGCAAACCCTGGGCTCTGTACGTGGGCTTTGTCGCGCCACACTTTCCGCTGATTGCGCCGCAGGAATTTTATGACCTGTATCCGGTCGATCAAGTGCCCTTCCCCGACATGTATGCGCAGGATCAACGGCCGCGCCATCCGTTCACCGACGCCATGCGCAAAAGCATGTGTTACGACGAGGCGTTCGATGCGCCGATGGTGCGGCGCGCGATTGCGGCATACTTCGGACTCACCACCTTCATGGATCACAATGTCGGCCGCATTCTGCAAACGCTCGAAGCGCTCGGCATGCTCGACAACACGCGCATCGTCTATAGCTCCGACCACGGCGACAATCTCGGCACGCACGGTATGTGGGGCAAATCAACCATGTACGAAGAATCCGCCGGCATCCCGATGATTATGGCGGGGCCGGATATTCCGGCTGGCCGCGTGTGTGACACGCCCGTGACGCTGGTTGATGCGTTCCCCACGTTCGTGCAAAGCGTAGGTGCAAAATTCGAAGCCGCTGACGCCACGCTACCGGGCGCGTCGCTGATCGACATCGCCAATGGCAAGGCGCCGCAACGCACGGTGTTGTCCGAGTATCACGCGGCAGCATCGATTACCGGCGCCTCAATGATTCGCTGTGGTGAGAATGGTCAATACAAGTACGTGCATTACGTTGGGCTGCCGCCGATGTTGTTTGATCTTCACGCTGATCCGTATGAGCGCACCGATCTGGGCCGCGATACAAAATACGCCGCTGTGCTCGCCGCATGCGAGGCCACGCTGCGCACTGTGGTCGATCCCGACGTTGCCAACCGCGCGGCCAAAAAAGATCAAACCACGCTGATCGAAAAACACGGCGGCAAAGCGGCCATACTCGGCAAAGGCACCTTCCGCTACTCGCCACCGCCGGGCGTCAAGGCGGCGTATCACTGAGCATGCGTGACGGTTTGTTTTTAAAGGCCGGGCGCGAACGCAGCGCCCACATCGGCAAGCAGGCGGGCATGGTTCTCGATTGAATGCCATGACCCAGCCCGCGAACCTGATTTTTTTTCAATCCGACAATCACAACCGCGCGGTCACGGGCTGCTACGGCCACGCGTTCGTCAAGACGCCCAACCTGGATCGCATCGCCGCATCCGGTGTGCGTTTTGAGCATGCCTACAGCACCAGTGCGCTGTGCTGCCCCGCGCGTGCCGCGATTGCCACCGGGCGCTATCCGCATCAAACCGGCTTTTGGGATAACGCCATTGCTTACGACGGCAGCGTGCCGAGCTGGCATCACCGTTTGCGTGAACAAGGCCTCACGGTTGTAGCCGTCGGCAAGCTGCACTTCCGCTCCGGAAAAGACGACAACGGCTTCACCGAAGAAATCGAAGCCATGCACCTGCACGACGGCAAGGGCGCAATCAAGAATTTGCTGCGCGGCTATGACGCCGAGCCGCCGAAAGACGACGGCAGCTTCTGGAAGCTCTATATGAATCGCTCCGGCGTGGGCGAAACGCACTATCAGGAATACGACCGGCGCATCACCGCGAAATCGATAGCCTGGTTAAAAAGCCATGCGCACAACGGCGGCAAGCCGTGGGTGTTATATGTGTCATACATCAGCCCGCATCCGCCGTTCACCGTGCCCAAGCGCCTCTACGATTTATACCCCGAAAAAGACATGCCGCTGCCCGCGGGCTTTAGGCGCGGCGAGCGCAGTGAACATCCCGCCACACAACATCTGCGCCACATGGACGGCATGCTCGACATCACAGATGAAGCCGCGCTGCGCCGCGTGGCAGCGGGATATTTTGGCCTGATCACGCATATGGACGAGCAAGTGGGCGAGGTGATGCACGCCGTCGAAGAACTGGGTTTGCTCGCCAACACACGCATTGCCTACACCAGCGATCACGGCGAGCTGTTCGGAGCGCAAGGCTTGTTCGGCAAAAAGAGTCTTTATGAAGCGAGTGTAGGCGTGCCACTGTTGCTGTCGGGGCCGGGCGTACCCCAAAGCAAAGTGTCGCGGCAAATTGTCTCGCATGCGGATTTATTCCCCACGCTGGTCGAGGGTGCTGGCGCGGCACTGACCGACGCAGATCGTGATTTGCATGGCGTATCGCTGTGGCCCGCCGCAAACGGCAACGATGCAATACGCACCGGCTTCGCCGAGTATCACGCGCAAGGATCCAAAGCCGCCGCGTACCTGTTGCGCGAAGGCGCTATGAAGCTGATCTATCACGTGGGCATGCCGGCGCAGCTATTCGATCTGGAGCGCGATCCGAACGAGTTACACGATTTAACTGCCGTTGAACCTGCCATCGCGCAAGCGCTGGAAAAAAGACTGCATGACATCTGCGATCCAGAAGCCGTCGATGCGCGCGCCAAGGCCGATCAACGCAAATGGGTCGAGTTCTGGGGCGGGCGCGAAAAAGTCGCGGACACGTCGCAAATTCTGTTTACGCCACCGCCAGGCGTATCCAAAGAGGAAGCCTGGGCCATTAAGAGTCCCTAACCTAATGACACTCACCGAACTCCGCTACATCGTCTCGGTCGCGCGCGAAAAACATTTCGGCCGGGCCGCCGAAAAGTGCTTCGTCAGCCAGCCCACGCTGTCGGTGGCCATCAAAAAACTTGAAGCAGAACTCGGTGTGGTGCTGTTCGAGCGCAGCGCCAGCGAAGTGCGCGTCACCGCCGTGGGTAACCACGTAATCGAACAAGCACACCGCGTGCTCGAGGAAGCCTCGGCCATCAAACACATCGCCGCCGTCGGCAAGGATGAACTCGCCACACCGCTGCGTTTTGGCGCCATCTACACTGTCGGTCCCTATGTGACGCCGCAATTGATCCCGCTGCTCCACAAGCGTGCGCCGCGAATGCCGCTGCTGATACAGGAGAACTACACCGCCAAACTCGGTGCGATGTTAAAGAACGGCGAGGTCGATGTGATTCTGCTGTCGGAACCCTTTTCTGAACCCGGCATTGTGACGCAAGCCGTTTATGACGAGCCGTTTCGGGTGGTGATGCCGGCGAGCCACCACTGGGCAAAAAAGCCGCGCATCGCGGCAGCGGACTTGTGCAGCGAAACACTGCTGTTGCTGTCCAGCGGCAACTGCTTTCGCGATCAAGTCATGCAAACCTGCGCCGGCGCAAAACGTGCAGTTAATGCGGGCTTGCAGCAGAGCCTCGAAGGCAGTTCGCTTGAAACCATACGACAGATGGTCGCGTCGGGCGTGGGTATTACAGTACTGCCGTCCACCGCCGCCGAATCGCGCACGGCGGATACCAAACTCACCGCCATGAGAAGTTTCAGCGCGCCCGAACCCACACGCCGCATCGCGCTGGCATGGCGCAAGAGCTTTCCACGCGCATGCGCGGTGCAGGCCGTGCGCGAGGCGCTGCTGGCGTGCAAGCTGCCCGGCGTGACGCTGCTGCCACGGGCTACGCCGGTCGGGCATTGATTTGCGTCATAACTATCCCAATATCCGGTAGTCACAGGTAGCGTGCGCTGTGCGCGCGATCTACCCAATCTTCGTGCGCACAGCGCACGCTACAAATTTGAAGGTCAGTGGCGTCGATAGCCATTGTCTATCGATAGCATCATAACAATCAATTGGATAGCTTTGCCGGACATCGCCACAATGCGTCCCAAGCGTGAAACACACGCGAACCCAAATCACCCAGGAGACGCACTATGAAACCCGAATCGATCACCATCAAAAACCTCGAATCCGCCTTCGCCGGTGAATCGATGGCGCATATTAAATACCGTTACTTCGCCAAGATTGCCCGCGCGCAAGGTGACGAGGCAACGGCGAAAGTGTTCGAAGACACCGCCGATCAGGAAGTGCAGCACGCCTTCGGCCATCTCGACCTGCTCTACCCGCCTGCGGAACTCACGCCTGCCAAAGCCCTGGAAATGGCCATCGCCGGCGAGACCTACGAGTACACCGAGATGTATCCCGGTTTCCGCCACCTCGCGGAGCAGGAAGGCAACGCAGCCGCGGTAACGGAATTGGACGGGCAAATTGCAGAATCAAGGGAACACGCCGCACGCTTTCGGCAAACGCTGGCCAAGGCCGCCAGGCGCTTCGCTGCGCTGGCAAAAGTGGAAGAGCGTCACGCCAATCACTACCGAGCGACACTGGCGAGAGTTCAGGCTTAGCACAACAAGGAGACAGACATGAAAAAATGGCAATGCATCGTATGTGGATACATTTATGACGAAACCGCCGGCGACCCGGAACATGGCATCAAAGCCGGCACCCGCTGGGAAGACATACCTTCCGGCTGGGCCTGCCCTGAATGCGGCATAGCGAAGGAAGATTTTGAAATGGTGCTGCTGGCGGCATGATCAGCACAACACAACTGGTTTAAAATACTGTTCAGTTCCCGCCGCCCGTCGCACAGGCGGCGGGCTTTTTTCTGCTTGGCATCGAGACACCCCATGCACCCCATCATCATCCTCGGCAGCGGTCTTGCCGGCTACAACGTCGCCAAGGAATTGCGCAAGCTCGACAAAGACACGCCGCTCACCGTGATCAGCGCCGACAGCGGACATTTCTATTCCAAGCCCATGCTTTCCAACGCGCTGGCTTCAAAAAAGGCGCCTGCCGCGATTGCGCTCAACACACCGGAGCAGATGGCCACGCAACTCAACGCCACTGTGCGCGCGAAAACCCGCGTAACCGCGATCGATGCCACCGCACACCGCGTACAAATCGGCGACGAAACACTGGCCTACGCAAAGCTGGTGCTGGCGCTGGGCGCGGACCAGATCCTGCTGCCCATCGCAGGCGATGCTGCAGACGCCATCGTCACCGTCAACGACCTGGATGACTACGGGCGATTCCACATCTTGCTCGATGGCAAAAAAAATATCGTGATCATCGGCGCCGGTTTGATCGGCAGCGAATTCGCCAATGATCTTGTCGTCGCCGGACATCACGTCGAGGTGATCGACATCGCCCATCAACCGCTGGGCCGGCTGCTGCCGCCCGCGGGCGGCGCGCTGTTGCAGCATAAACTCGCCACGCTGGGCGTCGCCTGGCACTTCGGCACGGGCACAAAATCCGTCGATCACAGTGACGGCGCGCTGCGGGTGACGCTCGACAGTGGCGAAACGCTGCAAGCCGACATCGTGTTATCCGCCGTCGGGCTCAAGCCACGCACCGAGCTCGCGCGCGGCGCGGGCCTCACCGTAAATCGTGGCGTCATGGTCAATCGCCATCTGCAAACCAGCGACACGGACATCTACGCGCTGGGCGACTGCATGGAAATCGAGGGCCTGGTGATGCCCTATGTGATGCCGATCATGCACGCAGCACGCGCGCTGGGTGCAACACTCTCCGGCAAGGCCACGCTGGTGAGCTTCCCCGCGATGCCGGTGATGGTGAAAACGCCCGCGTGTCCCACCATCGTTTCGCCGCCTGCGCCCGGCGCGGCAGGGGAATGGAAAATCGAGCAGACGCCCGATGGCGTTAAATCGCTGTTTTTGGATGCGTCAGGAAAGTTACTGGGTTTCGCCTTGAACGGCACGGCTACTGCCGAGCGTGCCAAGCTGGCGCCGCAGTTGCCGCCGGTGCTGGCTTAATCGTCACTATTTGTTTTTAAATTATTTAACTGGCTGCAGTCATTATTATCAGCAACACAATAATCACCGCCAGCACTGTAAACCCGATCTTCACCCAGCTCTTCGGATAATCGCCTGAAATTTTTCCGGTGTAGCCGTTCATCACCACCTGAAAATTTTTCGCGCCATAGCGGTATTGCAGCATCCACAGCGGTGCGAGGATGTGTTTGAAGGTTTGCCTGCTATACGCGGTGCGCACGTTCAGATTGCGTTGAGTATCTCCCGGCACTGCGGAGGCACACATCGATTGCACCTGCTTCTCCATGCCTTCTCGTGAGCGCTGCGCGGCCGCCACCAAATCAATTTGGTAACGCTCAACCACCCAGCCCGACAAATACGCCGGATCGTACGGCGCCAGCGCCGCCGTTGGAAAGGGCTCCACCGCGCGCAGATGATTGGCCTGTATGCCAAGCGATGCGGGCACCAGCTCATCATCGAAAAAATGATCGATGCGGCCGCTGGCATACTCCCAGCGCGTGCGCTGGATTTGGCGCGTTTGACGATTGCCTGAGCTATCGGTGTATTCCTCGGTTTCGTAATAATGGTAGCCGGCTTCGGCTTCCCAATCCGCGTTCGCCTGCGCGTCAAACGTCCAGTACGGAATGTATAAGCCTTTTACCGTATCGGTGAGCGCGGCCTTCTTTAACTTGTTGGGCGCAAACCAGCGCGAGCCGTACCAGGTTTTAATCAGGTCACGCGCACCGCTGGCGGCGATTTTCATCGGCAGCAGGCTTTCGGGTGAAAACGCTTCTTTCACCTCTGCGTACGGCACCAACTGCGTCGCGCCGCAGAAACCGCAGCCCTGCGACTGGCGTGTGGCATCAAACACCGATATCGCATGGCAACTCTGACATTTCACTGATTGTTTTTGCGCGCCCCAGCCGCGCTTGTCGTCGGGTATGCCACGCAGTGCGCTGGCTAAATCGTGTTCCTCAATCTTGCCCGCGCTCGCAGTATCCAGCGTACCAGGCACCTCAGTGCCGCAAAAGCCGCACGCCAGCACCTGCTTGTTGGCATTCCAGACCGCCTCGCCGCCACACGCGGGACAGGTATGTTTGGTGCGCGCCTTTACTTCAGGCGGTGCATCCTGCACCGGAACTTGCGCCATGGTTTAGCTCTTCAAAAATTCATCAACCGCCGCGCGCGTGATGCGATAGGTCGAACCGATTTTCTTGCCCTTGAGTTCGCCTTTTTCCAGCGTCGCCAGCACATCGGCTTCCGATACGCCAAGCAGCTTCGCCACATCCGTAACGCCCATAAGATCCGGCATCGCGGGTGCCGCCGTCACGGGCCCTGCCGCTGCCACGCCCACGCCCGGCGCCACGGCCGGCGTGCCTTGCGCACCCAGCATGCCACCGGGCTGATTCATCATCTGCTGCGCCATGGCGAATCCCATCGCCATTTCGGCGGCCTGCCCACCCATGCCGCCGCCCTGCCCTTTCCCCAGGCCTTCGGCCATCTGGAATTTCACATAATCGTTAAGGTTGCCAATCGCGCCCATGCTCGAACGCTTGTCGATAGCCTGCTCGACTTCCGGCGGAACGGAAACGTTTTCAACCAGAAAGCTGGTGAGCTCCAGACCATATTTCGGCGTGATCGACGGATTGATGAGTTGCAGCAGCGCGTCGCCCAGTTCGGTATAACGCGTCGTTATGTCCAGCGCGGGCACACCGGAACTCGCCATCGCGTCGCTGAAGACACTCACCATGCGTGAACGCATGGTATCGGCAAATTCATCCATTTGAAAATGAAAATCGCTGCCCGCAACCTCTTTCAAAAAAATCTTCGGATCGACGATCTTGAAATCATAGGTGCCGAACGCACGCAGCCGCACGATGCCGAAATCCTTGTCGCGCAACATCACCGGGTTGGCGGTGCCCCATTTGTTACCTGTGAACAAGCGCGTGGTGACATAGTAAACATCGGCCTTGAACGGCGACTCGAACCCGTATTTCCAGCTTTTCAGCTTGGTCAGCACCGGAATGTTATCGGTGACCAGGGTGTGCTTGCCCGCTTTGAAGGTGTCGCCGAACTCGCCGAGGTAAACGAATTGCGCGACCTGCGATTCACGCACGATCAACTGCGCCCCGCGCTTGATCGCCTTGTCTTCGTCGGGGAAACGGTACGACAGCGTGTCGCGCGAATCATCCGTCCACTCGATCACATCCAGCAGTTCGCCTTTAATGAAATCCATCAAAGCCATGTGACATCCTCCTGTAACAAGCGATCGTTGGCAGCGGGCGCTACCACCACATAAAGTGTACCTGAAACTTACCGAATCTGGGGCCGCTGCAGCAGCGACGCCACGCCCGCCAGCGCCAGCGCCGCGAGCAACATGAAGCCCACGACATAGCTGCCGGTGAGCGCCAGCACCAGCGCAAACGCCGGCGGCGCGACCACCACACCACAATACGCGCACGACAGCGACGCGCCGGTCGCCATCGCCACCTTGCCCGGCGGCGCCACGCGCGCCAGTTCGCCGATGTAAACGCCGTTCCAGCCCAGCGTGGCCGCACCGAAAACGCTCGCCAAACCCACTATCGCGGCATACGGCCACTGCGGCGACACTTGCGCCATCGCCGCCGCGCACACCGCGGCAGCCACACCCAGGCCGATCAACACCCCTCGTGGATTGCGATAATAATCCGCCGCCGCGCCCCACAATAATCGCCCCGCGATCCCCGACAGCATCGCCGCGGATAACACCGCGCCCGCGCGCACCACGCTTAAGTCAGCGCGTTCCACCAGAAACACCACCAGAAAACTCGCGAACGACATCTGCACGCCGCCAAACAGGAATGCCGTGAACGAAATTCGCCGCAACTCGGCATGCGACAGCAGCAGGCGCCAGGCATCGCCGAAATCCGCATGTGCCGCGTTCGCGCGCGCCGACGGATGATCAAACTTCGCGCGCAGCGGCTGCAAGGCAACCGCGATCACGGCGCACGCCCCCGCGCCAACCAGCACCGCCATGCGCCATCCACCCGTGGTGATCAGCCACGGAATCGCAATGCCCGCCAATGCACCGCCCAACGGCACGCCGGTCTGGCGCACCGACATGATCACATTGCGCAAGTGCGGCGGCGTATGCTCCGCCAGCAGCGCCGAACCCGCAGGCGTCGACGGCCCATAGCCCAAACCGATAACCAGCGCCGCAACGATTACCGCCAGCGGATGCGCAAGCGCCGCCAGCGCAAGCCCCGCTCCCGCCACCAGCAAGCCGAACTGCGTCATGCGCACCGCGCCCACGCGCGGCACGCGCGCACCCGCCGCCGGCGCCGCTATCGCCGACGCCAGATAAATCAGCGCGGTCACCACCCCCACCAGCGTTGCCGGCACGCCGATGTCTGCGCTCGCTGCGGGCGCCAGCACCGCCGGTGAGAACATCACCGCAGCGGTAAAGGTTTGCCCAATGAGTGCGGTGGGCAGCGCCAGCGCCAAGCCTGAGGCGGGTGTGTGGTTGGGAGAGACACTCATAACACTTTGTTTTTATTGTCGTTCCCGCCTCCGATTAAAGCATTCGGGGGCGGGAACGACAGTCCTGCGGTTTGAAGAACTCATCTATGCATCGGATGCAGCGCTCAATTCAAACCGTAGCCAGCGCTTCCAACGCCGCCTGCACTTCCAGCCAGCGCTGCTCTGCGGCATCGATCAGTTGCGCGAGCTCGGCTTGACGCGCCGCCAACTTGCGCAAATCCGCCGTGCTGGCAGTCTCATACAGCGCCGGATCAGCAAGTCGCGCATCCAGCCCCAGTTTTTCATTGTTCCACTTCGCCAGATCGCGATCCAGTTTTTCGGTCTCTCTTTCGAGCGGGCGGCGATTACCCGGTGGTTTTTTTTGCGCAGGTTTTTCCTTCGCAACGACCTTCGGCATCGCCGCCGGTTTCACACTTACTTTTGTACTTACTTTTGTATTTTGTGCCTGCCGGCGCGCCGCCAACCACGCCAGATAGTCGTCCACATCACCGTCAAATTCACTCACCTTGCCGTCAGCCACCAGCAAAAAACTGTCGCACACGCTGCGCAACAGCGCGCGATCATGCGACACCAGCACCAGGCTGCCCTCGTATTCGGCCAGCGCCACATTCAGCGCGTGGCGCATTTCCAGGTCCAGGTGATTGGTCGGTTCATCGAGCAGCAGGAGATTCGGCCGCGTGCGTATCATCAGCGCCAGCGCGAGGCGCGATTTTTCGCCGCCGGAAAACGGCGCCACCGGTGATTCAACCATCTTGCCGCGAAAATCGAAGCCGCCGAGGTAATTGCGCAATTCCTGCTCGCGCGTGCGCGGTTCCTTGTTGACCAAATGCCACAGCGGCGATTCCTCCGGGCGCAGTTGTTCGAGCTGATGCTGCGCGAAATAGCCGATAGCCAAACCGCGCGCTTCCACGCGTCTGCCGGCAAGCGGTTCACTTTCTCCCGACAGCAACTTGATCAGCGTTGATTTTCCCGCGCCGTTCGGCCCCAAGAGTCCGATACGCGCGCCCGGGCGCATCGTCATCTTCACGCCGCTCAGGATAGGCACGCCGTCATAACCCGCATCCACGTCTTCCAGCGTCAGCATCGGATCGGATGCGCGCTCCGGCGCCATGAATGCAAAATCAAACGGCGTATCGACATGTGCCGCCGAGATGATTTCCATGCGATCGAGCGCCTTCAAGCGGCTTTGCGCCTGCCGCGCCTTGGTGGCCTGCGCGCGAAAGCGTGAGATATAGCTGTGCAAATGCGCAATCTGCCGCTGCTGCTTCTCGAACATCGCCTGCTGCACCGCCAGCTGCGCCGCGCGCTGCGTTTCAAACGCGCTGTAATTGCCGGTGTAGAGCGTGAGCCGCTCGTTGTAAATGTGCGCTATGTGGGTGGTGCAGCCGTCGAGAAAATCGCGGTCGTGCGACACCACTACCAGCGTGCCGCGAAAACTCGCCAGCCATTTTTCCAGCCACACCACCGCGTCCAGATCCAGATGGTTGGTCGGCTCATCCAGCAGCATCAAATCGCAGCGGCTCACCAGCGCCTGCGCGAGGTTCAGGCGCATACGCCAGCCTCCTGAAAACTCCGCCACCGGCCGCTCGATCTCGTCCGCGGCAAAACCCAGCCCCGCCAGCAACGACGCCGCGCGCGCGCGCGCGCCGTAGCCGCCGATATCGTTCAGGCGCCCATGCAACTCGCCGAGCAGGTGACCGCCTTCATGATGCGCTTCCGCCTCAGCCAGCTCGCGCTCGATGGCGCGTAATTCGGTGTCGCCATCCAGCACGTATTCAATGGCCGGCATTTCCAGCGCGGGCGTTTCCTGCGCCACAGTCGCAATGCGCCACGCCGCGGGCATTTCACATTCGCCCACATCGGCATGCAATTCGCCGCGCAGCAACGCAAACAAACTCGTCTTGCCACTGCCATTGGCGCCGGCAAGGCCAATGCGCCAGCCGGCATGCACCTGCAAATTGGCGTCTTCAATCAGCTTGCGCGCGCCGCGCGCAAGCGTGAGATTACGAAATTGGATCACCTGCAAACCGCCCGTTTAAATAAAGGGCGCAATGATAGCTGCAACCGGGGTGGTGTGCGACAAAGTTTTGAGGAATGCAACAAAATGCACCTAAGGCACAAATCGTAGCGTGCGCCATGCGCACGATCAACGGCGGCAGGCGTGGCGTATGACGTGTATAGGGTCGTGCGCATGGCGCACGCTACGGACTGCCCGCGTCAGTCGCGACAATTCCGGCTAATTTTCGACCCTCACCCCGGCGGCCACTTAAACGCCCGCCCTGCCAGCAGGTGCAAGTGCAGATGAAACACGCTCTGCCCTGCGTCGGCGCCGTTATTCACCACCAGACGAAAGGCATCACCCACACCGAGTTGCCGGGCAATTTTGTTGGCAGTCAGCAACAGGTGCCCGAGCAAGGCGGCATCTTCCGGCTGGGCATCGACCAGACGCGGGATTTCTTTTTTGGGGATCAGCAGCACGTGCGTAGGCGCTTGCGGGTTGACGTCGCGAAACGCCAGGCACAGCTCGTCTTCGTAGACGATGTCGGCGGGAATTTCGCGATGGATGATTTTGCTGAAAATGGTGGTCATGATCGGCTCTCCTACCGTTTGATACTCTGCGCAGCCCATGCCGCCAGCTCTTCGATCACGGCGTCGCCGGCGGCGGACAGCGCCTGCACAGCCCCGGCAGCGTTGGGCGCGGCGGGGCGCTCCACGCTGAAGCTGCGCTGCGCGTGCAGCGCGCGGGTGTTTTGATCGATCAGCGATGCCCGCAGGCGCGCAGTGACTTTGCTCACCTGTGCGCCGTCAAACTGCTGGCTGAAATCCTCGAGTTCGACGCGCAAGGCGTAGTCTGCCGTGGCGCCGTCCTGCAGGGTGACCACCCCGCGCGATGCGCTGGCCAAGCGCGCGCGCAGGCGCTCGGTGAGCAGCAGCGCGGGCGACATGGTCCAGCGGTGCTGCGCGTAGGCATCAGGACGGCTCGCGTCGGTGTGCGTCAGCCGGTAATAAATGTTGGGGCTATCCAGCCACGGACTTGCCGCAACCGGCGCTATCAGCAAGGTGGCGTTGATGACGACCGGGGCGGCCTGCGCAATGCGTTGCGGGCCGAGATCGAACACCGCGGGAGCATCACGCTTTTCGGGGCCGAGCGCGCAACCGGCGAGCCACCACGACATGAATGTCAATAAACACAAAGCCTTGATTTTATTCATCCTGGTATATCCCTATTTGCTCTTGGACGGTTCGACATAACCCGCCTCCGCCGGCCCCGGCCTGCCACTGGGACGCCCGAACACCAGCCCCTGCGGCCGTTCGTTTAATTCAGCCAGCAGCCGGTCGAGATTGCGCGAATTGCGCGCGAGTTCTTCGATCAGCGCGTTCATGCGCGGCGCGATATCGGCTGCGACAGTGGATACGCTGGTGGCGGCGCCCTGCGATGCAACGCCAATTTGTTCGGCGCTTTTTGCCACACGATCGAGCGCCTGCGCCCGTTGCGCGTATTCAAGCGTGAGTTTGTCGATGCCCGCCAGCGTGGCTTTTGCTTCCTGCAACACTGGCTGGATATCGCGCAACGCCACATCCGCGGCGGCCATCACCTTGCGTGCGTCGCCCGCGAGCGCAGGCAGGCTGCGCGCGCCGGGTTCCAGCGTCTGCGCCAGCGTGGCGAGGCGATCGGTGGCGCCTTGCACCGAGCTGATCATGCCGAAGAGCTGGGCTTGATTGGGCTCGTTCAGCAGCACTTCAGCCTGTTGCGCCACCTTGCTCACTTGATAAAGAATGTCCTGTCCCGAGTTCGCGATTTCGTCGAACAGCGCGCGCTTGACGGGAATGCGTGACGCTTTGTCAGTGGTCGGCGGCAGAAATTCGGGCTTCTTACCGTCATCTTCGAGCATCACATAAGAGATGCCGGTAATACCCTGCGAACCCAGTTGCGCACTGGTGCCGCGGCTAATGCGCGAACCGCCCTTGACCAGTATGGTAATCAGAATCATGCGCGGGTCTTCGTCATCGAATTCGATGCTTTGCACCTTGCCGATCTGCACGCCGCGCAGCCGTACCGGCGCCTGCGGACTGAGGCCCGATACCGAATGCTTCGATTCCAACACATAGGTGACGTGATCGTAATTCTCGCGGCTGAACCACAGCGCGGCGACAACCACGCCGATCCCCAGCAGCACGGTAAACAACCCGGCGGCAATCGCATGAGCGCGGCTTTCCATGAATCAATTCTCCCGGGTTTCCGTTGCCGCTACGCGCGCGTGCGGCGCCGACGGTTTGTATCCTTCCAGCGCGCGTTTGCCGCGGTCACCCTGGAAAAAATTCAGGATAAACGGATGCGGCACCGCGGCCACTTCGGCGACGGTGCCGAGCGCGGCGATTTTTTGGTCTGCCAGCACGGCGACCCGGTCCGAGAGTGAAACGATGGTATCCAGATCGTGCGTTACCATCACCACCGTCAGCCCCAGCTCACGCTTGAGTGTGGCAATCAGCGTGCAAAAACTCTCGCTGCGGTCGGGGTCAAGGCCGGCGGTGGGCTCGTCGAGAAACAACAGTTCCGGCTCCAGCGACAGCGCGCGCGCCAGTCCCACGCGCTTGACCATGCCGCCCGACAACGACGAGGGCATTTTGCCGGCGTGACGCGCTTCAATGCCCACCATATCGAGCTTTAACATTACCAGATCGTGAATCAGATTTTCATCGAGTGTTTTCAATTCACGCAGCGGCAGCGCCACGTTTTCAAACACCGTGAGCGCGGAGAACATCGCCCCTTCCTGAAACAGCATGCCCCAGCGGTTGCGCAGCCGCCGCAGTTCGAGCGGATCGCCGTCGCGCAGCGAAATGCCAAACACCCTGACCTCGCCGCGCGTCGGCTGTTCCAGCCCCAGCATCTCGCGCAGCAGTGTGCTTTTGCCGCTGCCGGAACCGCCGACCAGCGACAGCACCTCGCCGCGATGCACGCACAGATTCAAGTCGCGATGCACCACCTGCGTGCCGAATTGCGTCCACAGATTGCTGATTTCGATAATACACTCAGTTGCCATAGTCGCCGTCATGTCACGCCGATGCCGGAGAACAGCACTGCGAAAATGGCATCCACCACAATCACGATGGTAATCGCCGCCACCACCGAGTTGGTGGTGCCCACGCCCAGACTCTCGGTATTGGGTTCGATGCGCAGCCCAAAATGGCAGGCGAGCAGCGCGATCAGAATACCGAACACCACGCCCTTGCCCAGCCCCAGCCACAGGTTGGCTACTGGCACCACGTTGGGCAATTCGGCAACAAAATACGACACGCTGATATCCAGCTCGTAGCGCGCGGACACCATGCCACCGACCAATGCAATGGCATTGGTCCATAGCACAATCAGTGGCATCGAGATCGCCAGCGCGATGATGCGCGGCAGCACCAGGCGCAAGGTGTACGGTATGCCCATGACCGACATGGCGTCAATTTCCTCGGTGACACGCATCACCCCCAGTTGCGCCGTCATCGCCGAACCGGAGCGCCCGGCTACCAGTATCGCCGCCAGCACCGGCCCCAATTCGCGCACCACCGCAATGCCCAGCAGGTTGACTATAAAAATACCCGCGCCGTAGGCTTTCAGTTGTTGCGCTGATAAATACGACAACACCACGCCGATCAAAAATCCCACCAGCGCGGTAATGCCCAGCGCCTGCGCGCCGGTGCGGTAGACGTTGGCGGAGATTTCTTTCCACGGCATGCGTGACGGATGCCGCATGCCTTCGACAAAGGCAAGGCTCACCGTGCCCAGCAATTGAATCACCTGCAGGATGTGCGCGCCCAGGGTAAAGAACGGCGCGGTCGCCATGCGCCCCGGCAGCAGCCAATCAAATTTCCTGGGCGGCGCTGTCTCCAGCTGCTGCACCTGCAAGTGCGTGAAAAACACTTCGTGATCGGCGCGCAATTCAAGGTGCGGCGCGCGGCGGCGCCCCCACACATGCCACAACATCATCGCGCCGGCGTGGTCCAGCCGCGTAATGCCGGTCAAATCCCACTGCACGTTGTGCAAATTGCCGGACGCACCCGCCAATTCCGTCAATTGGCTACGCAGCCTGTCGATCACCGGTTGCATGGCGCGCAGATTCCACGCACCGACGACCGCTACCTGTAACTGACCGTCACGCGCGCGGGCTACGCTCAATGAAGGCAGTATCCAGTTCGCTGCTGCGGGGGACTCCACGGGGCCTTAAAGCGCTAAAAACACACGAAGGAGCGGCTGGAAAACTGACCAGGCCGCAGGATTGGAAGACGCCACTTGAATGCTAGCGGCAACCCCTTTGGAAGTCAAAAAAGACACAATTAATGCCGTTTTCCGCAATGCAGCAAATATTCTTCTTAAGCACTTGACTTCTCTGGTTCAGACCTTATAATTCTAATTGTGCATCGCAGCAATAACGTAGTTTAGCTGCGACAAAAATATAATTTTACATTTTATCCAATTGATTTAAAAGGAGATTTATCATGTATCAAGCACCAGAACAATTCGCCGCACTGAACAAAGCCAATTTTGATGCCGCTACTCGTTTTGCCAGCGTCGCCCTCGGCGGCGCAGAACGTCTGTTTGAAATCCAGTTGAAAGCCACCAAAAGCGCGCTGGCTGACAGCGCAGACAATGCCAAGGTTTTGGCTTCGATCAAAGACATGCAGCAGTTCGCCGATGTAAAAGACAGCGTGGCGCAGCCGGCGCTTGAAAAAGCCGCGGAATACGTGCAGAGCGTCTACGAAGTGGCGACCGAAACGCAAGCCGAATTCGGCAAGCTGATTGAGCAGCAAGTTGCGGATTTCAACAAACAGTTCGTGGTTGCGCTCGACAAGTTCGCGCAAACCGCACCCGCGGGCTCGGAAGCCGGCATCAATGCGTTCAAATCGGCAATCGCCACCGGCAATACCGCTTACGAAAATATGTCGAAGGCTGCCAAGCAATTTAACAACACCGCTAAAACCAACCTTGAGACCGCTGCCAAGCGCACCGCAACGGTTGCGAAAAAAGCGAAGAAGTAAGCAGTAGATTCTGTTGGAAAAAATGCCCCGGGGCGCGAGCCTCGGGGCATTTTCTATTTCGCCCCGAATTTCGGCGCGTCGGTCCACGGAAAACCCATCGCCGTCACACCCTGCTTGAGTTCCTCGAGCGCCACCGCTACCTGCTGCGGATCCCCGCGCGCGCCGAGTTCAATAAAACGCTCCGGTTGCATGCGCGGCAGACTGAATATCTTCAACGCCGGATATTTTCCCTGCACCGCTTTCATCAAGTCGATCAGCAGGCTTTCCCCGGCTTCACGCACGATAATCGCGCCCTCACCGATACGGTTGGCGTCGAACAGGTGCTGGTAGTGCTTATCGAGCACCCACTCGATCATCGGCCACGCCATTTGCGGGAATCCCGGCACAAAGTAGATGTTTTTAAAATGAAAACCGGGTATGCGATTGAACGGGTTGGGAATAATACTGGAACCCAGCGGAAACTCGCCCATCGCCAGACGCTGCGGTGTGACGCCCTTGGGGTCGTCCTTGAAACGCGCGCGAATCTCGCCTTCGGCATCGGCATGTAACGCAAGCCCCACATTAGCCGCATCCGCCGCGCACTGGCGCGTGTGATCGTCAGGCGTGGCGCCTATGCCGCCAAAGCTGAACACCGCGTCCGGCAATGTCATCGCGTGCTTGAGCGTGGCAACAATCAACGGCGGTTCGTCGCCCAGGTAATGTGACCACGCCAGTTCCAACCCGCGCGTGGAAAGCGCCTCGATCAGTTTCGCCATGTGCTTGTCTTGCCGCTTGCCTGACAGAATTTCATCGCCAATGATGATTGCGCCAAATTTCATGTTTTTCCTGTTTGAAGTTCGCTATTGAAGATGAGGCGCATGCTGCGGGAGCGATGTTACTCCCGGCGCTGAACGGCCAATGCTCAACTGCGTATATAACTCTCAAGCTGCTTGATCGTCTCTTCGCGATCGGCAATCACTTCCTTGACCAGATCGCCTATCGACAGCACGCCGGCGAGTTTCCCGGCATCGACCACCGGCAGGTGGCGAATACGCTTTTCGGTCATGATCGCCATGCACGCCTCGACCGTCTGATCCGAGCCAACCGTGCAAACCTTTGCGGTCATGATTTCCCTCACTTCGGTAGTCTGGGATGAGCGCCCCAGCAAAATGACTTTGCGCGCGTAATCGCGTTCCGACACCACGCCGGCGAGGCGCCCTTCATCCAGCACCACCAGCGCGCCGATGCTCTTTTCCGCCATGAGCTTTATCGCCTCAAGCACACTCGTCTGCGGAGAAACCGCATGCACCACGCCGCCCCCGCCAGCCTTCGCCTGTAACAACTGCTTCACTGTTTTCATCGCTGCCTCCGTACGTTCGGTTGGCCTGCCACGAAACCGCCGCAAAACGACACCCGTGCACAGTGTAGTCCGGTTTCCCATGCGCATAAAGGACGTACGGCACCGGCTGCAGCTCTCTATTTTGCGGGTAACATCGAATAACGCCCCGTTTCACCGTCCTGCGTGCAAAGGAATTCTTCGATGGCAAAGCTCAACATCTTTTTCAAGGACCTGTGGCGGCTCACCAGGCCTTACTGGTTCTCCGAGGAACGCTGGCAGGCACGCGGACTGCTGGCGCTGATCATCGCCATAAACCTGGGGCTGGTGTATCTCGAGGTGTTGTTCAACCAGTGGAACAACGGTTTTTATAACTCGCTGCAAAACAAGGACATCACCGCATTCCGTGAATTGCTGTGGCGCTTCACCGGGCTGGCGGTGACTTTTATCGTCGCCTCGGTGTATCAGCTTTACTTCAACCAGATGCTGCAAATACGCTGGCGGCGCTGGCTCACCGATCACTACCTGAATGATTGGATTGCCGAGCGCACCTATTACCGCATGCAGCTGGCGGGCGGCGACACCGACAATCCCGATCAGCGCATCGCCGACGATCTCGCGCAATTTGTCGACCGCACCTTGAATCTCACGCTCGGCTTCATGTCGGCGGTGGTGACGCTGTTTTCTTTTCTGGCAATATTGTGGGGGCTATCCGGAGCGCTCAGCTTCACGCTCGGCGGCAACGCTTATACCGTTCAAGGTTATATGGTGTGGGTTGCGCTGATCTACGCGGTGCTGGGCACGGCTCTGATGCATCTGATCGGGCGGCCGTTGATCGCGCTTAATTTCGACCAGCAAAAAGTGGAAGCCGATTTCCGCTTCTCGCTGGTGCGCTTTCGCGAGAACGCCGAAGGCATAGCGCTGCATCAGGGAGAAGCGGGCGAAATTCGCGGGCTGCGCGGGCGTTTCGCAGCCGTCGCACACAACTGGTGGGAGATTATGAAGCGCCAGAAAAAGCTGACGTGGTTTCGCGCGGGTTACGGACAAATCGCCATTATTTTTCCGTTTATCGTGGCCGCGCCGCGTTACTTCTCGGGGCAGATAACACTGGGCGATCTGATGCAGACCACTTCCGCATTTGGTCAAGTGCAGAGTGCGCTGTCGTGGTTTGTCACGGCGTACACGCAACTGGCATCGTGGAAGGCCACGGTTGACCGTCTGACAGGATTTCAGGCGGCCATGGCGCGCACCACTGCGGCCATCCACAACGAACCCGGCATCGTCACCGTGAACCGCACTGATGGCGCCGACACCACCCTCAGCGGCAGCAATATCGAACTGCGCCTGCCCAATGGCCACGCGCTGGTGGCGCCGTTTTCGTTCAGGCTGGATGAAGGCGTTTCAGTATTGATCAGCGGCGCTTCCGGCAGCGGCAAAAGCACGCTGTTTCGCGCGCTGGCCAAACTGTGGCCCTATGGCAGCGGCACCTTGCAGCGGCCACCCGGCAAACGATTGATGTTTCTGCCGCAGAAGCCCTATTTGATCATCGGCACGCTGCGCGCGCAACTGTGCTACCCCGATGCCGCAGATGCTTATAACGACGCAGATTTAAAACGCACGTTGATCGATTGCGAGCTGCCGCAACTGGTTGAACGTCTCGACGAGGAACAACACTGGGCGCAGCAACTTTCCGGTGGTGAACAGCAACGCATCGCCTGCGCCCGCGCCTTGCTGCAAAAGCCGGACTGGTTGTTCATGGACGAGGCCACCGCCTCGATGGATGAAGCTGCGGAAGCCCGGCTCTACGCCATGTTGCGCACCCGGCTGCCGCACACCACCGTGATCAGCATAGGGCACCGGCAGACGCTGAAGCAGTTTCACCACAGGCGCATTGAGGTACAGCAGGAGAACGGGCTGGGCCGGGTGGTGTTTGCGTAGCATCAAAGGCTACGCTCAACCCACGCGCGCAATGCCGCGGTGACAACAGGCTCAATGCCAAACCATAGCTTCCACGCCGGGCGGCCCTGGTGCAATAGCATACCCAGTCCGTTCGAAGTGGCATTGCCGCGCCGCCGTGCCGCTGCCAGAAACGGCGTCTCGAGCGGGACGTAGATAATGTCCGCAACCAGTGCTGTCTTCGGCAATGCATCGAGGTGAATGTCGAGCGCGGGCTGGCCGGCCATGCCCTGACTGGTGGTATTGACGACGATCGCCGCGCCTTCGAGTGCGTCGTGGCGCTGCTCCCACGGTAGCGCCTTGAGTGGGCCACCGAATTCAGCGGCGAGTTCCTGCGCTTTGGTGCAGGAGCGATTGACGACACGTATCTCTTTCGCGCCTTCCTGCATCAGGGCGTAACACACAGCGCGCGCACCTCCACCCGCACCGAGCACCACAGCCGGCCCGGCATCGGCGCGCCATCCCGGATGTTCCTGCTTGAGGTTGTGGATGAAGCCGAAGCAATCGTTGTTGGTGCCGGCAAGCGAACCATCGGCGCGCACGGTGATGCAGCTGATCGCACCGATACGCTTCGCTACCTCGTCCACCGCATCTACTATCGACATCGCCTGCTGCTTGTGCGGCAGTGTGAGATTGCAGCCCGCGAATCCCAGCGGATGCAAAGCGCGCAGCGCGGCGGCGAGTCCCTCAGGCCGGATGGCCAGCGGCACATACGTCCCGGCCAGCGCATGCTGCTTTAACCAGTAGTTGTGCAGCACCGGCGAGCGCGAGTGCATGATGGGCCAGCCCATGACACCGGCGAGGAAGAAGCGAGGGGTTAAGGTCAAAGGATTAGGATCGGTAATTTAGTGATTGGGGGATTGGGTGATTGAGAAAACATTCATCGGGGAAATCACTTAATCACTTAATCGCTATTCACCAATTCTAATCAGCCGAGCTTCGCGTGAAAATGATCCCAGCTGCGCTTGAACAACGTTTCGGTCCACAGTTTTTCGCGGCACTGCGCGATTTCCGCTTCGCTGAAGACGTAAGGCTTGCCGATTTGCAGCGCCATGTATTGGCGGTAGGCGTTTTCTTCCATGTAGTTGGCCAGCACGAAGGCTTCGACGATATCCTTGCCGACCGTCACCGCGCCGTGTGATTTCATCATCGCCGCCGGCCGCTCTCCCAGAGTAGCTGCCAGACGTCCAGCCATCACCGGATTGTTGATCGAGTTCGGCGAATCGAGCAACGGCATCGGATACACCAGTGACCCCTGCGCGTACACCGGCTGATAGCTGTGGCCCGTCATGGTGAGAAAAGTGGACCACTTGGGATGGGCGTGCACCACGGCTTTGACCTCCGGCCGCACCTTGTAGATGCCCGCATGCAGGTGAAACTCCAGCGGCGGCTTGCCGTTGCCCTCGATCACGTTGCCTTCCAGGTCAATGGTGCAAATGTCGGCAGTGGTGAGCTTGCTGCGCTGGCACGAACCGATATTGATGAACATGCGGCCCTCACCCGTGCGCACGCTGGCGTGGCCGTTGTAGTCAATGATGTCAGACTGCTCCAGCATGCGTATGCAGTCGACCAGTTGCTGTTTAACCTGTTCGGTGTTTGTCATTTCATTTTCCCGTCAGCATGCATAAATCTGTAGGTTGGGCTGCCAAGCCCAACACCGCCATCGTTGCAACCCGCCACCTTTATGCTTTACCACGAGCCATTGTGTTGGGCTTCGCAAGCGCAGCCCAACCTACGGATCATCCCTCACCCTTGTCGTTTCATCACCACCCTGCCTGCGCGCGCACCTGACTGCGCCACAAATCCCACGCACGCATGCCGGACGTCTGATTAACCGCGTCGGCAAGCCGGCCTTCTTCGCTGTCCAGCGCGGCCATCGGCGCGCCGCCACCGAGCGCGAGCGTCCAGTGCTGAATGCGTGCGTTAACCTCGGTATAGACCGCGCGAAACACCGCGGTCTGCAATGTCGGCCCGCACGCCACGCTGCCGTGCGCGCGCATCATCGCGATATCCTTTTTGCCCATGACTGCAGCGAGCGCCACGCCCTTCGCGCCATTACTGACCAGCATGTCAGTGGCGCCGAATTTTTCGCGGATGTCGAACACCGGCACACCCGCCGCCAGAAACGCTGCATTGTGGAACATCGCCTGCACCGGCACATTAACCAGCCCGAACGGAATCACTGACGGCGAATGGCTATGCACCACCGACTGAATGTCCGGGCGTGCCTTGTAAATCTCGCCGTGGATGAAGCGTTCCAGAAAACTGCCGCGGCCGTTGGCGTTGCACGGATTGCTGTCGAGATCGTATTCGATAATGTCGTCAGGCGTGACCAGCGCCGGCGCAATCGAGCGCGCCATGAAATAACGGCCGGGCGCTTGCGGGTGGCGCAGCGACACATGGCCGAAGCCATCCATCACCCCCTGCGCCACCAGTATGCGGCCCGCTGCCGCGAGGTCCGCCATTAATGCGGGTTCGAGCGGTCCGCCAGAAACAGGATTAGCCATCGTTATCGCTCCACTTTCCACGACGCAAAACCACAGCCCACGTACACTTCCGGCAGTGCGCTGTAGTGAATCAAATCGAAACCGCGGGCACCGGCAGCGCCGTGTGCCGCGAGCCAGTTGCGAACTTCCGCCGTGCCGTTGCCCGCGGCCTGCATGCGCTTATCCAAAAACGCAAACAGCGCATCGCGTTCTCCCGACGCAAGGAATTGCAGGCATTCGCGATCGAAGCCTTCGTCGATGGCGCCCATGGTGGCTTCGCCGATGGAATGACTCAGGCCGCCGGTGGCAAGTATCGCCACGCGTGTGTTACCCGCAAAGCTCGCTATCGCTTCACGCAGAACGGTTCCCCACTCGAAACATCTACGCACGGTGGGAAACGGCGGCTCCACCGTGTTGAGCACCACCGGCACGATGGCCGGCAAGGGTACTAAGCCCGCCTTCCACAGCGGTATGCAAAAACCATGATCGAGCGCGAGTTTGTACGACACACTCGGCTCGAAGTCTCGCGCAAACGCATGCCCGACGATGTGCTGTGCCAGCGATGCATGCCCGGCCATCTGCTTGTGCGGGAACGCATTCAACCACGGCTCCGGCGGGCCCTCGTGCATTTCGCCCACACCAACACAAATCGACGGCAGGTTATCAAGAAAAAAATTCACCCAGTGATCAGGCGAAATAACGATCAACACATCGGGCTGCGCAGTGTTGATACGCCTGCCGAGTTCATCGAACGCGCTGGTGATGGTGTCTTTGCACGCCGCTGTCAGCGCATCCCATTTGCGCACGATCATCGGCCCGTGACTGGCGGCGTAAATGCCGACAAGTTCAGCCATGTTTATCCTTGCCCGTTGCCTGAATACGACGCAAAAATTCTTCCTCAGGCATGCCGCTTACCAGAAAATAAAAGCGCAACAAATACGCGTTCACCAGTGGTGCAAGTGTCGCCACGTCATCGGTGGCTATGGCCGCAAGCACGTCCGGCTTTAACGGATAACGCGCGAGCACCGCCTCGCGCCCAGCACGATATTCCGCCGCCGCAGCCGGTGTCTGCAGATCGAAGAATAGTTTGCTGAGGTGGTAGTCGCGCATAAGGGCAGTGAAGGGTGAAGGGTGAAGGGTGAAGGGTGAAGGGTGAACGGGTGAACGGGTGAACGGGTGAACGGGTGAACGGTGAACGGGTGAACGATGAACGGGTGAACGATGAACGGGGTACTGTTGTGGTCTAATTCCAACGGACACCTTGATAGGTGGAAGATACACCAATTAAGGAGAAAGCAATGAGTAAGGACCGCAGGACGTTTGACACGAGCTTCAAGCTACGAATTGTTCAAATGATCAAAGAGCAAGGTGTCGGTGTTGCC
>CAMATZ010000029.1 GCA_945861275.1 Bordetella parapertussis
GCCCAGAATTTGCGACGGATGGCAAAATGGTTGATGCCGGTAGCAGGAAAAGGAGAAATGACTCCCGTGTGAAGGGGATTAACCCAACTGAATCGACGAAAAAGCGCGATACGTGCGCTCAAAAACGCAGCCTCTAAAACTACTGGCGCGGAAAAGTCATTTCAACATCGAGTTTTTCAACAGAATAGGCCGATACCAGCCCGTCAACGTTTTCATGCAAAGCACTCCTGAGCGCCTCACTTATTGTGCGTCGCGCCAGATTACAAATCGCGCATTGACGCAGCCGATAACACGAAACGCAGGGTTCCCGATAACACGCGAGGGGGACAAATTCGAGCGCAGTCCCCTCTCTCTTAACACCTCTACGACGCTGCCTCCATCATCGCCTTCTGCAACAGCGGCGCGGCCTCCGGCGAGGTGACGAACTTGATCAACACCCGGGCCGCGTCCTGTTCTTTCGACGCCGCCAGGATGGCGACTTCGAACACGACGTATTCGTGGAGGTCGCCGGGGAGGTCGCCCACGTAATCGGTGCCGGCGACGGGCTTGCTTACGTTGATTTGCTGGATCGCCATTTCCACTTCGCCCCGCGCTATGTAACCGGCGGCGGGACCGCCTACGGAGCGAACCGTCTTGGGTTCCATCTCCGCTGCGATCCCGAGCTTTTCGATCGCGCGCCCCGCGATTTGGCCACTGCCGCCGAACGAATAGGTGATCGATTTGGCATTGAGCAGCGTTTTCTTGAAGGCATCTGGCGTGCTGATGTCGGGCCAGGGCGCTCCGGACTTGACTGATAGGCCAACCGCTGCGCGCGTGAAAATGGTGCTGGAGCCCCCTACCGTCTTGCCACCCTTGACGATGCGGTCCAGCGGTTCGCCATAAAGCGAGATTAGATCGGACTGAGCGTTGGAGGCGAGCACGTTATCGAGCGTAGCTGCGTCTTCCTGGGCGACGATCACCTTGTGGCCGGTGAGTCGGGTGAACGCGGGGGCGAGTTCGTTCCACGCAGTCAACGATCCCATAGACGTCCGGACGACGAGTTCGCTCATACATTCCTCGGGGATAGTCAATTTAAGCGCACTATTTCACCAAACGGCAATCTATCCGCATCCTGCCCAGCGGTCAACCGCACGAAATTTCTCTGTTGCGAGTTCATGATATGTCCCGTTGTGTAGCACAAGATCTTTCCGATTGTCATATTTCCCCGAAGAGAGTGAGAGATGAGTCGGACGAAACTGCTACAGAAGATACGGAAGATTTTAAGGCGTTGTCCAACACCTGTTCTGATGCGGAGGCGTGTGCATGCTCAACGCTGCTTTAGGGTAGGCGTTGGACAAACCTTAACAGGAGCGCGCATTCGCCGAAGCAGATAGTGCCATTCGCATTAATTTCTAGGGCACTGGCCGGTGTCGGGGGGCGGATTCAACCGATCGACGCAACGGATTGGTGAAATCGTTCGGCGGGTGTTGCGTAGTTTAGTGTTTTCCTAGGGCGCTCATTCAGTTTCCTCGCAATGCCATTGAGCTTGGCTTGCGAGTAGGTCGAAATATCGGTTCCCTTGGGGAAATACTGTCGCAGTAGCCCATTCGTATTTTCATTGGTCCCACGCTGCCAAGGACTACGAGGGTCACAGAAATAGACCTGTATGTCCGTCGCCAACGTAAAGCGTTTATGTCCGGCCATCTCGGTGCCTCGATCCCAGGTTAGCGATTTGTAGAGTTCCTGTGGCAGCTTGCGAGCATGCTTGATCAGAGCATTGGCGAACGTTTCGGCATCTTTGCTGGCGACCTTTACCAGCATCACGTAGCGTGTTTGACGTTCGACGATAGTTGCAATCTAACTGCTGCGATTCCCGCACAGTAGGTCACCTTCCCAGTGACCTGGTACGGCCCGATCTTCCGCAGTGGCAGGGCGCTCGCTGATCGATACCGCCTCAGGAATTCTGCGACGATCGTCTGACTTCTGGGTGTGATGGCGCGAACGGCGCATGGCTCGCGTTCGCCGCAAATATTGCAACAACTCCTTCTTCAAGACGCCACGGGCTTGTATGAAGAGGCTGCGGTAGATCGTCTCGTGTGACACTTGATGGTTCTCGTCGTCCGGGTAAGCGCATTTCAGCCAACCTGCAATCTGCTCCGGTGACCACAACCCTTGGAGCTTCGCTGCCACGATGCGTGCCAACGTGCGGTTCTTAGCCAGTTTACAGGTCTTGGGGCGACACGCCCGATCCCAAGCCGCCTGGTCAGCGTGGTTTGCCCGATAGCAACTCTGCCCACCGTTGCGCTGGATCTCGCGACTGATAGTAGATGGCGCTCGCCCAAGGAGAACTGCTATCGAACGGATCGAGTGACTGGATGCCAAAGCACGCGATATTTCTTCGCGTTCTGCCAATGTCAGCGCCACGCTCGATCGGTGTCGTAGTGCCGGACTTATCCCGCCGCTCTGGGCCAGAATGCCTTCTATCGATGAGTGGTTTCGATCAAACAACTGGGCGATCTGCTGAAGTGACTCCCCTTTCTGCCAACGCTCCCACATCAAAGCTTTCTGGCTGTCCGTGTAATAAATCCGTGGCCTTTGCTTCATCTGCAACACTCCTTCTGATTACGCAGTGTCTAGTGTGTTGCATCCACCGGTTGAATCCGCCATAGGCCACCGGTCGTTGGGCAGAAGAACGTCCCGAAGGACCGCTCCTTGCTTTCCGGAATGCGTGCTCACGACCCCTATGTATAGATCTCAACTAGGTATAGATCGTGCTGGCGGGTTCTGTTTGACACAGGGCGCTTCGCAAGGACAGGTACAGAAACCTCTGCTGATTCCCAGGCCGCACATGTCGGAGATGGTGGCGAGGGGAAACGGCGAATTCAGCCATGCAGTGCCGAAACATGGAGCCATGACATAGAATAGGAGCCCACTTGGAAACTGAGAGGAGACAGATAATGATCGAACTCACGCTCGACATGGCGGAGCGCGCGGCGAAGGCGGCCTTGGCCAAAGCCAAGCAACTGGGGACGGTGATGACGGCCTCGGTCGTGGACGAATCGGGCCGCACCGTGCTCATCATGCGCGGCGACGGCGCGGGATTCTTCAGCCCGGAGACCTCGCACAAGAAGGCCGTAGCGGCCGCCAACTTCCGGAAGCCGACGAAAGACCTCGGCGAGCAGGCTGCGAAAGGCTCACCGTTCTGGGCGGCAGTGCCGGCCGCCCTCGCTGGCGAGATCCTGCCTAGCATCGGCGCGGTGCCCATCACCCAGGCCGGGCGCGTCATCGGCGCCATAGGCTGCGGCGGCGGTACCGGCGAGCAGGATCACGAGTGCGCGGAGGCCGGTGCGGCGGCGGTCGGCACGTAGGCTCCTCAGTCGATCCCTGAGAGACCATTATTCCTACCGCGCCGCCTCGATTGTCGACTAAGAGTCGGGGCCTGTCTTATCCTCAAAGGCCCCCGTCTCCGGAAACACCTGGCGATAAACCAGCCGGGTGCTCCTGTGAGAGGGCTCGTAATCCGGGGGTGTGGCGGTGGCTATCGACTTCGCATAACCCTCGCCGTGCAGGACCGATTCGTCCTCCAGTTCGTAGATATTAAGATATTTGTAGGCTCCGTTTCCTTCGCAGAGTTCGAACCGCCGGGCGCTGAGGAAGCCGGGCACCATCATTCGCTCAGGAATGTGGTGCACGGTAAACCATTCGCTGGACTTTTCCTGCACCTCCGGATCGGCCTCTGTGAATACCACAAGTAGAGCCTTCCCGATTTCCTGCTTCATGGCCGTACCTCCCTTTGATTTCTGTCGCCCGCAGAAACTGGCAAACCACCACGCGCCAGGCACCACAAGGCGATTCCCACTGCGGTGTAACAAGCGCTACTACTTCAGCGCGGCCACTCCGGCCTTCGCGATTTCCTCGTCCTCCTCTGACTTGGCACCGCTCACACCGATCGCCCCAAGCACACGGCCGTCACGCAGCACCGGCACGGCGCCCTGCGCAGGCACCATCTCCCCGTGCACGGACAACATGAACGCCTGCATCACCGGCGAGGTCGCCCGCGCGGTGAGGTCGGCACTCGGCACGCCGAAGTTGGCCGAGGCGTATGCCTTGCCTTTCGAAATGCCCGCCGTCCGCCAGGACACGCCGTCGAGCCGCACCATAGCCAGCAAGTCCCCCCGCCCGTCCACGACGGAGATCGACACTTTCACGCCCATCTGCTGCGCCTTGGTCTGCGCTGCTTGCAGCATCTTCTGTGCTTCGTTTGAGGTGAGATACATGTGAGGCTCCTTTGTCGATAGTGCTTCGATTGATTGCGGAAGGGATAGGCGCGCGTGGACCTCAGTCATGGGATCTGCGGTCACGCGCGTGTGTGATGCTAACATCCAGCGTTCGTCTTCATGAGAACTTTTCTCTCAATGTTTGCCCGTGATGCGCTTATGCCAGGGACGGCGGACCTGCGGATTCTTGGTGGCAGGCGGGTGCGAGGTGACATCAAGCGTCAAATTGGTGTGCGACGCTGACCGCCCGATCATGGCCGATAGCCGCACCGGCAAACTTCCGCTTACCGCGGGAGTAACACGCACATTCTCATATAAAAAATTTCAATGAAACAAATGCCTGCGGCGTTTCCGCCCACGCACACGAGTGTGCCAAGCCTACTCCACCCGTCCGCCACCTTAACCATCTTCGCCCACTTCGCCATTTCACTGTGGATAAAGTTCGCGAATTCTTCTGGTGTGTCTCTATTTTTCAGCAGTGGGCGCTTTCGGCGCCGGATATCCCGCCAGCTCGTCGTAAAACGAAATGATGTCGGCGCTGTCCCACTCGCCGCGTCCTTTGGAAACTTCCGACGCCAGCGCCTGCGCATGCAGACTGATCAGCGGCAGCGGGCAGTTCAGGCGCTCGCCCAGTGCCAGCATGGCGCGCACATCCTTGAGATAAATGCTCAGCTTGCCCGCCACCGGATGGAAGCGCTTCTCCACCATGCGATAGCCCTTCTGATCCATGATCTTGGAAAACGCCGCGGATTTCTTCAATACTTCCAGCGCGTGCAGCGGTTCGATGCCTGCCTTGCGCGCGAGCGTCAGCCCTTCGGCCAGCGCCATACGATTCAAACCCAGCACCAGGTTCACGCACAGCTTCATGATCGCTCCGGTGCCGCTGGCGCCCATGTGCATCCACTCACGCCCCATTGCGGCGAACATCGGTTCGCACTCGGCAAATGCGTCCTGACTGCCGCCTGCCATGAAAATAATGTCCTTCACCGCACACATTTCGCTGGTGCCGCTCACCGTGCAGTCGAGAAAGCGGATGCCCACCTTCGCCAGATCGGCCGCGAGCGCCGCCGACTTATCCGGGTCGGCTGTAGTCGCGTCCAGCACGATCAAGCCCGGCCTGCCGGTCGCGAACAGCCTGAGCTGGTTATGCACCACCTCTTTCACGATGTCGGATGTCGGCAGCGAAAGCATCAATACATCCACCTGCCCCGCTATCTGATCCGGCGACGCCACTGTTTTCGCACCCAGCTTGACCGCGGCCTCGACGCGCGCGGGATCGGTGTCGTGCACGATCACCGCAAACCCCGCTTCCATCAAATGCTTCGACAGGCTGCTGCCCATCAAACCCACGCCGATAAATCCAATGCGTTGCTTGCTCACGCTACTTCCTTTCAATTGTCAAAAATGTCAGGCATTTATTCCGGCTTCAACCCGATGGCGCGTATCAGCTTCGCGTTCTGTTCGAGATGGGTTGCGATGTAGGCCGCGAATTGCTCGGGCGAATTGGTCTGCGCTTCCACGCCCTGGCGCACAAACGTTGCCTTCATCTCGGCAGTGTTGACCACTTTCACCAGCGCCGCATTGAGCGTCGCAATGATGTCCCTGGGCACGCCTGCGGGCGCGAGAATGCCGACCCATGACGAACGCTCGTAGCCGGGCACGCCGGATTCGCTGAGTGTAGGCAGCGCGGGCATCAGCGCTGTGCGCTGCGCGCTGGTCACTGCGAGCGGACGCAATCGCTGCGCGCCCGCGCTGATGAAGGGCAAGAGCGAGGGTATGCTCGCGCACACCATGTCCACCAGCCCGCTGGCATTGGCGATGACGTTATCCAGCCCGCCTTTGAAAGGCACGTGCAGAATATTGATACCTGCCATGACTTTCAGCGCCTCCACCGACAGATGCGGCGTGGTGCCGATACCCACAGAGCCATAGCTCAACTTGCCGGGCTGCGCACGGGCGAGCGCAATCAGTTCCTTCACGCTGCGTGCCGGCACAGCAGGGTGCACCACCAGCACGAACGGCGCCACCGCCACCAGCGACACCGCCGCAAGGTCGCGCTCAAGCTTGTACGGCAACTTCGCACGCAGCACAGGTATCACCGCATCGGCGGCGGTGGGCGCGAGCAGGGTGTAGCCGTCGGCGGATGAGCTGGCGACACGTTCGGTAGCAATCGCACCGGATGCGCCCGGCCGGTTTTCAACGATGATCTGCTGACCGAGCGACTCTGATAGTTTTGGCGCAATCAGACGCACGGTGACGTCCGCAATGCCGCCGGGCGAAAAGCCGACGATGATGCGTACCGGTTTGGCGGGGTAGGTTTGGGCGAAGGCGCTGGCAGAGACATAGAGCATCGTAACTAAGGCCGTACGCCGCCCTATATGACACTTCAGGATGGGGGCGCGTAACAAAACAGGTTCATCCGGCTTGCGCATGGCTCAAATACCAACCCTGTCATTCCCGCCTCCGACTAAAGCATTCGAGGGCAGGCTGCGGCGGGAATCCATACGATTTCTCATACGGCACAGTGTTATAGGTTCCCGCCTGCGCGGGAACGACAGCAAAGAAAGTGTTGCGCGAATTGAAACTAAACGGTCGCTTCCTTTTCCAGCGATACCCACAAACGACGCCAACAGCCCGATAGAAGTGCTCAACTCACGCCTTTCTCCGCATGTATCCCCGTGCGGTGCTTGCGAAACTGAGTCACATCGCGCCACCAGCCTTCGCGGCACGGAACGCCGCCGCGCACCAGGCCGCGCTCAATGTTGCCAAACACTTCTTCATAGCCGTACGGCAGCGGGCGCGCGCCGGGCACCGACAGCCACAACCGCAGCAGCAATCGCTTTCTGTCTTCTTCGGGATAATCGATGAAGCTGGTGCGGCCGTGATAAATCACGTGGTTGTTGAGTAGCTGTATGTCGCCAGGCTCGAATTGCATGTCGAGCGCAAGTTCGTTCGCCAGTTGGCCATAGAGTTCCAGCGCTTCCAGCTGCTGCGGCGTGTGGCGCGGCACTTCAGGAAAATCCTGCGCAAACTGGGTATAGGCCGGCGAAAACATGCCTGTGAAATACCCATCGCGAAAGCCGAATACCGGCCGCAGATAGGTGCGCCCGCTGCCCGGTGGCTCTTCGCCCTGCCAGCTATGCACCCAGTTGTCGTAATAGGTGTCCAGCAGGTCGGGACGGCGGCGCAGAATTTCATTGTGGATGGCGACAGCACTCACGATGCGGCTGGCGCCGCCCGCCTTTGCCTTGCGCACGCACAGCAGTCCCACCACGTCGCAGCGGTCACTGTGAAATTGCAGCCCCGCCGAAGTCTTCGAGCCGCGGCGCGTGGTGTTGACGTAGTTCTCCTGGAAATCTTTCACAATGCCGAACAACTCACCGGTTTTGTTTTGCGATACCGCCGTGCCAAGGTGCGTGCCGATGCCCCAGTAGACGATTTGCAAATCGTCGGGTGAATACGTCAGCGGCAAGCCGCGCAGCATGATCATGCCGCTGCCGTTTTCGAGCTGCTGCGAGATTTGCGCCAGACCCTGTGCGAAACCGGGCAACGGGAAATCCGCCTTTTCGATGTCGAAGAGGTCGATCCCCCGCTGCTTCACCGTCTGCAAAGCCGCATCGATCTCCCTCAGTTCAGTGGCGCTGAACGGCCGCAACCAATGCGCATTGTTTTTCATATTCGCACCCTGCCAGTCGCTGGGTGCTTCGATGAGCATATGTTTTTGTGCTTGCATGGTGTGCCCCGGCCAAGAATGTCTGCGCGCTTGCGGCGCGTATGCACCACTGCGCTGAAGACAGTTTGCCTATCATATAAGCCGTCATGCGCAACGTCTACCAAACATCACAGGATATGGAAATTTGCTATCGGCTTGACACGGTTAACCCACCGGGCGAAGGTATGCGCCGCGACGTGCCGCGTTTTTTTCCAAACCCCCATTACCCCCGGAGACCCCATGGCTCGCATCCCGTTTGTCACCCCGAATGACGTTCCCGCCAACGAACGAGCGGCCTTCGACCGCTTCGTGCAGAGTCGGGCGGGTGTTCCCGCCGCTGGCCCTTACGCGCTGCTGCTGCACATGCCCGAAGTGGCGCAACGGGTGGAATCGCTGCGCCTGTGCCTACGTGACGAGGCAACGCTGCCGCAAAAGCTGCAGGAACTGATCATGATCACGGTGGCGCGCGAGATGGACTGCGCCTACATCTGGCACGCGCACGCCGCGGCTGCGCGCGCAATCGGCGTGCGCGGTGAGGTTATCGACAACCTGCGCGAGCGCCGGGCGCTCACCGGCCTGGAACCAGATCAACAAGCAGCAGTGGATTTCACCTGCGAATTGCTGCGCAAGCGCAAGGTCAGCAAACCCACCTTCGATCGCGCCAGCGCGGCATTCGGGCAGCGCGGAACCCTGGCGTTGACCAATCTGATCGCCTGCTACGCGGTGCTGGCCTACAACATGAACGCCTACGAACTGGTGGCGCCGGCACATGCGAGTGAGCCTGCGTTGCCGCTGTGACAGGCGCCGCCGACGTCTACCTAAACGTAAACCGATTACGGCGTACTCACCGTGCGGATGTACCACGGAAACGAATCCCAACTCACCACTTTTTCCGTGCCGTCGAACAGTGCTGCGATCCTGCCGCCGCCGGCTTTGTATGAAAATTTCTTGATGGTGTCCGGCGGATTGGTGGTTGGATTGCGCATGATGTCAATCGCCTGATCGGTCTTGAAAACCTGGAACTTCGAGGGATCATTCGGATAGAAGAATTTCACTTCGTTGGCGCCCTTGCGAGCGGGGCCGCGCACATACTCCACCTGCAACGACATATGCTCACCGCTCGCCGCCGCGAACTCCCAGTTTTCGGACCCTGTCAGCACCCCACCCGAAGACGCATGGGTACGCGACATCCTGGCCGTGGTCGCATGCTGATACACGCCAAAGTCGCCCGGCGCATCCGCGGCGAGCTCGGTTAACCCGTGAATGATCATCTGCCCGGCATTTTTGGTTCCCGTCTCTCTCACCGGAATGGCGAGGTAAACCAGCCGCGCAGTGTGTCGTGCCGCCGCCTTGCCGTCGCCGCCCATGATCACCATGCGATCGATAAATATCATGCGCAGATTGCAGTCCTTGGCCGGGCCTTGCGTGGCGATTACGACCTCCCATCCCGGCGGCAATAGCTTCGCCAGTGCCGCGTCGTTCACACGGAAATCCAGCTGATAACGATGTTCCGCCGCCTGTTCGATGACCGTTTGCGCGGATGCGAATTGCGCGAACAGCAGCAGCAGGGTGGCGACGAGTGCATGGGTGAATGTTGTACTTGGTTTCATGATTGTTCTCCCTTTTGAATCTGTGTGGTGGCGCGACTGACATCAACTGGAATGGCACCGACATACAAAAAATCAGTCTTCCCCAGCATAAATCTTAAGGTACGATGACCGCCCGCCATCGGCCGCAATCGTGGTGCCGGTCAACATGCGTGATTCGTCCGACGCCAGAAACACCACAATCGCTGCAATATCAATTGGGTTGCCCACGGAAAACGGATAGAGTTTTTGCACGATCATGCGTTCCTTGACAGCCCCTGTCGGCTTCTCGGAAAGCATCCATTCCTTGTTCTCATAACGTTTGATGGCGCGCTCGGTGCGTATGCTGCCGGGGCCGATGGCATTGGCGCGTATGCCGTATTGCACATATTGCGCAGCGAGGGTTTTGGTAAACGACATGATGCCGCCCTTCGCCGCGGCGTACGCCGGCCGGTAGAGGCCGGTCATGCCGACCATCGAGGAAAAGTTGATGATGGAGCCGCCGCCCGCTTGTATCAGGTGCGGTATGCCGTGCTTGCACACCAGAAAGGGGTGCAGCAGATTGAGCGTGATGGTTTTGTGCCAGATGTCGAGACTCATTTCGTGTACCGGCACGTCCTCCAGCACCGAACCGCCGGCGCAGTTCACCAGCACATTCAGTTTTCCGAACCTTGCCACCGTGGTGTCTATCGCCTGCCTGACTGCGGCATCTTGCGTAACGTCAGCCTGAATGAATATGACTTCGCCGCCGGCGTCTTTTATTTCCTGCTCGGCGCGTTTTCCGGCCTCGGCGTTGATATCAACTATGGCGACCTTGGCGCCCTCTCTTACAAACTCGATAGCGCTCACTTTGGCTATGCCTGCGCCGCCGCCGGTCAGGAAGGCTACTTTTCCGTTGAGTCGCGGCATGCTGGTTCCTTCACAACAATTCTTTTAAAAACAAATAGTTACAAAACTCGTCGTTCCTGCACAGGAACGACAGTGTGAGTTTATTACGCTCTCGAATCCAGGCGCAGCCCTCACTTTATTTTGATCCCCGCAACCGCCACCACCTTCGCCCATTTCTGCAGATCATTGGCCATCGCCGCACCGAATTCCTCCGGCGTTCCTGTGCGCGGATCGGCGCCTTCACTGGAAAGTTGTTTGCGTGTTTCGGGCGCCTGCAGGATGGCGTTGATCTCCTTATTGAGTCGTGCCACCACCGATTGCGGCAATCCCGCGGGGCCGATTACGCCATACCAGCCGCTCACCTCATAACCAGCAACGCCGGCTTCGTTGATCGTCGGCACATCCGGCAACGCACCCGCGCGCTGCAGGGTGGTAACGCCCAGTGCGACCAGTTTGCCTGAGCGTATATGCGCAACCGATGACGGTATCGAAGGAAACAAAAACTGGATGTGGCCGCCCATCAGATCCACCAGCGCCAGCGACTGCCCCTTGTACGGCACATGGACGTAATCCACTTTGGCAAGTACTTTAAACAGTTCGCCCGACATGTGACTGGGCGAACCCACGCCGGACGAGCCGTAACTCAGTTGCCCCGGCCGCGCGCGGGCGAACGCCGCAAACTGCTTGACCGTGCGCGCCGGTAGCGACGGGTGCACCACCAGCACATTCGGCACCAGCGCGACCAGTGCAATGGGCGAAAAATCACGCAGCGGATCGAACGGCAACTTGGCATACACTGATGCATTGATGACGAAGCCTTCGGGAATCATCTGAATGGTGTGGCCGTCGCGCGGCGCCTTCGCCGTCAGCTCACCGCCGATGATGTGGTTGGCGCCGGGCCGATTTTCGACAATCACCTGCTGCCGAAAGGTCTCACTCAGCCGTGCGCCGATGGCGCGCGCGAGTATATCCGTGGCGCCTCCCGGCGCCACGCCGACGATCATGCGGATTGACCGGGTTGGATAATCCTGTTGCCCCAATGCCGCGCCTGCGGCGGCGAGGGACAACGTTGAAATGAACAGCGGCAGCCTTCGACAGGTGATTTTCATGTTCATGGATGCTCCTAAACCTCGCACAACAAAAATCAGACGAACGTGCCCGCCTCAACCTCTTCGTGGATCGCACTGAGGAAAGGCAGCGCATAGTGAATCACCGGAAATCCGCCCGGCAACGCCGCCGTTTCCATCGCCTCGACGGCCTCGCGCACACTTGCGCCCTCGCGCACGGCGCGGCGCAAATGCCCATCCAGCGTGGGGAAGGCGCGATAGGCCAGCACGGCGCAAGCCACCAGTTCGCGTATCTTCACCGGCAGTGCCGGTGCGGCCGGTGTCCACACCAGGGCCGCGAGATCCTGGTGCGCGCGCTCGTAGGCAGGGTCTACCGCATCCAGCCAAGCCCATTCGCGCATACCACGCGACACCGCAGCGGTGGCCGGGCCGCGTGTGACATTCCCGGATTGCTTTGCGGCGGCAATCGGCGCGGCTGCGACGCCTCCCAGAATTTTATCGCCCATCTCCTCGTGCAACGCGATCATGAACGGCAACGCGTAATGCAGGGCCGGGAATCCGCCGAGTATCGCTGCGGTCTGAAAACCCTCCAGCACTTCGCGCAAGGTCGCGCCTTCTGTCAATGCGCGGCGTAGATGCACGTCGATGCTGGGATAGGCGCGGCAGCCGAGAATAACCGCTGCAATAATTTCGCGGTACTTCACCGCCAGCGCCGGCGTCGCGGGCGCCCACACCAGCCGCGCCAGATGGCGGCGCGCGTCCTCGTACGCGGGGTCTATACGCGCCAGCCACTCGAATTGCTGGAACGCGTGTGGCGCCGACTTAGCCGCCGTTTGCTGCGAATTCACATCCGTCACCGCGCCTCCTCTTGTTCACATTGCATGCGTGCGGCACCGGCCCTCACTCTATCGCCTTCACCATACCCTCCACCACCTTCTTGGCATCTCCAAACACCATCATGGTTTTATCCATGTAAAACAAATCATTATCGAGGCCCGCATAACCTGCCGCCATCGAACGCTTGACCACCATTACGGTGCGCGCCTTGTCGACTTCAAGTATCGGCATGCCAAAGATCGCACTGCCGGGTGTTTTCGCCGCCGGATTTACCACGTCATTAGCGCCGAGCACCAGCACCACGTCGGTGGTGGGGAAGTCGCTGTTGATTTCGTCCATCTCCAGCACCTGATCGTAGGGGATTTCTGCTTCCGCCAGCAGCACGTTCATGTGGCCGGGCATGCGACCCGCAACCGGATGAATCGCAAAGCGTACGGTAACGCCTTTGTCGCGTAATTTTTGTGCGAGCTCTTTAACGGCGTGCTGCGCGCGCGCCACCGCGAGGCCGTAACCGGGAACAATAATGACCGAATCCGCATTGCCCAGCAGGAACGCCGCATCTTCAGCGCTGCCGCTGCGATGCGTTTTCTGCGCGCCGCTGCCCGCGGCTGCCGCGCCCGAATCGGTGCCAAAGCCGCCAAGGATCACCGACAGGAATGGGCGGTTCATCGCCTTGCACATGATGTACGACAAGATCGCGCCGGAGCTGCCTACCAGCGAACCGGCGATAATGAGCATGGGATTATTGAGCGAAAAACCGATGCCTGCCGCCGCCCACCCCGAATACGAATTCAGCATCGAGATCACCACCGGCATATCGGCGCCGCCGATGGGAAGGATGATTAGAAAGCCCAGCACGAAAGCAATCGCGGCCAGCGCAATAAACGCGTTCCAGTTGGTGCCGCCGGAAGCGCAGAACCACAGTCCGCTACCAAACATGCCTATGCCCAGAAGCAGGTTGAGCATGTGCTGGCCGCTGAACACGAGGGGTGCGCCGCTGACGCGCCCGGAGAGTTTCAGGAACGCAATCACCGAGCCCGAAAAAGTCATCGCGCCGACGAAAGTGCCGATAAAAAGCTCCAGCTTGTAGCCCATCGAAATCGGCTCGCCTGCCGCCTTGACGATACCGAACGCGAACGGATTGTTGACAGCAGCAATAGCGATTAACACTGCTGCCAAACCTACCAGCGAATGCATGAATGCGACCAGTTCCGGCATCGCCGTCATCTGCACTTTGCGCGCCACCACTGCGCCGATGGCGCCGCCGAGTGCAATGCAACCCGCTATCACCATCCAGTTGCGGGTGAGCGTCAGCGTAACCGCGACCGCCATCGCCATGCCGATGATGCCGAACAGGTTGCCGCGCCGCGACGTCAGCGGCGAAGAAAGCCCCTTCAGCGCCAGGATAAAAAATACCGACGCGACCAGATACGCCAGCGCGACCTGATTAGCGGAGAGCATTTAACTGCCCTCCAGTTTCTTGGGGTCTTTTCGCTTGAACATTGCCAGCATGCGCTGCGTCACCAGAAACCCGCCGAACACGTTGATCGCCGCCAGCACTACCGCCACCGCGCCGAGCCACACGCCCCAGTCAGCGTCCGCCGGACCAGCGGCAAGCATGGCGCCCACCAGAATAATGCTCGATATCGCATTGGTCACCGACATCAGCGGTGTATGCAGCGCGGGTGTCACGTTCCATACCACGTGGTAGCCGACGAAAATCGCCAGCACGAATACCATCAGGTTTGTGATTAGCGGGTCTACGGTCACTTGGGATCTCCGATCCGTGAAGGGTGACGAGTGAAGAGTGAAGGGTATAAGGGAGGGTACCCTATTCACTCTTCACTCTTCACCCTTCACTTGCGAAGCAATTCTCCACCCGCACACACCAGCGTGCCGGCAATGATTTCGTCTTCGCGGTTGATTTTGAATTCACCGGTGTTGGCGTCGAGCATCAGCCCCAGAAAGTTCAGCAGGTTGCGCGCATACAAGGCGCTGGAATCTGCCGCCACCAGCGCCGGAATGTTCGCCACGCCGATCAAATGCACGCCATGTTTCACCACGGTTTTGTCGAGCTCCGACAACGGGCAGTTGCCGCCCTGTTCGACCGCCATATCGACGATCACCGACCCCGGCTTCATCGACTGCACCATGGCTTCGGTCACCAGCACCGGCGCCGCACGGCCCGGTATCAGCGCGGTGGTAATCACAATGTCGGCCTGTTTAATGCGCTCGGCGACCAGCACCGCCTGACGCTTGCGGTACTCGTCGCCCATATCGCGCGCGTAACCGCCCTGCCCATGGGCGAGTTCTTTTTCGGCATCGGTCAGCGGCACGTCGATAAATTTCGCGCCCAGCGATTCGACTTGCTCCTTGGTATCCGGGCGCACATCGGTCGCTTCCACCACCGCACCCAGACGCTTGGCCGTGGCTATCGCCTGCAAGCCCGCCACACCGACCCCCATGATCACCACGCGCGCCGCTTTGACCGTACCCGCCGCCGTCATCATCATCGGCATCATTTTGCCGTAGGTGTTGGCAGCCATCAGCACCGCTTTGTAGCCACCGATGTTGGCTTGCGACGACAGCACGTCCATCGATTGCGCCCGCGAGATGCGCGGCAACGCCTCCATTGCAAATGCTGTCACGCCGGATCGCGCCAGCGCGGCCAGGCCTTCCTTATGCTGCGGATTGAGCAGGCCGATCAGGGTGTGGCTGCTTTTCAGGTGCGCCAGTTCGCCGGCATCCGGGCCACGCACTTTGAGCAGGATTTCGGATTGCGCGTAGACCTCGGCCGCGGTTGCGGCCAGCGTCGCACCAGCCGCCGTGTATTGCTCATCAGGTATGCTGGCTGCGAGCCCCGCGCCGGCCTGCAGCCATACCGAGTGGTGTCCACCAGTAGTGAGTTTTCTTACGGTTTCAGGTGTAGCCGCTACGCGCTTCTCGTGTGGCCGCGTCTCCGTGGGAATGCCGAACTTCATTGACTAATCTCTCCATGTTGCATAGCCGCAATTATAAGCGATGAGACGGTGTTAATATTACCTATAGTTACCTTGATTGTTCCATGTACAAAATTCGCGTTCTGCCCGATCTCCTGATCAACCAGATCGCCGCCGGCGAAGTGGTTGAGCGGCCAGCGTCGGCACTGAAAGAGTTGCTTGAAAACGGTCTTGACGCGGGCGCCACCAGCGTCACGGTGCAACTCGCGGGCGGCGGCACAAAATTGCTTAAAGTCAGCGACGATGGCGCCGGCATCGCACGCGACGAACTCGCCCTCGCGCTGGCGCGCCATGCCACCAGCAAAATCGCCTCGTTTGACGATCTTGAGCGCGTCGCCAGCCTGGGGTTTCGTGGCGAGGCGCTGGCGAGCATCGCTGCCGTATCGCGGCTCACGCTGTCGAGCCGCCGCAACGGCGAAAAGCACGCCTGGTCGATTACCGCCGAGGGCCCGCATTTATCCGCCCCGGAACCTGCGGCATTGGCTGCGCTGACCTCGGGCACCACGGTTGAAGTGCGCGACTTGTATTTCAACACGCCCGCGCGACGCAAGTTTTTAAAGACCGAAGCCACCGAATACGCGCATTGCGAAGAGGCCTTTCGCCGTGTCGCGTTATCGTGCAATGACGCGGGATTCTCACTGCAACACAACGGTCGCGTGCAATGGCACCTGAAGCGGCAAAGCCTTGATGAGCGCATCATCGCGCTGCAAGGCGATGATTTCGCGCAATCGTCGATCACCGTGCATGAAGACAGCGCGGGCCTCAAATTGCTCGGACGCATCGGCGCGCCCACGTTTGCCCGCGCCAGCCGCGATGCGCAATATTTTTACGTCAACCGGCGCTTTGTGCGCGACAAATTGCTCGCCCATGCGGTGCGTCAGGCGTATCAGGACGTGCTGCATCACGACCGCCATCCCGCTTTTGTACTGTTTTTGGAACTGGATCCGGCGCTGGTGGATGTCAACGTGCATCCGGCCAAGACCGAAGTGCGTTTTCGTGACGCCCGCGGTGTGCATCAGTATGTGTTTCATGCGTTATCCAAAGCCTTGGCCGGCGGTGTGGGTACGGAGGCAAGCGCACCACTGCACGCGCCGATGTTTGCGGTTGGCGGCGCCGCCAGCCCTGCAGCGCCTTCTGCCTTCACCGCCAGCGCGCCGTTCTACCGTTCGCAAGGCACCATGCCATTGGCCGCGCGCGAGTCCGGCGCGTTTTACCAAACCCTTTTCGGCACACACAGTGGATCACCGGGCACGCCCAGCGCACCTTTCAATCCTTTCGCGCCCACCGACAGCGGCGCCCCGCCGCTCGGTTTTGCGCTCGCGCAACTCGCGGGCATCTACATTTTGGCGGAAAACCAGCACGGTCTGGTGGTGGTTGACATGCACGCCGCGCACGAGCGCATCATGTATGAAAAACTCAAAACCGCGCTCGACGACGCAGCCATTCCGATGCAACCGCTGCTGGTTCCGGTGACCATGAACGCGACCGCACTGGATGTCGCCGCCGCCGAAGAAAACAACGATATGCTGCAGCAAATCGGCTTCGCCATCAGCGCGGCTTCTCCCACCGCGCTTACCGTACGCGCAGTACCGGCCATGCTCGCCGATGCCGACGCACGCAATCTGGCGATGGACGTACTGCGGGAAGTGCGCGAAACTGGCGCCAGCCACGTGCTCACCGAACGCCGCAACGCATTACTGGGTACCATGGCGTGTCACGCGGCGGTGCGCGCCAACCGGAAACTGACAGTTATGGAAATGAACGGCTTGTTACGCGATATGGAGGCCACCGAACGTTCGGGCCAGTGTAATCACGGCCGGCCCACCTGGCATCAACTTTCCGTTGCGGAACTCGACAAACTTTTCATGCGCGGGCGCTGAACATGCAGAACACTCCCACGCATAACCATCCGCCGGCCCTGATTCTGATGGGGCCCACCGCCAGCGGCAAAACCGCGATTTCCGCCAAACTTGCGGAGACGCTGGCGTGCGAAATCATCAGTGTCGATTCCGCGCAGATTTACAAGGAAATGGACATCGGCACCGCCAAACCCGATGCTGAGTTTCTGCGAAAAACCGCCCACCACGGCATCGACATTATCGAGCCGCATGAGTCATATTCCGCCTGGCGATTCCGTGACGATGCGCTCACCCACATGCGTGAAATCACCGATCGCGGCAACCTGCCGCTGCTGGTCGGCGGCAGCATGCTGTACTTCAAGTCATTGATCGAAGGCATGAATGATCTGCCCGCCGCCGATCCGATGACGCGCCTGATGATCGACACGCTGGCCGAGGAGAAAGGCTGGCCCGGCGTGCATGCCAATCTGATGAGCGTAGACCCGGAAACCGCGGCGCGTATTGATCCGAACGATTCACAACGCATACAGCGCGCGATGGAGATTTACCATCTCACCGGCAAGCCGATGTCGACGTGGCTGAGCAAACCCAAATACGTTTATTTTCCATACACGCCGATCACCATTGTGATTACGCCCAGCGACCGCGGCGTGCTGCACGAACGCATCGCCACGCGGTTTAAGGACATGCTCAAGGCCGGCCTGCTGGATGAAGTGGCGCGCCTGCGCGAGGAATACGTGCTGGAATCAACCATGCCCTCGATGCGCTGCGTCGGTTACCGTCAGGCGTGGCAACATCTGAACGGCGCGTTTGGCCGCGATGAATTGATCGAACAAGGCATTGCCGCCACCCGCCAGCTCGCCAAACGTCAGCTCACCTGGCTGCGCGCAATGGAAAATGACAGCATCGCGCAATTCGATTGTCTTGCGCCGGATGCGGATGCACGCATTCTCGACTACATCCGGCACGAACTGGAAGCGCACTACCTCGGGCTTGAGGCGGAGGGGTAGCGCGATTTTCCTGGCGCGTGCAATGCCAGCACATCCCACACCGCACGGTTGCAGGGCGTTGGCACACCGACCTTGGCGCCGAGTTGCACCACGCCGCCGGCCAGCCACTCGACTTCGAGGGGATTGCCGTTTTTGAGATCGTGGTGCAGCGACGAATCCATGGTGCCGGGCACGCTGTCGGCGAATGTCAGCCGCTCGTCGGCATAGTTCTCAGGCAACGCCACGCCCAGTGCGCGGCCAACCGCGACGGTTTCTTTCATCAGATCATGCAAAAATGCGCGCGTCCGCGGATACTCGCGCACCGGGCCAATGGTGCTGCGCATGCAAGCGGTGGTGCCCGAAAGACCGACAAGAAAGGTGTATTTCTCCCATAACGTGCGGCGGATGTCACCCGACAACTCGGCTTGCAGGCCCGCCTTGAGCGCCACGGCAAGCAGCGCTTGCGCACGCGCGGATGGTTTGCCGTCATATTCGCCAAACACCAGGCGTTGCAGCGTGCCGACCTGATGGATCACGCCGGGCCGGGCAATATGCGTGCCCACATAGGCAACCCCGCCCAACAGGGCTTTGTCGCCAAACACAGCGCCGAGTATGTCGTCTTTTACCACGCCGTTTTGCAACGACAGCACAGCGGTTTGCGGCCCGGCGATGGGTTTTAATGCGCGCGCCACGGCTTCGGTATCCCACAGCTTTACCGCGAACAGGATGAGATCGGGTGTGCCCGCGGATGTCGCATCGGCGGTGACTTTGACGGGGTTGATGAGAATATTGCCTTGCACCTCGTTTTCGATCAAAAGACCATGCTCGCGCATCGCGGCAAGGTGCGCACCGCGAGCGACGAAGGTGACATCGCAGCCCGCATGCGCAAGGCGTCCGCCGAAAAAGCCACCCACACCACCGGAACCCATTACCAGTATTTTCAATTTATTTTTAAAAACAATTCGTTAATTGATTGCCGGCATAGCCGGAGGCTTGGCGCGATGGGTGAGACAATTCCACTGTTGGCGCATGGATATTTCGGTTCATCCGGGTTCGTCATGGGACCTTCGCTATCTGCTAACGCTATCCAAAGCTGCCGGTCTAAAAATACCAAACCGTCATTCCAGCGAAGGCTGGAATCCAGTACGTAATTCTATGCGAAGCATCCAAAATTAGGCCCTTCGGGCTTGTTAACGATCTGGGTTCCAGCCTTCGCTGGAACGACGGAATTGGTAGTATGCGCTTTAACCTGGACAGACAGTATGCACAGGAGAAAGGCTTCATCTTGTCTACCCTGTTAATACATGATTAGTGTGTGCCCCTCCTGTAAAATTCGTTTATTCAAATAACCCAACTATTTTTTGTGAGCGTTTATGACAGACTCTTTGCAACATCTGCGGCAGTGGGTAGGCCGCACAGAAGCGCACCAAGACCTCGCCACGGCGTGGCCGCTTGCCGCACTCAGCGCCACCCTCGACCGTGACGATCCGCCGCTGTGCGAGGGGGACGCCATTTCCGAGGGCTGGCATTGGTCGTATTTTCTGGAGACCGCGCTGGCTCGTGAATTGGCACACGATGGGCATCCAAAACGTGGTGGTTTTTTGCCGCCGGTGACTTTGCCACGCCGCATGTGGGCGGGCGGGCGGCTCGATTTCAGGCGACCGATCAAAGTGGGCGAGCGCATGAGCCGCGAATCGGAAATTCTTTCGGTCGAATCCAAATCCGGCAACAGCGGCAATCTGGTATTTGTTACGGTGCGGCACACGTTGAGCGTGGCCGCTGAAATCGCCGTGGTCGAGGAGCATGACATTGTGTATCGCGACGCTGCAATACCCGAAGCGCCAAAACCGCCGGGTGCGGCCGCGGGCGCAGCCGCAGCGCCGGGCAAGCCCGCACCCGCGAATGCGTTATGGCGGCACGAAGTAATGCCCGACGAAGCGATGCTGTTTCGTTACTCAGCGCTGATCTTTAACGCCCACCGTATCCATTACGACATCGATTACTGCCGCAAACAGGAAGGCTACCCCGGTCTGATTGTGCATGGCCCGCTGCAAACTATTCTGCTGCTGGATTTGAGCCGGCGCAACGCGGGACGCCCCGTACGCAAGCTCGACTACCGCGCGCTCAGCCCGCTATTTCACAATGAAAAACTCACGGTGGGCGGCATCCCTTCGGCCGACGGCGCATCAGCGCAGCTGTGGACAGCCGGGCCATCGGGCAACGTTGCGATGACAGGCACGGCGCACTATTAAGCACGGCACTACACGCGCGCAGAGCGAAGGGCGAAGCACCGGCGAGTCTACGCCTCACCCCTCACGCTTCACGCCAAACCTACCAACCGCCGCGCTCCGGCGTGGCATTGATCTTGTGTATGCTCAAGTCCGATCCGTCGAACTCCTGTTCTTCGGTCAGGCGCAGGCCCATCACAACCTTGAGCATGCCGTAGAGTATCGCCGCGCCGATCACCGCCACCGCGATGCCTATGCCGGTACCGATCAATTGCGCGCTGAAACTCACGCCGCCCATGCCACCCATGCTTTTCACGCCGAAGATGCCGCAGGCAATGCCGCCCCACGCGCCGCACAGGCCGTGCAGCGGCCACACGCCGAGCACATCGTCGATCTTCAGGCGGTTTTGCGTCAAGGTGAACATGAACACGAACAAGCCGCCCGCCACCGCGCCTGTCGCCAGCGCGCCCATCGGATGCATCACGTCCGAACCCGCGCATATGGCGACCAGCCCGGCCAGCGGACCGTTATGCACAAAGCCCGGATCGTTGCGTCCCGCGATCAGTGCGGCGATGGTGCCGCCCGCCATCGCCATCAGCGAATTCACCGCCACCAGTCCGGAAACCTTATCGATGGTCTGCGCCGACATCACGTTAAAACCGAACCAGCCTACCGCCAGTATCCACGCGCCCAAGGCCAGAAACGGAATGCTTGACGGCGGCTGTGCGGTAACGCCGCCGCCTTTCGGATAACGCCCCGTGCGCGCACCCAGCAGTATCACCGCCACGATCGCCATCCAGCCGCCGACCGCGTGCACCACCACCGAGCCGGCAAAGTCATGAAATTTTTCCCCGGTGGCCGCCTTGATCCAGTCCTGCACACCGTATTTATCGTTCCATGCAATACCCTCGAAAAACGGATAGATCAGCGCCACGATCACTACGGTGGCAATCAGTTGCATGTTGAACTTCGAGCGCTCGGCGATGCCGCCTGAAATGATCGCCGGCACTGCGGCAGCAAACGTCAGCAAAAAGAAAAACTTGGTGATTTCAAAACCACTTTTCGCCGCCAGCTTTTCCGCGCCCACAAAAAAATCCACGCCGTAGGCCACGCTGTACCCGACAAAAAAATACGCTACCGTGGACACCGAAAAATCGCACATAATTTTCACCAGCGCATTCACCTGGTTCTTGCGCCGCACCGTGCCAAGCTCCAAAAACGCAAAGCCCGAATGCATGGCAAGAACCATAATTGCCCCCAGCAGGATGAACAGTGTGTCCGTGCTTATTTTTAACGCTTCCATCGGTGCGCTCCCTTTTGTTAATTTACTGCACCAAATAAGTAACCAAACAATGTTACTTAATTACTTGTTTTTAAATATTTTTTTACTCACATCCTCATACGGCGTCCAAAAATGCCCGTATGTTCATGCATAGGGCACTATTTTAGCTCAAAAAAAATGGCTTCCTGCGATCGCGCATGCCCGTAAATGTGACTGCAGCGAAATCAGTCGCAAATGGCCTTGGCGTCACACGAATTGCGCTGTCGCGCATGCATTGTCCAATTCAGGCCATTCCGCGTATAGTCGCCGCAACTTAACCCGTCCAACCTGTCACCGTGGCCCTATCGACTCAGCCTTCGCAGCAGCCTAACGCGACCCCGAGCGACCGTCCGCTCACGCTGCCTCAGGTGATTGCCGACCTCATCGCCGACAAGCTGATCGCCAAGGAAACCGGCGAACAGTTGCTGATCAACCGCCGCTCGTTTCAATCGAGCCAGCATCCGCTGATATTGATCGCGAATCAAAAGTGGAAAGACCTGCGCGACCCGCGCAAGACGCTGCATCTGGAAAATCTCACGCAGTGGCTGGCAGAGAAGTGTCGCCTCGAGTACTTTCACATTGATCCGTTCAAGGTGGATTTTGCCGCGGTCACCAAGGTCATGTCCAATGCCTACGCCGAACGTTTCAAGATATTGCCGGTTGCGGTGAATAGCAGCGAAGTCACTATCGCCACCTCCGAACCCTACGTACGCGAGTGGGAGCAGCAGCTGCGGCAGGTGCTGCGGCTCGATATCAAGCGCGTCATCGCCAACCCGGTCGAGATTCAGTCGTATATCGTCGAGTTCTACAATCTGGCGCGTTCGGTAAAAACCGCCAACGCGCAAGACAAGGGCAATTTCAGCGACGTAACCAATTTTGAGCAGTTGATGCAGTTGGGGCGCGCCGGCAAGCTCGACGCCAATGACCAGCACATCGTCCACATCTGCGACTGGTTGTTTACCTATGCGTTCGAGCAACGCGCCAGCGACATCCACATAGAACCGCGGCGCGATAGCGGCAACGTGCGCTTTCGCATCGACGGCGCACTGCATCAGGTCTACCAGATACCCGCACCGGTGATGGCGGCGATGACCTCGCGCATCAAGATCATGGGACGCATGGACGTGGTGGAAAAACGCCGGCCTCAGGATGGGCGCCTGAAGACCATCTCGCCCGACGGCAACGAAGTAGAGTTGCGCTTGTCGACAATGCCCACCGCATTCGGCGAGAAACTGGTGATGCGTATCTTTGACCCGGATACGCTGATCAAGGACTACAGGGAACTCGGTTTCGGCGACGATGACGAACGCAAATGGAAGCAGATGGTAAGCCAGCCGCACGGCATCGTGCTGGTGACCGGGCCTACCGGCTCCGGCAAAACCACCACGCTGTATTCCACGCTTAAAAATCTGGCGGTACCAACGGTCAATGTGTGCTCGGTGGAAGACCCGATCGAGATGGTGGAGCCTGCGTTTAACCAGATGCAGGTGCAAACAGCCATCGGCGTCAGTTTCGCCAGTGGCATACGCACGCTGATGCGGCAGGACCCGGACATCATCATGGTGGGCGAGATTCGCGATATTGAAACCGCGGAAATGGCGGTTCAGGCCGCGCTGACCGGCCATTTGGTGTTATCCACGCTGCACACCAACGATGCACCATCCGCGATCAGCCGATTGATCGATCTGGGCGTGCCCGGTTATCTGCTGCAATCGACGCTGTTGGGGGTGATGGCGCAGCGCCTGATCCGCACCATCTGTCCGCACTGCAAAGAGCAGGTCGATCTGGATGATGCGACTTGGGAAAACCTGGTGGCGCCCTGGAAAGCACCCAATCCCAGGGGTACGACCACCATAGGCAAAGGCTGCCTGGAATGCCGGATGACCGGTTACATGGGCCGTATCGGCATCTATGAAACGATGGTGCTGACACCAGAACTTAAGCGCCACATCACGGATACCACCGACCTCGAAACCTTTCGCGACGCCGCCTACAAAGACGGCATGAAACCGCTGCGCATCAATGGCGCGATGAAGGTCGCCGCCGGACTGACCACGGTCGATGAAATTCTGAAAGTAGCGCCACCGCCCGGAGGCGATCGGCGCAACATGGCAGCACGTACGGCCTAAAGCCGCCGCGACAACATACGCATGCCACGATCCAGCCCGTCGATGGTCAGCGGGAACATGCGATGCGACATGATGTCGCGCGTGATGCGTATCGATTCGTGGTAATCCCACAATGATTCGTTCTGCGGATTGATCCAGATCGTATTGGGATAAACATCCAGCACGCGCTGCATCCAGGTCGCACCCGGTTCTTCGTTGGTGTGCTCGACGCTGCCGCCAGGGAACGTTATCTCATACGGGCTCATGGTCGCATCACCCACGAAAATCACTTTATATTCATGATCATAGGTACGAAGCACGTCGTGCGTGTAGACGCGCTCGGTGTGCCGCCGGCGGTTGTCCTTCCATACCCGTTCATACAAAAAATTGTGGAAGTAAAAATACTCGAGATGCTTGAATTCCGTGCGCGTCGCCGAAAAAAGTTGCTCGCACACCCGGATGTGATCGTCCATCGAGCCGCCGATATCAAAAAATAGCAGCACCTTCACTGCATTGTGGCGCTCCGGTACCATTTTCAAATCCAGCCAGCCGGCGTTGCGCGCGGTGGAGCGTATGGTGTCATCGAGATCCAACTCATCGGGCGAGCCGGTGCGGGCGAATTTGCGTAACTTGCGCAGCGCCACCTTGAGATTGCGCGTGCCCAACTCCACGCTGTCATCCAGATTTTTATATTCGCGCTGATCCCACACTTTGACCGCGCGGCGGTGACGTGACTCCTGCTGGCCGATACGCACACCCTCGGGGTTGTAGCCATAGGCGCCGAACGGGCTGGTACCCGCAGTGCCTATCCATTTGCTGCCGCCCTGATGACGGCCTTTTTGTTCTTCAAGGCGTTTTTTCAGCGTCTCCATCAGTTTTTCCCAACCGCCGAGCGACTCGATCAACTGCTTTTCTTCCTCGGTCAGATGACGTTCGGCCAGTTTGCGCAGCCACTCTTCGGGAATTTTCGCCTCGATGCCCTCGACATCGATGATGCCTTTAAAATACGCCGAGAACACGCGGTCAAAGCGGTCGAAGTACTTCTCGTCCTTGACCAGGCAGGTGCGTGAAAGATAGTAAAAATCTTCGACGCTGCCATAAATAACTTGTTTTTCAAAAGCCTGCAGCAACACCAGGAATTCCTTGATGGAAACCGGTACGCCGCCTTCTTTCAGTTTCAGAAAAAATTCTATAAGCATTTGTTTTTACGCTGATTTTTCAGTAATACAAACTTACAATTTGTAACGCCTGTGGCCGCACCTGCGGCGTAGTATTTGGGTGTGCGGCGGATTTACATCAGAGATCGCCACCGCCACCCGATATCGCACACAACATGCAGTGTAAAGGAGAAACGTCATGCGTAAATATCTCAACTCAATAGGCGCTGCCCTGGCATTGGCCGGTGCGATGAGTTTCCTCGGCGCCGCGTCCGCCCATGCAGGCGTTTCAATCAGCATCGGACTGCCCTTTCCCGTGATCGTGGCTCCCGCGCCAGTTTACTACCCCGCGCCGGTTTACTACCCGGTTTACTACCCACCCGTCTATGCGCCCGCGCCGCGCGTGGTTTACCGCACGTACGACGCGCCGCCGGTGGTCTACACACGCGCCTCACATCGCCCGCACTATCACGGACACTATAGACACTGGCGTTAATCGCACCCTTCGCATCGTTTCAAGGCGCGTTCCGTCATGCGGCGGAACGCGCTTTTTGTTTGGTAACCGCCGTCACACCCCGCCACAGCTTCAGTTTTGCTTCAAACACCAGCGTATACGCCGGGCTCGACGATGGCAGCACCAGCGTTTCATAACCCGCCGCGGCAAACACCGACTCGAATCGCCCCGCTGTCTTGCCGTTAAAACACACGCGTTTCAATCCACGCGCCAAGCGCGTCGCTTGCTGGAAATCATTGTTCACGGCGTTGCGAATGTTGCTGTCGAGTGCGCCGGCGCGTTCGCACTGGTGCAGCACATCCCATAGGCCGATGCGGTGCTTTAGCAAAATCGGCAAGCGTTGCAGATAATCCATTTCATACAGCGGCTCACACAATAATGCGCCCATCAGCTTCCAGAAATGATTTTGCGGGTGGCCGTAATACTGCTGTTTCAGCAGCGATGCCGGGCTGGGAAAACTGCCCAAAATCAACACCTTGACCTTTTCATCGATGACCGGCGGAAAACCCCGATGCCGCAGCATGCGCGCAGCGCTATTTCTTGCGCGTCATGAACACCAGCCGCTCGAACAAATGCACGTCCTGTTCGTTTTTGAGCAGCGCGCCATGCAGCGGTGGAATGATTTTGTGCTGATCCTGACTGTGCAGCGTTTCCGGTGAAATGTCTTCCGCCACCAGCAATTTCAGCCAGTCGAGCAGTTCCGAGGTAGAAGGTTTCTTTTTCAGGCCTGGCACGTCGCGAATTTCAAAAAACGCATTCAGCGCCTGACTCAACAGTATTTTCTTAAGCCCGGGAAAATGCACGTCGACGATTTGCGTCATGGTGTCACGGTCGGGAAAGCGGATGTAGTGGAAAAAACAGCGCCGTAAAAACGCATCGGGCAATTCTTTTTCGTTGTTGCTGGTGATAATCACCAGTGGCCGCGTCTTGGCTTTGACCAGTTGCTGCGTTTCATAGACGTAAAACTCCATGCGGTCGAGCTCGCGCAGCAGGTCATTGGGAAACTCAATGTCCGCTTTGTCTACTTCGTCAATCAGCAGCACCGAAGGTTCCGGCGATTCGAACGCTTTCCACAGCATGCCTTGCAGGATGTAATTGGAAATATCATTCACCCGCGCGTCGCCCAACTGCGAATCGCGAAGGCGCGATACCGCGTCGTACTCATACAGCCCGTGCTGCGCTTTCATGGTGGATTTGATGTGCCACTCAAACAGCGGGCGTTTCAGCGCCTTGGCCACCTCCAGCGCCAGCATGGTTTTGCCGGTGCCGGGCTCGCCCTTGATCAGCAAGGGACGCTCCAGAGTGATTGCGGCATTCACCGCCAACATCAGATCATTGGTTGCAACGTAATTTTCCGTGCCTTCAAAACGCATTTTTTGTTCTCGCTGGAGTGTGAATAGGGTTAATGAGCCAATTTCCGAATTATAACTTCTGCCGCACACATCTACTGATTTCGTTGCGCAAGGCGCCGTTCCACCTGCAACAGTTTCTCCCGGATGGCCGCGCCCACGAAAATCTGCGGCGCGGAGGGGTCATGGCCCAGCGCCTGCTCGCGTTGACGAATCGACTGGCGGGCTTGCTCGAACGCGGTCTCGAAAGAATAGGTCTTTCGCAACGCTTCATCGAACAGCGCCTGCGCCAGGTAGGTCGCGTTGGACTCGCTGCCGCATCCAAACGAGGTCCTGGTGGCGCTCGATGCGGTGATAATCAGGGTGTTGTCGTCTCTAAGCGGCTCGATGAAACCGCCGGAATAACACGCCGAGACCACCACGATTTTCCACTGGATTTTTGATTCATCCAGCGCTTTTTTTAATGCCGGCGGATCGATGGATTTCAATTGCAGCGGCCAGAAATCAACCGCCAAATGGTGCTTTTCCGAGCCGTGCGACGACAAGTAGAGCACCAGCACGTCTTCATCGGGATTCATCAGGCCGCCGATGTGCCGCAATGCGGCTGACAGATTGGTCGAGCTCGCGATCGGAACGTCGTGAACCGTCTGCGGATTATTGATCAACATCAACGCACGGCCATCGGCATCGAAGCGCTGCCGCAACAGCGTGTCGATCATCCTGACCTCTTTCATGAACACATCTTCGCGCGCGTAGAGGCCCGCGCTGAGCACATAGAGGTCGGCAATGCCAGGGCGTTGCGGCAACAACGCCGACAGTGTCCGCGGCAGCATGTCTTGCTGCGCGTGGTAACCCTTTTCGTCCGCCAGTGTAAAAACCTTTTTATCAACGCCACTTTGCCGCTCAGGATCGTCGGCCGGAATCCACAAGTGATTCGCCGGATACCAGAGAGACGGCGCCGCGAGCAGCGCCACACCCAGTAGCGCGAGGCCCGCACTGCGTTGCATTCGCATGGGCGCGAAACGCCACAACACAAAACAAATGATCGCCGACCACCACGCGAGTTGCGCATAAAACAGCCATGCCCAATGCTGCGCTGCGGCGACGATCGCTTGATGCTGCAGCAGAATACCCAGCATCCCGCTCACCGAAGAAACCACCAGCCCAGCCGCGACCAGCGCAACCGGCAACGCCAGCAACAGCGAACGATCCCCTGTCCTGCGCGCAGCCGCCACGCCCAGCAACAAAGTCAGCGGCACGAACAACAAGGCGTGCGGCAGCGCTTCACGATCCATTTGCCCGTTGATGCCGACGCCGGCAATATCGAATGCCAGCATCACCACCAGCTCCATAGCCGCCAGCGCGATGAAGGCTTCTGCCGTGGCGACAAAATCCCTGGATTCAACGCGCCGGAAAAAAGCCAGGCGCGTGCCTGCACGAAGGTTTTCCCGCAGCCCCAGCGCCAGCGGCGATAAGGCAGAAACCGGCTGCGCCTGCTGCGTGTTGATGGTCGGCGCGTCGGGGACGCGTGTACGTGCTGGCGCTGACGCAGCATCCCAGGCCGCGCCTGGCGCATGCGCGCGTAACGCGGCGATCCACGCGCCGCGCTGCTGCGCGCTCGAAAACGCGCGCGCCGGGATCACTATGAACGTATAATTCTTCAATACGATCAAAACCGTATTCTGGCCTTGTGTAATGTGCTTGAGCGCTGTCCACGCCACCTGCGTAACCATGCCACGCCCCTCATGGTGCAAGGCATTAGCGGTGATTTCCAGGACCTGCGAACCGAGCACCATGCTGTCGTCTTCGGCGCAGGTCGCATAGATGCGCGCTTCGCGCAGCCGTTGCTGCCAGATTGCGAGCAGGCAAGCCCCCAAAAATGCCACCACCATTAATCGCTGCAAGCGCCAATATCGGCCGATGTAGCCATTGATGAGATCGATGTAAGCCATGCCGATGGCGATGCCACACACCACCGATACCGCGGCGAGAAAATACATCGCGTTACCCCACCGCACGGAGCGCAGCAGGAGTTGCTTGGTGTCGTGCAGGCCGGCAGTGTATTCCTCGCGCGATACCGAAAACGCCAGGCGGAAATCCGCGGGTGGCGCGGCTTGAGGTTCTTGCATCAGGGGCCAGCCGCCCAGCTCTGCAGATCCGCGCGGCTGTCGATATCGTACACAATACCGGGGTCGTCGCAGGTCATCAGCTGCAGTTGTGCGCGATGTTTTCGGATCAGGGCGCGCGCACCTTCGTCACCGCCAAGCACCAGTAACTCGTTCAACAGCTGCGCGCCGAAAGCGACCGGATGCCCGCGCTCGCCGCGATACGCCGGTGCGGCAAGCAACGCACCCTGTTTCACGGCTTGTGCAATCTGAAGTATCGTATGCGGTTTAATGCGCGGCATGTCTGCGAGCGCAACCACCCAGCCTGCCGCCGCGCTGGTCTGTGCAACAGCGTGCGCAAGACTCACGCCCATGCCTTCAGCGGCGCCGCGGCACACCGTTACCGTCACGCCTTCGTGTTGCAGCAATCGCGCGAGTTCGTCGCTGCCCGGACGCACCACTGCTGTCACCGGCAAACCCGCCGCCAGCATATTGCGCGCCGCACGCACGCCGATGGCCACGCCATCCAGCAAATGCAGCAGCTTGCCACCGCCAAAGCGATTTCCCGCGCCAGCGGCGAGCAGGATTCCAGCGATTCCAACTATAGGCGGCTGTAACAGATCATTCATGGTGGCCCGATTATACGCAGCGCATGCGTTAAACTAATGCCACCACCTGTACCTTGCACCCAGCCACCGGCCTATTGGAATTTCCCATTGAAACAAATACTTGCAATAATTGTCGGCTTAAGTCCGCTGTGTGCCACCAGACTTGCACACGCACAAAGCGAGGAGTATCCGGCGCGGCCAATTCGCCTCATCGTGCCGTTTTCGCCGGGCTCCAGCACCAACGATATTCTCGGTCGCGGCATTGCGCAGCGGCTCACCATCGCACTTGGCCAGCAAGTGGTGGTGGACAACCGGCCTGGCGCGGGCGGCACCTCGGGTTCGGAAATCGTCGCCAAAGCACCGCCCGATGGCTACACGCTGCTGGTGGCGATTGCCGGGCCGCTGACGGTCGCACCCAGTGTCTACAAAAAAATCGGCTACGACGCGACACGCGATTTTACCGCTGTGGCACGCATTGCAGTGATTCCCTACCTGATGGTGGTCAACAACAATGTGCCCGCCACCAATGTTAAGGAACTGATTGCGCTTGCCAGGAGCAAACCCGGCGGCATTAACTTCGCTTCGTCCGGCGTCGGCGGTTCGCCACACCTTTGCGGCGAGTTGTTCAATACCATGGCTGAAATCAACATGGTGCATGTGCCGTACAAGGGCGCAGGCGTGGCCACCACCGATGTATTGTCGGGGCAGATTCAAATGTTCTGCACCGGCGTCACCGCGCTCAATGCGCTGGTTAAAGCCGGCCGCCTGCGCCCGATAGGCATGGCTACACTAAAGCGCTCGGCGCTGATGGCGAATATCCCCACCATCAGCGAGCAGGGGCTGAAAGATTTTGAAGTAACCTCGTGGACGGGCATTGCCGCGCCAGCTAAAACGCCCCGTCCCATCGTGCAAAAGCTGTTTGCAACCCTGGTCAAAATCACACAGACCGAAGACATGAAGAATTTCGTGCAAGGACAAGGCGCGGAACTGAGTGTGCTCGGCCCCGAGGCGTTTGCGGCGGACATCAAGAGCGATATCGTGAAGTGGGCGCGCGTCGTCAAAGCCGCGAAGATCACAGCGGAATAACCGATGCCATGGATTCATGATGTGTCCACTGCCGCGGATGATCCGCCGCAATTTATCGCGCTGCGCGAATTACGACGGACGTGTACCAACGGGGTGGAATACAGCGGTCTGCGTGGCGCGGAACACCGGCTGGCGTATCCGGATATGCTGCCGTTGCTATTTACGCAATCACCGCCTGTGATTTTTCACACTGCGCTTGCTACCTGCACTGCGCTGGGGTGGAGCATCGCGGCAGCCGACGTGGACGAAGTGCAAGGCCGTATCGAAGCCACCGCCACCACGCGCTGGATGCGTTTCAAGGATGATGTGGTGATCCGCATGCGCTTGCACCCAGGCGGTTCGCAGCTGGACATGCGCTCCGCCTCGCGTGTCGGCAGCAGCGACTTCGGCGCCAACGTCAAACGCATCCGCATGTTTTTACATGAACTAAACACCCATTTAAATACCTCTGCTTAAATTCAATCTCCATGCCAAAATTCTGCGCCAATATCACGCTGCTGTACAATGAACATGCGTTTCTCGAACGCTTTGGCGCAGCTTCGCGCGCCGGCTTCAAGGGCGTTGAGTACCTGTTTCCCTACGACTACGACAAGCATCAACTGGCCGAGCTTTTACATCGCCATCAGCTCGAGCAGGTGCTGCATAACCTGCCTGCGGGCGACTGGACAAACGGTGAACGCGGCATCGCGTGCCACCCCAACCGGGTGAACGAATTTCAGGCTGACGTCGAAAAAGCCATCGACTACGCGTCTGCCCTGGGCTGCACACAAGTCAACTGCCTCGCCGGGCTTGCACCCGCGAACGTCGCGCCGGAAAGGCTGCGCGATACGTTCATAGCCAATCTCCAATTCGCCGCGCCTAAATTCAAAAACGCCGGTATCAAGCTGCTGATCGAGCCGATCAACAGCCGCCACGACATGCCGGGCTTTTATCTCAACCACACCCAACAGGCGCTCGACATCATCGCCGACACCGGCTCGGACAATCTATTTGTGCAATACGACATCTACCACATGCAAATCATGGAAGGCGATCTCGCCCGCACCATCGAGAAAAATCTGGCGATGATCCCGCACATGCAACTGGCGGATAACCCCGGCCGCCACGAGCCCGGCAGCGGCGAGATCCATTACCCGTTTCTCTTCGATTTCATCGACAGCATCGGCTACCGCGGCTGGATCGGCTGTGAATACAAGCCGCTGACAACGACCGATGCGGGACTGTCGTGGGTCAGAAAATACCTCGAACAAGAGCGCAAGTAGCCACCGGGAACCGCGCTTCTGCGTTGTGTCTTTGCCTGCCCTCTGTGGCAAAATCGCTGTTGAACTTTACTGGAGAACATTATGAGCAATATCGGATTCATCGGCCTCGGCATCATGGGCAAACCCATGGCGGCGAACCTCATCAAAGGCGGTCACACGCTGTTTCTGACTTCACGCAGCGGCGTGGCGGCAGAACTCACCGACGCCGGCGGCAAGGCCTGTGCCAGTGCCAAAGCCGTCACGCAGAAAGCCGATATCATCATCATCATGGTGCCCGACACGCCGGATGTGGAAAAAGTGCTGTTCGGCGCCGACGGCGTCGCTGCGGGTTTAAGCCACGGCAAAATCGTCATCGACATGAGTTCGATATCGCCGATAGAAACCAAAGTCTACGCCAGAAAAATCAATGATCTCGGCTGCGAATACGTCGATGCGCCGGTGTCGGGGGGCGAAGTCGGCGCCAAAGCTGCATCGCTTACCATCATGATCGGCGCCAACCCCGCGACCTTCGACAAAGTGAAACCTGTGTTTGAACTGATGGGTAAAAACATCACACTGGTCGGCGGCAACGGCGACGGCCAAACCTGCAAAGTGTGCAACCAGATCATCGTCGCGCTCAACATCGAAGCGGTGAGCGAAGCGCTGGTGTTTGCATCCAAAGCGGGTGCTGATCCGGCGAAAGTGCGGCAGGCACTGATGGGCGGATTTGCCGCCTCGCGCATACTTGAAGTGCACGGCGAACGCATGATCAAGCGCACCTTCGATCCCGGCTTTCGCATCGAGCTGCACCAGAAGGATTTGTCACTCGCACTCGCCGGCGCGCGCGCCATGGGGATGTCGCTGCCGAATACCGCGACCGCACAGGAAATGTTCAACGCGTGCGTCGCACAGGGTGGCGCCAAGTGGGATCACTCCGGCATGGTGAAGGCACTGGAGACTTTGGCAAATCATCCGGTGGCGAAGTAGTTGAGTGAAACTCAGGACCTTGTAAGCAGGTCATCCGTCATGAACAAACCCGAACCGTTGCGCACCCCCTGCCCGCCCGAACTCCTTTCGGCTTTGCGCGCTAAATTCGGCGACCGCTTCACCACCTCGCAGGCCATCCGCGAACACCACGGCAAAGACGAATCGGCATTCCCCATCGCCGCACCCGATGCGGTAGTGTTTCCGCAAACCACAGAGGAAGCCATAGCCATCGTCAAGCTCTGCGCCGCGCACAATACCAACATCATTCCCTATGGCGTAGGCACCTCGCTCGAAGGCCATGTGCTCGCCATTCACGGCGGCGTGTGCGTGGACATGAGCCGCATGAACAGCATCCTTGCGGTGAATGTCGACGATCTCGACTGCACGGTGCAGGCCGGTGTCACGCGCAAGCAGCTCAACCAGCAGTTGCAGCATACCGGTTTGTTTTTTCCGATAGACCCGGGCGCCGATGCCACGCTCGCCGGCATGGCAGCGACACGCGCCTCGGGCACCAATGCCGTGCGCTACGGCACCATGCGCGAGAACGTGCTGGGACTGACGCTGGTGCTTGCCGACGGACGTCTCATCAAAACCGGTGGACGCTCGCGCAAATCCGCTGCCGGCTACGATCTCACGCGTCTGTTCGTCGGCTCCGAAGGCACGCTGGGGTTGATCACCGAAGTGACGCTGCGGCTCTACCCGCAACCCGAAGCCGCCTCGGCCGCGACCTGCACCTTCCCCACCATAGACGCCGCCGTGCGCACCGTCATCCAGACCATACAACTCGGCGTGCCGATCGCGCGCTGCGAACTGCTGGATGCGCTCACCATCGAGGCCGTCAACAGCTACAGCAAACTGAGCCTGAGAGTAGCGCCCATGCTGTTCTGCGAATTTCACGGCACCGCGGCATCCGTGGCCGAGCAAGCGCAAACCGTGCAGGAGATCGCGCGCGAACAAGGCGGCATGGATTTCGAATGGGCTACCCGGCAGGAAGATCGCACACGCCTGTGGCAGGCGCGTCACGATGCCTACCCCGCATGCCTGAGACTGAAACCCGGCGGCCGCGCCATGGCCACCGATGTGTGCGTGCCGATTTCCAGGCTCGCCGAGTGCATCGCCGAAACAGCCAGGGACGTACAGCAGTCACCGCTGCCCATCGCGCTATTCGGCCACGTCGGCGACGGCAACTTCCATCTCGCCATCATGGTCGATCCTGGCAACCCGCACGACCTCGAAGAAGCCGAACGCATCAACCACCGCGTGGTGTCGCGCGCGCTCGCCATGAACGGCACCTGCACCGGCGAACATGGCATCGGCTTCGGCAAGCTGGATTTTCTGGATGCCGAGCATGGCGATGCGGTAGCGGTAATGCAGGCGATCAAGCAGGCGCTGGATCCGCGGAATTTGTTTAATCGGGGAAAAATTATCCGCGCGTAACTTCGGCGGAACCCCCGCCGTCATCGCCCTATCGCAGGGCCGGCGTACTCACCGGTGAAGGCTGCGCTTCGAAAGTGGCGCAGCAAAAACCGCAATTCAACTAAGATGAAAGCGCGAATCCGCCGGTAGCACCGTGCGATAACGCCGAAAATCGCACTGCTGCCCGATCAGCATGCGCGCCAGGTCCTCAAACAGTTTTTCCGTGCAATCGTCGGCCGGGATCGCGAACTCGTCATTACCCCAGCGCAACAGGTTTTTAGCCAACACCACCAGCCGCCGTTCGGTGTAATCCGCGCGCAGGGTGAGCGACATTCTGACGGCTTTGGGGATGATAAAGCGTGTCAGTACCACCACCCCCTGCGGATTTTTTACCTCTTGCTCCGTGAACTTGAGACCCGTGCGCCACAGTAAATTACGCACCTTTTCCGCAGCCGGCGGCAGGTCACGCTCGACGAGCAAATCCGACTTCGATGCCCACATAATATACAAATCAATGCGTTCCAAATGCGCCTTGGCCATCTCACGTTTATCGCGTGTATCGGCAAATGCATCGGTAAACGCCAGATCGCATATCTCACCGATGCCGGGCATCCGGTAAACAACCGGATTGACGGGTTTGATCACCTTGATCTGCTCCAGCACATCATAAAAATAGCGAAACGCGTGCCGCATGGCCTCTTCCACCGCCTGCACGTTTTCAAGACGGATGGTGCGCTGCACATTCTCGTGTGTGCGCACAATATCCGCCTGCTTTTTCAGATCATCGAGTAGTCCCACGCTTTCCCTTTCACGGGATCATTCATCGGACGCACAAGTTGCACGCAGGTCGAATTCTACCGCTCGGCGCGCAATCAGGCGACAAACACCTTTGCAGAACAGGCGACGGCGCCATCGGGCAGCCGGCGCGCCCTCCACAGCCGCTGTATGTGTATGGATTTACCGCAAAACACGGCAAAACCTACGAATTTCACGCCTACGAAAATTGCGGACATGCGTTCTTTGCGGTGGACCGCCCGCACAATCGGGTGCATGCCGCGCTGGATGGTTGGAAAAGGGTGTTTGAGTGGTTTGGCAAGTATCTGCACTAAAAACATCAACCCATCACCGCAGAGGCGCCGGGGAAGCGCAGAGAAAATCGTTCGTGAATTTCTCTGCGGCAGTTCACCGCGTCGAACCCTCACTCCTGACCGGCTCCGCCCCCCTCGCTACGCTCTCCCCAAAGGGAGAGAGGAAGCTCGAACCTTCCGGCGTCGCCACCCTCGCTTCGCTCTCCCTCCGGGACAAGGGAACACTTGCAGCGGAGCAGAAGGGTCGGGGGAGAGCGCAGCGAGGGGGCCGAAGGCGGGATGGCGCCTCTGCGGTTGCTGTGGATTGTTATTCCTTGCCCAAATACCGTTTGCTGATATAGCCGCCAGCCATCAAAAAACCGGCGTTGGTCAGAAACACCGCGGCGTATCCCGCAGCGGAACCTACGGCGCCGAAGAAAAGCGGAATCACAAAGTGCGCAACCTGATTGACGGTGATGCGCATGCCGGCGGCCTCGCCTTCCCGCCCCTTGGGTGAGGCATTGAACACCAGCGTCATCGACAGCGGCTGGCCCACGCCAGCGCCCACACCCAGTAAAAACGACACCGCCGCCAGCGCCCAGGCACTGCTGAACAGCGGAAACAAGCAGAACGCTGCACAAGCAACAAACATGGCGTAGGTAAGCGTCTGCGTCTCACCCAGGCGCCGCACGAAAAACGGCAGCACCGCGCGCACCAGAATTATCGCGATGGCAAACGCACTCAGCACCAAGCCGATAGCCGTTGCCGACATGCCCAGCGAGCGCCCGTAGATCGGCATGAAAAACTGATACACGTCCCACGCCGACGACACGATGCCGCTGGCGATCAGCGTGTTGCGCAGGCCTTTGATGCGCAGCAACTCGAACATGCCGCCCCTTACTGCTGCTGCTTTGGCATGCACGTTCGGCATCCAGCGCGCACTCGTCGCCGCCAGCACAATGGCGGGAATCAACGGCACGGCAAGTATTGCAAAGGTGCGCGCGTAACCCACAGTGTCGATCAACACCCCGGCGATCAACGGACCGGCGAAATTCGCCGACGCGTAACCCAGACTCAGCAGACTGAAATTACGCGCGCGCACTTCCGGCCCCGCGATTGCGCCAACCAGCGTTTGTATCGACAACTGAAACGTCATGAACGACACACCGATCAGCGACGCCACGACATACAGCGTTGTCATCGACGGCCACAGCCACGGCAATAACAGCGATACAAATATGCCGCTGGCGCCCAGCAACAACGGCAGCTTGTAACCGATGCGATCCGCCATGCGCCCCATCGGCAACGCCAGCACCGCGGGCAACGCCGCGTAGAGTGCAACAATGGTGCCCACCACAAACGGCCCTGCACCCTGATCAACTGCATACAACGGCACCGCCAGGCGACTGCCGGCGAAGCCAAGGTGCGTGAAAACCGCCATTGCGATGAGCAGGTAAAGCGGCACGAGCGGGTCGAACTCCGGTGATCGCGCTGCGGGCCAGCGCATAAAACGTTTACGCGCGCCTGCAGCCGTTGCGCAGCTAATTTGCCATAGTGCGGCTGAATTGGCATTGACCTTGGTCGCCAATCTGCCAACCTCGGCAGGGACTGGATGTTTCTGGATTGCCCATTCCAGACGCGCAGTATGAGGAAATAGTTGCGGCCTGCCGCGATCTGGAGCGGCAGGAACGGACGGATCAGCGGGTGCGGCTGACGTTGGGGCAGTAGGCGCCCCCACCCGCAGTTTCGTTACTACGCCCGCGTATCGTACCCGGGCAGCACCCGCATATCGATCACGCACACCTCACCTGCGCGCGCGGCGGCAATGCCTTGCTGTATTGCCGGCAGCACGTCTTCGGGTTTTTCAACCGGGCCGATGCCACGCGCGCCTTGTGAGCGCGCCATCGCCGCGATATCCACCGCTGGATCATCGATTCGCTGACCGATCCAGCGGTTTTCTTCGGGACGGCCGCGTTTCACGGCCATTTGGCCTTGATGGCGCTCGTCGTTGTAGAACGAACGGTTGTTGCACACGATCAATAGACACGGAATCTGGTAGTGCGCCGCCGTCCACACCGCCGTGTTGCCCATCAGAAAATCGCCGTCACCGACGAGGCCCACCGCTATGCGTCCGCTGCCTTTCAAGGCTAGGCCCGCGCCGACGGTCATGCCTGGCCCGGAGCCGACGCCAGCGCCGCCATCATGACCGATGTAATCCAGCGGATGGCGAAAATGCGTGTACGCGCCGTTCCAGCCCAGCGGAAAACGGGTGTAGCACACATCAACGCCTTGAGTCGCCTGCTCCAGCGCGATGCCAACGCCGCGCAGCGACACCGCATCGGGCGCTGCAGGCAACGCGGGTGCAGCCGGCACGCGGGCTGGTGTCGTGCGTGCACTCACGGCGTCGAGCAGCAATGGCACGGCCGCGTCGGTTTCGCACATCAGATAAACATCCATCGGCGGCAAACCGAAATGATCCGCGCCGCCACCGCGATGACTGTGCTGGTCGCACGACACCTGAATGATTTTCGCGCTCACCGGTTTGTCACCAAACGCCTGCTTCAGTGTGCCTGCGAGATCGAGATAATCCAGCGACAGCACCACATCGGCGTCACGCACCAACGCACGCGCTTCATCGGTGAGATACACGCCCGGGGGTGCTGCATGCAGCCGGTGATCGGTGGGAAACGCCGCCGCCAGCTTGAAATTAGTGCACACCGGCGCGTTTAGTTTTTCGGCCAGCGCAATGCGTGCCTGCCAGCCAGCCTCGCTGCGCGAGCAGCGGCCCATGAGTATCACCGGATTTTTTGCATGCGACAGCAATTTCGCCGCGGCGGCGACGGGTTCGGCAGCAGGCCGCGGCGCCTGCGGCGGCGCATTGCGCGCGGGGTCGGGCAAATCCGGCATCGGACCAAGTTTGCCCTCCTGCATCGCGACTTCGAGATTGATATACACCGGCCCCTTGGGCGCAGTCTGCGCGATTTGTGATGCACGCAGCAGGGCTTCGTTCGCGGCTCCCGCGGAACCCGGCTGATTGTCCCACTTGGTGAAGTTGCGGATGAGCCCGCCCTGATCGGAGGAGGTATGTATCCAGTCTATCCATGGGCGGCGCTGCGTGGCATCCCACGGCCCGGTCGCGCCCAATATCAGGATCGGCACACGGTCGCACCAGGCGTTGTAAATCGACATGGTGGCGCGCATCAGACCGATGTTGGCGTGCAGGCCGCTGGCCATCATTTTGTCTGTAACTTTAGCGTAGCCATGCGCTATCGCCACCGCCGTTTCTTCATGCACGCACAACACCATTTGCGGCGCGCGATTGCCCAGAAGATTGACGATGCTGTCGTGCAAACCGCGATAACTTGCGCCGGGCACCAGCGCGATATAGGGTACGGCCAGCTCGCGCAACATCAGGGCGACGGCGTCACTACCCCAGTACGATTCGCCAGGACGGCTGGCGACCGGTTTGTCATGCACAATCAGGTTCGGTGCGGCGAGAGTTGTGTGGTCGGCGGAATTCATGGGGTCTCCAAAGTTTCGGGTTGAACTGTGTCACGCAAGTGGCGTCCAATCAAGTATGTACGGCTTCAGACCTGCATTCGTGTCACCACGCGAAACCGGGGCTCAAGCAGCAAGCATGGTTTGCATTAAACTCTTTTAAAAACAAGTGGTTACATTTTGTAACAAAATCGCTACGACAAGGTTTTCCCATACGCTTATGATTACGCATATCTTGGAGTAGCGGTAACGCGGAGGACGAAATGAAAAAATTTGCAACTACAACTTTGATCGGGCTGGTCGCCATCGGATCGCTGGTGCTGGCATCCACCGCGGCTGATGCTCGCCCGTACTATCGTAGCGGCGCACGGGTTGGGATTTATGTCGGCGCCGGTATCCTCGCCGCGCCCTGGGTATATGGCCGACCCTACTACTATGGGCCTTATGCTTACCCCTACTCTTACCCGTATTACGGCTATACCCCCACCTACTATCCGCGGGTGGTGGTGCAAGAGCAACCCACGGTCTATGTGGAGAGCCAAGCGCCGGTGGCCGTCGCGCCACCCGTGCCGCAGGCACCGTCGGCACCGCAAGCGCAGCAGCAATACTGGTATTTCTGCCAGAGCAGCCAAACCTATTATCCGCACGTGCAGAACTGCGCAACGCCCTGGCAGCGCGTAATACCGCACGCGCCCCAATAGGGCTTACTCATGAAATGTAAAGCGATTTCCCGGTTGGCTGGCTTGTCCGTTTTGGCGTTAGGACTGGCGGGTTGCACCACCATACCCACCGGACCCAGCCGCATGGCGCTCCCCGGAACGGGCAAGGATTTTGATCAGTTTCGCATTGATGACGCCGAATGCCGGCAATATGCGCAGCAAGCTTCCGGCGCAACACCCACTGCAGTGCAGGAAAACGCCGCCGTTAAGAGCGCGGTTGTCGGCACCGTGATCGGCGCCGCAGCCGGTGCGGCCATCGGCGGCTCCTCGCACAGCGCGGGTGCAGGTGCCGGCGTGGGCTTACTGATCGGCGCGCTGACAGGCGCGGCTGCGGGAGACCAATCCGGTTATGCCGTGCAGCGCCGTTACGACAACGGCTATTCGCAGTGCATGTACGCTAAAGGCCACCGTGTAGCCATGCCTGGCCGCATGGCGCCAAGCCCGGCGGTACAGGCGCAACCCGCACCGCAACCGTATTACGCGCCGCCACCGCCCGGATCACCTGCGCCGCCGCCGCAACCGCAGGCCCAGCAACCGCCACCCCAAGCGCAAGCACCCTACTACGGCGCGCCGCCGCCTCCAGGCTCCGCACCACCACCGCCATCGGCTGTAGTGCGCTGACATTCACGCAACAAAAACCGGCCTCTTGAAATGGCCGGTTTTTTTGCGCGCTACGCCTGCCGTTTATTTATTTTCTACAAATACTGTTTGAACCACGTTATCGTCTCACGATAGGTAATCTGGCTGATCTGCGGATTGCGAAACTCATAGCTGTAGTAGTGCCCGCTGTTACGCAGTTTCACCAGCTTTTTTGGCTCGCCGCATTTTGCGTAACAGTTGAGTTGCTGTTCCGGCGGCACCAGATTGTCGAACTCCGCATAAATAAACAGCGCCGGGCGCGGACTGATTTTATCCACCACCCAATCGGGGCGGTAGCGCATCGTCGCCTCGGCGCTTTCGAGATCGCGCTCTTCGCTTTGAAAGGCGTGGCCCTGTTCCTTGTGCAGCTCGCGCTGGCGTGCGGAATCCGGATCGCGCAGCATGATATCGCCGTGAAACACCTGCTTCGGCTCACCGCTGCGCACGCGGCGTTGTGCGTCGGTCATCACGCTTTTTTTGAATTCCAGCCATTCCCACGGGCGGCGGATTTGCTTCATCCAGGTCTCGCCATTCATCACACCCACACTCGTCACCAGCACTTTTACGCGTTCATCAAAGGCGGTCACCCACACACCGTTGGCGCCGCCGAAGCTGGTGCCGTATAGGCCAATGCGCTCGGCATCGATACCCGGCACGCCCTGCATGTACGAAACAGCGTCGTAACAATTCTGCGCTTGCTCGAGCGCGCGATGACGATTGCGGCGGCCTTCGCTATTGCCAAAACCCTGATAATCAAAGCCGAAAACAAACCAGCCTTCGGCACACAGGCGCTGCATCATATGGGTGCAGTCAGCCTGCGTGTTGCCGCTGTAGCCGGCCAGCACCAGTATGCCCGGCCGCACCGGATCGCCTTCCTTCCAGCCGGCTGGCGCATACAAGTAGCCCGCGATTTTAAGGCCGTCGCTGTAATAGGTTACTTCGGTTGGATTCATGATTGACCAGTACTATGTTTATCTGTGCAATCAGTGGCGAAAAGCTGTTGATTTCAGTCCGCTTTTATTCCCGCCTGCTTAATCACCTTCGCCCATTGCGCGATTTCTTCGGTGATCACTTTCTTGAAATGCTCCGGCGTGCTGGCCACCACTTCCGCGCCGTCTCTGGCGAAGCGCTCGACAATATCCGGCGAGCGTGCGGCGCGCACCATGTGTTCGTTGAGTATCCTGATAACCGGGGCGGGTGTCGACACCGGCGCCACCACACCCACCCAACTGTCGAATTGGTACTGCGGCACACCGGATTCGGCCACCGTCGGAAGGTTGGGCAATACCGCGAGGCGCTTTGCGCTGGTCACCGCCAGCACGCGCATGCGGCTTGAATTGACGTAACCCATGGCCGCCACCACCGACAGTGCGCTCAAATCAACTTCGCCAGACATCAGTGCAATCAGCGCCGGACCGCCGCCCTTGTAGGGCACATGCGCCAATTTGATCGCGGTCTGGAATGCCAGCAATTCGACTGCAAGATGGGTGATGCCGCCGGCGCCTGCGGTTCCAAATTTTATCGTGCCCGGATTTTTTTTCGCCAGCGCGATCAGTTCCCTGATATTTTTCACCGGCACCGATGGATGTATCGCCATTAAACTCGGTGCAGCGGCCACCAGACACACTGCCGCGAAATCGCGTTCGGGGTCATAGCCCAGTTTGGAAAAGAGCGAGACGTTCGCCACCAATCCCACCGTATTGGCGAGCAGGGTATAGCCGTCACCCGGCGAACGCGCGACCATTTCCATACCGAGATTGGTCGAAGCACCGGGGCGTGTCTCCAGTATCACGCTCTGCCCGATGCTTTCACTCATGCGCGGCGCGATCACGCGCATCACAGTGTCGATGCTGCCGCCGGGTGGCACAGGAATCACCACGCGGATGGGCTTGCTGGGCCATTGTTGTGCTATGGCGCCGGAGACAAACAGCGGCAGGCTCGCCGCCACTAACGCGATGATGTGCAGGCGCAAGGACGCAGGGGTTGCGCAACCAACCCCAGCTACTTTTTCATACGCCTCTGCGCGGGTTACGTGCGTCTGAGCGCCTTTGCAATTGCAGTGATGCAAGAAAGCTATGCCGAGTGCGGCGTAGCCCAATGTCCCGCATCATAGCCCGGACGATAATTACGGTTGGTCTGCACCGGATTGCGGTTCACCAGCGGGCGCGCGTAGAGCGGATGCGTAACACTGCGCACTTCATGCTCGATGGTGTACAGAAACTTGCCGCTGTCGGGATCGACAATATCCTTGAAACGATACTGATACTGATCGCTCTCCTCGCAGATCAGCCCTTTGGCCTTGAGCCAGCGATGCGGCCCGGAAAAATCAGTAATGTAAATTTGCAGATGATGGCCGTCGTATTCGGGAATCGGCTTGTCGGTCTCGCGGAAAATAAGATGCTGCCCCTGCCCCACCAGCACGCGCGCGGCACGGCCCGAGGTCTCGTCTGCCGCAGTAGCCGGCGCCTTGATCACCTGGTCATAGAAACGCGCGATGCCATCAGCCGTGCCCGTGGGCACATCGAATTCAACATACGGCATGCCCAGCGCAATGCCGCCAAAGCGCACGGGATCAGGCTCATGCACCCGGATTTTGTTGCCCCACGGACTGATGGCTTCAACGTAGTCCTCGCGTTCACTGAATGCAAATTGCGTTCCAGCGAGACGGTCTTTCACACCCGACAAGCGTTTTAACAATGCCGCCCGGTCCTGCTGCACAATGCCGGTGTGTCCGCGCAACACCTGCGGCGCCTTCGCCGGCAAATGAAACTGACTGCGACCGATGTTGATCCACATGTTTTCCAGACCGGGCATGATGTACGGATCGCGCGTGAAACCCATGCCGCTCAGGTAAAACAGGGTCGCGTTAATTTGATCCGGCACCGTGGTGTTGACATGCTCAAGCCCGACGGAATTGCCGAGGTCTTCGGCGGCGCGATTGAATACCGGTTTTGTGATGTTGTCCATGCAAGCCTCCAGTGAAATCAATTAATGTTTTGCGGATGATCCCGGATTTTAGCGCGAAGTCGTGTGTCGTAGAACACAACGTGCGCCAGATACCTCGGACACAGACTTTCGTAACTATCTGTTTTTATTAAATAATTTATATACCTTTCATTTTATTCATGCTGGCATCACGCTGCTGGCACTGCCGACGCAACTCTACTCCGGCTGTATCCCTGCTTCGCGCATTGCCGCACCCCATATTTGATACTGATCCTTCACCCACGCATCGAGCACTGCGGGCGTTGAACTTTCGCCGGCAAACGCCTGCTGATCGAGCAGACTGCGGATATCAGAACGTTTCAACGCGGCATTAAATTCGCGGCTGAGCCTGTCTACCACCACCGCCGGTGTGCGCGCGGGCGCGAACATGCCTGCCCACGGCGTAATTGAGAATTTCGGCATGCCCGCTTCCGCCATGGTCGGCAAATTCGGCAACAGCGGACTGCGCTGGGCAAGTGCCAGCGCCAGCGCGCGCAAGCGACCTTCACGCAGGTGCGCCGCCACCGTGGCATAGGACGTCATCATTACCTGCACCTGCCCCGAAATCAGATCCACCACCGCCGGCGGTTCGCTCTTGTACGGCACATGCAGCATCTTCACGCCCGAGAGTGAACTCATCATCGCCATCATCACGATGCTGCTGGTGTTGCCGCTGGCGTAGTTGAGTTTGCCGGGATTCGCGCGCGCATGGTCAAACAATTCGCGCAGCGATTTGGCAGGCAGCGTGGGATTCACCGCCAGCAGAAACGTGTAACGCCCGATCATGGAGATCGGCGCAAAATCCCTGAGCGCGTCGTACGGCGGCTTCTTGCGCAAATGCGGTATGGCGGAAAGCGGACTGTTGGTCGCCATCAGCAGGGTGTAGCCATCGGCCGGCGCCTTGGCTGCCAGTTCTCCCGCCAGCGCGCCGTCGGCGCCGGGCCGGTTGTCGACGACAAACGTTTGCCCGAGTGACTGCTGCAACGGTTGCGCGAGAATACGCGTGATGACATCGGTACTGGAACCCGCGGCAAAGGGCACGATGATGCGCACCGGTTTGGTGGGATATTGCGCGTTTGCAGTGATCGCGCACATACCGAACGTGGCAGCCGCCATTGCTAAAACATATTGTTTCATTCGAGCAACCCCGTAAATTCGTTGCTAATTCGACGTCACACCCGTCAGCTTCACCAGTTTCTCGTACTTGTCGTAATCCGCTTTGAGGCGCGCGGCAAATTGCTCCGGCGTCATATACATCGGGTCGAGCGTCTGCCCACTCATGATTTTTACCACATCGGGTAGTTCGAGCACTTTCTTCATTTCAGCATTCAAGCGATCGACGATGGCTCGCGGCGTTCCCGAAGCGACGAACGCGCCTATCCATGCCACGAATTCATAGCCGGGTACGCCCTCGGCGAGGGCCGGAACATCCGGAAACTGCTTCACGCGTGTCGTCGAGGTGACGCCCACTGCGCGCAGGCGGCCACTCGGCAAGTGTGGAATCACCGAGCCTATGGTGGCCACCATCGCCTGTACTTCGCCCGAGGCGAGCGCAACCACGGCGGGCCCGCCACCCTTGAACGGTACGTGTACCATCTGCGTGTTGGTCATTGCATTGATCAGTGCCATGCCCAGATGCACGAAGCTGCCGCTGCCCGACGAACCGTAGACCAACTGACCCGGCCGCGCACGCCCCAGCGCAACGAAGTCCTTGACGTTTTTTACCGGCAGCGACGGATGCACAACCAGCATGCCGACCTGCACCGCGAGCGCCGTAACGCCAGTGAAATCCTTCAGTGTGTCGTACGGCAGTTTTTTGTAGAGATGCGGATTGGTCACATGCGTGGCGGAATGCACCATGAGCGTGTGGCCATCGGCTGGCGCCTTTGCCACCATATCCGCGCCGATCGTGCCCGCCGCACCACCGCGATTGTCGATAATGAATTGCTGGCCCAGCTGCTCGCCCAATTTTTGCGCCACGATACGCCCGACAATATCATTGGCGCCGCCCGGCGGCCAGGGGATCACCACCCGCACCGGCCTCACGGGATAACTTTGCGCAATGGCAACGCAAGCGCTCATCACCATCGCCACACTGGTGACTATACGAATACACATTTTCATAGCACCACTCTCCAGTCGTTCATTCGTTAACTCGTTTTTACCCCTGCACCGCAGTCAATCAATCGTCGCCCCCGACAGCTTAACCAGCTTCGCATACTTGTCGTTGTCAACTTTCAGGCGCTCGGAAAACTGTTCCGGCGTAATGGACCACGGGTCCAGCGTCTGCGCCGTCAGAATACGCGCGACGTCGCGATGCTCAAGTGCCTTGCGCGCCTCGCCGTTCAAGCGGTCGACAACAGGCCGTGGCGTAGCCGCCGGCAGAAACAGCCCCACCCATGCGGTGAAATCGTAGCCGGGCATACCCGCTTCCGCGATGGTCGGTACATCGGGAAATTGTGCTACCCGCTTTGGCGACGTAACACCCAACGGCCGCACCTGTTTGGCATTGATCTGCGGCAGCAGCGCGCCGATGGTGGCGATCATAGCCTGCGTCTCGCCGGACGCAATACCAATAGCGGCCGGACCGCCGCCCTTGTACGGCACATGGATCATGCGGGTACCCGCCATCTGATTTAACAGCGCCATGGCGAGATGCACGTAGCTGCCGTTGCCCGATGAACCATAGATGAGATCGCCAGGCCGCGCCTTGGCGAGTGCCAGGAACTCCTTCACGTTTTTCACCGGCAACGACGGATGTATGACCAGTATGCCCACCTGTATCGCCAGTGGCGTTACCCCGATAAAATCTTTCAGGGCGTCATAGGGCAATTTTTTGTAAAGGTGCGGGTTGGCGACATGCGTCGCCGAAGTCACCATGAGGGTATAGCCATCGGGCGGCGTTCGGGCAAACGACTCGGAACCTATGGTCCCAGACGCGCCGCCGCGATTATCAACGACAAACGTCTGGCCAAGCTGCTCCGACAGCCGCTGTGACAATATGCGGGCAACTATGTCGTTGGAGCCTCCCGGCGGCCACGGCACCAGCACGCGCACGGACTTCGCGGGATAGTTTTGCGCCCCGGCCACTGCCGTGACGAACAACGGCGCGATCAACGCTGACGCAAGCGCAACAAGTCGAATAACGTTCAAGAATCCTCCTCCTGCACCGCTTGGGCGGGTGCAATGTTCGTGGATTATCCCTGCAAAAGCAGTCTGCGCAAAGGCATAAACGCGCTAGAATGATTTACGTTTCACATTTCACGCATCACGCCTCACAAAAATGTGTAGAGCTCTCGCCTATCTAGGCCAACCCGTACTGCTCGATACCCTGCTGTTCCAGCCCGACAGCGCGCTGATCCGCCAGTCGTACATGCCCAAGATGCTGCATATGCTCAACCTAGCCGGCTTTGGCATGCGCGCCTGGGACCGGCGTTCGTTTGACGCCGCAAAACCGTTCAGTTACGCCTCGACATCGCTGCCGGTATTCGACCGCAACCTGAAAGCACTCGCCGAAAAAATCTACCCCACCTGCGTGCTCGCACATGTGCGCGGTGTTGCCTACTCCACCGACGCCGACATCTCGCTGCAAAACGTGCACCCGTTTCAATATCCGGGTTTCAAACTCGCGCTGGCGCACAATGGCGACCTCGCACGCGCGCGTGAAATGAAACCGCTGCTGCTGCAACACATCAAACCCGATATAGCGATGCGCATCTCGGGCACCACCGACAGCGAATGGATTTACGCTCTGCTCGCTTCGCAACTGGAAAACCCCACACAGCAATGCTCTGCCGGTGAACTGGTGAATGCCATGGATCGCACGCTGGCGATCATCCGCGATGTGCGTAGGCAGCTCGGCATTGCCACTTCCTCATCGGTGAATCTTTTCATCACCACCGGCGAACAACTGGCGGCAGTGCGCTACTGCTTCGACTTCGGCTGTTACCGCACCGAAGACCCCGCCCAAGTACACGAAGCGAACCTGAACTTTCTAAGCCTGTGGTACACCTCGGGCCGCGAATACGGCTACTACGAGGGCGAATGGAAAATGACCGGCGGCGCCGACACCGCCGATACCATCATGATCGCCTCCGAACCACTGACCAAAGACACCTCAACCTGGCTTGAAGTGCCGGAGTATTCGATGATTTATGCGGACACACGGGAGGGCAGTCCCTGTGTGGAGATTCATTATCTGAGTTAAATTCCACATGGAGCGCAATGCTTCGTTTCCAATGGAGGTCTCATGAAATTTCATCGCGCGGCGCTAGCATCAGCGCTGCTGTGCCCTGTCGCCGCGGTGCATGCCCAAAGCTGGTCGCCGCAAAAGAACGTCGAGATTATCGTGCCCAGCGCGCCCGGCGGCACCAACGACAAGCTCGCGCGGCAAATGGAACGTACGCTTGCCGCTGGAAAATTCGTGAGCACCAGCCTGACGGTCGTGCACAAAGCGGGCGCCGGTGGCCAGCTAGCCTACACCTATCTGGGGCCGCACATGGGTGATCCGCACTACCTGTTGATCGTAGCGCCCACGCTGCTCACCGCGCACATTACCGGCATGAGTAAGTTGAACTACTCGGACTTCACGCCGATCGCCTCTATTTTTAACGACCACATGGTGCTCGCCGTCAACACAGCCTCTGCGGTGAAGGTCGGCAAGGACCTGGTGGCGAAGCTGCGCACGGACCCGCAATCCATGACGTTCGGCTTCACCTCGGCTCTGGGCAATCATCACCACATCGCAGCCGGACTTTTCATGAAGGGTATCGGCGCTGGCGTACGGGAACTGAAGCCGGTCGTGTTCAAGGGTTCGGCAGAGGCGGTTACCGCGCTGCTCGGCAACCACATCGATTTTGTATCCACCGGCGCCGCCAACGCCGTGCCGCACGCCGCCACCGGCAAGCTGCGCATCGTCGGCGTATCAGCCGGTCAGCGCCTGCCCGGAGCGATGGCGGGCGTACCCACCTGGAAGGAACAGGGTGTGGACCTGGTATACGGAAGCTGGCGCGCCATCCTTGGGGCCAAAGGCATCGCGCCCGAGCAGGTGGCGTACTGGGAGAACGCATTGCGCCGCGTCAGCGAAACCCCGGAATGGAAAACGGAGCTCGAGCGCTACTACTGGTCGGACTACTTCGTGGCGGGCGCGGCGCTCAGGAAAAACTTGGCGAAGGAATATGCGGATATGAAATCCGTGCTGGTCGAGCTGGGTCTGGCGAGGCAGCAGCCGTAGGGCGCAATCCCATTGCGCCGGGATTCGTGATTCAATTTACGTGCGGAGAATTAGGCAGGTGGCGCAATGGGACAAGGGAACACTTGAAGCGAAGCATTGTGCCCTACGTCCTAATCATCCACCAGACCAAAATTCAAGGGTGATTGCGCAACGAAAGCAGCCGGCGGAAACCGGCGCGCATGGCTGCCAGCTTGCCTGCGTCCTCCGGGCGCGCGTTGGTGTTGGCTATCATTTTTCTCAGGAATACCCAGACCAGCAAAACGAAACCCGCCACCAGTGTCGCAATAATGGCGATCATGGCCTTTGCCGGCTTTGATTTACGCTCCGGCGGAAAGGCTTTGTCGACCACCTGTATCAACGCGCCCTCCCTCGCCTCGTCCACCTTGGCCAGCTCAAACTGGCGCGCAAACAATTCAAACAGGGTTTCCTGGTATTTGAAGTCGCGATACTTTTCGATATAGCCGCCGGCAGGAGATGCATGTTCTGCCCCCGCTTCGCTTTTTTCCAATTGTGTGCGTAGCGCCGCCAGAGCCAGCTGCGCTTGCTTGAATTCCGGTGCTGACTCGGTAAGATAGCCACGCATCGAGGCCAGCTTGACTTCCTGTACCGTCACTTGCGCCTGCAAACGCGCCACGGTTTCCACCGCAGCCTTGGGATCGGATTTTAGAGCGTTCGCGCCTACACCAATACCGCCAAGTGCTATTTCCGCCGCAGTCAGCCGCGCCTTGGTTTGCTCAAGCTGACGCTCAAAGAAGGCGCGGCGCTGCTGCGCTTCCGTCAACGCCAGCGTTCCCATCAAAGTCCGCAGTTCGACAAGGTAGGCGTTGGCGATGTCCGCTGCGCGCTGTGGTGATTTGTCATCGACCTCCACCGTCAACAAGCCGTCTTTACCGGCGGAGACCCGGGTAGTTGCAGTAAGCGTTTTGCGCACGTCCTCTCGGAACTTCGTCTCGTAGAGCTCCATCAGCTTGAAGCGATCGATCAAGCGATCAGCCACCACAGCACTCTTGAGTAGCGCCACATATTGATCGGACGGATTCTTGAGCCCCGCGGCGGAGGAAGCGAGCCCTGATAATGCGCCCAGTTGCGACAGCGCGGCACTGGCAGCGCTTTGCTGCTGCTGCGGCGGAAGAAACGTTGTACGCGCGGTAAAGGTAGGTGCGATCAAAAACGAGAGGCCGAGCGCCGCCAGTCCGACCGCCAAAGGCCCGAGCACCAGCAGACGCAGGTTTTCGGCGACTACAACCCCCAAGTCCAGGAGACTGATTTCATCGTCTTCCGGCGCTGTCGATAAATTATTGGCTAGGGGTGATTCCGGCATGAGGGCAGGGATTAAATTCGATGGCAACTAGTGTGGCTGTTCGACGCCAACCATCGGCTACAAATCTTTCAACACCTTCAACCCCGCGACACCCAGGGCGAACTGATAGAATATCTGCGACCAGTCTTTCAATTCCTTGGTGAAGCGGAATCTGTCGAGATTTTCGGGCACGACTATGGTGTCGCCTGGCATCAGCCTTTCCCGCTCGATCCTGGAAAACAAAAATCCGGACTGACGCTTGCTCAATACCGAACCATCCGCGCGTATCACGTATAAGCTGCCGTTGTCCGCATCTTTGGTGGGGCCGCCGGCTTGAAGCAGATAATCGGTCATGCGCTTTTCGGGCCGGTAAATGAATGCATTGGCGTTGTACACCGTGCCTACCACCGAAACGGTGGACGGCGCCGCCGGCACAAAAAAGCGGTCGCCGTCTTCCAGCCGCAAATCCGGAAGATTGCGCAGTTGCCCCTGCTCCGGCGGCACTTCCAGAACAATGCGCCCGCTCGCCCTGACCTTACGCAACCGCTGCACCAATGCGAGTTGACCTTCAGCCGCGGTTTTTGCGCTATCCGCCTCGTCCTTGGAAAGCACCGCCTTGCCCGCCAGGTTGCGCTGCACTTCCTGCTCCATGCGATCCACCGATTCATCCAGCCGCTTCTGCTGCAGGATACGCGTGGATTCACGCTCAAACTCAGCCCCGAACAAATAGGCATTGGGAGACAGCCCGCCGACGCGGGCAATCAACTGCCGCAGGGTTTCTCCGGGCTGGGCCTGATAGACGCCTGCAACCGCTACTTCACCTTCCAGTTTCACAAACAGCGGTTGTTTTGCTACTTGAACCACAATGTCGTCTTTGGAGAAGATGGTAATCACATCGCCCGGCTGCAGTTGCACATTGTGCGTCGGATCACTTTCCAGAACGGCCTTACCCAAATTAAAGGGAATTAACAGGGTCGTAAGATCAGTAAGGTTGAGCCGTTCAATAACCGCGTAATCCCAGTTGACCTCCGGCAGCGAGCGCCGCAACTCCGCACGCAGCCTTTCCTGACCAGCGCCTTGTTGACCTGCCTGACCTGCCTGACCTGCCTGACCTGCCTGACCTGCCTGACCTGCCTGACCTGCACCTTGGGTTCGCGCCGCCTCGCGTAGCCGCGCCTCGTCTCTGTCCTGGCCGGCAATATCTGTCCTAACCGAGAGATTACGTTTGACCCAGTATTCAGGAACGATCAAAGCGGCCTTGTCTGGCACCACGTCTTTTACCCGCATGCCGCTGCGCCAAGGGTGTCGTGCCGCCACCGCCACATTGCCGCGCACCGTTACCGCGTTATCAAAACGCGGGGACAATGGAATGACTTTTACAAAGTCGCCATCCTGAAGCAACTTGTCCAGGCCATCTTTATCAAGATTGAAGTCTTCGACTTTACGTGTTTTTCTGTCAACGATGCGTTCAACAGCTACCTTCTGCCCGGAAGCTGTAACCGTCAAGCCGCCCGCCAGATCGATTAAATCGGCCAGCCTGGAACGTCCACGAATTTCATAGATAGCCGGAGAATTAACGCTGCCGGATATCGCCACCAACTGGCCGGTCGGCGGTATGTAAATAACATCTCCCGGCAACAAGCGAACGTCTTTTGATTTGTCGCCCTTGAGCAGCAAATCGTACATGTCGAATTCGGTAACCAGCTTGTCACCGCGCTTGACTTGAATCGAGCGCATCGATCCTTTAACACTGGGACCGCCCGCGGCAAACAAGGCGTTAACCAGGGTGCTCAACGAACTCACAGTGTAGGTGCCAGGGCGCAACGCCTGACCCACTATAAAAATCTGGATAGAGCGCAACTGACCCATGGTGACTCTAAGGTCAAAATTCGTGAACACCCGGCCTATCGAGCGCTTGATATGCGCTTCGAGGTCCTGAAAACGGACGCCCGCGACATTGATGTTACCGATTCTGGGAATGGTAATCGCGCCGTTGCGATCCACCGTGGCACGATAGTCAATATCCACCTGTCCCCAACTGCTGATCAATAACTCGTCACCCGGCCCCACGATGTAATCCGGCGTTACGGGAACACGATCCAGCGGCGAGAATGTCGAAGGCACATTCTGAAACAGATTAAACCCAAACATTGGCAATTCGCGCCCCAGCGACTGCGCCACGAAATCCTGGAATTCGTGGCGCTCGACGGGCGCTGGTTTTTGCACCAATTCAGGGGGCAGCGGTTTCAGTCCGCGTCCTGTTAAGTCCACGCCTGTCGTTGACGGCAACCCCGGCTCGGTAGCCATCTGCAATACACGGCTGGTGTTGGTGATCAAAGGAATCTGCGACTGCTGCCCGCCAGCAGTCTGACCTTGCTGTTGCGTCTGATCCTGCTGAGCCACTGCAGGCGACAGAAACCCGGCAAACACTACCAACCAAAGTAACCAACGAAACATACTGTGAATGCCTGTTAACTTATTGAATTAAAACAATATTTAAGAAATTCTATAGCGGGGACGAAATTGAAAACCACGCGCAATACAGCAGTTGAATTATACCGCAGATACCTTACGCGCCATCCAGCGCCTGCCGAAAATCACCGATCAAATCATCCTCATCCTCGATGCCAATCGAAAGCCGGATCAGCGATTCCGCAATGCCCATCTCGGCACGGCGTGCGGTGCCCATTTCCCAATAAATAGTCTGCGCAATCGGTATCGCCAATGTGCGATTGTCGCCGAGGTGGCTTGATGAAATCACCAGTTGCAAACGATTGAGGAAGTCGCAGCAATCGATGCCGTCGGCAAGCTCGATACTCATCAGCGCGCCGTAGCACTTGAATAACTCACCGGCCAGCCGGTGCTGCGGGTGATCTTCGAGGCCCGGGTAGTAGACCTTGGTCACCTTGGGATGGCTGGCGAGAAATCGTGCGAGCGCCAGCGCGTTACCTGAAGACCGCTCCATGCGCAGCGCCAGCGTCTCGGCGCCAGTCGCGATGCGGTGCGCGGGTTCGGCCGCCAGCGTTGCCCCCACGTCGCGCAATCCCTTTTTGCGAATTTGCTGGATGCCCCACATCGCAGGCTTGGCGTTCTTGTAGTTGTCGTAAATATTTGAATATTGTGTCCAATCATAGAGCCCGGTGTCGGTGACCGCGCCACCCAGCGCGTTGCCGTGGCCGCCGATGTACTTGGTCAGCGAATTGATCACCAGTCCTGCCTGGTCGCGCTTCGGGCGGTAGAGATACGGCGAGGTCATGGTGTTATCGACGACGTAGAGCAAACCGTGCTTCGCGCACAATTCGCCGATGCGGGTGAGATCCGCCACCTGCGTGCGCGGGTTGGCGATGGTCTCGACGAACACCATACGGGTATTGGGCCGGATCGCGCGCGCTACGTTGTTCACATCGGTCGCATCCACGAAGGTGATCTCGCAGCCCCAGGTATTGAAGGTGCCGAACAGGCTGTTGGTATTGCCGAACAGGAACGAGGTCGAAACCACATGATCGCCGCCACGCAACAGCGCGACAAAGGTCGAAGCAATCGCAGCCATGCCGGTGGAAAAGCACGCGGTGGCGATACCGTCCTCCATCTTGCTCACCTTGGATTCCAGTGCTGCGGTTGTGGGATTACCCTGGCGCCCATAGGCATAGCCGGCGGCCTCGCCCTTGAACACCTTCACCAGTTCACGCGAGTCGGGATAACCAAATGCCACCGCAGTGTGCATCGGCTTGTGTACCGAAAAATGTTCTATCGGCGCTTCCAGATCGGAATGCAGTATGGTTGTGGTGAATCCGTTTTTCATGACTTAGCCTCGTTAAAAAACAAAAAACCCGGTACGCTTGCGCTGCACCGGGTTTGAGACGTAACGATACTCTCTTTAGCCGGATTTATTGCGCGCCCGCAAGCTGAATTCAAATCGGCGCGTTACAACCAGACAGGACGTTACCCGCCCCAGGCGCAATTGTCAAATTAAGGCTTGCGCGCCTATCGCCGCTTCACTGGGTAAACGCAAAATCCACCTCTGGCGCAAGCCCGCTGACGATGCGTGCTATGGATTTGCCGGAGCCACAGGCGTGCGTCCAGCCCAGTGTGCCATGACCGGTGTTGAGGTAAAGATTTGGCACCTTGGTATTGCCGATCAGCGGCACGTTGCTGGGTGTGGCGGGCCGCAGCCCGGTCCAGAACTGCGCCTGCGTGCTGTCACCCGCGTCAGGAAACACATCTTCAACGCGGCGCACGATGGCGTCGCAGCGCACGCGATTCAAGTCGCGGTCGTAGCCGTTGAATTCAGCGGTGCCGGCTATGCGCAAACGGTTGCCGAGGCGTGAATAAACCAATTTGAACTCGTCATCGGTGAGCGACACTTGATTCGCTTTGGATTCGTCCTTGACCGGCATGGTGACCGAATAGCCTTTGGCCGGATAAATCGGCAGGTATATGCCCAACGGCGACGCGAGTAACGGACTCACCGAACCCAGCGCCAGCACAAACGCATCACCGCGTATGCGTTGAAAACGCCCTTCGGCGTCGGTGGCCTCTACATGATCGATAGGCGCACCCTTGGCGCCACCCGCGGTGCGCAGCGCTGTCACGGTGTGACTCAACAGAACCTGCACGCCACGGTCGTGGCACAGGCGCACCACTTCGCGCGCAAACAGGTTGGCGTCACCGGATTCATCTTCCGCGGTGTACGTGGCGCCCGCAAGGCGCGTGCGGATGTGACTTAACGCCGGTTCAATGCGCACCGCTTCATCGGCGGAAATCACACGGCGCTCACAACCCAGTTCGCGCATCAGTTCGGCGGGTTTTAGCGCCGCGTCAAATTCCTTTTGCGTGGTGTAGAAGTGCAATATGCCTTGTGTGCGATGGTCGTAGGCTATGCCGGTTTCGCGCCGCAGCGCCTGCAACATTTCGCGGCTATAAAGCCCTAACCGCACGATCTGTTCAATATTGCGCCGCGTGCGCGCGGGCGTGCATTCCCGCAGGAATTGAAAGCCCCACAACCACTGGCGCACATCGGCACGCAGTCTGAACAACAGCGGCGCATCTTCTTTGGACAGCCATTGCAACGCCTTGAACGGCGCGCCCGGGTTGGCCCACGGCTCGGAGTGACTGACGGAAATCTGCCCGCCGTTGGCGAAACTGGTTTCGGCCGCGGGCGTTGCCTGCCGGTCGAGCACTGTGACTTCGTGGCCGAGTTGCTGAAGGTAATAAGCTGAGGTGACGCCGAGCAGGCCAGCGCCGAGCACGACAACTTTCACTGCCGCTTCGCGTCCATTGCGTCCAGCATCGCCAAACCAGCCGTATCACCTTGTGAATTCAGTGCGTTAATTACGCCCTCACGGTCCTGCGGCAGACGATTCTGACTCATCTTCCATTTGCCCTGCAGACGGCGCACGGGGATCTCGATGCCGACGATGGCTTGCAGCATGGTGTTGATGTAATCGCCTGGCGCATCCGTGACGTGCCACGGCTTATCGCGCGGCGATTCCTGACTTGCCGTCAAGCGCGTCACTAACGCGCGCAGCCACTCGGCATCCTCGACTATCCTGAGCGGCCCGTGCGCATGAACCACGGCGTAGTTCCAGGTGGGCACCACTTTGCCGTGCTGCGCCTTGGATACATACCACGAGGGCGTAATGTAAGCCTGCGGCCCCTGAAAAACCGCCAGCACTTCGCTATCGGCACGGAATGTGCGCCACATGGGATTTGCGCGTGCGACGTGCCCGCGCAGCGTTCCGAACGGCACAGGGTCCGGGTCGATCAACAGCGGAATGTGGTTGGCCTCAAGCCCCTGCGCGTTGAGTGTCACCAGTGTCGCCAACGGATGCGCCTTGATCAGCGCCTGCAGCACCTCGACACGCGCTTCACTAAAGGCTTCGACTTCGTACATGCGTCAACGAAGATGCAATGTAACTTATTGATTAGTCGACAGTTTCCAACTCAAGTGCGAGCTGCTGCGCAGCCGACTCGCGTGCGCGTTTTGTGCTGTCGCGGCGCTCCTGCTCAACACCGTCGAGATAGGCTTGCGTGATATCGCCGGTAACATACACCCCGTTAAAGCAGGAAGCCTCGAATCCTTGGACCTGCGGATTGACACTACGCACGGCTTCAATCAATGCATCGAGATCCTGATAGATCAGTTCATCGCAGCCGATTTCGCGCGCTATCTCCTCGTCGCTGCGATTACTGGCGATCAATTCTTCGCGTGTGGGCATGTCGATGCCGTACACATTCGGGAAACGCACCGGCGGCGCTGCCGAAGCAAAATAAACCTTGCGCGCCCCCGACTCACGCGCCATTTGCACGATTTCGCTGCTGGTGGTGCCGCGGACGATGGAATCGTCCACGATCAGCACGTTTTTGCCTTTGAACTCCATGTCGATCGCATTCAATTTCTGGCGCACCGATCTACGGCGCACCGCCTGCCCCGGCATGATGAAGGTGCGGCCTATGTAACGGTTCTTGATGAAGCCTTCGCGATACGGCAAATCCAGTTGCTTGGACAATTGCATCGCCGCCGGCCGGCTGGAGTCCGGTATCGGAATCACCACGTCGATATCAAGATTACCGTGCTCGCGCCGGATTTTTTCGGCGAGGCTTTCGCCCATGCGCAAGCGTGTTTCATACACCGAAATGCCGTCGATCACCGAATCCGGGCGCGCCAGATACACAAACTCGAAAATGCACGGGTTGAGCGACGCCACCGGCGCGCATTGCTGGCTGTAAAAATTGCCGTCCATGTCGACAAAAATCGCCTCGCCCGGCGCCACGTCGCGCACCACTTCATAACCCAGCGCGTCGAGCGCCACGCTTTCGGACGAGGCCATGTAGTCATAACCGCTATCCGTTTCGGCACGACCGAAAACCAGCGGGCGTATGCCGAAGGGATCACGAAACGCCAGCATGCCGTAACCTGCGATCATCGCCACCACGGAATACGCGCCGCGGCAACGCCGGTGCACGCCCGATACCGCGGCAAATATCATCGCCGGATCAAGCTTGTAATTGGTGTTGTTTTGCAGCTCGTGCGCCAGCACATTGAGCAGCACCTCCGAATCCGAGCCGGTGTTGACATGGCGCAAATCCGAGCGGAACAAATCGATTTTCAGTTGTCCGGTATTGGTGAGGTTGCCGTTGTGACCGAGCACGATGCCAAACGGGGAATTCACATAAAACGGCTGCGATTCGGCCACTGACGAGGCGGAGCCCGCTGTTGGGTAACGCGTGTGCGCAATGCCCGCAGAGCCGCTTAACGCGCGCATATTGCGCGTGCGGAACACGTCACGCACCATGCCCATGCCGCGATGCGAATGAAAGTTGGCGCCATCGGCGGTGACAATACCCGCCGCATCCTGCCCGCGATGCTGCAGCACCAGCAGCCCGTCGTAGAGCAGTTGGTTGACCGGCGTCTTCGCGACCACACCGAGAATTCCGCACATCGCCCGGCCTCTGTCTCAGCTCATTTATCAATCATACGTAATGTATTTCGCCCAATCCTGCGGCAACCACTGCTTGACGATCACCGCGAGCTGCTCCAAGGACGCGGCGAGCATAGCATCTTTCCATACCGTCTGGCGTGGCAACGCGGTCAATCCCGCCAGCAACACCAGCACCAGTATCACCAGCAGTCCGCGCGCAAGACCAAAAAAGCTGCCCAGCAAACGGTCTTCAAAACCCAGCCCGGCACTCTTGATCAGTTTCGATATCAACAATGCGATCAGGCTCATCACAATCAGCACCACGAAAAATACCGCGACAAACGCCGCCAGCACGCGCCAGCTGTCATCCGCAATCTGCTGTGCCAGCAACGGCGCCAGCGCACCGCCGTAGACACTGGCCGCGACAAACGCAACCCCCCAACTGGCCAGCGCGATGACCTCGCGGGTAAATCCGCGCAACACGCCCAGCAGCACCGAGAACCCGGTAATGGTCAGCACCGCGTGATCAACCAGCGTCATCGCAGGCTATTGCGCGGCAACCTTGCCTTCAAGCCCAAGCGCCGCCAATTGCGTGCGCGCGCGCTCAGCTTCGTCACGTGTGGCGAACGGGCCCGCGCGCACCCGCGTGACCTTGCCGGCGCCCGCAGCGACAACTTCGATATACGAGACTATGCCCGCGTCGATGATTTTCTGCTGCACTTGTTTCGCCTTAGCGGCATCGGACAGTGCGATCACCTGAATGAAAAAGGTGCCGGGACCGGGCTTTAACGGCGGCGCTTGTTCCGGCGCTTTTTCAGGGTCAGGCTTGGGCACAGATGCTTCTTTCTGCGCGTCAGGCGCTCGCACCGCGGGCTGTGCCGTGGCTTCGGGCTTGGGGGTTACCGCGGATTTCCCTTCCGGCGCCGGTAGCGGCACAACTTTTGAGGCAAAGCCGCCCTTGGCATCCGGCGAGGGAATCTGGATATTGATTTCCTGCGATGTCGGCTTGGGATCGATATCGAGCGCCATCGGCAATATCGCAGCAACGGCGGCGACCAGTACTATGGCACCGAGGAGACGCCGGCGCGCACGCTTTTTAAGCTGGAGTTCCTCTTCGCTGACGGGCTTCGCCATTACGCTTGTGCTTTCGGTTGACTCATGTGCCGCGGGTCAGGTCAGGTGATGCGCCGCGCGCTGACAGCGCTCGCCTGCATCGCCTCGGACACCGTGTAAAACGATCCAAACACCAGAATTTTATCATCAACCTGCGCCACCTCGCGCGCCGCGTGCAATGCCGCCGCGACATTCTCGCAGCGCGTGACCGCGGTGATGCCCGCCGCGGCGAGTTTTTGTGCGATGACCTCGGTGCTGACGCCGCGCGGCCCGCTGCGGTTAATCCCCGCGGCAAACCATGCGCTAACCCGCGGCTTCATAATACTGATCACGCCCGCGATATCCTTATCCGCCAGCATCGCGAAAACTGCTAAGGTACGTCCGCCGCGCGGCATGCTGTCCAGGCTGCTCGCCAATGCCAGCGCCGCATGCGGGTTGTGCGCTACATCGAGAATCACCGTGGGCCGGCCCGGCAGCACCTGAAAGCGGCCGGGATTCTCCGCGGCCAGCAGGCCGCTGCGGATATCGTTTACGGTCACCGGCAAACGATCACGCAAACTATCCAGCGCTGCGATGCACGCCGCCGCGTTGGCCAACTGAACCGTGCCGCGCAATGCCGGCCACGGCAGGCCGTGACGCGCTCCGCCGGGTCCACTATAAGCCCATTGCACGGCCGCAGATTTCGCATCGAAGTCACGGCCACGAACCAGCAGTTGCGCGCCTATCGCTGCAGCGTGTGCCGACAGCGACCGTGGCGGATCACTGTCCGCGCAAATCGCCGGTTTTCCCGCACGAAAAATGGCGGCTTTCTCGAAACCGATTTTCTCGCGCGTGTCACCGAGGTAATGCATGTGATCGAGGGCCACACTCATTACCATTGCACACGCCGGCTCGAACACATTGACCGCGTCCAATCGCCCACCGAGACCAACCTCCAGTATCGCCACATCGACTTGCGCCTCGACAAACATCGCCATCGCCGCCAGGGTGCCAAATTCAAAATAGGTCAGTGCCATGCCGGTGCGCAAACGCGCACGCTCCACCGCCGCAAACGCACGCGCAAGGCCGCTGTCGCTGGCTTCCGCGCACGCAATGCGCACGCGTTCGTTGTAGCGCAGCAAATGCGGCGAGGTGTAGCAGCCGACTTTATATCCCGCCTGATGCAAAATGGCTTCGAGCATCATGCATGCCGAGCCCTTGCCATTGGTGCCGCCAACAGTGAGCAGCGGAAATAGCGGCGCGAGCGCCATGGCGTCTTTCACCACGCGCAAGCGGTCCAAACCCATCGCAATGGCTTGCGGATGCACGCGCTCGATATGCGCGAGCCAGTGATCGAGCGTTCGTTCAGTGCATGACATGAACGTAACGTGAACTGTCTACAGGTTTATGAATCAGCGATGTCACGCTGCCGCAGGCAGCTTGAGCAACAGCGTGAGCAGGTTAGCGATCTTGTCGCGCATCTCACGCCGGTCAACGATCATGTCAATCGCGCCGTGCGCCAGCAAAAACTCAGCACGCTGAAAACCTTCGGGCAGTTTTCCGCGCACCGTCTGCTCAATCACGCGCGGTCCGGCAAATCCGATCAGCGCGCCCGGTTCCGCGATCACCACGTCGCCGATCATCGCAAAACTCGCCGACACGCCACCCATCGTCGGATCGGTGAGCACGTTGATAAACGGCAGCTTTCCCTGTGCGAGCTGCGTCAACGCGCCGCAGGTCTTCGCCATTTGCAGCAGCGACAAAACGCCTTCCTGCATGCGCGCGCCGCCGCTGGCGGTAAAACAAATAAACGGCAGCCGCTGTTCGAGGCACACCTGCACGCCGCGCACAAATCGCTCACCCACCACCGAACCCATCGACCCCCCCATAAAACGGAATTCAAAGGCCGCCGCAATCACAGGGATAGCCTTGATCGCGCCTTGCATCACCACCAGCGCGTCTTCTTCCGACGCGTCTTCGCGCGCGGCGTTAATGCGATCGATGTAGCGCTTGCTGTCCTTGAATTTGAGCGTGTCGACCGGCAATACTTCCGCGCCGATTTCATAACGGCCATCGGGATCAAACAAACCCTCGAGCCGCTCGCGCGCGGAGATACGATTGTGATACGCGCACTTGGGACATACTTGCAGATTTTTTTCCAGATCGGTGCGGTAGAGCACCGTCTCGCAGGCGCTGCATTTGCTCCACAGCCCTTCCGGCACCGCTTTTTTGGGGCTGCCGGCGTCACGCTTTATTTTCGGCGGCAGCAGCTTTTGCAGCCAGCTCATGCAGTAGTCCCGCTATCCATCGCCGCCCGGATCTCCGCGAGCAACGCCTGCAATCGCGCCGGCGCATCCGCGCCGGCGTCGAGAATTTCCTGCACCAAACGGCTGCCTATCACCACGGCGTCGGCCACTTGCGCAACCCGTTTCGCGGATTCCGCATCGCGTATGCCAAAACCCACGCCCACCGGCAGTTGGGTAAATTTCTTGATGTGATTCACGCGTTGCGCGACTTCATCGGCGTCGATATTGCCCGCGCCGGTAACGCCCTTGAGCGACACATAGTAGAGATAACCTCGTCCCAATTCGCCGACTTGTCGCAGCCGCGCATCGCGCGTGGTTGGCGACAACAAAAATATCGTATCCAGGCCGCGCGCGTCCAACAACCTGACCAGAGCCTGCGCCTCCTCGGGCGAATAATCCACCACCAGCACGCCGTCCACGCCAGCGGACTTGGCGCGATCCGCGAAATGCTCAACACCCATCGCCTCGATGGGGTTGGCATAGCCCATCAGCACCACCGGTGTGCTGTTATTGGTCTTGCGAAATTCCGTAACAAAACCGATCACTTGCTTAAGCGATACACCCTGCGCCAGGGCGCGCTCACTGGCGCGCTGGATCACCGGGCCATCGGCCATCGGATCGGAAAACGGCACACCCAATTCAATGACATCCGCGCCGCCTGTCACCAGGGCATGCATCAGCGGCAGCATCATCGCGGGATACGGATCGCCCGCGGTGATAAAAGGAATCAGCGCTTTTCTGCCCTGCGCTTTGAGTTGCGCAAATGTGGTGGCGATGCGGGACATCTGTTGACCTCGTGAAGGGTGAAGGGTGAAGGGTGAAGGGTAAAACCCTACCTACGCACTTGATTTAGCATTTCACTCTTCACTCTTCACTCTTCACCCTTCACTAAAACTTAAGCCCCGACTTCTCAGCCACGGTGTGCATATCCTTGTCGCCACGACCCGACAGATTCACCAGCAGAATCTGCTCGCGCTTCATGCGCGGCGCCATCTTGGCGGCGTAGGCCAACGCGTGACTGGATTCGAGCGCGGGAATAATACCTTCGAGCCGGCACAGATCATGGAAGGCCTGCAAAGCTTCATCGTCGGTTATCGACACGTATTCCGCGCGGCCGCAGTCCTTCAACCACGCGTGCTCGGGACCCACACCCGGATAATCCAGTCCCGCCGAAATTGAATGGGTTTCGACGATCTGACCATTTTCGTCCTGCAGCAGATACGTGCGGTTGCCGTGCAGCACGCCCGGCTTGCCGGCCGTCAGCGTGGCCGCATGTTTGCCGCTTTCCAGGCCATGCCCGGCGGCTTCAACGCCAATCAGCCGCACGCTTGTGTCGGACAGGTACGGATAAAAAATTCCCATTGCGTTCGAGCCGCCGCCAACGCACGCAATCACCGCATCGGGTTGGCGACCGGTCATTTCGGGCATCTGCTCGCGCGCTTCGATGCCGATCACCGACTGGAAATCGCGCACCATCATCGGATACGGATGCGGCCCGGCGACAGTACCGATGATGTAATAGGTATTTTCGACGTTGGTCACCCAGTCGCGCATCGCTTCATTCAGCGCATCCTTGAGCGTTTTGGAACCGCTTTCCACCGGCACCACAGTGGCGCCGAGCAGTTTCATGCGGTAGACGTTTTGCGCCTGGCGCTTTATGTCCTCGGACCCCATGTACACCACGCACTCCATGCCATAACGCGCGGCGATGGTCGCGGCCGCCACACCGTGCTGACCCGCGCCGGTCTCGGCAATCACGCGCCGCTTGCCCATGCGCCTGGCCAGCATCGCCTGACCAATGACGTTGTTGATTTTGTGCGCGCCGGTGTGATTCAAATCCTCGCGCTTCAAATAGACTTGTGCGCCGCCGAAATGCTCCGACCAGCGTTTGGCGTGGTACACCGGGCTGGGGCGGCCAACGTAATGCTTGAGTTCATAGGCGAATTCTCTTTTGAATTCGGCATCGTGCTGGTATTTTTCATATGCCGCGCGCAATTCTTCGAGCGCATCGATCAGCGTCTCGGCAACGAATACGCCGCCATACGGCCCAAAATGCCCTTGGGCGTCGGGCAGGTCAACCATCTGCATTGCGCACTCCAGTTACAAACGCTGCGATTTTCGCGGCGTCCTTGATTCCCTTACTTGCCAATCCCGGTGCCAATCCCGTTGCCAATTCACCTGCCAATACTGATGACTCCACACCGCTGGATACATCCACCGCCCACGGCCTGACGGCCTGGATCGCTGCAGTCACGTTTTCCGGTGTCAGGCCACCGGATAAAACCACTGGCAACGGAAGATTTTTTGGAATCAACGCCCAGTCGAATGTCGCACCCGTGCCGCCGTGCGTGCCTTCAACGTAGGCATCCAGCAGCAACGCCTTGGCGTCGTGGTAGGCGCTGGCGTATTGTAACAAATCCACCCCCGCCCTGACTCGCAATGCCTTGAGATACGGCACACCGCAATGGCGTGAAACCTCGCGGCAATAGGCAGGCGATTCGTCGCCGTGAAATTGCAACAGATCGACACGCGCCACAGCGCACGTTTGTTTCACCGCGTCAGCAGCGGCATCGACAAACAACCCCACGCTCATCACAAATGGCGGTAGCGCGCGTATGAGTTCCGCTGCGCGCGCGGGCGTGACATGGCGCGGGCTTTTGGCATAAAAATTCAGTCCAATCGCGTTCGCGCCGCAACTCGCGGCGGCCAGCGCGTCCTGGTGGCGCGTGATGCCGCATATTTTGATCGCCGTCATGTCACGTTCTCCAGAGCCAGTGCTGGCGATTTTACCCGCTCGCGCTGGGGCAAGTTCCACACCGCGTCATAGTCAACGCCGGTGAGGTAGAGTCCCGCCGCATCAAACGTGGGTGCCGCGCGAGTGCGGTCGCACGCGGCAAGCAGTTCAAGCATCCAGGCTGCCGGTTGGCGGCCACTGCCGATATAAATCAGGCTGCCGACAATGTTACGCACCATATGATGCAAGAATCCGTTGGCACACAAATCAATCGTAAGGTACGGCGTGTGCGTCTGGATATCCAGACCTGTGAGTGTGCGCACTGGCGATCGCGCCTGGCATTGCGACGAGCGAAATGCGCTGAAATCATGCGTGCCCAGCAAACACGCGGCCGCCGCACGCATGTGCTCGACATCCAGCGGCGCATGAAACCAGCCCACACGGCCGTGATCGGCCGCAGGCCTCACCGGATGATTCAGCAAAACATAGCGATAGCGCCGCGCGGTGGCTGAAAAGCGCGCGCTAAACCCTTGCGGGACACGCTGCGCCCAGGTGACCGCCAAAGCGGGCGGCATCAGTGCATTGACGCCGCGCACCCACGCCGAATCGGGCCGTTCCACCACGCAATCAAAATGCACCACCTGCGCCAGCGCATGCACGCCCGCGTCGGTGCGACCAGCACATATCGTTGCCACCGGCGTGCCCGCGATTTGCGCCAGCGCAGCTTCCAGGCGATCTTGCACCGCGCAACCGTCAAGCTGCGTCTGCCAGCCGCAAAAACCACCGCCGTCGTATTCAATGCCGAGTGCAATGCGCATTCAGGTAAATTCAGCTTTCCCAAAGAAAAGACCGCGGCAGTATCCCGCCGCGGTCCGATAACACGTGAAGCCGGGCTACTTAAGTGACTGCAACAATTTTTGCGCTTCGGCTTTCTGTTCGGCATCACCTTCGCGCTCGACCTCGTGCAGAATTTCCACCGCGCCTTCCTTATCGCCCATTTCTTGATAGGCGCGTGCAAGATCGAATTTCTGTTGCACATCTTCCCATTGCGCGTCCTTGGGTGTGCCGGCGACTGCTGCGGGCGCTGCTGCGGGTTTGGCGTCGTCAAGATTCAGATCGATGCCGGAAAAATCAACTTTGAAATCCAGCCCGCCAGTATCCGCCTTGGCCGCGGGCACTGCCACAGGCTTGGCGCTTGCCGGTTCGGATGCGGCCGGCAAATCAATGTTGAATTCAAGCATGTTTGACGGGGCTGGCTGAACTTCGGGCGCCGCAGGCACACTGGCGGGCGGCAATTCGATGTTGAAATCAGTCATCGGCAGCGCAGCATCGAGGATCACCGTTTTGACGTGGTCGCGCGATATCTCCTCTGCCCTGTTGAGATCGGCATCTGCACCGGCGCCGCCCTGATCAAGCTCAATGTCAGTGGTAGTAGCGAGCGCATCACCTTCAGTGCTGCCGCCGCCAAGGTCCAGGTCAACATCGGGCGCCGATGACCTGTGCGATGCAGCAAGATCAACCACCTCGCCGGTGGACGGATACAGACTGTTATCCGGGTCCAGCGCGTAGCCCATCGCGGCCGCCCGGCCCCAGTTCGCACCGACACCGGCAGTGAGTTCATGGAAACCAGTCGCAACCGAATTGAAAGCATTTTTGTCGCCGCGCGTTGCGTAAACTTCCAGCAGTTTGAGCGGAATGTCTTCACGACGGGGTTGCTTGCCCATTGCCTCTTTAAGGATCTCTTCGGCTTGCGCATCACGACCGTGATCGATGTACACCTGCGCCTCGTCAATCGGGTCAACCACGTCGGAGACGTTGGAAACAGTCGCTGCAGGCGCCAACGCAGCAGCGCCGGCATCCGCGTTTCCGGTGAACGGCTCGGTCCTGAATTCCGACACCGCTGGTTCATCATTGGCGTCCGCGTTTTTCTTGCGGCGGCGCAACGCCCAGAAGCCACCGATGCCAACCAGCAGCGCGGCAGCCCCGCCTCCGATCGGCACAATATTATCCATCACCGTATCCATAAGGTCAGGCTCCGGCGGCGGTGGCGGCGGTGTGACAGCCTTTTTCTGCGCGGGCGGTGCAGGTGATGCTACAGCGGGTTCAGTTTTCGGCGGTGGATCAGACTTTGCGACTTCCGCGCCTTTGGCTACAGGCTTGAGAACCTCCGGCGCTTTGGCTGCAGGCTTGGGAACCTCCGGCGCCTTGGCTTCGGGTTTGGGCGGCGCCTTGGCTTCCGCTTTGGTATCAACAGCTTTGCCGGGCACATCCGGCGTCTGTTTTTTGATTTCGCCGAGCTTGCGCAATTCCGTCAGGGTCTTTTCAAGCTGGGCAACACGGTCTCGCAATTCGGCCAGCGTCTTGTCGCGCGCGGCGAGATCTTCTTCCAATGCGCGCACACGGTCGGCGCCGGTTTTGCCGCCTTTGCCTTCAACCGCAGCAACCGTGTCACCACCCTTGGACAGCACCACCACGTCCTTGGGGCCGGCAGGCGCGGCCTTGTCTTCCACGCGCGCGGTGATCCTGCCTTTGGCGGCAGGCGCTACGTCTGGTGCAAGCTGCGCGCCGTCGGCAACCTTCTGCCTATAGCTGTTCCAGTTACTGGCATGCACGCGCACTTCTTGCGCGGCGTCGCCTTGCGCAATCGCCGCAAGCTGTTCACGCTCAGGCACATTCAGAATCCTGCCGGCACGCAACTGATTTATATTATTGCCGTTAAACGCATCAGAATTGGCGCGATATAAGCCCATCATGGTTTGTTCCAGCGAAATACCTTCGGGCTTCACGCCGGATGCAATGCGAAAGAGCGTGTCACCCTGGTTCACCGTAATCTGTTTGGCACGTGCAGCACGCGGGGCAGCAGGCACTGGCTGTGCCACGGGGGCGGGTTTCGCTGGCGCGGGCGTTTCGACCGCTGCTGACGGCGTCGGCGCGGCAGGCGGCTCAACCGCCGGCGCAGCAACGGCTGGTGCAGTTACCGCCGGCGCGGGCGCTTCCATGCCCGGCGGATCAAGCAACGCGGAGTATTCACGCACGATCTTGCCGCCGGCCCACGAGAGTTCGATCAGCAGATCGAGAAACGGCTCGGCCACTGCACGGAATGACGTCAGCTTGATGTACGAAGCGCCACTTGACCGGCGCTCCACGGACAATCGCAGCGCGTTTAACGCCGGATCGAAAGTCAGGTTTGCGGATTGATACGCTGCGGGAGAAGCCAGATTCGCTTTCAGCGTTGCAAGTTCTTCTTTCGACACATTGACAAGGTCAATTTCCGCCGAAAACGGCTGCCCCAGTTGAGACAGCACATTGAGCCTGCCCAACCCAGCTGCATAGCCGACGCTCGCATACGGCATCGCGACTATTAACCCGGCGGCCACCCATTTTTTGAGTTTGAATTCCCCCACAGCGCCACCTCTAGCAATGGAATATTTTCAGAAATACCAATCTAACATCAAACACTTAGGGATTCAAGTTCATGTTGTATATGAAATTCGTCACGGTTGCTTGCCATGCACATCCATATTCTGTGGAATTTCTGCTTTTATGATCTATTGAGCACTATCAATTGTGGCTCGCCTAATACCAACCGAGCCCAACTTATCCCAACCCATTCAACAATTTAACGGCCATTGTGATCTAAATACAACAATTGCAATGCTGCTATGCACCAGGATTAATTCAACATAACCATATGATTTAAAACAATTTATTAATTATTACTCAAAACAATTCGTAGCATCCGCCGCAGTGGCTCCGCCGCGCCCCACAGCAGTTGGTCAGCCACAGTAAACGCGGACAAATAGTCACCGCCCATCGCCAGCTTGCGCAGCCGCCCAACCGGTATATGCAAACGGCCCGTCACCGCCGCCGGGGTTAACTCGCGCTCGGTGATTTCGCGCTCGTTGGGCACCACGCGCACCCATGGGTTCGCCACGGCAATGATTTGGGTAATGTCGTCCAGCGGCAGGTCTTTCCTGAGTTTGATGGTCAGCGCCTGGCTGTGGCAGCGCATGGCGCCCACGCGCACGCACAAACTGTCGATGGGCGTTGCGGCTTTTCCAAACGCCGCGCCACGGCCAAGAATTTTATTGCTCTCGGCACCGCCTTTCCATTCTTCGAGAGACACGCCGTTTTTCATGTCCTTATCGATCCACGGAATCAGATTGCCTGCCAGCGGCACACCGCGGAAATTTTCCATCGGCAATTCGCCATGGGTCTGCGTAGCGAGCACCTGGCGATCTATGTCGAGTATCGACGACGCCGGATCGGCCAGCAAATCAGCCACCGCACCATGCACCAGCCCGAACTGCGTCAGCAACTCGCGCATATGCGCAGCACCACCGCCAGATGCCGCCTGATAAGTCATGCAGGTCATCCACTCAACAAGATCGTGCTGGAACAAGCCATGCAGTCCCATCAGCATGCAGCTCACCGTGCAGTTGCCGCCGATATAGTTCTTGATACCCTTGGCCATCGCGGACTTGATCATCGGCAGGTTCACCGGATCAAGAATAATCACCGCGTCGTCATTCATACGCAGGGTTCTCGCGGCGTCGATCCAATAACCGGTCCAGCCGGCCGCGCGCAATTGCGGATAAATCTCGGCGGTGTAATCACCGCCCTGACATGAAATCAGAATGTCCATCGCCTTTAACCCGGCAATGTTTTTCGCGTCTTTGACCCGCGCGAGGGGCTTGCCCGGCGCGCCAATGTCCGGCCCCTTGCCGCCTGCCTGTGAAGTCGAGAAAAAAGCAGCATCGATCAAATCAAAATCACGCTCCTCGCGCATGCGCTGCACGAGCACCGAGCCCACCATTCCGCGCCAGCCTATCAGTCCAACCTTATTCATAAAATTTCAATAAAAAAAATTAGTTACATACACTTTTACGTTCAGCGCAAGTTCACAGCGCCGCCACCACCGCATCACCCATCTCCTGCGTACCCACCTTTTTAGTGCCGTCCTCGTAAATATCGGCGGTGCGCAGCCCCTGCGCCAGCGCGGATTTCACGGCGGCTTCGATACGGTATGCCCACTCGTCCTGATTAAACGTATATCGCAGCATCATGGCTGACGACAAAATCGTCGCCAGCGGATTGGCGATGCCTTTGCCCGCGATATCCGGTGCGGAACCGTGGCTGGGCTCATACAAACCTTTACTGTTGGCGTCGAGCGACGCCGACGGCAGCATGCCGATGGAGCCGGTCAGCATCGACGCCTCATCCGACAAGATATCGCCGAACATATTGCCGGTGACGATGACATCGAACTGTTTCGGATTTCGCACCAGTTGCATGGCTGCGTTGTCCACGTACATATGCGACAGCGCCACTTGCGGATATTTTTTCGCCACATCATTGACGATTTCGCGCCAGAAACGGCTGGTCTCCAGCACATTTTCCTTGTCCACCGAGCATAGTTTTTTGCCGCGCTTCATGGCGGTCTGAAAACCAACTTCGGTAATCCGGCGAATCTCGGGCTCCGAATACAACATGGTGTCGTAGCCTTCGCGCTCGCCGCGCGCGTTGTCGCGGCGTCCACGCGGCTCGCCGAAATAAATATCGCCGGTGAGTTCGCGAATAATCATGATATCGAGTCCCGACACCACCTCGGGTTTCAGCGATGAAGCGCCGACGAGTTCGGGGTACATGATCGCCGGACGCAGATTCGCAAACAGCCCCAGCGCCTTGCGGATGCGCAAAATGCCCTGCTCCGGACGCTGCGCACGCGGCAGCGCGTCGTACTTCGGCCCGCCCACAGCGCCGCACAGCACCGCATCGGCTTGCTGCGCGAGCCGTAACGATGCTTCGGGCAGCGGGTCACCCGATGCGTCAAACCCGGCGCCGCCAAACGGCGCTTCTTCCATCTCAAGTTTCAGACCATCCTGGGCCAGCGCACGCAAAACCCTGGTGGCCTGCGCAACGATTTCCGGGCCGATGCCGTCGCCGGCCAATACTGCGATTTTCATGGGTAACTACCGTGAAGAGTGAAGGGTGAAGAGTGAAGGGTGCGAAATGAGGGTTTTACCCTTCACCCTTCACTCTTCACTCTTCACGAACTAAAAGAGCCAGGGCTGCGCCACCTTATGCCGCACCTCAAACGCGCGTATCTTGTCCGCATGTTCCAGCGTCAGCCCGATATCATCCAGCCCGTTCATGATGCAATGCTTGCGAAACGGATCGATATCGAACTTGAAGCTTTCGCCGGTGGGCGTGTTCACCGTTTGCTGCTCCAGATCAACCGCCAGCCGATACCCCTCGGTCGCGGCGGTTTCCCTGAACAACTGATCGACGATTTTCCCGTCGAACTTGATCAGCAGCAAACCGTTCTTCAGTGAATTATTGAAAAAAATGTCCGCAAAACTGGGCGCGATCACCGCCTGAAAGCCATACTGCTGCAACGCCCACGGCGCGTGTTCACGCGACGAGCCGCAGCCGAAATTTTCGCGCGCGAGCAGCACCGTGGCGCCTTCAAAGCGCTTTTTATTCAGCACAAACTCGGGATTCAGCGGACGCTTGGAATCATCCTTGCCCGGCTCACCACGATCCAGGTAACGCCATTCGTCGAACGCGTTGGGACCAAAGCCGGTGCGCTGGATCGATTTCAGAAACTGCTTGGGGATGATCGCGTCGGTGTCAACATTGGCGCGATCCAGCGGCGCCACCAGACCTTCTTTACGAATGAATTTTTCCATGACTGCCTGTCACCATTACAAATTGAAAGTGCGTACATCGACGAAATGCCCGGCAATCGCCGCCGCCGCCGCCATCGCCGGGCTCACCAGATGCGTTCTGCCGCCCGCGCCCTGCCGTCCCTCAAAGTTGCGATTCGAGGTTGAAGCGCAACGCTCACCCGGCGACAACTGATCCTCGTTCATGCCGAGGCACATCGAGCAACCCGGCTCACGCCACTCGAAGCCCGCCTCGAGCAAAATTTTGTCCAGACCTTCCTGTTCCGCCTGCGCTTTCACCAGACCGGAACCCGGCACCACCATCGCGAGCTTTACGTTTGCCGCGACCTTTTTGCCTCTGACCACTTGCGCGGCGGCGCGTATGTCCTCGATGCGCGAATTGGTGCAGGCGCCGATAAACACCTTGTCGATACTGATGTCAGTGATCGGCGTGTTCGGCTTAAGATTCATGTACTTGAGTGCGCGCTCCATCCACTCGCGCAGCACCATGTCGGTTTCCTGCGCGGGGTCGGGCACATGCCCACCCACCGTTGTGACCATCTGCGGGTTGGTGCCCCAGGTGACTTGCGGCTGAATTTCGGCAGCGTCCATCGTCACCACGGTGTCGAAATGCGCGCCGTCGTCGCTCTTCATGGTGCACCAGTAGTCAACCGCCTTGTCCCACAGCGCGCCGGTGGGCGAGAACATTCGGCCTTTCACATAATCGATGGTCTTCTGATCGCACGCCACCATGCCGGTGCGCGCGCCGGCTTCGATCGCCAGATTGCACAAGGTCATGCGGCCTTCCATGGTCAAGTCGCGTATCGCGCTGCCAGTGAACTCAATCGCGTGTCCGGTACCGCCGGCGGTACCGATGTTGCCGATCACCGCCAGGGCAATGTCCTTGGCCGTCACGCCCACGCCAAGTTTGCCTTCGACCGCGATCTTCATGTTTTTATATTTCCGCATCACCATGCACTGCGTCGCAAGCACATGCTCGACTTCGCTGGTGCCGATGCCAAACGCCAGCGCGCCGAACGCGCCGTGCGTGCTGGTGTGCGAGTCGCCGCACACTACGGTCATGCCCGGCAGCGTTGCGCCGTTTTCCGGACCGATCACATGCACGATTCCCTGGCGCTTGTCCAAAAACGGAAAATAAACTTTGGCGCCGAATTCCTTGATGTTCTTATCCAGCGTTTCGATCTGCAGGCGCGACACCTGATCTTCGATGCCGTCAAGACCTTTATCCCAATTGCGCGTCGGCGTGTTGTGATCCGCCGTCGCCACCACGGTATCCACGCGCCATTGCGCACGCTTGGCCAGCTTCAGCCCCTCGTAGGCCTGCGGGCTGGTGACTTCGTGCACCAGATGGCGGTCGATATAAAGCAGCGCGGTGCCGTCTTGTTCGACATGCACGACGTGGGTATCCCACAGTTTGTCGTATAGGGTTTTTGCCATGATCCGTTAACGTTGAATTTTTGTGTGTCGCAACTGCGTGTAAGCTGCTGTTAATACGTGATTATCTCACAGCCTGCGCCAGTGAGCAGGTGCTGCGCACCCGCTTACGCATCGCGCAGGCGCAATTTCCACCACAAAATCAGCAGCCCGGCGAGCGCAGCAGCCGACGACAGGGTAAATGTCCACGCCGGTCCCAGCGCCGCCCACGCGTGGCCGCTGGCGAATCCACCCAGCGCCCCGCCCACGCCAAATGCAAAACTGCCATACACCGCTTGCCCGCGCGCCTGATGGCGTCCGCGAAACACCTGGTGTACCACGCCTATAGCCGCCGCGTGAAACGAGCCAAATGTCGCCGCGTGCAACACCTGCGCCGCAACCAGCGCCACAAAATTATCGATGCACCAGCCGATCAGCAAAAAGCGCAGCACCGCACACGCAAAACTCGCCAGCAGAATCTGCCGTAGCGTAAACGCGCGATACAAATGCGGCATCCACACAAAAATCCCTATCTCGCAAATCACCCCCAGCGCCCACAGCCAGCCCGCCATCGACTTGCTGTAGCCATGATCCACCAGATAAATTGTGTAGAAGGTGTAATACGGCCCGTGCGCCATCGCCATCAGCGCGGCCGCCAAAACCAGCGCGATCACTTCCGGGCGCCTGAGGATGTCCCAGATCGGCTGTGTGTCGGAGGCATGTGGCGGTGTTTGCACCTCCGGCGTCAACCAGCAACACGCCAGCATGCACAGCATCAATAGCAGCACAATGGACAGCACCGCGCGCGCCGGCCAGCTATCGAGCACATAACCCACACCGATCACCGCGACGACAAAACCGATCGAACCCCACACGCGGATGCGCCCATAACGCGCGGTTTCGTCACCCAGATGCGTGAGCGTTGTCGCCTCGAGCAGCGGCAGCGCCGCGCTCCAGAAAAACATCACCGCCAGCAGCACCACGAACAACCACACGAAATTGGCGCTGGCATACACGCCCAGCCACGCTACGGTACCCGCGACGCCCGCGAGCCGCGCAATACGCAAGCCGCTGGTTCCGCGGTCCGCCAGCCAGCCCCACAAATGCGGCGCCACGATGCGCGTGAGTTGCGGCAGCGACATCAACACCCCGATCTCGACCGCCGTCATGCCCACCGCATCAAGATACAAGGTAAAAAACGGCGCAAACGCACCCAGGTACGCAAAGTAGAAAAAATAAAAACCGGCGAGACGCCGGTAAGGTAAAGCGTGCATGGGAACTTGGCTTTGCTGCGTGGTTGCGGCACAAGGGCTGCAATTTAAAATTATATAATAAAAACAGATGCTTACATAAAATACGATTTCCGGAAACCGCTGCTCAGGGTAATCAAAAATGTTTTCGCAGTGGTGAGAAACAGGAAAAATTAGGAAAACACCCACCGCCCTAGTCTACAAAATTAAGTTATACTGGCATAACCAGATACAGGTATAACCAAAGTGAGGATAACACTTGATACATCGATACTCGTCGCTGCCGCCCGCTCACACAACGGCGCGAGCTACAAACTGCTATCGATGCTGCCGAGCCCGGATTTTGAGATCGCCCTGACCGTGACACTTTATACAGAATGGCAAGCCGTGTTGACTCGCCCTGAACACCTGCCGCCTGACGTCACAAGGGATGGCGCACTGGGTTTTTTGCGCTACCTCGCATCCATTGCACACTTGCAGGACGTGCATTTTCTGTGGCGTCCGTTTTCGCGCGACCCGGACGACGACATGGTGCTCGAATGCGCCGTAGCATCCGGCTGCCAGTGCATCGTAACCCACAACCTGAAAGATTTTCGCGGCGTTGAGGCATTAAGCGTACAAGCTCTCAAGCCCGCAGATTTCCTGACCTTGCTGAGGAACAAACCATGACCGCACTAACCGTTCGTCTGCCGAATTCGGTGCATCAAAAAATCAAGGAGCTAGCCGCACGCGATAACATTTCGGTGAATCAATTCATCGCCAGCGCTGCTGCGGAAAAAATGGCCTCGGTGATGACACTCGATCATCTCAAATCCGAAGCCGCTAAGGCCAAGCGTGGCGATTTTGAGCGCTATCTGAATAGCGTCCCCAACGCGCCCGCGCAAGCGGGCGACGAAATCACGCCATAGTGTACTGCCCGTTGCGCATTGCACCTGATATTTTCATGGCATCGTGAGTAGGCAGACAGATTCATGGTAAACCCGGCGCGGCGGTTAATCGCCCTTCAACCACGCCGTGCGGCCTTTATCCCCTGCGCGATTTCATACACTGCCATCGCGTAGTTTGTGCTGCGGTTATAGCGTGTGATGACGTAAAAGTTTTTAAAACCAAACCAGTATTGCATGCCGTTTTCCGTCTCCAACGGTAACAGCGCGGCCAGCGTATCGTCATTGAACGGCGTGGCGGGCTCGATGCCGAGCCTGCGAAACTCGCTGATTTTTGTTTTGGGCGTGATGTCGTCGATTAAAGCGGTGTCGGGGGTTGCGCTCACGCGCGCCGGCACAGTGATCGCTTCACCCGGCTGCCATTGGTGCAGCTTGTAATAGTTGGCCACGCTGCCGATGACATCCGCTACGCTGCGCCACAGGTCGCGTTTGCCGTCGCCGTCAAAATCAACCGCGTATTTCCGGTAGCTGCTGGGCATGAACTGCGGCATGCCCATGGCGCCCGCGTACGAGCCGCGCAGCCCCGCCAAATCGAGCGCAGCCTCTTTGCCCATCAACACAAATTGCTCGAGCTCGTCACGAAAAAATTCAGCGCGTTTCGGGTAATCGAAAGCGAGCGTCGCCAGCGCATCCAGAATTCTGAAGTTCCCGGTGTAACCGCCGTAATGCGTTTCGATGCCGATGGTGGCGCAGATGATTTCTTCGGGCACGCCATAATCGCGGCTGGCGCGCGCGAGGATTGCGGCATGCTGATGCCAGAATTTCACACCACCGTTGATGCGCACAGTGTCCACATGGCCTTTGCGAAACGCGTGCCACGGCAACGCGGTTGACGGCGCGTTCATCGCGCGTATGATCGACGGCTGCGGTTTTATCTGGGCAAACAAGCGGCGCAGCGCGGCGATTTCAAGGCCATGTTTGGCGGCGATGTCGTTGATGAAGGTTTCGTATTCGGTGCGTAAGCCCGGCTGCGCAGGTGCCGCTGCTGCCATCGCCGCCAGCGGCGCCGCAGTCGCGATCGCGAGCCCGCACAAAAACGCCCGTCTAACCCTGGACTCACAGAGGCCCTTATTGGGCACGAGATGCCACAGCCATGTCGTCGGCGTACGGGGCTGACGGATAATGAAACGGCACCGGACCATCAGGCTGGCCGCGTATGAACTGATGCACGAAAGGATCGTTCGAAACCTTCACCGCCGCGGTTGCACCTTCCGCCGCAATCACGCCATCGGCGATAAAATAAACGTAATCCACAATTTTCAGCGCCTCGGTTGCATCGTATGACACCACGATCGAGGTGACGCCCAGGGCGTCATTCAGGCGACGGATCAAATTGCCCACCACGTTGCACGAAATCGGATCCAGCCCCGCAAACGGCTCGTCGTACATGATCAGCGCGGGATCGAGTGCGATGGCGCGTGCCAGACCAACGCGGCGCGTCATGCCGCCGGAAAGCTCCGCGGGCATCAGATCCGCCGCGCCGCGCAGCCCCACGGCGTTGAGTTTCAACAACACCAAATCCTGAATCAGCGTTTCCGGCAAATCCGTTTTTTCGCGCATCGGAAACGCCAGATTGTCGAACACCGACATGTCGGTGAAGAGGCCGTTTTGCTGAAACTGCATGCCGATTTTGCGCCGCAGTTCATAGAGCGCGTCGTGGCCGAGGTTGTGCACATCCTGCCCCATCACCCTGCACTCGCCGCTACTGGGATGCAGTTGGCCGCCAATCAGTCGCAACAGCGTGGATTTGCCGCTGCCACTACCGCCCATGATACCGACGACCTGACCGCGCGGAATCGCAAGATTCACACCTTTGAAAATCTCGCGCGTGGGGTACGAGAACGCGAGGTTGGTGATTGCCACTATGTTTTCGGCGGTCATGGATGCAATCGAATTCACGAGGCCAACAGTTTAACCCAAAGCGCGTAAGTGCCGCTGTGTGCGCTCATCCGCGAGAATTCTCTGCCCACACGGGTTATCATTACGTCAGATTCACGGCGCGGTTCTTCTCCTGCTACACGCCCAACCCCAAACCCATTCATGAGCGCCCCGAAAATTCTGGCCTACCAACTGAGCCTGCCGGTGCGCTGGGCCGATATGGATATCAACGGGCATGTAAACAACGCGCGCTTTTTCACCTACTTTGAGTCGGCACGGCTGGCATGGTTCGAAGGTGTGTGCGCACGCGATCAGCGTAACGTGCATGGCTCTGTCGTTGCACAAACCGCGTGCAATTACCGCCGCCCCATACCTTATCCCGAAACGGTGCTCATCAATATGTACGCGGGTGCGCCAGGCCGCACCAGCTTCACCACGTACTATGATGTACTGTCCGAGGCCGCTCCTTCGCTAAAATACGCGGACGGGCAAGCGGTGATGGTGTGGGTGGATCGCGCCACCGGCAAAGCGCAACCCCTGCCGGATTATCTGCGCTCGGCACTGCCATCCACTCGTCCACGGCAGTAAATTTCGCGAGAACCGGACAAAGGAACCGGCGCAGCGCCGGTTCCTTCCCGTTTAACCGGCAAGGAACGACTTCTCAGGCTCGATTTATCTGCCCGAGCAACCGTGCCTCGAACGCACAACCTGCCTCAGGCCGCTGGCGGCGGCGCTGTGTATGTCGCGTCGCTGAAGGCCAGTATCGGGAAAAACACGATACCCAGCAAAATCAGGCCTATCGCAAACCCCGTGCCTTTTCCAAACGCCTTCGCCAGCGCCACCGCTATCAATATGGCGACGACGAAATCCACAATCGGGATCAGCAAAAGGATAATCCACCACAATGGCTTCCCGACCATCTTGAGCATCACAACAATGTTATAAATCGGGACGATTGCGGCCCAACCCGGCTGGCCTGCCTTGGTAAAGACCGTGCTTATCCGGTTGTCACCCAAACCAACTACCGGTAGTATGTTGAGCATCCGCGCTGACGTGGAGCGACCATGGTTATTGACGTACTTGAGCGAGGCGATCTGCCGTTTCCGCGCTCGCTGCCGGAGTTCCAGCGCCTCTTCCC
>CAMATZ010000030.1 GCA_945861275.1 Bordetella parapertussis
CCGGAGAAAAGCAGCAGGACGAAGGACGCAGGCAGCACCCCGATGGCGATCCGCCCCACCGTCATGGCGTGCAAGTTACGGGCAAACACAATTTCCACCACACGCCCGCCGAACTGCGCGCAGCCCTTCAGTGAAGCGACCCATACCGCTGCCGAGGCGGCGAGGCCCGACGCTTCCAGCAGCGGTATCAGTTGCACCGACACCACGCTGAACACGAAACCGTTGAGTGACATCACCAGCGCAAACAGCGCCATCGCCACCACGCGCTTGCTGCTTGCAAGCGGCGGGCCGTCGCGCGAAGACGTCGCCACGGCAACTTCGTCAGCCTTGCCTGCTGGTTCCCTGCGCGCGAGTCCGATCCAGTTCAGAGGCAGGCACAGCGCGAGGTTGATCGCCGCGAACATCACCAGCGTTTGCCGCCAGCCACCCGCCTGGTTGAGGTAGTGGCCGGCCACCCAGAACACGGTCGAAGCAAACGCGCCAAATAGGGTGAGATAGGAGATCGCGAGGCGCCCGCGCGAGGGTACGACTTGCACCAGCGCAGCGAATGCGGCGTCGTAGAGGCAAAGGCGCATGCCCACCCCGAGCCACGCCCACACCGCCAGGTAGCTCCACTCGGATGTCACCAGTGACAGCGCGTAGAGGCCGAGCGACACCATCAACGTGCCTGCGCTCATGATCGCGCGCGCGCCATGCCGGTCTATCGCCCGCCCTGCCCATGCCGAGACCGCGCCCATCGCCAGCAGCGAGACCGTGAAGCCGAAGTAGACCAGGCTTAGTCCCCAGCCGGTGTCGGCCGCTATCGGGCCGGCCAGCACGCCGAGGCAATAATAAGCAGTACCCCACGCGGTGATCTGCGCAACGCCGAGCGCGCAGACGGCGACGAGCAGCGGGTCCCGCTGCGCCAGCGGCGTCATGTCTCTGGACAGCTACCGGCCAAGTTTGTAGAGCCGCTCGGCATTCTCGTATCCGATCAGGCGCACCACGTCCGGGGGCAGTACCGACAGCAGTTGCCGGATGCCGCGCCGTTGACCTTCACCCCGGCTCGCAAACAGGCGCGGGGTATGCGGGCCGCTGTAGTGCGTGGCGACGATCATGGTGTCACTTCCGAGCACGAAGCGCTCAGGGAAATCCTTCAGGAGCGCGATCCAATCCTCATTCACCGCGCCTGCCGGATGCACCATCGCACCAGGCCTGGGACTGGTAGGCCGAATGCTGAGTGACAGATTGGCGTGCCGCCCGAGCAACGCGCGTACCAGCGCGGGAGTGAAATAGCCGAGCGGGCCCGAACCCGCGTGCGCCCACACGATCTTTGTCTTGTGGTTGTGCGCCAGCAGGCGCTCGAAGCCCGCAATATTGGCCTGCAGCAACGGAGGATTCTGCGCCGCCCGCAGACTTGCCGGCGTCGCGACGTCAGACGGCACCGGATCGAAGTGGAGGTCGATGGGCACGTCGTGTCGTGCCGCGATGTCGGCAAGCAGGCGCAGCAGCGGGTGATCTGGTGCTACTGTTTCGTACGCGTGGCCGGGTGCAAGGGACAGGTGATGCGCGGTAATTTCGCCGAACCCTTTGGCCCCGCTCGCAATAATGCGCTCTGCCGTTTCCTCGAACTTCTGGCGCGCCTGCTCGGACACCTCAGGGGATTTCCCCGCCTCCTGCAGCATGGGATTCAGCGTCCCGCCACCGCCCAGCATGGCAAGACGCGGGCCGTACAGCTTGGTCATCTCAGTGAAGCTTTCCGTATCAGGACCCGCGCGCACCCGGGGCGGCGACATGACCAGCATTGTACGAATACGCTCCGTCCCCATCATCCGTAGCGCCGTGCGCGCTGCCTCATCGAAGTCGGCAAGCGCACCCTTGTCCGCGAACAGATGCACGTGCACGTCGATCCATTCGCTCGATGCTTGTGCAGGCAGCACGGACCCCATCACAGTGCAAACAAAAGCCACCAGCAGTGCGGCCATGCTGCTAAACGCAAGATGAGTCGTCTGCCGCAGTCTCATGATTTGCTGTTTCAGTTGGTTCAGGCAGCGAACAGCATTATCTTTGTAACTATTTGTTTTTATTAAATTCTTACTCGATCTTGAAGCCGCTTATTTTAATCACATTCGCCCAGCGATCTTTCTCGGAGGCGATCCATTTGCCCATTTCCGGCGGCGGCATGGTGAGCTGCACGGTACCTTGCAGGGCGAGTTTTTCTTTGATCTCGGGCAGCGCGAGTATGCGTCGGACTTCGTTGCTCATTTTGTTGACGATTTCGGGCGCGAGCTTGGCCGGCCCCATGATGCCCTGATACGACCCGGTGACGAAGCCTTCGAGTCCCGCCGTTTCCCCGACGGTGGGGGTGCCGGGCAGATTGACATCGCGCTTCTCGCTGGATACCGCGATCAGTTTCAGTCTGCCGGATTTGACGTGCGGCATGATTTGCAGCATGCCCATGAACATAAGGTCGCCCTCGCCGGTGGCCAGGGTCATGACGGCTGCCTGCCCGCCTTTGGTCGGCACGTACACCCACTTCGTGCCGGCACGCTGTTCGAGCGACAGTCCGGCCAGATGCGGCGCGCTGCCGAGTCCGACCGGCACATTGAGTTTGCCGGGATTTGCCTTTGCCAGTGCGATAAGTTCTTTTACGGTTTTCACCGGCACGCTCGGATGCACGGTCAACAGATGCGGCGAGTACGACACCATGCTTACCGGCGTGAGATCGCGAATAATATCGAACGGCAACTTGGTGTACACACTGGGAGAAATGGCGAGACCTCCCAGATCGGTCAACACCATGGTATAGCCGTCGGCGGGCGCGCGCGCGGTCAGTTCCATCGCGATGTTGCCGCCGGCGCCGACGCGGTTATCGACCAGCACCAGCGGCCCCCACGCTTCGGTCAGCTTGGGACCGATCATGCGCGCGAGGATGTCCGAGGTGCCACCCGGCGGAAACGGAATCAGCATGCGGATCGTCTTGGTGGGCCAGGTTTGGGCAATGGCGGTGAGCGGTAGCGTGGCGCAAATGGCAGTGACGATGCAGGCGATGAAACGCATGAAACTCTCCTCGGGTAACAGGTTGACTCCTTGTTTAGTGTAGCTGTCCAGCGCGATGCTGTCGAACGCGCGGCGAGGTCGCGCTGACGTAGTATCCTTGGCGTTTCCCATGAAACCCTTGGCTTACAACATTCTGCGCGTGCTCGCCGGCGGTGAGTTCCACTCCGGCGCCGCACTGGCGCAGGCGCTCAAGGTGTCTCGCGCGAGCGTGTGGAACGCGGTGCAGGCAATCGAAGCCGCAGGGCTGGAGGTCTATCGTATCCGCGGGCGCGGTTACCGTCTGGCACGGCCGCTGGCGATGCTGGATGCGGGGCGGCTCGCGCACATGCTGGGAGACGCCACACCGTTCAGTGTGGACATCATGGATGAAGCCGATTCCACCAACACGCTGCTCACGCTGCGCGCGCAAGCCGGTGCGCCTCACGCCAGCGTGATCGCGGTGGAATGGCAGCGCGCCGGGCGCGGCCGCATGAACCGGCCGTGGCACGCGGCTGTCGGCGGCGCACTCACGTTCTCGGTATTGTGGCGGTTTTCGCAGGGCGCGGCGACGCTGGCGGGACTGAGTTTGGCGGTTGGTCTGGCGGTGGTGCGCGCGCTCGAAACGCTGGGTGTGACGGGTGCGGGTTTGAAATGGCCCAACGATGTGCTGTGGCGCGGACGCAAAATTGCCGGCATTCTGATTGAAATGCAAGGTGACGCATTGGGGCCCAGCGCGGTGGTGATAGGCGCGGGCATCAACGTGCGCTTGTCGCCCGCCGTGAGTGCGCGCATAGATCAGGCGGCCGCGGATTTGGAAACCATGCTAAACGCGATTGGTGGAAAGACAACCAGCGGCACGCAGGGAGTGGATCGCAATCAGTTGCTGGCGACGCTGCTGACGGAATTCAACAAAACGCTGCTGCAGTTTGAACGCGCAGGTTTCCGGCCGTTTCGCGACGACTGGCAGCGCCGCCATGTGCATCAAGGCTGTGCGGTGCGCCTCACCCTGCCCGGCGGCGCGCGCGAATCAGGCATAGCGCGCGGCGTGGGCGAGGATGGCGGCCTGCTGCTGGAAACGGCGCGCGGCGTGCGCCCGTTTCATAGCGGCGACGTGCATTTGCGCGCGGTGGGGCGGTTGACATGAACGCCGGCATGATCGTGCTCGCCATCGATGCCGGTAACAGCCGCATCAAATGGGGCATGGCCGACGGCAACGGCTGGCTGCGGCGGGCCTGGCTGGAAACCGCCGTGGCGCATACGCTCGGTGATACGCTGAAGGATTTGCCGCTGCCGGCGCGCATCGTGGTTTCCAATGTTGCGGGCGAGCGCGTGCGTGCTGCGCTCGCGCATTCGCTCGCGCGCCACGGCGTGGCGCCGTTGTGGGCGCAGGGCCGCGCGCAGCAATGCGGCGTGCGCAGCGGCTACGCCGATCCGGCGCAGCTCGGCGCCGATCGCTGGGCGGGATTGATCGCGGCGTGGAAGCGCTACGCCTGCGCCTGCGTGGTGGTCAATGCGGGCACCACCATGACGGTGGACGCGCTGTCCGCCGAAGGCGTGTTTCTTGGCGGCGTGATTGTGCCGGGGCTGGATTTGATGCGCGCGTCGCTTGCGCGTGGCACCGCGCAACTGAAATTACAGCACGGCGCGTTTTATTATTTTCCCGATAACACCGCGGATGCCATCATGAGCGGTGCAGTCAACGCTGCCGCCGGCGCGATAGACCGCATGCGCGCTTACATGGAGGAAACAGGGCAGGGCGAAGCGCTGGTGGTATTGTCAGGCGGCGCCGCCATGCTGCTCAAGCCGCGGCTTAACGCGCGCACCGAGCTGGTGGATAATCTGGTGCTCGACGGATTGCTTGAAATTGCCCGGCACGATAGCGCAACAGCATGTTGATAAGAGCGTTGAATAGTGAATTGAAAAGCGGGCTTAAGAGAGAGTCGCGACGATGCGCCTGATTTTCTTGTTGCTGGTGCTGGCCCATCTTGCGTTTTACGCGTGGGTGCATTACCTGCGCGTCGCGGTGGATGCTGACGCGCATATTCAACAAGTGCAGATCACACCGGAGAAAATTCGTTTGCTGAACGCGCCCGCGCCGCGCGTGCAGGGGAGCGCCGCAGCGAACCCGCGCAATGGCAAAGCCGCCGCGGCTTGCCTGGAATGGGGCGCATTCATTGGGCCCGAGGCGGTGCGCGCGGATGCAGCTATCGCCGAATTGGGGCTACCGGCAGCGCAGCTCAAGCGCGTGGCGGCCGATCGGCCGGGCTACTGGGTGGTGATTCCCCCGCTCAAAACTCGGGCAGAGGCGGAGCGGACCGCCGAGCGGCTCAAGGGCCTGGGTATTACCGATATCGTGCTCGATCCGCCGCAACGGCGCAACGCGATTTCGCTGGGGATATTTCGCACCGAAGAAGCCGCGCAGACCCTGCTCAGTGCGGTGCAAAAAAAGGGTGTGGATAACGCTGTGCTTGAACTGCGCGAGAATTTTTTCCGGCGCGTGGTGTTCTATGTGCGCGAGCCAGATGCAGCCACCGTCGCCAAACTGAGCGCGCTGCGCGCCGCCACGCCGGGGACTGAAGTCAAAGCCGTGCCTTGCCCTACGGTATAATACTTAACTATTTGTTTTTATTGATAAATTGTCCGTTTGCGCGGATGGCATCGAGCAGCGCAGTGGTCGATTTCTGATGCAAAAACGGAATCGCCTGCACGCTGCCGCCCCACGCCAGCACCTCGGCTGCGCCGACGATGGCATCGGTCTGCCAGTCGCCGCCTTTAATCAACACCTCGGGCCGCAGCGCCTGTATCAGGGCCAGCGGCGTGTCTGCTTCAAACCAGGTGACGGCACTCACCGCTTCCAGCGCTGCAATCAGCGCCGCGCGATCTTCTAGGCAATTGATTGGACGATCATCGCCTTTACCCAAACGTTTGGTGGAAGCGTCGCTGTTGAGTGCGACGACCAGACTTGCGCCCAGCGTGCGTGCCTGCGCGAGATAGGTGACATGCCCGCGGTGCAGTACGTCGAACACGCCGTTGGTGAACACCAGCGGGCGCGGCAGCGCACGCGCATATTCAGCAACGCTTTGCGGCGCGACGATTTTCTGTTCGAAGGCGGGTGGCCGGTAGTTCACTTTGGCCGGGCGTATTCCTGCGCCCAAAAAATGGATCCCCCCGCCGTTGACGGAAAGTCAATCAAGATACTCAAACACCCGCACCACTTTTTGCACGCCGCCGGTGGTACGCGCGACGTCGGTGGCGGCGTCGGCCTCGCCGCGCTTGACCAGGCCCATCAAATACACCACGCTGTTTTCGGTGACCACCTTGACGTGTACGGGGTTGAACTTCTGGCCGTCGAGAAAGCGCGCTTTGACCTTGGAGGTGAGAAACGCGTCAGTGGTGCGCACACTCAGTGCGCTGTTGCCCGACACCTGCAATTCGTTGAACACACCACGCACGTTTTCGACGGCGCGCGCGATGCGCCCGGCGTCTTCGCGCGCGGCGGCGCTGGGCACTTCTCCGGTCAGCAACACCATGCGGTTATAGCTGGTGATGTTGAGGTGCGCATCGCGCACGCGTTCGCCTATGCGGCTCGACGCTTTGAGTTCAATGCCCTGATCCTCGGCCACTGTGCCGAACGTGCGCCGGTCTTCCGCGAGCAACACGCCGGTGGTCGCGGCCCCGCCCATCAGCGCCAAGGCACAACCACCCAACAGCGGCAGCGCGGCGAGCATCAAGGTCATCCATCCGCAAATTTTTCGCATCAGTCCACCCCCAATAATAAACAGTCAATGGCATCACAAAGGCAGTGCAAGGTCAGCAGATGCACTTCCTGAATCCGCGCCGTGCTTTGCGCCGGCACGCAGATATGAACGTCTTTTACACCGATGAGTTCCCCGACGCGACCGCCATTGCGCCCAGACAGCGCCACCACGGACATACCGCACTCGTGCGCGGCCTCAATCGCAGCCACCACGTTTTTGGAGTTGCCGCTGGTGGAAATCGCCAACAAAACGTCGTTGGCATGGCCCAGCGCGCGCACCTGGCGCGAAAACACCTGTTCGTATGCGTAGTCGTTGGCGATGGAGGTCAGCGTCGAGGCGTCGGTGGTCAGCGCGATGCCGGCAAGGCCGGGACGCTCTTTTTCAAAACGATTCAGCAGCTCGGACGAGAAGTGTTGCGCATCGGCTGCCGAGCCGCCGTTGCCGCAAGCGAGTATCTTGCCGTCGGCCTGGAGGCATTCGAGCATCAGCTGCGCGGCGGCGGCAATCGGCGCGGCGAGTGCATCCATGCACTCCAGCTTCAAGTGCGCGCTCTCGGAAAAATTTTCGCTGATGCGGCTCACCAGGTCCATGCCGCTATTTTGCGCCGCTACGCAGCATTTGTACAGCCCTACGGTGTCCCGCTGGCTGGATCTCCCGGCAAACGCGCAAGCAGCGCATGCACAGGCTCGCCCAGCACCAGTGCGATGTGCGCGAGATCATGCGCGAGCGCTACACCTTCGCTTACCTGCGCGCCGATGTGCACATCGTGCGCCGCGGCAGCTGCCGCGGGCGTGGTTGACGTAGAATGGGTAAGTGACAGCGAGACCGACTGCTTGAGGGTGCTGTTAGGGGGCACGGTCGAATAATCGCGCACGCATTATACGGGGTTACTCCATGAGCACAGCTGCGGACCTTGACGCTATATTGCGTGCCTGGGAAGGGCGCGACGCCGGCGGCTGGGTCGATGCCGGGCGCTACACTGAACTGGGTCAGCGCGCGATTGCGGCGGGCCAGTACGTGATTGCGTCGGATATACTCGGCGAGGGACTGGGCGCATTTCCGGATCATGCGCCCTTGCTTTACTACGCGGCCCTTGCGCTCGCCCGCAGCGGCGCTCGCGGCTATGCCATGCGTCACGTTGAGCGTCTGCTCTCTCGCACCGATCTGGAAGCGCATTTGCGATCCGAGGCGCTCAGCCTTGCCGGGCGTATCGCCAAAGACCGCATGGCGGCATTGGAGAGCGGCGCGCAGCACCTGCAAGCCGCCGTTCAGGCGCGCAACTACTACCATGAGGGTTGGCTACAAAGCGGTGATTTTTTCCCCGGCATCAATGCTGCGACACTGAGTTTGCTGACCGGCCGCGCGCAGGACGCGCAGCACATTGCGGGCAAGGTTAAGGCGCGCTGTCTGGACGCGGTGACTGCGGCGAACGCGGATCATTGGCTGCACGCCACGCTCGGCGAAGCAGCGGTGCTGCTGGGTGAACGCGACGAGGCATTGCGCTGGTATGCCGAGGCGTACCAGCAGGCCGGCCAGCGTTACGGCGATCTGGCGAGCATGCGGCGGCAATTGCGCCTGCTGGCGCCACACAGCGGCCTCGCGCAGGAAATGCTCGGCGTAGTGCCGATGCCGAACGTGGCCTTGTTTACCGGCCACATGATTGATAGTCCGGGGCGGGCGCAGCCGCGTTTCCCTGCCCGCATCGCTCCGGCGGTGGGGGTGGCGTTGGGCAGGATGCTCGACGATGCTGGCGTCGGCTTTGCCTACGGTTCTGCCGCCTGTGGCGCGGACATTCTGTTTATCGAGCAGGCGCTGGCGCGAGGCATCGAAGTCAACGTGGTGCTGCCGTTCGGGCGCGAGGAATTCATACGCACCAGCGTGGCTTTTGCGGGTGCCGAATGGGTTGCGCGCTTTGAACAAGCGCTGGCACGTGCCGCGAGCGTAAGCGTGTGCGTGGACGAGGGCTACCTGGGTGATGACATGCTGTTTGGATTCGCCGCGCAGTTGAGTCAGGGGCTGGTGCTGCTGCGCGCGCAACAGCTGGAAACACACGCCCTGTTGCTGGCGGTCGCAGATGCCGACCCCGCGCCGCTGAATTGGGGCACAGAGTCCAACGTGCTGGCATGGCGCGGCCTGGGCCTGGAGGAGCGCATTCTGGACCTTGGCGATTTGCGCAATGCCGGGACGCACGTGGCGGACGGCGTTGGTGGGCCGCTGCTGGTGGAAAAAACTTCCGCGTCAAGCAACCGCTCGTGGGGCAAGCGCCAGATCAAGACCATGCTGTTCGCCGATGTGGTTGGATTTAGCAAGCTGCAGGAACATAACTCACCTGCGTTTTTCCTGGAGTTTCTCGGACGCGTCGCGCGTGAAATCGAAGCATCCCCCATTGCGCCCGTTACCTGCAATACCTGGGGCGACGGCCTGTTTATCGTCTACGAGGCCGCAGCGCCCGCGGTAGAGTTCGCGCTGCGCATGCGTGACACCATCGCCCGCACCGACTGGCGCGCGGTGGGATTGCCACCGCTTATTTCCCGCGTTGCGATTCATACCGGACCGGTGTTTCAGGCCTTCGATCCGGTGATACAGCGCATCAACCATTTCGGATCGCATGTAACGCGCGCCGCGCGTATCGAGCCGGTAACCGCGCCGGGCTGTGTTTACATTACAGAACAGACTGCCGCTATGCTGACAGTCGATGGCGGTCATCAGTTCGCGTGCGACTACCTGGGTAAAATCACGCTGGCCAAAGGCTACGGCGCCTCAACGCTCTATCGCGTACGCCGCACCGCGCAAGACGAGTAGTCCCGGACACAGGTCGCAAGCGCGGCGGTCAGGCCGCGCAGGCCGTGCGGCAGCCAGCAGCAAGCACAGTCTGCGCGCATCGCCGCTATGCGGCACTGAACGCGTCGCGGATCCACTCGATCGCGCTGGCATTGTTTCCCAGCAGTACGGCGTCAAAGCGACACCGCGGCGTGCGCCCCAGCGCGGCGAGGTAGTGCAAAGCGGTGCGGGTGATTTTTTTTTGTTTGGCGGCGGTGATGCTCGCCGCCGCGCCGCCGAAGACGTTGGATTTTCGCGCCCGCACTTCAATAAACACCAACATCGCGCCGTCGTGTGCGATCAGGTCGATCTCGCCGTAGCGCGAGCGGTAGTTGCGTTCGACGATTTTGAGACCGCAACCCTCAAGGTAATGCGCGGCGCGCGCCTCGGCTGCCGTGCCGCGGTTATTCACGGTTTTTTTGCTGGCGCCGGCGTCACCGCGGCTGCAGGCTTCAGCGGCGCATCAGGCGCTTTGTCACCGAGGCGGATGCTGGCGAGCTCGCGCGCGAACTGACGGTCGCGTCCGAGCGTGAGTTTGCCGGTTACACCATCGAGCGTGATGTCACTGTGGCGCGCCAGCAGCGCCTGCCCGATGCGCCAGGCGTCGATGCCGAGCGCGTAGAGGCGATCGAGATCGGTATCGCCGCGATAGTCCTGGCGCGGATAAATCCGCACCGCCGGGTGGTCGCGCTGTAACAGCCACGGCAGATCGAGTATGCGTATACCCGCCAGATCTGCCGCGCCGAGGTCGCCGCTGTAGGCTTGCGACGAGGCGTACAGCGCCAGTGCGCCGAGTGTCGCGCGCACGCCGCGTGCCTGCTGCGCATCGAGCGCTAAAAACGCCATGTCCGCCGCGCGTGACTCGACGGCCTGCTTCAGGCGTGCGAGTTCCGCCGGGCTGGTGTTGTAAAGGAATTCGCCGGGGTGCTTGCCGCCGAGTTTTATGAATTCTTCAAGAAATGCACGGTTCACGCGCCGCAGCAGCGGGCTTTCGCCCACCACGGTGTAGGCGTTGCGCCGTCCCTCGCGAAATGCGAGCTGCGCGGCCTGACGTGCTTCGGTTTCGATCTGCAGGCTGATCACATACAGATTGGTTTTGTTGGGCAACGCGCTTTCCGGTGCGTTGAGCAACAGCGTGGGCACGCTGATGGCGCCCGCCGCGACTGCGCCTGCCGCACTGCGTATCAGCGGTCCGATCACCAGCCGCGCACCGCTCTCGGTTGCTTTTTTGTAGCTGGCAACCGCTTGCTTGGGGTCTTCCCCCACGGGGTAAACGCGAATCGGCAGCGTGGGCGGATCCGGGATTTTCGAGGCGGCGAGTAACCCGTCGCGCAGTGCTTCGGCGTGGCGGCGAAAGGTGCTTGAATCCACCGGCAACAACAGTGCGATATGCGGCATGTCCACGCCCAGCGGCATCGGCACATGCGAAGGCTCTTCGGCTGTGGCGGGCGATGGTTGGGCGCAGGCGCTGGTCATGGCGGCAAGCGCGCCGTATAGTAGCGTGGCCCGCAGCAGCGCCTTTGACCCGATCACCAGCACATGAATACCGCGACAGCCCATGATCCGCCACTCGTCCGTTCCAACGTAACCCAGGCGACATTATATGTAGTGGCGACGCCGATTGGGAATCTGCGTGACATCAGCGCGCGCGCCCTTGACCTGCTGCGAACCGCGGCTACGGTAGCCGCCGAAGACACGCGGGTGACGCGGCGGCTGCTCGAACACTATGGCATTAGCGCACGCTTGATCGCCCTGCACGAACACAACGAGCAGCGCGCCTCAGGCGAGGTGTTGGCGCTGCTGGCCGCTGGCTCAAACGTGGCGCTGGTCAGCGACGCGGGTACGCCGGGCATCTCCGATCCCGGCGCACGGCTGGTGGCGCTGGCGCACGCGGCGGGTTACTGCGTGTGTCCGGTGCCCGGTGCGAACGCTGCTGCGGCCGCGGTGTCCGTGAGCGGATTTCTGTCGCCGCACTTTCTGTTTTATGGTTTTTTGCCGGCCCGCGCCAGCGCGCGGCGCGACGCGTTGAGCGGGCTCGCTGCGGCGCCCTATACCCTGGTGTTCTACGAAGCGCCGCACCGCGTGGCCGCGTGCGTGGACGACCTCACCGCGGTGATGGGCGCAGCGCGGCGCGTGCTGTTTGCGCGCGAACTGACCAAGCTGTTCGAGGAAACACATGTCTGCACACTGGGCGCAGCAGCACAGTGGCTGGCCGCGAACGCGCATCGCAGCAAAGGCGAATTTGTACTGGTGGTCGAAGGCGCGCCTGCCAGCGCGCCGGACGGCGCCGCGCTGGAAAAAACACTGACCGCATTGCTGGAAGAATTGCCACTGAAACAGGCGGTTGCGCTGGCGGTAAAAATTACCGGTGCTGCGCGCAATGACCTGTATCAGCGGGCGCTGGTGTTAAAGCGTGAAGCGTGAGGAGTGAAGAGTGAAGGGTGAAGGGCAACCGCATCGCTCCGTCGGTTTGCGTACTTACTTTTCACTCTTCCCCCTTCCCCCTTCACGTTCTTCCACACAGCGACTACCATTCGACAATGACTACAACCCTCACCATCACCCGCCCCGACGACTGGCACCTGCATTTACGCGACGGTGATTACATGCGCGCGGTTTTGCCCGATACGGCGCGACGATTTGCGCGTGCGATTGTGATGCCCAATCTCAAGCCGCCGGTGACGACTGCCGCGCTGGCGCTGGCGTACCGGCAACGCATCCTCGACGCGTTGCCGCGTGGCATTGCCGCGCCGCGCTTCGCGCCGCTGATGACTTTATATCTTACGGACAATACCAGTGCCGAAGAAATAATTAAACTAAAACAAATAGATAGCATCAAGGCCGTGAAGTATTACCCGGCGGGTGCTACCACCAACTCTGATGCCGGCGTGAGCGATCTCACGCGCTGCGCGGCGGTGCTCGAAGCGATGCAGGAAACCGGCTTGCCGCTGCTGGTGCATGGCGAAGTGACCGACCCGGCGGTGGATATTTTTGATCGCGAGCGTGTGTTTCTGGAGCGCGAACTCGCGCCGCTGACGGTGCGCTTTCCGCGGCTGAAAATCGTGCTCGAGCACATTACAACGCGCGAAGCCGCAACCTTTGTAAGACAAGCGTTACCCAACGTCGCAGCGACGATTACCGCGCATCATCTTTTGTTCAATCGCAACGCGCTGTTTGCCGGCGGCATGCGGCCGCACCATTATTGCCTGCCGGTATTAAAGCGCGAAGCGCATCGCGAAGCGCTGGTGGAAGCTGCAACCAGCGGCAACCCCAAATTTTTTCTCGGCACCGACAGTGCGCCACACGCGCGCCACACCAAGGAAGCCGATTGCGGCTGCGCGGGTTGTTACACCGCGCATGCGGGCATTGAACTGTATGCCGAGGCGTTCGAGGCGGCCGCTGCGCTTGATAAACTCGAGGCTTTCGCCAGCCACTTCGGCGCTGATTTTTACGGGCTGCCGCGTAATCACGATACCCTTACGCTGGTGCGCGAAACGTGGCGCGTGCCGATGGATGTGGCTTACGGTGATGACCGGTTGACGCCGTTGCGTGCGGGGGGCGAGGTTCGCTGGAAGTTGATGGTTTGATAACGACGAACTGCGTCCTCCCGACGCGGCCGGCGTGCACGGCACAGCGCTGCGCAGAGGGTGTCGCCGCGTAGCCGATGGGTTATCGCCGGTTGCGTAGCGGTGCGTGCTACCATCGTGCGCGAAGTTGGCCAGACAGCCGCTGTGCGCGGGCCAAACCCGGTTCGCCAGTTGTACGGCGGCCGGTGCCGCGCATAGAGGAAAGTCCGGGCTCCATAGAGCAGGGTGGCGGGTAACACCCGTCCGTTATAAGCCGCGGGCGCGAGCCTGCGGTGAAGGCGAGGAATAGGGCCACAGAGACGAGTCCGTTTGTTTTCGTTCGCAAGGGCGGGGCCAAGCGGGGTGAAACGCGGCAACCTCCACCTGGAGCAACACCAAATAGGCAGGCATCGAGGCGGCTCGCTGAGCTTGCGGGTAGGTGGCTAGAGCCGTGGAGTAATTCACGGCCCAGAGGAATGGCTGTCAGGGCGCAAGCCCCATACAGAACCCGGCTTACCGGCTGACTTCAAACCATGCAAACTTCCCGCTCGGGCGGGAAGCCATAACCTCCCCTCTCCCACCGGGAGAGGGGCAGGGGGTGAGGGAGACTCGAATCCCCGCGCGCGCGGGAAGCCATACTTACCGGACTTCGCATTTGTTACCGCATACTCCGAATCCCCGCGCGCGCGGGAAGCCATAACCTCCCCTCTCCCCCCGGGGAGAGCGCAGCGAGGGGGGCGGAGCCGTTCGCGGGTGAGGGAAGCTTGATTCCTCGCGCGAGCGGGACGGTAGAAGCTCCCGCGAAGGGCGCAATCCCTATTTCGCCGCATGCTAGGTTGCCAATCACATTCGGTTCGGCGCGCTCTTCGGCAGGCTCAATGACTGCCCGAAGGGGCCGCTCCACGCCGTACGCGTTATATCGCGGCTGAAACAGGCCGCTTTTCGCCCCCGCGCCGGCATGCCTGCCAATTCATGTTGCGGTACCGCAACGTACCGTAATTTCCTGTGTTTTTGTACACTCAGCGGAAATATCTAAAGTTTAACTTTTAGTTAATTTTGTAACTATTTGTTTTTAATGATTTTTATATTAAAAATATATTTTTATTTTAGAGGTGTTTTACACGCATAAGTCATTGTCAATAAAAAGAAAATCGCCATTTCCCAAGCACGTCTAAAAAGTACTTCCATATTAGTGGGAGAAAGTGGTAGAAAGTGGGAGAGATCGCTGGAAATCAGTTGCAGGCAGTGCCACGGCGGTTTTTGTAAGTGAGTACACACATAAGCAGTCAAATAATCTCGGGGATTCCGGTGTTTCGCGGCATAGCGCAACTAAATCTCGACAGCAAGGGCAGGCTCGCCGTTCCGGCGCGTCACCGCGATGCGCTGCTTGCGCGTTGCGGCGGCCACCTGGTCATCACTGCGGATGCCGACCGCTGCCTGCTGATGTACCCGTTGCCCGAGTGGGAAATCATTCAGCAAAAGCTCGAGGGCTTGTCGAACCTGGATTCGCGTGTGCGCGAATTACAGCGCCGGTTGATCGGTTTTGCGGTCGATACCGAAATGGATGCCGCCGCGCGCGTGCTGGTGTCGCCTGAACTGCGCCGCTACGCCCAACTGGAAAAAAACGTGGTGCTGGTGGGGCAGGGCAAAAAATTCGAGTTGTGGAATCAGGAGCAATGGGATAGCCGCATGGACGCTCCGGGCGGGCTTGCGCCCGGCGGTTTACCGCCGGAACTGGAGGGTTTCTCCTTGTGAGCGTGCAGCGTTGAATAGGCACCAGGCCGTGATGCTGGCGCAGGCGGTTGACGGGTTGAATGTGCGTGCCGATGGCATTTACGTGGACGGCACGTTCGGGCGGGGCGGACACAGCAGGCGAATTTTGGAGTTGCTGGGCGGCAGCGGACGATTGATTGCACTGGACCGTGATCCGGATGCGATCAAGGCAGGTGCAGCGATCAGCGATAAACGTTTTACCTTGTTGCACGGATGGTTCGGTGAGTTGCACGCGTTGCTGTCCGGCGCGGGTGTGGAGAGCGTGGATGGGATATTGCTTGATCTGGGCGTGTCCTCCCCGCAGTTGGACGATGCGGCGCGTGGTTTCAGTTTCAGGTTCGACGCACCGCTCGACATGCGTATGGATACCAGCCGCGGGATCACTGCGGCGCAATGGCTGGCAACGGCGGCTGAGCCGGAAATAAGGGAGGTCATAAAAAATCATGGCGAAGAGCGGTTTGCTAAACAGATTGCAGCAGCGATTGTTGCGGCTCGAGCGGGCGGGAATATCGGCACCACACGACAACTTGCCGCGCTCGTGGCGCACGCCGTCCCGGCGCGGGAGCCACGCCAGGACCCTGCGACGCGCACGTTTCAAGCTCTACGGATTCACCTTAATCAGGAACTCGAGGAGTTGTCCCTAGTGTTGCCGCAGTGCATCGATTTGTTGCGCCCCGGCGGGCGCCTGGCGGTGATCAGTTTTCATTCGCTCGAAGACCGCATCGTCAAGCGCTTTATGCGCGCGGCGACAGCCGGTGCGCGTGTGCCCGCGCGACTGCCGCTGAGAGCGCACGAAATGCCGCAACCCCTGCTGCGTCTGGCGGGCAAGGCGCAGCGCCCGGATGCAGCGGAAATTGCACGAAACCCGCGCGCGCGCAGCGCCACGTTACGCGTGGCCGAGCGTACGCAGGCGGCTGCGGCCAATCAAAACATCCTGCATCGCCACAGCTCAAAACGCGACACCCCGTGACCCGCTTAAACCCCGTGTTGCTGCTGATTTTGATTGCGTGCGCGCTGGCGCTGGTGACTTCGCAACACCGCGCACGGAAACTGTACGTGCAATTGCAGCAGGAACTGGAGCTGGAAAAAAAACTGGAAGTGGATTGGAACCAGTTACAACTGGAGCAGGGCACGTGGGCGGTGCACGCACGCATCGAAAAAATGGCGACGCAGCAATTGCACATGCGCGCGGTGTCGGCGGCGCGCACCCAGCTCGCGCCGTACGTGGCCCCGTACCCCGGGGAGGCCACGCGATGAATGCGGCGATGAATGCAGCGGTGAACCCGCGTGTAAGGCTGCCACAAACGCCCCATCTGGCAGGCTGGCGCTCGTGGACGGTGCTGGCTGGCCTGCTTCTGGGTTTTGCCCTGCTGACCGGGCGCGCGGTGGAGTTGCAGGGACTGAAAAGCGGTTTTCTTCAGGCCAAGGGCGAATCGCGTCACACACGGTCGATGGAAATTTCCGCAACGCGCGGCGTGATTGTTGATCGCAACAACGAGTTGCTGGCGATATCCACGCCGGTGGAATCAGTGGCGGCGAACCCGGCCGCGCTCAAAATGACCAGCGACCAGCAGCAAAAGCTCGCCCACCTGCTGCAAACCGATGTCAGCGAACTGCAGCGCAGGGTTGAAGACAAACAGCGCGCATTCGTCTTTCTCAAGCGCCAACTGCCGCCGGAGCAGGCGGCGAAAGTGGTGGAGTTGAATATCCCCGGCGTGTTTTTGAAACGCGAATATCGCCGCTACTATCCGGCGGGCGACGAACTGGCGCACGTCATCGGTTTTACCAACGTCGATGATGAAGGGCAAGAAGCGCTGGAACTTGCGCTGGAGGAAACCCTGCGAGGCACGCCGGGTTTACGGCGTGTCCTCAGAGATCGCAAAGGCCGTATCATCGAGGATATCGAGGCCATCGAAGCGCCGCGCAATGGCGCACGCGTCATGCTCACCATCGATGCGAAGATCCAGAATCTGGCGTTTCGTGAATTGAAAAAGGCAATGGCCGAGCATCGCGCCAAGGCCGGCGGCATCGTGGTACTCGACGCGCTCACCGGCGAAGTGCTGGCGATGGCGAATTTTCCGACCCATAATCCCAACCAGCGCGGCGTGGCCGAGCCGGCGCGCATGCGTAACCGTACCGTCACCGATTTGTTCGAGCCGGGCTCCACCTTGAAACCGTTCACGGTGGCCACCGCGCTGGAACTCGGCGTGGTAACGCCCGCGACCATCATCGATACCGCGTCGGGACAACTGACCATCGGCAAAGCAACCATACACGACGCGCATCCGTCGGGCGCGTTAACGGTGGCGCAAGTGATCCAGAAATCATCCAACGTGGGCGCCGCCAAGGTGGCGCTGCGCCTGCCGCCGGAAAAAATGTGGAACGTCTTCAACAGTGTGGGTTTCGGCACGCCGCCGCAGTCCGGATTCCCCGGCGAAGTCGCGGGGCGCCTGCGCGCGCACGACATGTGGAAACCCATCGAACAGGCCACCATGTCGTACGGTCACGGCATTTCGGTGTCATTGCTGCAACTGGCGCGCGCGTACACCATCTTTGCCAGCGACGGTGAACTGAAAGCGCCAACCTTGATCAAAAGGAATACCGTTGCGGAATCGAAACGCGTGATCTCGAAGCAAACCGCCGGGGCTGTGCGGGAGATGCTGGAGATGGCGGCGCAACCGGGCGGCACCGCACCGCGCGCGCAGGTCGAAGGTTACCGTGTGGCGGGCAAGACCGGTACCGCGCACAAGATTGAAGGGCGCGGCTACGCGGTCAACCGCTACATCTCGTCGTTCGTGGGATTTGCGCCGGTGTCCCATCCGCGCATCGTGGTCGCGGTAATGATCGATGAGCCGGCGGCGGGCCAGTACTACGGTGGCGTGGTGGCGGCGCCGGTGTTCAGCGAAGTGGTGGGCGGCGCGTTGCGGCTGATGGGCGTTGCACCCGACGCGCCGCTGAAAAAACTGGTGTTGCCGCCGGCGACCGAGCCGGAGATCAAGGAAGAAGTGTGAGTTTCAGGCGTGAGGGGTGAGGGGTGAGAATCGGGTCTTCGGCGCAGGCTGCGGCACACATTGACTGGGCGGCTATCGACGCGCTGGGCATACGGCGGCTCACCAGTGACAGTCGCACGCTGCGCGCGGGAGACACCTTTGTCGCCTATCCGGGAGATGACCGTGACGGGCGTGATTTCATTGCGCGCGCCATTGCCGCGGGTGCGCGCACAGTATTGTGGGAAGCCAGTGATTTTAAATGGAAAAGCGCCTGGCGCACGCGGCAGCTGGGGGTGCGCGGCCTGCGTCACAAGATCGGCCCTATTGCCAGTCATGTGTATGGCCGCCCAAGTTCGCGGTTGTGGACGGTGGGGGTCACCGGCACCAATGGCAAGACCTCATGCACGCAGTGGATTGCGCAGGCGTTTAATCAGTCACAGCGGCGTTGCGTGGTGACGGGCACGCTGGGCAATGGTTATCCCGATGCGCTCGAAGCGGGTGCGAATACCACGCCCGACGCGGCGTGGTTGCACGGCAAGCTCAACCACTGGTATCGCGACGGCGCACGCGCGGCGGCCATGGAAGTGTCGTCGCACGGCTTGCAGCAGGGCCGCGTCGCCGGTGTGGAATTTGATGTGGCGTTGTTTACCAATCTCACGCGCGATCATCTCGATTACCACGGCACCATGGCGAACTACCGGCGCGCCAAGGCGAAGTTGTTCCAGTGGCAGTCGTTGCAATGGGCGGTGTTCAATCTCGATGATCGCTGGGGCGCGGCGCTGGCGCGACAGCGGCCCGTGGCGGCTCACATACTGGGTTACGGCTTTAACCCGCCGCGCGCCAACGCCACTTTGCCGTGCGTGCAGGGACGCAATCTACGGCTGGGTCTTGACGGCATACGCTTTGACGCGGCAACGCCGTGGGGTGCGGTGCGCGTGAAAAGCGCCGCACTGGGGCGCTTTAATGCAGCGAATCTGCTGGCAACACTGGCGGTGCTGCTGGCGAGCGGCGTTGCTGTGCGCGACGCCGAACGCCTGCTCGCCGCCTTGAAACCGGTAGCGGGGCGCGCGCAGGTTTTCGGCGGCGGTAGGCAGCCGCTGGTGGTGGTGGATTATGCGCACACGCCGGACGCGCTGGAAAAAATGCTGCTGACGCTGCGGGAAATTCGCGCTGAATCGGGCAATGCGCGAAGCGCGCCGCAGCCACGGCTCACCTGTGTTTTCGGCTGCGGCGGGGAGCGTGATCGTGGCAAGCGCGCCCTCATGGGCCGCATCGCATCGCGACACGCCGATGCGTTGATCGTCACCAGCGACAATCCGCGCGCCGAGGCGCCGCTGGCGATCATCGCCGATATACTCGCAGGTATTTCGCGCCGCCGTGAGGCGGGTAACCGCTGCGCCGTGATCGAGTCGCGCACACGCGCGGTCAGTGTGGCCGTTGCAGCAGCAAAGCCCGGCGATATCGTGTTGATCGCGGGCAAAGGCCACGAGCCGTATCAGGAAATCAATGGCGTGCGCCATCGCTACAGCGACGCTGCCGCCGTAACCGCCGCGCTGGCGAGGCGGCACGCATGATGCGCGTAGCCGAAGCCGCGTTTGCGCTGGGTGTCGAACATCGCGGCGGCAACCCGGTCTTTACCGCCGTGGGCAGCGACAGCCGCAGCGTCAGGCCGGGCGAGTTATTCATCGCGCTGCGCGGCGAGCATTTTGATGCGCACCAGTACATCGCCGCAGCGCAGGCTGCGGGCGCGGTGGCGGTGATGGCGGACGTGGCAGGCGCAGTGCACGCGCCGCCGGGCCTGCCGCTGATCACGGTGAACGACACCCACAAAGGGCTGACGCAATTGGCTTACGCCTGGCGCAGCCGCTATAGCGGGCCGCTGCTTGCGCTCACCGGCAGCAGCGGCAAAACCACGGTCAAGGAAATGTTGGCGGCGATACTGCGTGCGGCTGCGAACGACGGGGACGACGCCGTGCTCGCCACGCGCGGCAATCTCAACAACGAGATCGGGGTGCCGTTAACGTTGCTGGAACTGCGCGCGGCGCATCGTTGCGCGGTGCTCGAACTGGGCATGAATCACGCGGGTGAAATCAGCCGCCTGACGCATCTGGCGCGCCCTGATGTGGCGCTCATCAACAACGCCGGGCGCGCGCATATCGAATATCTGGGCAGCGAGGAGGCCATCGCGCATGCCAAGGGCGAAATCTTCGAAGGTCTCTCCCCCAAGGGCATCGCGGTGCTTAACGCCGACGATGCGTACGCGCCGTTGTGGCGGGAATTGTGCAGCAAAAACAAATGCCTGCAATTTGGCCTGGAGAAACACGCCGATGTCAGCGCGCGCTACGAGCTGCGCTCGCTCGCCAGCGACATGCACCTCACCACGCCGGCGGGAGCGCTGAGCGTCACGCTCAACGCGCCGGGCTTGCACAATGTGCGCAACGCACTGGCGGCTGTCACCGCAGCGCTGGCGCTCGAGGTCCCGCTGGCGGCGATAGCTGCGGGCTTTGCGCGTTACCGCGGCGTCAAAGGCCGCCTGCAACGCAAAGCGGCGCGGGGCGGGGCAACGCTGATTGACGATACCTATAACGCCAACCCGGAATCGATGCGTGCGGCCATCGATGTGCTGGCGCATGCGCCAGGGCGGCGCGTGCTGGTGCTCGGGGACATGGGTGAACTCGGCGCGCGCGCAGCGGCGTGTCATGCCGAAGTGGGCGCTTATGCGCGGCGCGTGGCGCCGGCGGGCATCGAGCGGCTGTATGCGCTGGGCGAAATGTCGGTGCACGCGGTGGCGGCGTTCGGCGCCGGCGCGCGGCATTTTGCCACCATCGAAGAGCTGTTGAGCGAGCTGCGATCTGCACTCGCGTGCGAGGTTACCGTGCTGGTGAAAGGCTCGCGCTTCATGAAAATGGAGCGCGTGGTGGAGGCGCTGGCGGCGGCGCCAGGAGAAAGGCACGCATGAGCGCGCGCAGCCACAATCATAAGTATGCCGCGCGCAGGCGCTGGGTTCCCGCTGGAGGCGCTGCATGCTGCTAGATCTCGCGCAGTGGCTGGCGAAGGACATTCGTCTGTTCAACGTGTTCAATTACATCACCTTGCGCGCGGTGCTGGCGTGTCTCACGGCGCTGGTCATTTCGTTCGTGGTGGGGCCGGCGATGATCCGCAAGCTCACCGCCTATAAAATCGGCCAGTCGGTGCGCGACGATGGCCCGCAAACCCACTTAATCAAAGCCGGCACACCGACCATGGGCGGCGCGCTGATCCTAGTCGCCGTGGTGGTGACGACTTTGCTGTGGGCGGATTTGCGCAACCGCTTTGTATGGATAGTGCTGCTGGTGACGCTCGGTTTCGGCGTGGTCGGCTGGGTGGACGATTACCGCAAAGTGGTGCATCGCAATCCCAAGGGTTTGCCGGCGCGGGTTAAATTCTTCTGGCAATCGGTGATCGGGCTGACCGCCGCATGCTACATCGCTTACTCGAGCAATCTGCCCGCGCAAACGCAATTGATCGTACCGTTTTTCAAGACCATAGCCTATCCGCTGGGGGTGATCGGTTTCGTGGTGATGACCTACTGCGTGATCGTCGGCGCCAGCAATGCCGTGAATCTGACCGACGGGCTGGACGGCTTGGCGATCATGCCGACCGTGATGGTCGGCAGCGCGCTGGGCATCTTCGCCTATGTCGCGGGCAATTCGATCTTCGCGCGCTACCTGGGTTTTCCGTTCATACCCGGCGCGGGTGAGTTGCTGGTGATCTGCGCCGCCATCGCGGGCGCGGGGCTGGCATTCCTGTGGTTCAACGCCTATCCCGCGGAAGTGTTCATGGGCGACGTGGGCGCGCTGGCACTGGGTGCGGCGCTCGGCACCATTGCCGTGATCGTGCGTCAGGAATTCGTGCTGTTCATCATGGGCGGCGTGTTCGTGGTGGAAACGCTGTCGGTGATTATTCAGGTGGCCTCGTACAAGATAACCGGCAAGCGCGTATTTCGCATGGCGCCGCTTCACCATCACTACGAGCTTAAGGGCTGGAAGGAAAATCAGGTGGTCATTCGCTTCTGGATCATCACCATGATGTTGGTGCTGGTGGGGCTTTCGACCTTGAAGCTGCGCTGAGCAGGATCGAGGCATGAGAGCCGCGGATCGAAGGTCGGGGATTTGAGGGTGGCGTCGCGTGATTTCAGGTTGCTGTCATGAACTCTTTGCGGGGGCGCAAGGTGCTGGTGCTGGGTCTGGGTGACACCGGTTGGTCGATGACGCGCTGGCTGGCGCGGCAGGGCGCCGTGCTGTCTGTTGCCGACACGCGCGCGGCGCCGCCGCACGCGTCGCTGCTCGCGCGCGAGCTGCCCGAGGTGCGCTTGCGCACGGGTGTTTTACAACGTGAAGATTTTGCCGCTGCAGAAATGATCGCCGTCAGTCCGGGTATCGACCCACGCGTGGGCGAACTGGCGGCTGCCATCCGGCGCGGCATGCCGGTGGTGGGGGACGTGGAACTTTTCGCGCAGGCGTTGCGTGAGCGCAGCGACGCCCCGGAAGTCATCGCCATCACCGGCTCCAATGGCAAAAGCACCGTCACCGCGATGTGTGGCGCGATGTGCGCCGCCGCCGGGCGCGACACCGTGATGGCGGGCAACATAGGCTTGCCGGTGCTGGACGTGCTGACCCAGATTGAAGACGGCCGCGCGCTGCCCGATACCCTGGTGCTGGAGCTGTCGAGCTTTCAGCTTGAAACCACCGCGAGCCTCGCGCCGGTAGCCGCAGCCATGCTCAACCTGAGTGAAGACCATCTGGACCGCTACCACAGCTACGCGGATTACGCGGCGGCCAAAGCGCGCATCTTCAGCGGTGGCGGCATGCAGGTGTTGAATCGCGACGACGCGCACAGTCTGGCGATGGCGCGCGCGGCCAACGCGGGGCATGAGATGGTGACCTTCGGGCTGTCGGCGCCACACACGGGTCACGAATGGGGATTGCGCGGCGCGGGTGCTACACCCGCACTGGCGCACGGCGAAATTACGCTGATGCCGATCGCTGAATTGCCGGTTGCGGGTTTACACAACGCCGCCAACGCGCTGGCCGCGGGCGCGTTGTGTCACGCCGCCGGTGTGCCTCATGCGGCGATGGCGGACGCCTTGCGCGCCTTCAAGGGTTTGCCGCACCGCGTAGAGAAGATTAATGAAATCAATGGCGTAGCGTTTTTTGATGACTCCAAAGGCACCAACGTAGGCGCCACGGTGGCGGCGTTAAGCGGCCTGCAGCAGCCGGTGGTATTGATCGCCGGCGGCGACGGCAAAGGGCAGGATTTCTCACCGCTGGCAGCGGTGGCCGCGCGCGCGCGCGCGGTGGTGCTGATCGGGCGTGACGCCGATGCCATCGCGCGCGTGCTCGAACCCGCCGGCGTGGCCGTGTTGCGTGCGGGCGATATGTTTGAGGCGGTCAATGTCGCCTTTCGTGCGGCGCAACCCGGCGACGCGGTGTTGTTGTCGCCGGCGTGCGCAAGTTACGACATGTTCCGCAGTTACGTGCATCGTGCCGAGGTGTTTGTGCAGGCGGTGTTACAACTCGCGCAGCGGGTGTGCTGAGATGCCGTACACCGCCACACTGAAATCACGATCAGCGCAGTCGCCGGCCGCCGAGTTTGACCGCGGCGTGCTGTGGATCTCGGTATTGCTGCTGGGTCTGGGCCTGGTGATGGTGTATTCGTCTTCCATTGCCATCGCGGAAGCCGGCCGCAACACCGGCAATCAGCCGATGTATTACCTGATACGTCACGCCCTGTTTGTGGCGATCAGCGTGACCGCGGGCCTGATCGCATTTCAGATACCCACGGCCGTGTGGCAGCGCTGCGCACCCTATCTGTTCGTGCTGGGCCTGGTGTTGCTGGCGCTGGTGTTGGTGCCCGGCATCGGGCGCAAGGTGAACGGCGCGCAGCGCTGGATCTCGCTGGTGGTTTTTAATCTGCAACCGTCGGAGATGATGAAGGTGTTTGCCGTGCTGTATGCGGCCGACTACACCGTGCGCAAAGCGGCGTTCATGCACAACTTGCGCAGGGGCTTTATGCCGATGTTTTTTGTGATGCTGCTGGCCGGCGGCTTGCTGCTGTGCGAGCCGGATTACGGCGCCTGCGCGGTGATTACGATGATCGCAATGGGCATACTTTTTCTGGGCGGCATGAACTGGAAGCTGTTCGCCGGACTGATGGTGATGCTGATCGCGGGCTTTATCGCACTGATCCGGATCGCGCCTTATCGCATGGATCGCGTGGCGGTTTTCATGGATCCGTGGGCGGACGAATTCGGCAAGGGTTATCAGTTGTCGCATTCGCTGATCGCATTCGGGCGCGGCGAGTGGTTCGGCGTCGGGCTCGGCGGCAGCGTGGAAAAACTGTTTTATCTGCCCGAAGCGCACACCGATTTTCTGCTGGCGGTGATCGCCGAGGAACTTGGCTTCGTGGGCGTGCTGGCCGTCGTGCTGATGTTTGCGTGGATCGTGCATCGTGCGTTTGCCATCGGCCGCCGCGCGCTGCTGCAGGGGCGTTATTACGCGGCGCTGGTGGCGCAGGGCATCGGCCTGTGGATCGGTGTGCAGGCGATCATCAACATGGGCGTGAACATGGGCATGCTGCCGACCAAAGGATTGACGCTGCCGCTGCTGTCGTTTGGCGGCAGTGCGATAGCGGCGACCTGCGTGGCGATAGCGATACTGCTACGCATCGATTGGGAAAACAGGCAGCTCGCACGAGGGTTCAAGGTATGAGCCGCACGCTGATGATCATGGCAGGCGGCACCGGCGGCCACATTTACCCGGCGATTTCCGTGGCCGAATACTTGCGCGGACAAGGCTGGCAGATTGTGTGGCTGGGCTCGCGAGCGGGCATGGAAGCGCGCATCGTGCAGCCGCTGGGTTACGCGATGGCGTGGATACGTTTCTCCGGCTTGCGCGGCAAGGGACTGCTGCGCGCGCTGATGCTGCCGTTTAATTTGTCGATCGCGTGCTGGCAAAGTGCTGTCGCGATATTCACGCATCGGCCGGACGTGGTGCTCGGCATGGGCGGCTATGTGGCGTTTCCGGGAGGGCTGATGGCCTCGCTGTTGCAACGTCCGCTGGTGATTCATGAACAGAATTCGGTGGCCGGACTGACCAATCGCGTGCTGGCGCGGCTCGCCGACCGCGTGTTGATGACATTCCCAAATGCGTTTAAAAACAATACGTCAGCAATGTGGGTGGGCAATCCTACGCGGGCGGATATCAGCGCTGTAGAGGCGCCCGAAGTACGGTACGCGGCGCGCGGCGCAAGGCTCAACCTGATGGTGCTCGGTGGCAGCCAGGGCGCGGCGGTGTTGAACGATACGCTACCCAAGGCGCTGGCATTGATGTCCGAAGCACAGCGTCCGCAGGTGACGCATCAATCGGGCGCGGCACACCTGGGGGCTTTGCGCGCGGCGTACGTGGCGGCGGGTGTGCATGCCGAAGCGCTGCCCTTCATCGACGATATGGCGGCGCGTTACGCAGCGGCCGATCTGGTGATTTGCCGCGCGGGGGCGTCCACCGTGACCGAGATCGCGGCTGTCGGTGTGGCCTCGATACTGGTGCCGCTGCCGTGGGCCGTGGACGATCATCAAACGGGCAATGCGCGCTATCTGGCGGATCGCGGCGCGGCGATATTGATGCCACAGACGGAGTTCACGCCCGAAAAACTGGCGCAACTTTTGCAAAGTTTCGCGCGCGGCAGGTTGCTGGAAATGGCGCGCGCGGCGCGCACGGCGGCCAAGCCCGATGCAACGCGCACCGTCGGTGATATTTGTGTGGAGCTTGCGCATGCGGCATAAAGTTAAACATATACATTTTGTCGGCATCGGCGGCTCCGGTATGAGCGGCATTGCCGAGGTGCTGCTGAACCTGAATTATGAAATCAGCGGTTCTGATTTGTCGTCCAATGCCGCAACGCAGCGGTTGGCGCGACTGGGCGTCACGGTGTTCGAGGGCCACACCGCGCAAAACATCGCGCTCGCCGATGTGGTGGTGGTGTCCACGGCGGTCAAGGCGGATAACCCGGAAGTGATTGCAGCGCGCGACAAGCTCATTCCAGTGGTGCCGCGCGCACTGATGCTGGCGGAGCTGATGCGTCTGAAGCAAGGTATTGCGATCGCCGGCACGCACGGCAAGACCACTACCACCAGTCTGGTGGCGAGCGTGCTGGCCGAAGGCGGTCTTGATCCGACGTTTGTGATTGGCGGGCGCTTGAACAGCGCGGGCACGCACGCGCGCCTGGGTGGGGGCGAATTCATCGTGGTCGAAGCCGATGAATCGGATGCGTCGTTTCTGCATTTGCAGCCGGTGCTGTCAGTGATCACCAATATCGACGCCGATCACATGGAGACCTACGGCCACTCCATGGATAAGCTCAAGCAGGCGTTCGTCGATTTCACCCAGCGCCTGCCGTTCTACGGCAGGGTGGTGCTGTGCCAGGACGACACCCACGCGCGTGAAATCCTGCCGCAGATCACCAAGCCGGTGACGACCTATGGTTTCGCGCCCGAAGCACAATTGCGCGCGCTGGATGTAACCCACAGTGGCGCTCAGATGCGCTTTCGTGCGGTGTGCGACGGCGTTCCCGACTTGGCCATTGAGCTCAATCTGCCGGGCATGCACAACGTACTGAATGCGCTGGCAGCGATTGCGGTGGCCACGGAAGTGGGCGTGCCCGGCGCCAAAATCGTCAAAGCGCTGGCGGAGTTCAAGGGCGTGGGCCGGCGCTTCCAGCGATACGACGATGTAGCGTTGGCCGGTGGCGGACGCTGTACGGTGATCGACGACTACGGTCACCATCCGGTGGAAATGGCCGCTACGCTGGCCGCGGCACGCGGTGCGTTTCCGGGCCGGCGCCTGCTGCTCGCCTTCCAGCCGCATCGCTACACCCGCACCCGCGACTGCTTCGAGGATTTCGTCAAGGTGCTGTGCACGGTGGATGCGCTGGTGCTGAGCGAAGTGTATGCCGCCGGCGAGGCGCCGATCGTCGCCGCGGACGGACGCGCCCTGGCGCGCGCGGTACGCCTGCAGGGCAAGGTCGAGCCGATTTTTGTCGAAGGCGTTTCAATGATGCCGGAAGCAATACACGATGCAGCACGCGATGGTGACGTGGTGCTGATCATGGGTGCGGGGTCGATTGGTGGTGTGGCGGGGGCACTGGTGAAGCGTGAGGCGTGAAGGGTAAACACGGGCTATGAACATGGCGGAAGCACTGAATCTGCAAAATCTGCGCGGTGAACTGCGGGTGAACGAGCCTATGGCCAGACACGTTAGCTGGCGGGCGGGCGGCGCCGCTGCGCGCACCTACGCGCCGGTCGATGTGGATGATCTTGCGGTCTTTTTGCGTAGCGTGCCGCGTACGGAGGGCTTGTACTTTGTTGGACTTGGCAGTAACCTCTTGGTTCGCGATGGTGGTGTGCGAGCCACGGTCGTGTTTACACACTGGGCGTTACGGCAGATCGCACTGGTGAGCAAGGGAGAACGCGACATCGAAATTCACGCTGGGGCTGGCATATCGTCTCCCAAGGTCGCACGATTCGCCGCGCTGCATGGCGCGGAAGGGGCGGAATTTCTCGCAGGAATCCCCGGCACCATCGGCGGCGCACTGGCGATGAACGCGGGATGTTTTGGCGGCGAAACGTGGCAGCTGATTTCGAGCGTGACCACCATCGACCGCGCGGGACAGTTGCATCAGCGCGGGCGTGATGAATTTCAGATCGCGTATCGCAGTGTAAAAGGCCCGGCGGATGAGTGGTTTGTGTCCGCCACGCTTCGCGTGCCTCGCGGGAGCAGTGAAAAATCCCGCAATAAAATCAAAGCGTTACTGTCCAAACGCATTGCCAGCCAGCCGCTGCAACAGCCCAACGCGGGTTCCGTGTTTCGCAACCCGCCAGCGGACCACGCTGCGCGTCTGATCGAAGCCTGCGGCTTGAAAGGCAGGCGCATCGGCGGTGCGGAAATCTCGCGCAAGCACGCCAATTTCATCGTCAATAGCGGCGGCGCAAGTGCGGCGGACATTGAAGCGTTGATCGATCTTGCGCAAAGCACGGTGCGCGGGAAATTTGGCGTCGAGCTGGAGCGCGAGGTGCGCATCATCGGGGAACGCGCTTGAGTAGCTTTGGAAAGGTGGTGGTACTGATGGGCGGGCGCGCCGGACTCGGTGCCGCGCAAGCGGGGGTGCGGGCAGGCGCGCGGGGCCGCTCAAGAGGCGCGGCCAGCCGGAGCGACGTCGTATGAATCACTTTGGAAAGGTGGCGGTGCTGATGGGCGGCCGTTCGGCAGAGCGCGAAATCTCACTCAAAAGCGGCACCATGGTGCTGGCGGCGCTGCAGCGCAAAGGCGTAGATGCGCACGCGTTTGATCCTCGTGATCAGGGCTTCGAGCAGTTGGCCGCGCAGCGCTTTACGCGGGTGTTCATCGCCCTGCACGGGCGTTTTGGCGAAGATGGCACGGTGCAGGGCGCGCTCGAAGTGCTGGGCATTCCCTATACCGGCAGCGGTGTGATGGCGAGTGCGCTGGCGATGGACAAGTGGCGTACCAAGCTCGCGTGGCTGGCGTCGGGTATTCCCACGCCTGTCTATGAGTTGCTGACGGCGGAATCCCAGGCGGTGGACGTGGCCGCGCGGCTCGCCATGCCGCTAATGGTAAAGCCGGTGCACGAAGGTTCCAGCATTGGCATCAGCAAAGTCGAATCGATTGAAAAATTCGACGCGGCGTACGCGCTCGCCGCGCGTCACGACCGCAGTGTGATCGCCGAACAATTCATCAGCGGGCGCGAGTTGACGGCGGCTATTCTGAATGACCAGGCGTTGCCGCTGGTGCGCATCGAAGCGCCGCAAGGCAACTACGATTATCACAACAAGTATTTTGGCGAGGCGACGAAATACCATTGCCCCAGCGGTTTGCCCGCCGCGCTGGAATCGCTGATTCAGGCGCAGGCGCTGGCGGCGTTTCGCGTCATCGGTTGTGAGGGCTGGGGACGGCTGGATTTGATGCTGGACGCCGAAAACCGGCCGTGGTTTCTCGAAGTGAACACCATACCGGGCATGACCGATCACAGTCTGGTGCCGATAGCGGCGCGCGCGAGCGGCATCGCCTTTGACGATCTGGTGCTGCGCATTCTGGAGTCGGCGCATGTGGGATAACCCCTCCGCGCTCAATCGCGTGTCGGACTTGTTGTTCGCGGCCGCGGCGTTGATCGTGTTGTATTGGGCGGGGCGCTTTGCCATCCACCAGCCACTGTTCGCGATGCATGAGTTGCGGGTGACGGGCGCACCGGGACGTGTCACGCTGGAACAGGTGGAAGCGATCACGCAGCGCGATTTTCACGGCACGTTTTTCACACTCGATATCGTGCGGCTGCGCGCCTCGTTCGAGAAACTGCCGTGGGTGCGCAAAGCGGACGTGCGGCGGCAATGGCCGGATCGCATTGAGGTGTCGATCGAAGAGCACAAAGCGCTGGCACGCTGGGGCGCGGATGCGCTGGTAAATATCCACGGCGAAGTGTTTGCGGCGGCCTCCGACGCGACGCTGCCGGTGTTCACGGGGCCGCAGGGTGAAGCGGGTGAAATCACGGCGCGTTATGCGGTGTTTCGGCGTGAACTGGCCGCCATCGGGCGCGAGCCGGTCGAAGTGCAGTTGTCGCCGCGTCGCGCCTGGCAGTTGCGGCTGGACAACGGCATGACCCTGGCGGTGGGGCGCGAACAGGTGTCGGCACGGCTCACACGTTTTGTATCGGCGTACCCGCAAACCATCGCCGCGCTGGGGCGGCGCGTGGATTACGTGGATTTGCGTTACAGCAATGGTTTTGCGGTGCGTGTGCCGGAACTGGCGCTGGTAAAACCCCCGGCGCCCCAGCCCAAAGCGCCCGCCATGGCCAGGCCGAAAGCCTGATGCGATGAGCAAAGCGCGCGAAATCAAAAACATCATCGTCGGCCTCGATATCGGCACCTCGAAGATCGTGGCGATTGTCGCCGAGATGAAACTCGATGGCGGGTTTGAAATCATCGGCATGGGCACCCATCCGTCGCGCGGGCTGAAAAAGGGCGTGGTGGTCAACATTGAAACCACGGTGTCGGCGATACAGCGCGCGCTCGAGGAAGCGGAGCTGATGGCCGATTGCAAAATCAGCCAGGTGCATACCGGCATCGCGGGCAGCCACGTGCGCAGTTTCAATTCCCAGGGCATGGTCGCGATCAAGGATAAAGAAGTTGCACCGATCGACATCGAGCGCGTGATCGAAACCGCCAAAGCGGTGCAGATCCCGAACGACCAGCAGATACTGCACATCCTCAATCAGGAATTCATTATCGACGGCCAGGAAGATGTGCGCGAGCCGCTGGGCATGGCCGGGGTGCGGCTGGAGGTGAAAGTGCACATCGTCACCGGCGCGGTGTCGGCGGCACAGAACATTATCAAATGCGTGCGCCGCTGCGGGCTGGAAGTGAGCGATCTGGTGCTGCAGCCGCTGGCCTCCGCCATGGCGGTGGTGTCGGAGGACGAAAAAGACCTCGGCGTGTGTCTCATCGACATCGGCGGCGGCACCACCGACATCGCGGTGTTCACCCACGGCGCGATCCGACACACCGCGGTGATACCCATCGCCGGCGACCAAATCACCAGTGATATCGCGATGGCGCTACGCACGCCGACCAAGGACGCCGATGACATCAAAATCAAGCACGGCTGCGCCTTGTCGCAGCTGGCCGACCCGCAGGAAATGATTGAAGTGCCCGGCGTCGGCGACCGCGGCCCCAAGCAATTGTCGCGCAAGACGCTGGCCGAGGTGATCGAACCGCGCGTCGAGGAACTGTATTCGTTGATCCAGGCGGAGCTGCGCCGCAGTGGCTATGAAGACCTGCTGTCGTCGGGCATCGTGCTCACCGGCGGTTCCAGCATGCTGCAGGGCATGGTGGAACTGGGCGAAGAGATTTTTCACATGCCGGTGCGCGTGGGTCAGCCCTCGTACAAAGGGGGGCTTGCCGAGGTGGTGCGTCATCCGCGCTACTCGACGGCGATGGGTTTGCTGATCGACGGCATGCGGCAATACCGCCAGCAGGAATTCGCACGCACGCAAAGCGGCGCACTGCAACAGCTGGTGGATCGCATGAAGGCCTGGTTCAAAGGAAATTTCTGAGGTGAGTTTGAAGCAAATTTACAGGGCACAAGCATTTATTTTTGGATGGTTTTATTTTAACAATCGACGCGAAAACGGAGGCACAAAATGATAGAGCTGATCGATGCGCAATCGCAGGATGCAGTGATCAAGGTAATTGGCGTGGGTGGTTGCGGCGGTAACGCCGTGGATCACATGATCGCGCAGGGCGTGGCCGGCGTGGAGTTCATCTGCGCCAACACCGATGCGCAGGCGCTCAGGCGCAATCAGGCCAAGGTGCAGTTGCAATTGGGCGCCAATGTGACCAAGGGCCTGGGCGCGGGCGCCAATCCCGAAATGGGACGCCAGGCCGCAATGGAAGACCGCGAGCGCATCGCTGAACTCATCAGTGGCGCCGACATGTTGTTCCTGACCGCCGGCATGGGCGGGGGCACCGGCACCGGCGCCGCACCGGTGGTGGCGGAAATTGCCAAGGAACTCGGCGTGCTGACTGTGGCCGTGGTCACCAAACCGTTTTCGTTTGAAGGCAAGCGCCAGCGCATCGCAACCGAAGGCCTCGAATTGCTGTCGCAGCATGTTGACTCGCTGATTGTGATTCCCAACGACAAACTGACCCAGGTGCTCGGCAACACGGTGACGCTGGACGAAGCCTTCAAGGCCGCCAATGATGTACTGCACGGCGCGGTGGCAGGCATCGCGGAAATCATCAGCAGCCCGGGCATGATCAACGTGGACTTCGCCGACGTGCGTACCGTGATGGCGGAAATGGGCATGGCGATGATGGGCTCGGCCAAGGCGGCGGGGCCGGATCGCGCGCGTGCAGCGGCCGAACAGGCGGTGGCGTGTCCGCTGCTCGAAGACATCAACATTTCCGATGCGCGCGGCGTGCTGATCAACATCTCCGCCAGCAAGGCGAGCTTCCAGTTGCAGGAAATGTATGACGTGATGGAAACGATCAAGGCGTTTGCGGCGGATTCGGCGACGGTGATCGTGGGCACGGTCTACGACGAAACGCTCGAAGACAATCTGCGCGTCACGATCGTCGCCACCGGTTTGGGCAAACCCGCCAGCCGTGGGCAAATGAAGCCGCTGCTGGTGGTGGCACAAAAGACCGGTACTGACAATCAGCTGCTGGAAGTGAACTACGACGATCTGGAGCAGCCGGCCGTTTTGCGCCGCCGCAATCGCGATGCCACAGTGGAGGCGATGAGACAGTCGGGCGTGGACACGCTGGATATACCGGCGTTTTTGCGCAAGCAGGCGGATTGATGGGTGTGCCAATTTGTAACGCGCGGCGGCCGCGTTTGCGCGCCGGCGTGCGCTACAGGTGTGTGCTTGTCGCCACCGCTTTCAGGCGCACCGCCGCGTTTTATTACAGCAGGCTTTCAGTCATCCCGCCAAGCGTGTTATAATTCATATCTAATTGAATTTAAAGGGATTGTTGCCGAGCGTTCTAACGGCAGTGTGGTTGCGCCTGTAGACGTCTAAAGCCTTCATTTCCATGATCCGCCAACGCACCCTTAAAAACACCATCAGCGCCACCGGCATCGGTGTGCATACCGGTGAAAAGGTCTACATGACCTTGCGTCCGGCCGCGGTCGATAGCGGTATTGTGTTCCGGCGCGTCGATTTGCCGCAGGTCGTCGAGATCAAGGCCGATCCCTATGCGGTGGGTGACACGCGGTTGGCTTCCTGCCTGGTAAAAGACGGCGCCTCGGTAGGCACGGTGGAGCATTTGATGTCGGCGCTGGCGGGCCTGGGCATCGACAATGCCTATGTGGATTTGTCCGCCGCCGAAGTGCCGATCATGGACGGCAGCGCGGGGCCGTTTGTGTTTTTGCTGCAGTCGGCGGGCGTCGAAGAGCAAAACGCAGCCAAGCGCTTTATCCGCATCCTCAAAACCATTGAAGTGCGGCATGGCGACAAATGGGTGCGTCTCACGCCGTTCAACGGCTTCAAGCTCGATCTGGCCATTGAGTTTGACCACCCGGTGTTCGAGCGTTCGCGCCAGACTGTGAGTTTTGATTTTTCGGCCACCTCGTATGTCAAGGAGGTGAGCCGGGCGCGCACGTTTGGATTCATGCAGGACGTGGAAGCGATGCGCGCGCAGGGGCTGGCGCTGGGCGGCAGTCTCGACAATGCCATCGTGATGGACGAGTACCGCATATTAAACAGTGATGGTTTGCGCTACGACGACGAATTCGTCAAGCACAAGGCGCTGGACGCGATCGGTGATTTATATCTACTGGGCCACCCGATTGTCGGTGCGTTCAGCGGCTTTAAGTCCGGCCATGCGCTCAATAACCAACTCCTGCGCACGTTGCTGGAAGACGCGCAGGCGTGGGCGTATTGCAGTTTTGAGAAAGCTGAAGATGCGCCCGGATTTCTTACCTGGCAACCGCAAATCTTCGGTGCCGCAGGCGCCTGATCTGCGCTGTATTCCGGCGGAGTGGATTGATCGCGGTTAAGCGCATTATTTAATTCGCTTTTTCACCAGGTTAGTTATCGCAGCTTTCAGTTCCGGGTTGCGTACCGTTTGCGATAAATTTTCAAATTGTTCAATACAATCAACAGGTAGTAAATTTTTCTTAATCTGATTTGCTGCTTTTGGCTGCGGTGAATTTACTTGCAGCTCCACTTTAATTCCAGTAACCTCCGCTTCCAGTTTACTGAAGATGGGCAGCAGGCGCGGTAGCAGTTGGCGCAGTTTCGCGGCAACCGCTGCATGATCCGCAAATAAATAAAGCGTACCTGCCTTGATGTAACCGACGCGGCTTGCTTGCGTAAGATAAGCGTGTTCGGCCGGGGTGTAGTCTACAAAAGCCTGTTGCAACGCTGCGTGTTTTCGCGCGTTTTTACGTAGGGCCTCGAGTTCGCTCGTAGCCACGATCAGTTGGCGGATGTCACGCAACGGCATAATTTGCAGCGCGGAGGTAAAAGTTGAATATTATTCTCATATCCGGGCATCTGGCTAAAGCGCGGACGCTAACCTTGGGTGTGAAGCATGTGGCCGGTGCTGCGGCTTGCGCCATGTTCGCTATTGTCGGCATCGCGGGTGTGCTCAATTTCGTGGTGCTGCGTTATGCATCCGAGATGAACTTTATGCCCTATTTGCAGAGTCAGGTGCTTTTGATTCAGCAAGCCCAGCAGCATGAGAACGAATCCTATATGCGCGACAACCTCAATGCCATGGCGCAGCGGCTGGGGCAAATGCAGGCGCAGCTGCTGCGCCTGGATACACTGGGCGAGCGGCTCGCCAAACTCGCCGGCTTCAAGCCCCAGGAGTTTCAGTTCAATGAGCCGCCCGGACGCGGCGGCGCGTTGTCGACGGTGCCCAGCCGTGATTTTACGCTGATTGAGTTGTCAAAAAAGGTGGATCAGCTCACGCGCCAAATGGATGACCGCGGCGACAAGCTGGGGGTGCTGGAATCGCTGTTGGTTTTGGAAAGCGCCAAAAGAAAACTGATACCCACCATGATGCCGGTGATCGGCGGTGCCTACAATTCCAACTTTGGCTGGCGCATCGATCCGTTTAACGGCCAGCATTCCTATCACGAAGGCATCGATTTCGCGGGCGCCGAAGGCACCCCGGTATTGGCGGCTGCCGGCGGCATCGTGGTGTATGCGGAATACCACGCAGCCTATGGTAATATGGTGGAAGTTGATCATGGCAACGATTTGATCACGCGCTATGCGCATGCATCACGGATGCACGTCAAAGTGGGTGATATGGTGTTGCGTGGCGCGAAAATCGCGGAAGTGGGACGTACCGGCCGCGCCACAGGAACGCACCTGCATTTCGAAGTGCGGCAACGCGGTAATGCTGTGAATCCCGCCCAGTTCTTGCAGTTGCCGGGTTGAATGTAGATACGGCTCAGGACGGTCGCTACAGTAAGCGCGTGGGGTGGGGATTTTCCCGCCCCTTTTTATTTGCTCGGGAGTTTGAAGCCGTTCATGGTTACCGGAATTCTCAAAATAATATTTGGCAGCCGCAACGACCGGCTGCTTAAACAGTACCGCCGCAGGGTTACCGCCATCAACGCGCTGGAGCCGGTAATTTCCAAACTCTCCGATGAGGCCTTGCGCGCCAAGACCGATGAATTCCGCGGCCGCATCAAAGCCCATCTCGCGAAACTCGAAGCAGGCCCGGCGCGCGAAAAAACCGCGATGGCGCAGGCGCGCGAGCGCGAGACCCGCGAGATTATCGACGAGCTTCTGCCGGAAGCGTTCGCGGTGGTGCGCGAAGCCTCCAGGCGCACGCTGGGCATGCGCCATTTCGACGTGCAAATGCTCGGCGGCATTGCGCTGCATAATGGAAAAATTTCCGAGATGCGCACCGGCGAAGGCAAAACGCTGATGGCCACGCTGCCCGCGTATTTAAATGCGCTGGCCGGCGACGGCGTGCATATCGTTACCGTCAATGATTACCTCGCGCAACGCGACGCGGACTGGATGGGGACGATCTATCGCTTCCTCGGCCTCAGCGTGGGCGTGAACCTGTCGCAGATGGCGCACGAACTCAAGCAGCAGGCGTACGCGGCTGACATCACCTATGGCACCAACAACGAGTTCGGTTTCGATTATTTGCGCGACAACATGGTGTACCAAACCGCGGAAAAAGTGCAGCGTGTGCTGAGTTTCGCCATCGTGGATGAGGTGGATTCCATCCTCATCGACGAGGCGCGCACGCCGTTGATCATATCGGGGCAAGCCGAGGACACCACCGAGCTTTACGTCAAAATGAATGTGGTGGTGCCCAAACTGGTGCGCCAAAAAGAGGAAAAAAGCGAAGAAGGCGACTATTGGGTCGATGAGAAGGCGCATCAGGTGATGCTGTCCGAAGACGGGCATCAGCACGCGGAGGAATTGCTGGCGCAAGCGGGCATGCTGTCGCCGGACACCAGTCTTTATGATCCCGCCAACATTAATCTCATGCACCACCTCAACGCGGGGCTGCGCGCGCATACGCTGTATCACAACGAGCAGCAGTACGTGGTGCAGAACGGCGAGATCATCATCGTCGACGAATTCACCGGGCGTCTGATGCCCGGCCGGCGCTGGTCGGAAGGCCTGCATCAGGCGGTGGAGGCCAAGGAGGGCGTGGAAATCCAGAAGGAGAATCAAACGCTGGCGACGATTACCTTCCAGAATTATTTCCGCATGTACAAAACGCTGTCGGGCATGACCGGCACGGCCGATACCGAAGCCTATGAATTTCAGCAGATCTACGGGCTGGAAACAGTGATCATCCCCACCCATCACCCGATGATCCGCAAGGACAAGAATGACCTGGTGTATCAGTCCACCCCGGAAAAATACAAAGCAGTGATCGAAGACATCAAGGACTGCTACCAGCGGGGTCAGCCGGTGCTGGTGGGTACCACCTCGATTGAGAACTCGGAGCTGCTCGCGGGTTTGCTGGTGAATGAAGCGGTGCCGCACAATGTACTGAACGCCAAGCAGCACGCGCGCGAAGCGGAAATCATTATCCAGGCGGGGCGGCCGAAGATCGTGACCATAGCCACCAATATGGCGGGTCGCGGCACCGACATTGTGCTGGGCGGCAATCCCAACCCGCAAATTGATGCGGTGAAAGCCGACACCACGCTGGATGAGGCCGCCAGGAACCGCAAGATCGAAGATATCCGTTACGAATGGCAGGCGCTGCATAACCAGGTGGTGGCGCTGGGCGGCGTGCATATCATCGGCACGGAGCGCCATGAGTCGCGCCGCATCGACAACCAGTTGCGCGGACGTTCGGGCCGGCAGGGCGACCCCGGTTCCAGCCGCTTTTATCTGTCGCTGGATGATTCGCTGATGCGTATTTTCGCCGGTGAGCGGGTGAAGTCGATCATGCAGCGCTTGAAGGTGCCTGAAGGCGAACCGATTGAAGCGGGCATCATCAACCGCTCCATCGAAAACGCGCAGCGCAAAGTCGAGGCGCGCAACTTCGATATCCGCAAACATCTGCTCGAGTACGACGATGTTGCCAACGATCAGCGCAAGGTGATATACCAGCAGCGCAACGAGTTGCTCGACGCCGAGGACATGTCGGAGACCATCACCGCGATGCGCGCCGATGTGGTCAGCGGCACCGTCGCCCAACATATCATCGAGGGTAGCCTCGAAGAACAATGGGACGTGGCCGGGCTGGAGCGCACGCTTGAGAACGAGCTGGCGTTGCCGTTGCCGGTTCAGCAGTGGCTCAAGGATGAACCGGGGCTGGAGGAAGATGCGCTGCGTTCGCGTATAGTCGCGGCGGCGCACCAGGCTTACAGCGACAAGGTCGCGGTAGTCGATGCGCAGGCCATACGCCAGTACGAGCGCGGCCTGATGTTGCAAAGTATCGATAGCCACTGGCGTGAGCATTTGTCGTCGCTCGATCACCTGCGTCAGGGCATACACCTGCGTTCTTATGCGCAGAAAAACCCGACCCAGGAATACAAGCGCGAAGCGTTCGAATTGTTTTCAATGCTGCTCGATACCATCAAAGGCGAAGTCACCCGGGTGCTGATGACCATGCGCATACGCAGCGCCGACGAATTGCAGACGGTTGAAGAGCCCGAAGCGCCCACCAATGTGCAGTACCAGCATGCCGACTTTGATGGCGCCGTTGCCGAAGAAGCGCCCGCGCCCGCCGCTGGCGAGTCCGATGCGCAACCGCAACAGCCCTTCGTGCGCAGCGGACAAAAAGTGGGGCGTAACGACCCTTGTCCCTGCGGATCGGGGAAAAAATTCAAGCAGTGCCACGGCAAACTCAACTGAAGTTGAACCGCGTTTGGCGGTAGATGCCAGCGAGCAAAATCGGAGTCACAACATGCCGGTTAATCTTTCACCTCCTGATCCCGCGACATTGCTGGCGGTAGCCGGCGTCACCCTCGGCATAGCCGAGGCAAATATCCGCAAGCCGGAGCGCAAGGATCTGCTGGTGATGCGCCTGGACGAGGGCGCGCGCGTGGCGGGCGTGTTCACGCAGAATCGTTTTTGCGCGGCGCCGGTGGTGGTCGCGCGCCAGCATCTGTCCATGCTCGACCTGGGGAAATCCGTGCGCGCACTGCTGGTCAACACCGGTTGCGCCAACGCGGGCACCGGCAAGGACGGCCTCAGGCACGCGCGCGAAACCTGCGCGGCGCTGGCGCAATTGCTCGGCTGCGCGCCGTCGCAGGTGTTGCCGTTTTCGACCGGCGTCATTATGGAGCCGTTGCCGGTGGATAAAATCATTGCCGGACTGCCGCAGTGCGTGGCGGACTTGCAGCCCGCAAACTGGGCGCGGGCCGCGCAGGCGATCATGACCACGGATACGGTGCCCAAGGCAGCGTCGCGCACGTTCGCTGTGGGCGGCACGAAAATTACAGTTACCGGAATGGCCAAAGGCGCCGGCATGATACACCCCAATATGGCGACCCTGCTGGGCTATGTGGCGACCGACGCAGCGGTGAGTCTGCCGCTGGTGAAGCGCGCGCTGGCCTATGCCGCGCAGCGCTCGTTTAACTGCATCACCGTGGATGGCGATACCTCGACCAACGATTCGTTCATCCTGATCGCGACCGGCAAAGCCGCGATGCCTGAAATTACCAGCGCCGACAGCGGCGAATACGCGGCATTTCGTGATGCCGTGACGGCGATCGCGCTGGAACTGGCGCAGGCCATCATCCGCGACGGCGAAGGCGCCACCAAGTTCATCACCGTGCGGGTCGACGGCGGCAACACCGAGGATGAGTGCCGCAAAGTGGCGTACGCGATAGCGCATTCGCCGTTGACCAAGACGGCGTTTTTTGCGTCCGATCCCAATCTCGGCCGCATCCTGTGCGCCGTGGGTTACGCCGGCATAGGCGATCTGGATGCGGACAAAATTGATTTGTATCTGGATGATGTGCTGGTGGCCAAAAACGGCGGACGCCACGCCGATTATCAGGAGGCCGATGGCCAGCGTGTGATGAAGCAGGCGGAAATTACGGTGCGCGTCGCGCTCAATCGCGGCAGCGCCTCGGCAACCGTATGGACCTGTGATTTGTCACACGATTACGTCAGCATCAACGCGGATTACCGCAGTTAAAAACAGTAAAAATTACTTTTAAAACAAATAGTTATAGATTATGTCCGATGTCAGTAGCCTGTTGGCGCGCGCCGAGTCGCTGGTGGCGCGGCTGGAACAGCTGGTGCCCGCCGCATCCACGCCTACGAACTGGAAAGCGTCGATTGCGTTTCGCTGGCGCAAGCACGGCGGAAATAATGGACGCGGCGGACGCGGCGTGCTGCAACCGGTCAATCAGGTTCACCGTATTCAGTTGAAAGACCTGCGCGGCATCGACGCGCAAAAGTTACTGGTCGAACAAAACACGCGACAGTTCGTCGCAGGGCATCCGGCCAACAATGTATTGCTGACCGGTGCGCGCGGCACTGGCAAATCATCCATGATCAAGGCGCTGCTCACCAAGTATGCGCCGCGCGGATTGCGGCTGATTGAGGTGGAAAAGCAGGACCTTGTTGATCTGCCGGACATTGTTGATCTCATCTGCAACCGGCCCGAGCGTTTCGTGTTGTATTGCGACGACCTTTCGTTCGAGGCGGACGAGCCGGGCTACAAGGCGCTCAAAGTAGTGCTCGACGGATCGGTGGCCGCAGCTTCCGACAACTGCCTGATTTACGCCACCTCGAATCGCCGCCACTTGATGCCGGAGTTCATGCAGGAAAATCTCGAATACAAGCATGTCGGCGGAGAAATACATCCCGGTGAAACCTCGGAAGAAAAAGTGTCGCTGTCGGAGCGTTTTGGCCTGTGGGTGTCGTTTTATCCGTTTGATCAGGACGAGTATTTGAATATTGCCGCGGTGTGGCTCGAACACTACCAGGTGGCGGACACCCGTTCCGCCGCAGTGCGGCAGGCCGCATTGCAGTGGTCGCTGCAGCGCGGTTCGCGCAGCGGCCGTGTCGCCTGGCAATTCGCGCGCGACTGGGCGGGACGCACACGCCTCGCGCGCAAAAAGTAAATTCCGTTCCGATGCCCGCATCGCGCCGTCGCATCGAAGTCGCCGCCGCGGTACTACACGATGCCAGCGGACGCTTTCTGCTGGCGCAGCGCCCGGCCGGCAAAGCCTTTGCAGGTTACTGGGAGTTTCCCGGCGGCAAAGTCGAAGCGGGCGAATCCGCGGCTGCGGCGATGTGCCGCGAGCTGCAGGAAGAACTCGGCATCGAAGTGGATACCGTGTGTCCGTGGCTCACCCGTGACTTTGAGTATCCGCACGCCGCGGTGCGCTTGCGATTTTTTCGCATTTATCAATGGCGCGGCGAGCCGCACGGCCGCGAAGGGCAGCGCTTTGCGTGGCAGACTGCCGGTGCGCTTAATGTCGGTCCAATATTGCCGGCGAACGGGCCGATTTTGCGCGCACTGGATCTGCCGGATGTTTACGCCATCACGCAGGCCGCGGCGCTGGGCACCGATGTTTTCAGGCTGAGGCTCGCCGCAGCGTTGGTGCACGGCTTGAAGCTGGTACAGGTGCGCGAGAAACAAATGCCCGCGCACGCGTTACGGCAGTTCGCGGCAGAGGTGGTTGCGGATGCGCATCCATACGGTGCGCGCGTCTTGATCAATGGCGATGTGCAACTCGCGAAAGAAGCGGGTGCGGACGGCGTGCATCTGACATCGGCACAATTGCTTACGCTAACGCAGCGCCCGGCTTGCGAGTGGGTGGCGGCGTCGTGCCACAGCCGTGCAGAGGTCGAAGCGGCCACGCGCCTGGGTGTGGATTTTGCCGTGGCGGGGCCGGTGGCGCCTACGCCCACGCATGCGGGTGCGCCGGTTCTGGGATGGCACGGCCTCGCGCAATGCGTGGAAGACGCATCGATACCGGTGTACGCGCTGGGTGGCATGCTGCCGCGAGACCTGGCGACGGCGCGGCTGGCGGGCGCGCAGGGCGTGGCGATGTTGCGCGGGGCTTGGCTTTAATTTAATGCCGGGCCATCGCTGGAAATATCCGGCTTGCCGCCGTCGTCACTGTCGTCGTGCTCTACCACGGGAATACGGTAACTTTCGCTGGCCCACGCGCCAAGATCAATCATCTTGCAGTGCTCGGAACAAAAGGGCCGCCACGGATTGCCGGCGCCCCACACCACCTTGGTGCCGCATCGCGGGCAACTCACCAAACGCTCTAGCATGGCTACAAATTACAGAACGTCAGTTCAAATTCAACGTCCGTCTCGACCGTCTTGGGACGTTGTCCGCCTTCGTTGCAGGTGAAGCGGATATTGAGCGCGTACTTGTTGGCGCTGATTTCAGGTACGCACTGATAGTTGCGCGACAGGCGGATGCACAACATTTGCGCCACGCGGCCCGCCATCATCTGCTGATAGACGCCCTGGTGCGCGACCATTGTCGTGCTTTTGCCGCTTTCGCGCAGCAGCCGCAACACAATGACTATGGCTTCGCGTATCGGTTGGAAAGGCGCCAGCCATTGATTGAGATCGTGGCGGCGTTGATCGCTGTTTTGCTGCAGCCAAAAGTGATACCACGGCAAATCGAATTCGCACACGCCGCCGGGTATGCTGGTGCGTTGCTTGATGCTCATCAGCCAGTCATTTTCGCGCAGTTCCTGCCCCACTTTTCCGGAGACATGAAATAATTTCGACGCAGCCTGATCGATTTTCAACAGTATGTCGTCGAGTGCGGTTTCGGACACATCGGGATTATCGTGCAGCGCATCCAGGATGTGCTTCTGGCGTTCGAGTTCCTGCAACAAGTCGGACTTCAAATCCGCACGGCTCGCCACTTCGAGTATTTCAAAAATGGAAACCAGCGCCGCATGATGTTCGAGGGCGTCCGATTTGGCGAGAAAATACTCGACGCGCTCGTACAAGTCCTCGAAGCGCAACAAAGTACGCACACGCTCGCTAAGCGGATACTCGTAGCTGATCACAAGAGGTCCGGGGTTGCGGTTGATAATGTGGACGAGTATTCACCATATTGCCCAAAAAATAAAGGGTTAACTGCGATTGCCTGCGCCGGCGGCCTGGCTGTGCCCCAGTTCCAGATAACGGGTATGGTATGCGGCCACCTGCCGGCGCAGATCGTCCTCGCTGCCGTCGTTGTGCAGGACATCATCCGCTCCGGCGAGGCGCTGTGCCCTGGGTAATTGCGCCGCCATGATGGCGCGCACCGCAGCCTCGGATAACGCGCTGCGGCGCATGGTTCTGTCGATTTGCTGCTGCTCCGTGCAATCCACCACTGCGACGCGCTGGGTAATATCGCGGTAGGTATTGCGCTCCAGCAGCAGCGGCACAGCCAGAATGACGTAGGCTTGTGTCGCGCCGAGCACTTGCGCGCGCGCGGCCGTATTGATCAAGGGGTGCAGGATCGCTTCCAGCCGGACCTTGGCCGCTGCATCGCCAAATACCCGCTCGCGCATGCGTGCGCGATCCATGCTGCCATCGGCCGCAATGAATTCAACACCGAATTTTTCGCGGATTTCAGGGATGGCTGCGCCGCCGGGTTTGGTCAGTGCATGCGAGATGTCATCGACATCCACGATGCCCGCGCCCAGCGCGCCAAACAGGCGCGCCGCGCTGGATTTGCCGGAGCCGATGCCGCCGGTGAGTCCCACACAATAGGGCATGTCAGAATAAATTGAGATAGTGGCGATTAAGGGCGGGTCCGTGAAACAGCGCAATCACGCCCGCGATGCCGAGGTAGGGACCGAAAGGAATCGGCGTCTCGCGGCCATGACGCGCAAAACCCATTAGCGCGATACCGATAATCGCCCCTGCCAGCGAGGACAATAAAATGACCAGCGGCAGCATCTGCCAGCCGAGCCAGGCGCCGATGGCGGCGAGCAGTTTGAAGTCGCCGTAACCCATGCCTTCCTTGCCGGTGACGAACTTGAACACCCAGAACACCGACCACAGCGCGAGATAACCGCACGCCGCACCGATCACCGCCGAGGGCAAATCCACGAAGGCGCTGCCCAGATTAAACAGCAAACCCGCCCACAACAGTGGCAGCGTGATGTCGTCGGGAAGATAAAACGTGTCGAGATCGATAAACGTCAGCGCAATCATCGCGAATACGAAGATCAAGGCGCCGCCGCCCGCCAAGGTGACGCCAAAGCGCGCGATGGCATAACCCGCCAGCGCGCCGGCAATCAACTCGACCAGCGGATAGCGCAGCGAGATGCGCGTGCTGCAGCCCGCGCATTTGCCGCCCAAAACGAGATAGCTTACGACAGGAATGTTTTGCAGCGCGGTGATGGGTTGCGCGCAGGAAGGACAGCGCGAGCGCGGTGTCCACAGGTTGTAGCGTTCCACGACCGGCGGGTCGACGACTATCGTTGGTGCTGCCGCTGGTGGGTCGAGTTCCGCGCATTCCACGCGCCATTGCCGTTCCATCATCTTGGGCAGGCGATGGATCACCACGTTCAGAAAACTGCCAATGGCAAGTCCGAAAACGACAGCGAGAAATACCGCAAGCGGCGGATTCAAAAGCAAACTCACGGCATAAACCCTACCCAGGAACCTCCCCGCGCGGGCGGGGACTCGACGCTCCCTTCTCCCCCCGGGACAAGGGAACACTTGCAGCGGAGCAGAAGGGTTGGGGAGAGCGCAGCGAGGGGGCCGAAGGCGGGAAGAGACGCCACGTTCATGGTCGCAATTCGCGACACACGTGCCGTGGCGTCTCTCGCCGCAGCAGTAACCCAAGCGCCGTGTATGTGCTGCACGCTGCTACCGGAGGGGCGCCTTCGGAACGGGTTCAGGGGCGTTAGACCACGCTGCCCATTTTGAAAATCGGTAAATACATGGCGATAATCATGCTGCCGATCAGGGTGCCGAGCACCACCATGATGACCGGCTCCATCAGGCTTGACAACGCGGAAACCGCATCATCCACTTCCGCCTCATAAAAATCAGAAACTTTACTGAGCATGGCATCGAGTGAACCTGACTCCTCGCCGATCGATACCATCATCACCACCATATTGGTGAATACGCCGGAATTTTCCATCGACGAGGTGAGGCTGGAGCCGGTGGAAACTTCGGCCTGGATTTTCTTGGTGGCAATGAAGTACTCGTAATTGCCCGCTGCGCCCGCGACGGATTCAAGCGCTTCCACCAGCGGCACACCGGCGGCGAACATGGTCGACAGGGTACGGGTCCAGCGCGCAACCGAGGATTTGCGGATGAGATCGCCAAATACCGGGACCCGCAGCATGATGCGATCCATGATGATCTGCATTTTCACGGAGCGTTTCCAAAAATAGAAAAACGCATAGCCGCCGCCGCCAATGCCGCCGAATATCAGATACCAGTACGTCACGAAAAAATCGGAAATTCCCATCACGATCAAAGTCGGTGCAGGCAGATCAGCGCCGAAGCTGGAGAACACCTCCTTAAACGCCGGAATCACGAAAATCATGATAACGGCGGTAATTATAAACGCCACTACGATAATCGAAATAGGATAAAACAGCGCGGCCTTGATCTGACTTTTTATAGCGAGAATTTTTTCCTTGTAGGTCGCCAACCGATCCAGCAGGCTGTCCAGAATACCGGCTTGTTCGCCGGCGCCGACCAGATTGCAGAACAAGGCGTCGAATTGGAGCGGGTGCTTCTCGAACGCCTGCTTCAGGCTGGCGCCGGTTTCCACGTCGCTCTTGATCGTCATCAGCAGCCGCGATACCGCCGGGTTCGCATGGCCTTTACCGACGATATCGAACGACTGCAACAGCGGCACGCCGGATTTCATCATGGTCGCCAGTTGGCGGGTGAACAGCGTAATGTCTTTGTCGGAGACCTTACCGCCACTGCCGATGCGCTGCTTTTTGACGGAATCAACTTTGATGCCCTGGCGGCGCAGCGTTGCATTGACCTGCGCTTCGCCGTTGGCGCGAATTTCGCCGCGCACGGACTTGCCGGACTTGTCCTTGCCACTCCACAAATAAGTGGCTGTCTGGTCTACCGCGCTTTTTCGCGCTACCGCTGCAGTCGCCATCGAGTCCCCCTAATTGCTCAATCTAACCAATGAGTTAGCGTGATTTGCCGATGATGCCTCTATTGCCTTCTATTGTAAAGACTATTCAGATGCGGGAACAGTGCTTTCCGCAGGGGGCAAAGCGCGTACGACTTTGACGATGCGCCCTTGTGTGTGCACGATTTCCAGCGCTACGCCGGCGATCTTGACGCTGGTATTGGCCTCCGGAATATCCTGAAAATGTTCCAGCAGCAAACCATTGAGTGTCTTCGGGCCGTCGAGCGGAAAATGAAATCCCAGCTTGCGATTCAGCTCACGCAGCGGCGTGCTGCCTTCGATCAAGTAGCTGCCGTCGTCCTGCTTCGAATAGCCGCCGGCGCGCATCGGCGAGTTGGTGGTGAATTCACCGATGATTTCTTCGAGGATATCTTCCAGCGTCACTAACCCCTGCAATTCGCCGTACTCATCGACGATCAGCCCCAGGCGGTCCTGGCCTTCCTGAAAGTTTTGCAACTGCGTGAACAAGGGGACGCCCGACAGCACAAAAAAAGGTTCGCGCACGAGCTTGCGCAGCGCATCGATCGACAATTCGTCGCGATGCAGCAGATTGAGCGCGTGGCGTATCCTCAGCGTGCCGGTGATTTCATCGAGATGATCCACGTAGGCCACTACGCGCCGGTGGTGCGATGTGACCAATTGCTGGGTGATTTCCTCCAGCGGCGCGGACAAATTGATGGCTTCGATCTGGTTGCGCGGCACCATCACGTCGTCCACCGTGATGGCCTCCAACTCAAACAGATTCAGCAGTATCGTTCCATGTTTCTTGGGTAGTATGTTTGATGACTCGAGTACGATAGTGCGAAGCTCCTCGACCGACAACGCCTGCGGGCCGTTTTCCTGGGTTTGGATACGCAGCAGGCGCAGCAGCGGTTTAAGTATGGCGTTGGTGGATATTGAAAGCAGGTGGACAAAGGGTGCAGAGATCGTGGCTAAAACATGCATGGGCCAGGCCACCAGCCTCGCGATGGATTCCGCGTTATGCTGGCCGAGACGCTTGGGCACCAGCTCGCCAATCACGATTGAAAAATAGGTGATGGAGATCACAATCACCGCGGTCGCAGCGATGTTGCTTATCTGCGTATCGAATCCCCGCGATTGGAACCATGCGGACAGCGGTGTGGCAAACACCGCCTCGCCAAAAATGCCGTTCAACAGGCCGATGGATGTGATGCCGATCTGGATGGTAGACAGAAACCGTGTCGGGTCTGCACTCAGTTTAACGGCGGCGGTGGCAAGCGCATCCCCGCCGTTGGCGAGCGTTTCCAGTCGTGATCTGCGCGCGGTGAGCAGCGCCACCTCCGACATGGCGAACAGGCCGTTCAGCAGAATCAGTGAAATGACAATCAGCACTTCCATGGGTTCACCTGTTCAAGACGGCGCACAAGGCCATGCAAGCATTGTATTCGGCGCGCTCATCGGTAACAATCTGTGAAATGAAAAATGGGAGAGCAAGATGCTGAATGTGGCGATTTACGGGATGGGCAACTGGGGTTCGCGCCTCATCGAGTCGGTGCAGGGCAAGAGCGACAAAATAAAATTTGTGTGCGGCATCACACGCGATCCGGCGGCGCATCGCGCCAGTGCAGACAAATACGGCATCGCGCTCAGCAACAGTTACGCCGACGTGTTGCGCGACCCGGCAGTGGATGCGGTGTTGATTGCCACCCCGCACTCCCTGCATTGCCAGCACATCGTCGAGGCCGCGCGCGCGGGCAAGCACGTGTTTGCCGAGAAGCCGATCACGCTTACTGCCGCCACCGCCCGGCAAGCGGTGGATGCCACCAAAGCCGCGGGCGTAACCCTGGGGCTGGGTTTCAACCGCCGTTATGCGCCGGCGTTTGTCGAAATGAAGCGCCGCATACTGGCGGGCGAAATCGGCGATCTGGTACACATCGAAGGTCATCATTCCGGCCCGACGGGCTTCAATCTGAAGCCCGGTTACTGGCGCTCCACGCGCGCCGAGTCGCCGGCGGGCGGCATGTCGCCGCGCGGCATCCATACCCTCGATGCGATGATCAATCTGGGCGGCTTGATCTGTGAAGTGTATGCGCACAGCGAGCGGCGCAAACTGCAGCCGCCCATCGACATGGACGACACCACATCGATGCTGCTCAGGTTCAAGAACGGCATCACCGGCTATTTCGCCACGCTGTTCATTACCGGTGATCTGTATCGCGTGCATGCCTTCGGCACCAAGGGCTGGCTTGAACTGCGCGGTGACACCGAACTCCTTGCGCGCGGGCTTGCAGGCAATCCGCAGCCGATAACGTTGCCGGTGGTTGACAAGGAACGCGCCGAACTCGAAGCCTTTGCCGACGCGGTGGCAGCCAAGCAGCCGTACCTGGTGCCGCCCGAGCAGGCGGTCAATGGTATTGCGGTGATCGAGGCTATTGTTGCTTCCGCAGAAACTGGAAACGTTATAAAGATCGAATAGTTATAGAGAAAGCCGGCAATGGGTTGAAGTTGTCGGCATCAAGCGGCACCCATCATCCTGGCGAACGCCTGTTCTACATCCGCAATCAAATCGTCGGTGTCTTCCAGTCCGATGTGAAAGCGTATCACCGGGCCATCGGCTGGCCAGCGCGTCGCGGTGCGCAACGGCGTGATGTTGGGCGCAGTGACCAGCGATTCATAGCCGCCCCAACTGGAGCCGATGCCAAACAGTTTCAGCGCATCCACGAACGCCGCTACCTGTTGTTGGTTTACGGGGTTCAGCACAAACGCAAACAATGATGCCGCACCTTCGAAATCGCGCTTCCAGAGAGCGTGGCCAGGGTCGCTTTCGAGCGCGGGATAGAGTACCCGTTTGACTTCGGCGCGCGACTCCAGCCACCGCGCAACCGTGATGGCATTCGCCATCTGCTGCTTCATGCGCACACCTATCGTGCGAAACCCGCGCAACGCAAGGTAACAATCGTCGGCGCTGGAACAGTAACCGTACTCCGCCACGGTGCGGCGCAGCGGCAGCCAATACTTTTCGTTGGTGACGATCATGCCGAGCATCACATCGGAATGACCGACGATGTACTTGGTGCCGGCGTGTATCGATACATCGACGCCCGAATCGAACGAGCGATAGAAATAGGGCGTTCCCCAGGTGGTGTCGGCGAGCACCGGAATGTTGTGCGCGCGCGCTACACGGGCGATGGCCGGAATGTCCTGCATCTCGAAACTGAGCGAACCCGGCGCTTCGCAAAATATGGCCTTAGTATTTGTTTTTATTAGATTTTTTATGCCGGTGCCGAGCAGCGGATCATAATATTCCACCGCTACGCCGAAGGCTTTTAATTGTTTGTCGCAGAAGGTGCGTGTCGGGCCATAAGCGGAATCGGTAACCAGCAGATGGTCACCCGCTTTGACGAAGGCGCACAGCGCCGCGACGATTGCAGCGAGCCCGGAACACACGGCCACCGCATTGTAGCCGCCTTCCATTTTTGCCACCGCCTCTTCGAGCGCCCAGTTCGTCGGGGTGCCGTGGATGCCGTAGCGCGGCGTCTTGTAATCGTCAGCGGGGCGTGTGCGGTAGGTTTCGAAATCCGGGAATACGATGGTGGATGCGCGGTACACCGGCATGTTCACCGTGCCGTGCGTTTGCGACGGGTTGCGTCCGAGGTGGCCGAGCAGGGTATCTTTTTTCATAAATTTCAGGGAGTGTGAGTTAATCGCGGATTGCGCTATGCTACCGCCGTATCCGAAAAATCCCAAATCCACTCACCTTAATTAATGCCATGAAGATTCCATTGCGCATCCTGCAAACCTTATTGCGATTCACGTTGACGGTAGTTTTGGCCGCCCTGATGGGCGGCGCGCTGGCGGCGGAGGGCGAAAAGCCGTTCGAGCCGGAAGTCGGACAGGCGGGCAAGGATGTGGTGTGGGTGCCGACGCCGCAGCCCCTGGTCGAAAAAATGCTTGATGTCGCGCGCGTGACAGCGCAGGACTATGTGATGGATCTGGGGTCCGGCGACGGCCGCAATGTCATTGCGGCGGCTAAGCGCGGCGCGCGCGCGCTGGGTGTTGAGTACAACCCTGACATGGTTGAATTGTCGCGGCGCGTGGCTGCAAAGGAAGGCGTCTCCGACAAGGCGCAGTTTGTGCAAGGCGATATGTACGTGGCTGATATTTCCGAGGCCACGGTGATGGCCTTGTTTCTGCTGCCGGAGAATATGAACAAACTCGCGCCGAAGCTTCTCGCGTTAAAGCCCGGATCGCGCATCGTCTCCAATCATTTTGCCGTCAGCGGCTGGGATCCCGATGAATCCGGCAGCGCCGAAGGCGACTGCGGCAGTTGGTGCTCGTGGCTGCTGTACATCGTGCCGGCGCAGGCGGGGGGGCGCTGGCGTTTACAAAAAGGCGAGTTGGAATTCGAACAGAAATTTCAGATGCTTAGCGGCACCTTTACCGTTGATGGCGTCAGTACTGCGGTGGGAAACGGTCGTCTGCTGGGTGACGAAATCACTTTTTCAATCCACGGAAAAAAATACAGCGGACGGGTGACTGCCGATGCCATGGCAGGCAGCGGCTGGAACGCCACGCGGATACGCTAGCGTCCAGAGTCCGCAACGAGCCGGCGGGGCGAAACGCCGCCCGGCTTTCCGGCATCAAAATTCCACGCTCGTAGCCACGCAGGCACAGCGCACACAGCAAATCCTTCATTGACTTGATGGATGGCCGCGCGCTGCTATACTGGCAGCCGGACCCAGTCACGGAGTGAACAGCCATGCCGCAAGAACAAGCGCCGCGCCTCAGCCATGTCGGACTCTACGTTACCGACGTGCCGAAGATGACCGATTTTTATACCAAGGTTCTCGGCTTTGTCGTCAGCGACAGGGCGGAAGATGGCCGCATCACGTTTTTGAGCCGCAACCCCAGCGACCACCACCAGGTCGTGCTGGTGCGCGGCCGCGCCACCGAGGCTACCGGACCGATGGTGCAACAGGTCTCGTTCAACGTCGGCACCCTTGCCAACGTCCAGCGCGCCTTTCGCAAGGTGTGCGCGGCCGGCTGCAAGGTCATCGATCCGCGGTGTCACGGCAATGCCTGGTCGATCTATTTCAGCGATCCCGAAGGCAACCGTATCGAAATGTTCTGCGATACGCCGTGGTACGTGCCGCAACCGCTGGGCTTCGAGATCGACCTCAACAAATCCGAGGACGAACTCTACCGCGAGACTGAAGCGATCTGCCGTGCCAAGCCGGGCTTCAAGCCGATAGAAGAGTGGCGCGCCGAGATCAGCCGGAAGATTGCGGCGCAGCTTGAAGCGTGATCTGCGAAGACCGCCCGCATACGCCGTCAAACCCACGCGCCGGCTCCGCACTGGCGCGCAACCCGAGCAGGAGAGCACGCCATGACCGAACTCAAAGGCTATCACGCCCACGTCTATTACGATGCCGCCACCAGGCCGACCGCCGAACGGCTGCGCGACGCGATCATCAGTAAGTTCACCGTCGAGCCCGGCGCCTTCAGCGATGAGCCGCGAGGCCCACATCCGATCTCGCAGTTCAACGTGATCTTCGAACCACCGGAGTTCCAGAACATCGTGCAGTGGCTGATGCTGAACCGCGAGGGCCTCGACGTTCTCGTCCATCCGCTGACCGAAAGCTCCTACGACGATCACAGCAAGAATGCGCTGTGGCTTGGCACTCCGGTGCCGATGAGGCTCGATATTCTGCGGCCGAAATACAGCGAAGGCCTGCTGCCGGGCACCCAGCGGGCGTAAGTACGAACGCCCAGGGGCGTAAGAAGGCGCAATCATCGAGGGGGCTGCTGGCGCCGGCTAAAGTTTAGCTGCCCGTATTGGAGTGAAACACCAGCCCCGCGTGCTCGCGCAGCGCGTGAAAGCGGATATTGGGCCAGTGTTCATGCGCGACTTTGATTTCAGCGTCGTGTGCTGCTAAAAACGTTGGCGCTTCAACCGCATCGTGCGCAATACGATGCGCGTTGGCGTCGATGAAACGCTTCATTTCCCTGGGATCATCCGCCGTCACCCAGCGCGCGCTGTTGTAGCGCGAAGGCGCTAACCGCGCTTCGCAGCCATACTCGTGCTTCAGCCGATGCGCCACCACTTCAAACTGCAGTTGCCCCACGGCGCCCAGCAGCAGCAGGCCGCCGGCCACCGGTTTGAACACCTGAATCGCGCCTTCTTCGCCGAGTTGTGCCAGGCCCGTGCGCAGCTGCTTGCTGCGCAGCGGGTCGGCGATCTCCACGGTCTGGAAAAGCTCGGGCGCAAAAAACGGCAACCCGGTAAACTGCAAATCTTCGCCCTCGGTCAGCGTGTCGCCCAGTTGCAGCACGCCGTGATTGGGGATGCCGATGATGTCGCCGGCGTAAGCGTCTTCAACGAGGTCGCGCCGCTGCGATAAAAAAGACACCACCGTGTTGGGCCGGAAATCTTTTCCGGTGCGGCAGTTCTTCAGCTTCATGCTGCGCTCGAAGTGGCCTGAGCACACGCGGATGAAGGCGATACGGTCGCGGTGGCCGGGATCCATGTTCGCCTGAATCTTGAACACCACGCCGGTGAATTTGGGTTCCATCGGTTCCACCACCCGCTGGATCGCGCGTCGCGCGCGCGGCGGCGGCGCAAATGTCACCAGCGCATCGAGCACTTCCTGCACCCCGAAGTTGTTGATGGCCGACCCAAAAAACAGCGGCGTTTGCTTGCCCGCAAGAAAAGTTTCGCGGTCGAAGGTGGGCGATACGCCCTGCACCAGCGACATTTCCTGGCGCGCGTGCTCGAAGATGTCGCCGAAGCGCTCGGCGGCCAGCGGGTTGTCCAGTCCCTGTATCGTTTGGTGTCCGCCGACGCGGTCTTCGCCCGGCAGGAATACACGCATGCTGTCGTGCATCAGATCAAACACGCCCTTGAACTGCTTGCCCATGCCCACCGGCCAGGTGCAGGGCACCACCGGCATGCCCAGCGTGCGCTCGATTTCATCCACCAGGTCCATCGGCTCGCGCACCTCGCGATCCATTTTGTTGACGAAGGTAATAACCGGCGTGTTTTGCTGGCGGCAAACCTGCAGCAAACGCAGCGTCTGCGGCTCGATGCCATTGGCGGCGTCGATCACCATCAGCGCCGCGTCCACGGCGGTCAGCACGCGGTAAGTGTCTTCGGAAAAATCGCGGTGGCCCGGCGTGTCGAGCAGATTGATCACGCAGTCGCGGTACTCCATCTGCATCACCGAACTCGCCACCGAAATGCCGCGCTGCTTTTCGATTTCCATCCAGTCCGATGTGGCGTAACGCGAGGCCTTGCGCGACTTCACGCTGCCGGCAATATGAATTGCGCCCGCGTACAGCAAGAGCTTTTCCGTGAGTGTGGTTTTGCCTGCATCCGGATGCGAAATGATGGCGAAGGTGCGGCGGCGGGAGACTTCTTTTTCTATGCTCATGCGTGTGCCTGTACGCGGCCGGCAACCCATGGCCGGAGCGCGAAAGGCGCGCATGATACGGCATTTGTCATTCAAAAACAACAAGATACAGTGTTGAGTGCCAACATTTCTATAGCTAGAGAGATACGCCGCACTTATAATCGCGAAAACACACCGGAGGAGAGTTTCGATGCGTAGCCCAAAACGGATTGTCGCAATCACTGTATCCGCGCTGCTGGCGGGTATCTCCACGGCGCTGGCTGCTGAGCCCGCGTGGCCGGACAAACCCATCCGGCTGGTTGTCGGTAGCGCCGCGGGTTCGGGGCCCGACATCATCGCGCGCGTGATGGCCGATCGCTTGTATGGCGTGTGGGGTCAGCGTGTGGTGGTTGACCCGCGACCCGGTGTGGCCGGTTTATTGAGCGCGGATATCGTGACGCGCGCGGCGGCCGACGGCTACACCTGGATGATGATGACCTCGCAGCTGTTTGTTGCCACCATCGTCTATTCCAACCACAAGGTAAACCTCGCCCGTGATTTCGCCTCGATCAGCCTGATCGGCACGGTGCCGTATGTGCTGGTGGTCCATCCATCGGTCGCCAGGACCATACCCGAGCTGATTGAGGCCGGGAAGAAGTCGCCAGGGATGCTGCGCTACGGCTCAGCCGGCGCTGGCGGCGGCGAGCATATAACGAGTTTTCTGTTCGGCCATATGGCGGGGGCCAACTTCCTGCACGTGCCCTACAAGGGCATACCGCAGGCCCTCTCCGACACCGTGGCGCGTGAAGTGCACTTCGCCACCCCGGTGCTGGCGGTCGCGCTGCCGTTCGTGCACAGCGGGCGGCTGCGCGCGCTGGGCGTCACCACGCGCAAGCGCGTGGCGTTGCTGCCCGATGTAGCTCCCGTTGCCGACATCCTGCCTGGCTACGAAAATTTTGGCTGGTACAGCCTGGTTGTGCCCACCGGCACGCGGCCGGACATACTCGCTAAAGTGAATACCGAAGTGGTAAAGGCGGTGAAGGAGCCTCAGTTCGGCGAACAGCTGAAAAGCCTGGGCATCGACCTCGTCGGCAGCACGCGCGCCGAGTTCGATGCCTTCCGGCGCAACGAGACCAGGCGCTTGGGAGACATAGTCAAAGCCTCCGGCTTGGATCTGAAGTAGCACGGCGCACTTCGCGCCGCGGCGTGATTACTCGATCTTGATGCCGGTCGACTTGACCACCTTGGCCCACATCGCTGTCTCGTCACGCACCTTCGCGCGTGTTTCCGCAGTCGGTAAGCCGGATATCTCGGAGCCGCTTCCGAGCACCAGTTCCCTTACCTCGGGAATGCGCAGGACCTTCACGACCTCGGTGTAGATGCGTTCGACGATCGGCACCGGCGTTCCGGTAGGCGCCCACAGGCCGACCCAGCCGTCGACATCGTAGCCGGCAACGCCGGCTTCGGCAATCGTTGGCAGATCGGGCAGCGCCACCGAGCGTTTGATGGTGGTCACGGCGATCGCGCGCAACCTGCCGGTTTTCACGTGAGGTATGGACGACGGCGGGGTGGCGAACGAAAGCTGTGTTTCATTGCCCACCACACTCAGCAAGGCCGGTCCACCGCCCTTGTAGGGCACGCTGATGATATCCACGCCCACCCGCAACTTGAACAGTTCCACCGCAAGCTGCGGGCTGGTGCCCACACCCGCATGTCCGTAGCGCAGCTTGCCGGGCTGCGCTTTCGCCAGTTGGATCAGTTCCTTGATCGAAGTGGCGGGCACTGAGGGATGCAGCACGACGACATTGGTGTATTTAATCAGCTGGGTGATCGCGGCGAGATCGCGTAGCGCGTTGTACGGCAAGTTTGCGTACACGCTGGGGTTGATGGTGATCGGGCCTTCCGCGGTGACCAGCAGGGTATAGCCGTCGGGCGCTGCCTTGGCGACGATATCGTTGCCGATATTGCCGCCGCCGCCGCCGCGATTATCGACGACGATAGACTGGCCGAGCGCCGCCGGCAGGCGCTGCGCGAGTATGCGCGCGATGAAGTCACTTGAGCCGCCGGGTGGGAACGAAACTACCATGCGTATGGAGCGGTTGGGATAGGCTTCTCCTGAGCTTGTGGCAGCGGTCTGCGCGAAACCGTAAGTCGGCAGCGCGAACGCTGCCAGTATGGCGATGGAAAATCCGCTTGATTTCATGGTGTATTCCTCCAAATAATTTGTGTGTCATGCCGCTAAGGCGATACTAAACGGATCGCACCTGCGGTGTTTGCATTCACGCGCCTATCGTGACAGTTCTCGCCCGGCACGTCCAGTCCGGGAAACACGGGCGGGCGTCGCGCAGTTGATGCCCGGCGCCTTGACGCGATCACTTTTCATGCATAACGCCGCGTGAATTTTCCTACCGGCGGTCATGATGCCGCGTGGTTACGGTTTCATAATGAGCTTGCCCATCACCTGCCCCGACTCAAACACTTGGTGCGCGCGCGCCGCTTCGGCCAGCGGAATACGGTCATGGATCGGAACCTTGATTTTGCCTTCGGCCAGCAGCCGCAACAAGTCGTGCGTGCACTTCGCGCGCAGTTCCGGCCAATCATCGAGCGTGTGCATGGTGAAGTAGCGGAAAGCGCCGCTGCGCCATGGCGGCTTCTGAATGGCGTCGTGGATACTTCCGGCAGGTGCGCCCGCGATACGGCCATAGAGGAGCAGCATGCCAAAGCGTTCGAGTGCATCGAACAGCTTCGTCATGTGCGGGCCACCGACACAATCGAGGATCAGATCGACACCGCGGCCGTCGGTGAGCTTCAGCGTCTGCTCGACGAGATCGCCATGCTTGCGGTCGATAACCGCATCCGCACCCTGCGCGCGCGCGAACGCAGCGCGCTCCGCCGAACTGGCAACGCCAATCACGCGCTTGCCATAGGCTTTCGCGAGCTGTACCAGCCCGGTACCCACGCCGCCCGCTGCTGCAATGATCAGCGCTGAATCATATTGAAAACCCTTCAGCGCGGAGTTGAGCAGGTGCCACGCTACCTGATAGTTGGCGAGGCCGGCAACTTGATCGAGATCAACACCGTCGGGCACGGGGTAAACCAACTGCTCCGGCGCTTTGATGTACTCGGCATAGCAGTTGGCGCGGTCCTCGAATTCGCGCGCGCATACAAACACCTTTTGGCCCACGCGCAATTTCGTGCAGCCTGCGCCGGCCTCAGCCACGGTGCCGCTCATCTCGATGCCCGGTATCACAGGTAGTTGGGGCATCCAGGCGTAGACGCCCTTGCGCACATAGATTTCCGGCATGCATACGCCGATGGCGTGCGCTTTCACCAGCACTTCGCCGGCGCCAGGCCTGGGCGTCGGCAGATCGATGTACTTCAATACCTCAGGGCCGCCGGTCTCGGTGATTTGTACCGCTTTCATGAAGCCGCTTTCATCTCAAAGCGTACCGCTATGGCGGCGCTGGCGATCACCGCCATGTCGTGACCGCCCTCTTCCGGCACGTTGAGTCCGCCTTTGACCACCTTCACTATGACCTGGCCGTGCGGCAAACTCGCCTTGACGGCAGCGGCGTCGACTTTGCCGGGCTCCTGCACGCCGATGGTGACTTCAACCTGCATTTCTTTCGAATTCAGGCCGAGCGAGCGTATAAACGCCAGCGACGAATGATGCAAAGCATCCTGCACCGCGCGCAGCGCCGCCTTGGTGTAATCGCCGCCGTGCAAATCGTTGCCGGCGCCCATTTCGAGAATGATTCTCTTGAGTGGCATGTCCGTTCTCCTTAAACACTCAGTTGACATCAAGGCGGACGATGGCCGCCGCATGCGCGAGCACGGTGGAGCTGGTGCCTGCATCGTTAAAAATTTCCAGTCCGCCTTCGTAGACTTTGACCGTGCCGGTGCCGTGCGGCAGCACTTTCAACACTTCGGCTTTGTCCACCTGGTCAGGCTTGGGCACGCCGATCAGCACTTCGACCACCATCGAATCGACGGGCTTGCCCACGGCGTCGGCAACATTGAGCGAGTTGTGCCACAGCGCGTCACGCAAGGCGCGCACCGCTGCCTTGGTGTAATCCGCGCCACGTATATCCGTTCCCATGCCGATTTCTATCGCCATGCGTTTCATGGTCATTGTGAATCCCCTTTGGAGTTTGAACCTGCGTCCATTCTAATCCGCATTTGAGTTACTCACGTGCCAGCGTTGCACGCCACTCGCGCATCACGCGCCCCCTGGCTACACCCGCCATCGTGTTGCCACTAATGCGCCCGGTGTAAGCGATGCTATTCACGGTAAACGTAATTTCCTCGCCACGCAGCCGGCCGTTTTCGATGGCTACGGCCACGTTATCAATTTGATAGGACCCGTAAATTTTTTGGTAATGCTGCTCCAAAACAAGCCATTCGCCATCCGCAAGCCGCCACGGGCCGGCCACCTGTGCCGGCACCACGTAAAGCACCGCGATGCACCAACTGTTGCACGGCGTAGTACGCACGGTTTCGTCCGGTTCCCAGCCACCGCCGATTTCATAAGTGTTCGACACGATGCGCGAACCGGGTTTGAGTTTCAGAAACTTCGGCGCCAGCGTGCTTAAGTGATTGGGCAATAAAAACAGCGGCAGCACGGTCGCCTTTGAGATGTCAGCTTCAAACATATCGCCCTGCGCGAACGTGGCCTTGTCACTCACGCCTGCTGCGATGGCGGCGCGTTGCGACAGCGCCACCAGATCCGGATTGTACTCAACGCCATGCGCGCGCGCGCCGCGCTTTGCCGCCGCAATCACCATACGTCCGTCACCCGACCCCAGATCGATCACGAAATCACGCGGGGTAACCTGCGCCATGTCGAGCATTTGCTCGAGTGTGATGTCGGGTGTGGGTATCCACACCACATCCTTGCCCGGTTGTCCGGCGATGGGTTTATAGGCGTCAGCAGGCGTTTGCGCGAACGCCATGCCTGCTGCGAGCAGCAGGCATCCCAACGGCAATACGCGCTGACCGGTGTTCAAAATCATGCCTTTGCACCGCTTGGATAAGGCGGCAATTTTTGATTTTACCGCTCTTGTCGTGTGCCGCAGGATCGACATGGCGCAGTTCCCATCGATGTGCAGACAGCCATTTTCAGGGAAATGGCGGCGATGAGAGCGCGCGCAGGGTTTTTTTGCGAGGTTGACGGTGGTGCAGGCTGCGGCTAGATTGCTGGTTGGTGAAAATAGATGCTTGAAATTTCCAATACCCATCACCACTGGCTGATACGGCTGAAATTAATAACGAGGAGGAATGGCATGCGTACGATTCGATGGCTGGGTGCATTCGCAGGTTTCATCATGTTCGCGTGCGGCACGGCGTGGTCGCAGTCGTACCCGGCGCGGCAGGTGCGGGTGGTGGTGGTGTTTCCTCCCGGCGGCGCGACCGATATCGTATCGCGGCTGGTGTTTCAGAAAATGAGCGAGCAGCTCAGCCAGCAGTTCGTGATCGACAACCGCGGCGGCGCGGGCGGGATGATCGGCGCCGAGATTGTGGCGAAGAGCCCGCCCGACGGATATACGCTGATGGTGTATTCGCAGACGCTGCTTGCCAATGCACACCTCTATAAAAAGCAGCCGTATGACGCGCTGAAGGACTTCGTCGGGATAACGACGCTCACGCGGATAGTGCCCATGCTCGCAGTACACCCCTCGATGCCGGTGCGCACCACCAAAGAGTTCATTACCCTGGCGAAAGCGCGGCCCGGTGAAATCCTCTACGGCTCGGCTGGCATCGGCGCCTTACAGCATCTTGCCATGAGCACGTTAGCCAGCACCATCGGTGCGAAAATGACGCATGTTCCCTACAAGGGCGGCACGCTGGCGGTCACTGGGATGATGAGCGGCGAGATACAGGCCATACTCACGCCGATTGCGGAACTTTACCCCCACCTGAAATCGGATCGCGTGCGGCCCATCGCGGTGACTTCTGATACGCGCACCACCCAGTTTCCGGAAATTCCCGCCATCGCGGAAACCTTAAAAGGTTTTGAATTCACTTCGTGGTTTGGCGTGTTTGTGCCGGCCGGCACACCGAAACCGATCATCGACAAGCTCAACGCCGAGATCAAGAAGGCGGTGGCAGATCCCGGTGTCTCCGCGAATCTTTCGGCGCAGGTGCTCGATCCCTTGTATATGACCACGGAAGTGTTCGCCAAACAAATCCAGTTCGAACATGACAGGCTCAGACAGGTGGTGAAGGTGTCGGGCGCCCGTATCGAATAGGCGAAGCGGCGGGGACGCACGGCGTAAAAGGTTCTGCTCCGGTAGGGTTATCCCGCTTGGTCAATCAAGAGCAGATCGAGGCCGTGCGCCGCGAAATTTTTGAAATCCTGATCCAGCGTAACCATGCGCAATCTGCCGCCGATCGCGAAGGCAGCAAGATAAGCATCCATCCATACTTTGGGCGATGCTGTGTTGTGTGACGCCAGGCGATGCCACAACGCTGCCGTGCCCGGCGGTTCCTCGCGTTCACAGACTTGCGGCAAAGCCAGCAGTGCGCCGAGCGCCACCAAGGCGTCGCTGTTGCTTAACCCTGTCGCGCCATAGGCCTTCAACAGCGTTGGCGTAGAGGCCAGACGCAGAAAGCTTTGCTGCGTGGCGCGGCAAAAGATCGCCGGTTGGGCGGGTGTTGCTTGCTGTAGTTTTTGCTGTGCCGGCTGGTGAAACGGATGCGAGGTAAAAACCGCGGCGAGCCACACATTGGTGTCAAACAACGATCCCGGCATGCTTCAGATCCTCCTGCGCCTGCGCGGCCTGTTCAAGCTGGAGTAATTTTTTCGCGCTCATGCGGGTCGCCGGAGCATTGGCGCGGCACTTGATCACCGGCAGACCACTTGAGCCAATCTGCACCATGGAGTCGGCTGCGAGCGTTGCAGGTCGCGCCGGCGGCGTCATACCGAGTCCCTGCCGCAGAAACTCGGCAACAAGATCCTTCACCGTTCGCCGCTGCACGACAGCGCGCAACTTTACTTCCCGAATCAGTTCGTCGGGCAAATCGAGTGTGGTTTTCATGAAGCCATCTTACCAGCTTACTGGCTTGCCATCAAGGTGGAGAGCGTGTTTTGCAATTTTTACACACTGAGTGTATTTTTAAAAACAATAATAAAAACAATGAGTTATAAAACTTAACTGAAGATGTGAGATGAGGCAAAACTGTGCCATTGGATACCGTTCTCTCCAACCCCACTCAAGCCAGCGCCGGCATCACTTCCCTGGCAAACCGTTCCATCGAGCGCAGCACGCGCTTTTGTTCCATGTCGCCGAACCAGAAGCTGCAATTGAAATGTGAAATGCCCATCACCGATTGCAGGCGTTTGATCTGGCGGATGCAGGTATCCGGCGAGCCGACGATGATGTAGCGCTCGATCAGATCATCGATGTCAGGTTCGGATTTGGGCATCACCGGGATCGCCTTGCCGTTCTCCACTTGCTCGTAGTGATTGCGCAGGCTCAGTGTCACGCGCATGTTCCAGCGCGCGTGTTCGGCGGCGTCCAGAGCATCGGCGTCGCTTTCGGCGACGTACACCGCGCGCTGCACACCCACGCGCGGCTTGCGCGGCAGGTTCACCTTGGCGACAACTTCTTCAAACATTTTGCCGAACGTACCGAGATGATCAACCGTCACGCCGAATCCCCCGGTGAGTACATCAAAGCCGCGGCGCACCGCTGCTTCGAGTGCGTAGGCGCTTTGCGCGACGATCCAGATCGGCGGATGCGGTGTTTGCAGCGGCTGCGGGAACACCGATGTTAGCGGCAGTTGGTAGTGCTTGCCGTCGTAAGCGAAGGGTTTTCCTTTGAACGAATTGAGTATGATATCCAGCGATTCATCCCAGCGCAGGCGCGCTGCGTCGAGTTCGAGACCGAAGCGCTCGAATTCGTAGTTCTGGTAGCCGCGCCCAAAACCGACATCCAGCCGCCCGCCGCTGAGCAGATCAAGGGTTGCGATTTCTTCGGCCACCAGCAGCGGATGATGCAGCGGCACCACGATCACCGCCGTGCCCACGCGCAGCGTCGTGGTCTTTGCTGCAATGTAGGTTGCCAGTTGCGCCGGGCGCGACAGATAGCCGTAGGTCGAAAAATGATGCTCGCCCAGCCACACGTTGCGATATCCCAGCGCTTCGGCGGCCTGCGCCTGCTCGACGCCGCGCGCGTAGATCTCCTGTGACGGGCGCATCGAGGGCGACTGCATGAGCAGAAAGGTGCCGATATCCATGTTCTTCCTTTGTGGGCGTAGCGTAATTGAAACGATCTGATTTTATTCAGGTTTTATGCCGGCGGCTTTGATGACGCGCGTCCATTTGTCGAGCTCGCTTTGCAAGTACGCGCTCATCTCGCGGGTTGTCATGTCGAACGAGACCGCGCCCATCGATGTGAGACGCTGTTTTACTGCTGCGGTCTGTTTGATCTGCGTCACTGCCGCGTGCAGTCTGGCGACCACTGCCGGCGGCGTTTTCGCGGGCGCCGTCAGCAAATAAAAAAGCAGGCCCTCGTAGCCGGGCAATCCGCTCTCGGCAACGGTAGGCACCTCCGGAAGATTGGGCACTCGCTGTGCGGTGGCGACCGCCATCGCACGCAATTTGCCGGACTGCAGGTGCGGCAGCGCAGCCACCACGTGACTAAACGCAAACAGCACATGTCCGCCCAGCAATGCCACCAGCGCGGGCGTATCGCCGGGATACGACACCTGCAACATATCAATGCCCGCCATCTGCTTTAACAACGACATATTCATGTGCGAACTCGAGCCGATACTGGATGTGCCATGCGTCATCGCACCCGGCCTGGCCTTCGCCATCCTGATAATCTCGCCCACCGTTTTCGCGGGGAACGACGGATGCGCCACCAGCACGCCCGGCACATGCGCCATCATCGCCACCGGCGCGAAATCGCGCAGCGGGTCGTAAGGCAATTTGCCGTAAAGCGGCAAACCGACGGTGAGCACATTGCTATAGGTGAAAAACAGCGTGTAGCCATCGGGCGCAGCCTTCGCTGCTGCCGCTGCGGCAATCTGCCCGCTGGCGCCGCCGCGATTGTCGACCACCACCGGCTGCGTCCACAGCTCGATCATGCCTTGCTGCAACAGCCGGCCCAGAATATCGGTGCCGCCACCGGGCGGCGAAGGAATCAGCATGCGTATAGGTTTGCTGGGGTAGCTCTGGTACGCCTGCTGCGCCTGGGCTGGCGCCAGCCACGCCAGCATCAGCGCCAGGCATTTGACCAATGGATGCATGCTGTTTGAGCCGAAGGGAAACGAAACTCGTCGTCCACAATGAGTGTGAGGTTTGTGTTACCGTGAAACCACAGCTATTGTAGCGAAACAAAGCGCAAACACCATGACCACACCAACACTTCTGGCAACCGCCACCGCATTGCCGCCGAACGGCTTTCCGCCCATAGTCAATCTGTTGCTGAACCTCGCCCACGCCATAGATCACATGTTTTTGTTGATCTTCGCCACCGCGGTGGCGGTGATCGCGGTTGAATTCGGTTTTAGCGACTGGACGGATCTCATGCCTTACAGCGTCGGTGCGTTTGTGCTATTTGGACTCGGCTCGCTTCCCGCCGGACGGCTGGGCGACCTGTGGGGCCGCCGCATCATGATGATTATTTTCTTCATCGGCATGGGTGTGGCGGCACTGCTGGTGGCACTGACGCAAAATGCGTGGCAACTTGCGGCCGCACTCACGCTGCTGGGTGCTTTCGCGGCGATTTATCATCCTGTCGGCATTCCGATGCTGGTGCAGAATGTGCCCAATCCGGGTGCCGTAATCGGACTCAACGGCCTGGTGGGAAATCTCGGCATTGCGGTGGCCGCGCTGGTCACCGGCTTCCTGGTAAAGTGGATCGGCTGGCGCGCCGCGTTTGTGGTGCCCGGCATTATCGCCATCGCGTGCGGCGTGGTGTTTGCGATGACCTGCCCGAAAGAGACCGAAGCACCGTCCAAACGCAAAGGCGGCAAAGCGCAAGTCACACTGACGCCCGCGATGATGGCGCGTGCTTTTGCGGTGATGACCTCCGCCGCAGCAGTGAGCACCATATTGTTCAACTTCACCACCAACGGCAATGGGCAGTTGCTGTCGGAACGCTTTCGCGGGGTAATTGAAGACCCGGCGCTGCTCGGCGTCATGCTCGCCCTCATCTATGCCATCGCCTCGATCGCGCAAATCGTCGTTGGCAGGTTAATTGACCGCATGCCATTCAAGCCGCTGCAACTGTGGATATCGGTAATTCAGATTCCGTTGCTGATCATTGCCGCCCACACGCAACACTGGTGGATGTTCGTGGCGCTGCTGGCGGTGATGGTGTTTGTGTTCGGTTCGATCCCGTTTACCGATGCGATGATCGTACGCTACGTCGATGACCGGCTGCGCTCGCGCGTGGCGGGCATGCGTCTCACCGTGGCGTTTGGATTCAGTTCAGCGGCGGTGTGGATACTGGGCCCGATGGTGAAGCACATTGGTTTTTCCAACGCGCTGTGGATCATGGCCGGCATCGCTGCGTTGAAGGCGGCAATTATATTGCTGCTGCCGGACGAGCCTGCGGTCGCATCATAGAAACAGCAGCGGCAACACCTGGTGATATCGTCTTACTGTCGCGCGAGACTTCTCAGATAATGCACCAGCTGCCAAATCTGCTCATCCGTCAGGTTCTTTGAAGGCGGCATGGCCGCACCCGGCGATCCATTCTGGATAATCCAGAACAGTTGACCGTCGGGAATTCCAGTGATGGATTCTTTGCATGCGAAATTGCGCGGCCGCGGATTATACTGGGTTGCCAGATTTCCTTTCCCGTCGCCTTTGACACCGTGACAGTATGCGCAAGGCAAGGACTTGGACTTGGCTTTGCTATTGAACAGGCGCTCACCCGCAAGCAGCGTCTCTGGCGTAGCAGCGACAGGATTATTGCGAGCCAGATATTCCGCCGGCGCCTTGCTGGTAAAACGGGGCTGGGGGCATTCGCCGGCGCGTGGTTCTTCCGCCGCTAGGGCCCGACCTGCAACCAGTGTGCCCAACAACAGCACACACATGGCGCTTACGCGATGCACTTGTAATCCTGACATGATCTATTCCTCGAAGTATCGAGCCCACATAAACCGCTATCCTAGCACCCGCTGGCCGGGCATCCAAGCCACAAACGATTACCCACTGGCATTCATACTAATGCATACGTAATGGTTGAATGTTTGATCTAAATCAAGCAAATTTTCGACAGCTGGGGGGTATCCGGACCACATTGCCGCGTTACGGGCCGGCGAGCGCCGTAAACGCCTGCTCCAGCGCGGCGTCCGCGCGCGCGAGTTTCCCGATGCTGTCATTCAGCCACGCTGAATCTGCTGCCGCCATTGCGCATTCTTCGGCCAGCATTCGGTTCACTTCACTGCGTTGCGGTCCGCCGATGCCCTTGCGCCCAAACACCATGTACTCGGCGCTGATCACTTCGCGGAACGCGGCTTCACTGAGCGGCAGCGCCTGCTGGGTTTGCTCCTGATAGATGCGCGTGGCTTCTCGATACGGAATGTCGTGCAGCTTGAGTCCGTTGCCGCGTCCGTAGTCGGTGAGCTTCGACGCAAAATGATGGCCGATGCGAAACGGCACATCGGCTTTTTGCATCAGCGCGTCGGCGATTTCGGTGGTGGTTGAATAATCCGCGTGCACTTCGGCCAACGCACGTTCCTTGTTGACCACGATGCCGCCGATCACCTGTTGCAACAGCTTGAATACTTGCAGCGGTCTTGTGCACGGCACCGGATCGTACATGCGGTAATCAAACATGCCGGTGCGGTTGTTGTGCGAAAGCAGAAACACCGTCTGCATTTCGCCCAGCAGGATGCTCGACTGCGCGCGCAGTTGCTCCAGCGCGGCGGGATTGCGCTTTTGCGGCATGATGCTGGATACACCCGTAAGTTCGCCGGTGGCGAGCAAAAACCACGGCGCCGGATCGGCGTACTGCGTGTGCAGGTCCTGCGCGAACTGGCCGATTTGCACCGCTGCAATCGCCAGTGCGCTCGCCACATCCAGCGCGCTATCCACTGGCGCGAGATGGTTGGCGTCATAGGCATTTTCAAGCAGCCCCTCAAAGCCCAGCAGTGCTGCCAGCCGATCGCGATCAAGCGGAAAACTGGAAGTCGCCAGCGCCGCCGCCCCCAGCGGATTGCGGTTGATGCGCTGATAGGCCTCGCGCAATCGCTGGGTCTCGCGCGCCAGCGCCGCTGCCAGTGCATGCAGATAGTGGGCGAAGGTGGTGGGCTGCGCCTGCACGCCGTGGGTGTAGGCGGGAATAATCGTTTCGGTGTGCTGTTGCGCCAGCGTGACAATTTTTTCGCGCGCGCTTATCAGTGCTGCGACTTCCTGCAGCAGTCCGTCGCGCAGATTCATGCGCGCGATGGTTGAAGCGATGTCCTGGCGGCTGCGCCCGCTGTGCAGCCGCGACGCATCGGGACCCACCACCGCGACCAGCCGCGGTTCGTAGTCCAGATAATCCGCCGAACGCCGTGGCGCAGACGCGGCTGCCTGCGTCATCACTTGTGCGATGCCGCTGGCGATGCGCGTGGCAGTGGCGCGAGGCACGATGCCGGCCTCGGCCAGCATGACGATGCACGCCTTGTTGATCTGATCGAGAAAGCCGACGGATTTTCCGCCGCCGCGAAAAATCTCGTTGATATCGAGTGCGCCGGCGGGCGCCGTCGTGTCGCTCATCGGTAAATGACTCGTGAGGTGTTCGGATGCGTGTTCAACTGCAGCCCATTCCGGTCCTGCGGCAAAACCGCTTTTTTGCGCGGCGAATTACAGCGGTTTGATTTGCACCTTGCGAAACTTGATCACGCCCGCGCCGTGCTGCAGGGCAATCGGCCCGCTGGCGAACTGACTGTGATCCAGCTCGGCGGTCTTGACGCCGTTCAACATCACAACCATTTTCGAGCCACTGGCGGTGATGTCGAAAGTGTTCCACTGGTTGCCCGCTTTTATCACGGTCAACACCTTGGCGTGATGCACGATGCCGCCGGTGCCGAACGAGGGATCCTTGCGTTCATCGAAAATATTCGCCTCGTAACAGCTCTTGTCGGTGATCACTTGCGGATTGGCGCAACGCATGAAAATGCCGCTGTTGGCATCCGGGCTGGACCAGAACTCCACTCGCAGCTGGAAATTCGCATAGGCATTTTTTGTCACCAGAAAGCCGGTTGCCTTGCCGCGCTTGTCGGCTTGAATCGCGCCATCGGCGGCTGTCCAATTGGAGTCGCCGACAGGACTAAAGTTTTCCATGCCCCGCGTGCCATCCAGCAGCGTGATCCATCCCGCGCCACCGCTGGTGGCGCAACCGCTAATGCTCAATGCGATGACCAGCACCCCTGTGGCAATGGCAGATAAACGTTTCATTTTTGATCTCCTCCTGAGTTGATGATGTCCGAACGATCGTCGCGTGAGCGAAGTTTGCGCTGCTGCGTGGTGATGTCAACCGTTCATGCCCGCTGCAATTAGTTATTTAAAAACTAAATAAAAACAAATAGTTAGCTATATTTGTGCACCACGGTGCTATTGAATGACGATCCCCGCCGCCTTGATCACCTTCGCCCATTTCTGCATTTCGCCGCGGAAGAAGGCGTCGAATTGTTCGGGCGTATTGAGCACCACGTCGTTGCCTTCGCGCAGCAGGCGCTCGCGCAAATCGGGCGCCGAATAACCGCGCGCGATTTCCTGATTCAGGCGCGCGATGATGTCTTTCGGTGTTGCGCCGGGCGCCGCGACGCCGGTCCACGGACTGGTGTCAAAGCCGGCGAGCGTGTCGCCGACCGGCGGCACGCCGGGCAACGCTGGCGTGGGCTTGGCGCTGCTCACCGCTATCGCGCGCAAGCGCCCGGCCTTGATCAGCGGCAGCGTGGGCAGGATGGCACCGAACAGCCAGGACACTTCGCCGCTCATCAGCGCGGTGATCGACGGCGCCGCGCCCTTGTACGGCACGTGCGTCATGCGCACACCGGCCATCAGACGCAGGATTTCTCCGCCAAGATGCGTGGACGTGCCATTGCCGCCTGAACTAAACGCAATCTGATCCGGCCGTGCTCGTGCGAGGGAGATCAGCTCACGCACGGAATTTACCGGCAGCGACGGATGCACCACCAGTGCATTGGGCGTGGACACCAACTGGATCACCGGCGCCAGATCACGCAGCGTGTCGTACGGCAGCTTGCGCATCAAGCTGGGCGCAGTGGCGGTGCTGGTGGACGTCATCAGCAGCGTGTGGCCGTCCGGCGTGGCCTTGGCAACCAGGTCGGTGCCAATCACTGAGCCGCCGCCCGCGCGATTGTCGACGTTGACTTGCTGACCCCAGGCTTCGGTCAGTTTCTGCGCCACCATGCGCGCGAGTATGTCCGTCGAGCCGCCCGGCGCGAAGGGTACAACGAGGCGGATCGATTTCACCGGAAAAGCCTGTCCCGCGCCTGTCGCCGGGGTTTGTGCGTTCGCGCTACTGAGTGCCACTGCGCTTACCGCAAGCAGCGCAGCCGCTGTTACCAGGCGCGACCCGGCGGTGCTTGCGGATAATGTGTTACGAGGCATCGGAGAAACTCCTTTCCTGTGGCAGACAGCGCGGCGCAATACACCTTACGCCACCAGCGGTAATGCAGGGCTACTTGACCTTGCCCTGCAGGTTCACTGCACCCTCCTGCAGCGGCATTTCGTGCGCGAGCAGGGTCATCGCGACCATGCCGTAGTAGCTCATCAGACAGCCGAGCTCAACAATGGCGGGTATGCCGAAAATCTCTTTGGCGCGGTTGTAGGACTTGTCGCTGATGGCGTGGTTTCGGAAAAGCTCGCTGCCGTAATCGTAGATGGCTTCTTCTTCCGGTTTGTCAAATTTCGGACGTTCGTTGCGTATCATGGCATCGACGATGCTTTGCGCGAGGCCCGCATCAGTGGCAATTTTTTTGTGCGCATTGAACACGTAGTCACAATCCCAGCAACGCGCGGTGATGAGGATGGCGAACTCCGACTGATGCAGTGGAAAACAACTGTGCAGCCGCAGTTTCTCGCCCAGCGGATGCCACACTTCGGTGACTTCCGGCGCGTGCAGCGACAGCCGGTACGGCCCCGGTATGCGTCCGCCGCGACGGCCTAAAATGCCGTCCACCACCCGGCGCTGGACGGGATTGAAATCGCTTTGTTCATTAAACACAGGTATGCGTGCCATGAGCGTGTCCTGTAAGTGAAATCGGTTGAAGAGAGCGCCCTGACGGTAATGGATTTTTAGCGCGAGTGTCAAACGCCCGTGCAGGGTCGTGTGCCGCACTGCTAAAATCACTGCCTTATGAATCCCGCATGGAGAACTGGCATGGTGCGATATGGACTGATGGCCGCCGTCGCGATGTTAGTCGCCGCCCTGCCGGCAGCGGCACAAAACTACCCGCTGAAAACCGTGCGCCTGATCGTGCCGTTTCCGCCCGGCGGCAGCACCGAAACGCTGGCGCGTTTGCTGGGCGTCAGGCTCTCCGAGGTGTGGGGCCAGCAAGTCATTATCGACAACCGCCCTGGTGCAGGCGGCATTATCGGTACCGAGCTGGGCGCCAAGGCGCCGCCAGACGGCTACACGCTGCTGATGGGGTCGGGAGCGCCGCTCACCATCATTCCGGGACTGCATGCGAAGTTGCCCTACGATCCGTTGAAAGATTTTGCACCGATTATCCTGATGGCGGCGGTACCGAATGTGATCGCATTGCATCCCGCGGTTCCGGCGCACAACGTCAGGGCGTTGATCGCACTGGCGCGCGCGCGGCCCGATCAGCTCACCTTTGCAACCAACGGCGCCGGATCGCCGGGGCATCTCGCCGGCGAGTTGCTGAAAACGATGAGCGGCGGTTTGCGCATGACGCATGTGCCGTATAAAGGCGCGGCGCCCGCGACGCTGGCGGTGGTGTCGGGCGAAGTATCGATGACTTTCACCACCACCACGGCGGTGTTGCCGCAGGCGCAAGCGAGGCGGCTGAAAATCATCGCGGTGACGACGCTCAAGCGTTTGCCGCAGTTCCCGGAAATTGCGACCGTCGCCGAATCCGGACTGGCGGGCTATGAGGCGATTTCGTGGTTTGGGTTGGTGGCGCCGGCGACCATTGCGCCTGAACTGGTGAAAAAAATCCATGCCGACGCGCTGCAGGTCATCAATACCAGCGACATGCGCAGCCGCATTGACAGCCTGGGCGCCACGCCGATAGGCAACACGCCGGAGCAGTTCCGTGCGCAGATACGTGACGACCTTGCGAAATGGGCGCGTATTATCAAGCTGTCGGGGGCGAAGGCGGACTGAAATCACAGCACGCTGCGGGGACGCGGTTTGTGGCTCGTCTTGACGGTTGCTTATGTCATAGCCTATGCTGGTTTTGTCGAATCGTTCATCTCACAGGGGATCACCATGAAGCGCTTGTTCAGGATTGCGGCGGCATTGTTTGTAGTTGTGTTCGGATTCCTGGGCTGCGCCACTGGTCCGTCGGGCCCCGGCTGGACTACGCTGATCGACGGTGAGAGCGGCCTGCAAAACTGGAACCGCACCGGCGACGGCAACTGGCGGGCCAGCAACGGCGCGATTCAGATCGATGGCAAGACCAACAAGGACGCCGCTTTCCTGTACTCAAAGAATTCTTATACAGATTTCGAGTTGTATGTGGAGTACTGGGCGGATGAAGAGGCCAATAGCGGGGTTTTTTATCGCATTACCAATACCAAAACCATCAACACCAAAGGCGGCTACGAAGTGCAGATTTTTGACAAGAACCCGCCTTTTCCCACCGCCTCCCTGGTGAACGTTGCCAAGGCCGCGCCCACGTTTAAAGCGGCAGGCCAATGGAACACGTTTGATATTTCGGTCAAGGGGCCACGCATGATCGTCAAGATGAACGGCGAACTGGCGGTGGATGTCAATAACTCGGCGTTTCCCACTGGCCCGATAGGCTTGCAGTACAACAGAGGCACGGTCAAGTTTCGTAAATTAATGATCAAGCCGCTGTAGACAGTACGGCATCGCCGCAAAATCTTGACGCTTACGGGGCGAGTGCCCTATTCTGCTATCCTGTTCGCTTAAACTGTGCGTGGCCTACTTCACCAGGAGATCATCATGAAACGATTTTTCGCATTGGGCGCGGGGTTGCTTGTCGTTGCCGCGTCCTTGTTCGGCTGTGCCGGCAACGCCTACAGAGCCAGCGACGGATGGGTTACCTTGATTGACGGCGGCAGCGGCCTCGCGGACTTTGTGCGCGTCGGCGACGCCAACTGGCGCGAGCAGGACGGCGCGGTGATGGCCGACAAAGGCGGCAAGGTGGCAAGCCACTTGGTAACGCGCGCGAGTTTCACGGATTTTGTGCTCTACGCTGAGTTTTGGACCAGTGACGATGCCAACAGCGGCATTTTCATACGTCTTTCCGATCGCGAGAAAATCACCGCCACAAATTCCTATGAAGTGAACATTTACGACAAACGCCCTGATCCTTCATACGGCACCGGTGCGATCGTGAATTTTGCCAAGGTGTCGCCCATGCCCAAAGCCGGCGGCCGGTGGAACACTTTCGAGATCACCGCCAAAGGCCCGCGCGTGATCGTCAAGATGAACGGCCAGCAGACGGTGGATATGACCGACCGTTCGTTTTTTCACGGGCCGTTTTCGCTGCAATACGGCAGTGGCGTCGTGAAATTTCGCAAGGTGCAGATCAAGCCGATATAAATCGCGCCGGTTCCCGTGCTACGGCCCAAGGTGCCTCGGCACCTTGGGCCTTTTAATTGAGCTGAATATATAGCAAAGTGAGCGGGTGCGACTGAAGGGCGCGCCGCCGTAGAGTATCGCCGCTCAGGCAAAAAAATCCGGGTTATTGTTGTTGTCAATTTCAAGGGGAGAGCCATGGCTCAAAAAATGACAGGTGCGCGGCTGTTCGGGCAAATTCTGAAATCCTATGGCGTGACGCACCTGTTTTTCATGGACGCGGTGTTGCGGCGCGCGCTGGCCGAAATGGAAGACACGGGCATCCATCGCATACTCGGTCACTCGGAAAAAGCGGTGGCCTACATGGCCGACGGTTATGCGCGCACTTCGGGGCGGCCCGGCGTGTGCATGGCGCAATCGGTGGGGGCGGCGAATCTGGCTGCCGGCATGCAGGATCCGTATCTCGGCCACTCGCCGGTGGTGGCCTTCACCGGCCGCCATATCAGCACCATGCAGCATCGCAATGCCTATCAGGAAGTCGATCACCAGCAACTGTTCTCGGCGGTGACCAAGATGCACGGGAAAATCGAGGCGCTGGAACACATGCAGCAACTCATGCGCCAGGCGTTTCGCGAAGCGACCACCGGCACGCCGCGCCCGGTGCATCTGGACATAGCGGGCTATGCCGGCGATGCGATCACGCATCTCACAGGCGAATTCGATGTTATTGCTGATGAGGCGCACACCCGTTATCCGGCGTTTCGCCCGGTGCCCAATTCCACCGCCGTGCTGCGTGCGGTGGCGGCGATCAAAGCCTCCAGTCGCCCGGTGATCATCGCCGACCGGGGTGCGACGATTTCCGATGCGGGTGCGGCGATCGCCAAGCTCGCCGAAAAAATCCAGGCGCCGGTGCTGGCGACACCCGATGCCAAGGCGATACTCACCGAAAATCATCCGCTGTTTTTCGGCACCATGGGCTTGTATGGCCGCAGCGGCGGCAACCATATCGTGAGCGAGGCCGATCTGGTGATTTACTGCGGCAGCAACACCAGCGATCACACCACGGGCGTCTATAAATTACCGAAGGACGGCACGCCGATCATTCAGATTGACATTGATCCGGTGGAAATCGGCCGTAACTACAGTGGCGTGATCGGTGTGCATGCCGATGTGCGCACGGCGGTGGATGCGATTGCGGTGTCGGCCGACCCCGCCAGGCATGACGCGTGGCTCGCGGCCGCACGCGCGCATGCCGCGGCCTGGGCCGCCGAGGCCGAGAAGCATCGTTCTTCGGACGCCGTGCCGATGAATCCCGGACGCCTGTGCAAGGAACTCACCGAGCTGCTGCCGAAAGACGCGATCCTGTTCGCCGACACCGGCTTTGCCGCGCTGTGGACCAATACCATGGTGTATTTCAATCACCCGGCGCAAAGCTATTTTCGCGCGGCCGGTTCGCTCGGCTGGTCATTCCCCGCGTCGCTCGGCGGCAAGTGCGGCGCGCCTGACAAACCTGTGGTGTGTTTTACCGGCGACGGCGGTTTTTATTACCATTTGCCCGAACTCGAAACCGCGCGCCGCCGCGGCATCAAAACCGTAACCATCGTCAATAACAACAAGTGCTTGGCACAGGGCGTGAAGAATCTGGGCATTGCCTACAGCAACACGCCGGAACCCAACCGCAAAGACGAGTGTTACGAGTTTCTCGAAACCGATTTCGCGCAGATTGCACGCGCCTTCGGTTGCCTGGGTGTTACGGTGGATAAGCCGCAGGATTTCAAGAAAGCATTTGAGCAGGCGATGGCATCCGACCTGCCGGCGGTGATCGATTGCAAAACAGAGTTTGCGTCGCAGGCGCCGATGCCATGGATGCCGTCTTAACGCCGTGAAAGGTGAAGAGTGAAGAGTGAAGGGTAAAGAGCGCGTAGGGCGCAATCCCATTGCGCCGTGTTGCTTATATGCGGCACGCTGGGGTCGCACGCTGCAAAATCTGCTGCGGCAATCAAGCTGGCTGCAAAGTCTCTAAATCCCAACGTGGGCGAACATTGAAGGCGCGATTGCAGGCCGGCGTGTTGCGGCTATCCGTCAGCCGCAGCCCCCCCGCCAGCGCAATCATCGCGCCGTTATCCGTGCACAACTCCAGCGGCGGGTAGTACACACGACAGCCCCGTGCGTTCGCCTTGGCGCTAAGTTGCGCGCGCAGTTGCTGGTTCGCGCCTACACCGCCGGCGACGACCAATTGATTCAATCCTGTTTTATCCAAGGCCATCAGCGCTTTGGCGACCAAAACATCGGCCGCTGCCGCTTGGAATTCCGCCGCCAGATCGGCTTTGTCAGTCTCATCCAGCAGTTTGCCGCGCACCGCCGTCAGCACCGCGGTTTTTAAACCGCTGAAGCTGAAGTTGAGATCACCGCTGTTGAGCATGGGCCGCGGCAGGCGGAATTTGCCGGGCTTGCCGTGTTCGGCAAGCCGCGCTATCTCAGGGCCGCCGGGGTAGCCCAGCCCCAACAGTTGTGCGGTTTTGTCGAAGGCTTCACCGGCGGCGTCGTCCACGGTTTCGCCGAGCAGCTGGTAGTCACCCACGCCGCCGACGCGCATCAATTGCGTGTGTCCGCCAGAAACCAACAGCCCTACGAACGGGAAGGTGGGGGCGGGGTCAGCCAGCAGCGGTGAGAGCAAATGGCCTTCGAGGTGATGTATGCCGATCGCGGGAATGTCCAGGGCGTAGGCCAGTCCGTGGGCGATGCTGGCGCCCACCAGCAATGCGCCCGCAAGGCCCGGTCCCTGGGTGTAGGCGACGGCATCAATATCGGCAAGCGCGCGCCCGCACGCCGCCAGTAACTCGCGCGTGAGCGGCAGCACGCGCCGGATGTGGTCGCGCGAGGCGAGCTCAGGCACCACCCCGCCGTAATCCGCGTGCATCGCTACTTGGGAATGGAGGCGGTGGCCCAGCAGGCCCTGTTTCGTGTCGTAGAGGGCGACACCGGACTCGTCGCAGGAGGTCTCAATGCCGAGTATTAACAAGGGCTTAGGGTGGTCTGGCAGCATCGGAGAAGGGTGGGGGTACTTTGAGTAAAGGCCAGCTGCTTGCTATAATACGGGTTTTTCGAATCGCCAAGGAACGAAGGGCACTCATGACGACCATCCGTATGAAAGAAAACGAACCATTCGAAGTTGCCCTGCGCCGTTTCAAGCGCACGGTTGAAAAAACCGGCCTGCTGACCGATTTGCGCGCCCGTGAGTTTTATGAAAAACCCACGTCCGAGCGCAAGCGCAAGCTTGCCGCGGCGGTGAAGCGCACGCACAAGCGTTTGCGCTCGCAGACGTTGCCGCCGAAAATGTATTGATCCTTGTCGGGCATCAGACCTTCACCGCATGACCGGGTGAAGGGTGAGGGGTGAAGGGTGAGGTAAAGCGCCTTCGCCCTTTTTGTTTTTTGCAGGAGTCAAACCATGCCGCTCAGAGACCAAATCAACAACGATCTTAAGGATGCCATGCGCGCGGGCGATGCCCGCAAGCGCGACGCCCTTCGTTTGCTCACGGCCGCCTGCAAGCAAAAAGAGGTCGATGAGCGCGTGACTTTGGCCGACACCGACGTGGTGGCGATCATCGACAGGATGCTCAAGCAGCGCCGCGATTCTATTGCCCAATTCGAAAAAGGCGGCCGCCAGGATTTGGCCGATACCGAAAAATACGAGCTGAGCGTGTTGCAGGCGTACATGCCACAGGCGCTTTCCGAGGCGCAGATTGACGAGGCGGTGGTGGCGTCGATCCAGGAAAGCGCCGCCAAAGGTCCGGCCGATATGGGCAAAGTGATGGCGCTGCTCAAGCCCAAACTCGCGGGGCGCGCAGACATGTCGAAAGTGTCCGCGCTGGTCAAAGCCAAATTAGCGAAGTGAGTGGCGCAGTGAGTCACAGGCTGAATTTTTAACTATTTGTTTTTAAATAGTTTTTAATTTTCCGCTATTGCCGCAGCTGGAGCGTTTGCGCGGCCTGTGCGAATCCGTGCCTGAGCCGGCTCAGCGCTGGTTATACTTCGCTGACACATCATGATTCCGAAGTCGTTCATCCAGGATTTGCTCTATCGCGTCGATATCGTCGATGTGATCGACCGCCATGTGAAGTTGAAACGCGCGGGAGCGAATTTCGCTGCGTGTTGCCCGTTTCATGCGGAAAAATCGCCGTCTTTCACGGTGAGTCCGAGCAAGCAGTTTTATCACTGCTTTGGTTGCGGCGCGCATGGTACCGCTATTGGATTTTTGATGGAATATTCGGGACTCGGCTTCGTCGAGGCGGTGAAGGACCTTGCGCAAAATATCGGCATAGTGGTGCCCGAAGAGCGCAGCGAACAATCCGACACCCGTCGCCGTCGCAGCGAAGGTGAAGAGGGCGAAAACCTGAACGACATCATGCTCACTGCGGCGCAGTTTTATCGCGGCGCGCTGAAGGATGCGCCACAGGCGATTGACTATCTGAAAAAACGCGGACTTTCCGGCGACATTGCGAAAAAATTCGGCGTGGGGTATGCACCGGACGGCTGGCAAAATCTGGAGCGCGCGTATGCGAATTATCAAGCCAGCGCACTCACCACAGTGGGGCTGGTCAAGCAAAACGAGGAAGGCCGGCGCTATGATATTTTTCGTGACCGGATCATGTTTCCGATTGTCGATGTGCGCGGTAACGTCATCGGTTTTGGCGGACGCGTGCTGGACGCGGGCGAACCCAAGTATCTGAATTCGCCGGAGACGCCGCTGTTCGAAAAGGGTCGCGAACTCTACGGGCTGTACCAGGCGCGGCGCGCCATTCGTGACGCCGGTCGCGTGCTGGTGGTCGAGGGCTACATGGACGTGGTGGCGCTGGCGCAACATGGCGTCGAGTACGCGGTGGCGACGCTGGGCACGGCGACTACGCCGATGCATGTGCAAAAACTACTGCGGCAGACCGACGAAATCGTCTATTGTTTTGACGGCGACAATGCCGGCCGCCGTGCGGCGTGGCGTGCGCTCGAAAACAGTCTGGGGCAGATCGCCGATGGCAAACAGGTGCGGTTTTTGTTTCTGCCGCAGGGCGAAGACCCGGACAGCTATGTGCGCCAGTACGGCAAGGAACAATTCGAAAAATTCCTCGCGCAAGCGATTCCCTTGTCGCAATTTTTGCTGAACGAATTATCGTCGCGCGTGGACCTTGGCACTGCCGAAGGCCGCGCGCGTCTGCTGCAGGAGGCCAAACCGCTGGTGAAGGAGATCGCAGCACCGATGCTGTCGTTGCTGTTGCGCAAACAACTGGCCGAGCTCACCGGCGTCACCCAGCAGGAACTCGATGCCGAGTTTCAAATCAAAGCTCAGCCATTGGCGGCGCCGTCGCATCGCCGGCCGCCGCCGGCGCAGCGCTCGATGGCGCAGACGGTGATGGAACTGGCGGCACTGGATCCGGCGTTGGCGCGTCAGGTGGATCGCACGCAGCTAAACGCGGGGCAAGGTGTGAAGGGCGTGGATCAGACGGAACTGCGCGCCCTGCAGCGCGTGCTGGAGGTGCTCGCAGGCGAGGCTGATTTGGACACTACATTGGATGGCAAGCCAGATGGCAAATCATTGAATATAGGAGAGTATTTTAGAGGTACTGAAGATGAGGCGCTGGTGGCTGCAATTGAAGCCGGCACCTTGCGCTGGCAGGAGAGCGGGCTTTCCGGCGATGAGGTTGAAGCGGAATTTCAGGG
>CAMATZ010000031.1 GCA_945861275.1 Bordetella parapertussis
TAGGGCGCAATCCCATTGCGCCGCATGGCTACTTTGCAAACCGCATTCGGCGCAATGGGATTGCGCCCTACGCGCTGCCAGGAGGAGTGATGTTCGGTTCGCAAAAAAATAGAATGACGGTCCTGTTGGGCGCAGCACTACTGCTCGCGTCCCACGCAGCGCTGGCGCAGCAGGCGAAGCCGCTGGGATTTCCCGATGCGCCCGGCCGCGAGACGACAATGAAGTTGTGTTTTCAGTGCCATTCCGACGCCATGTGGCGGGACCATCGCCAGGACCGCAGAGGATGGGAAGGCGTGATCTACCGCATGGTAGGGCGGGGCGCGCTGTGGACCGAGGACGAGGTCAACGCCATGGCTGTTTATCTCGGCACCGTGTACACGACACAAGACGGCAAGCCCGTTAAGTGATCGCAGGATTTTAGCGGAGACACACATGAGAGAACTGGTCGCGCGCTACCTTCGTCACTCGATCTCACGGCGTGATTTCCTGAAGAGCCTGACCGCCACCGGCGTGTCGCTCGCCGCGGCTGAGTCTGTCCTGAGCACGTTGGTGCCGGTCGCACACGCGCAGGAGGCCGGCGGCGCGGCTGCGCGCGGGATCAAGGTATTCGAAGGCAGCGGTGGCGCGTGCATGGCCGAGCAGCTAATTGCCTCGGGCGTTAAATACGTCTTCGGCAATTCGTCGAGCGAGGACGCGCAGTTCTACGAGGCGCTCGTTGACCGGCCGCAGCTCAAGTACATCCTGACGCCGCACGAGGGGCCGGGCGCCGCGATGGCCGCGGGCTACGTCAAGGCCTCCGGCGAGCCGACACTGGTGATGCAGGCGGCAGTGGTCGGTCTGATGAATGCGATGGGGCAGATGTATAACGCGTTCAAGGAACAGACACCGCTGGTGTTCTACAGCTACCGCACCGACCAGACGCGCCGCTCCGGGCGCGACGGTTTCGAGGAGGTGGCGAATCAGGAGCAGATCGTTGCCCCGCTCACCAAGTACAGCTGGATGGCGCGCCGCGCCGACATGATCCCCGAAACCTTGCGCCGCGCTTTCAAGGCGGCGTGGACCCCGCCCTATGGCCCAACCTATGCGTCGTGGCATTCGGATTTAATCGACGAGAAGGTGCGCACCGAAATCATTTCGCAGGACAAGGTGGACCCGCGCATGCGCGTGCGGCCCAACCCGGTGGAAGTGGAGCGGGCGGCGAAGCTGCTGGTCGAGGCCAGGCTGCCGCTGCTGATCGTCGGCGATGAGCTTTACCACACCAAGTCGGTGGCCAAGGCGGTCACGCTGGCCGAGCTGCTTGGTATGCCGGTGGCGCAGGCGCGGCAGATGTTTGCGAATTTTCCGACCGGACATCCGCTGTGGGTGGGTAACCTGCCGGTGGCGCGGATCAACTCGCTGAGCTACCCGAAGGACCCCGACGTCGTCATCAACGTCGGCAACAAGCTCCAGCACCAGTCGCCGGCGCTGATGGTCGGCCGCAACGTGAAATTCATCGACATGCGGATCGACAGTTGGAGCATGGGCAATGTGATGGCCACCGACGTGCCGCTGGTCGCGGATGTCGCCTACGGGCTGGACGATCTCATTGCGGCCGTGGAGGGCCTGATGACGCCGTCACTCAAGCAAAAGGCGCAGGAGCGGGCGGACGAGGTGCGTCGCTTCACCGAGCTAGCGAAGGGAATGCGGGCGCTGGTCACGAAAAACCCCGACTGGAACCGCAGCCCGATGCTCGCCGACCGTCTCACCTGGGAGATCGCCCAGTTCGCCGACAAGGACGCGATCATCGTGCACGAGGCGGGTTCGGTGAGCGCGCACAGCTTCGGCTTCAATCCGCTGGGCGGGCGCGAACTCTTTTTCTACTACGGCGCGCATCTCGGCTCGGGCGTCGGCACCGCAGCTGGGGTGAAGCTCGCGCGCCCGAACCAGCAGGTGATTTGTCTGGTCGGCGACGGCTCGTTCATCTTCGGCCCCACCGCGCTGTGGAATATGGCGCGGCTCGAATTGCCGGTGATCACCGTGGTCTACAACAATCACGCCTACAGCGGCCCGCATGGCCGCGTCATAGACAAAGTACCGGGCGGGCGCATGGTGCAGACCGGCCAATTCGTTCACGACTACCTCGGCAAGCCCGACATGAACATGGCGCACATCGCCAAAGGCTTCGGCGTCGACGGCGAAGTGGTGTCGTCGCCGGGTGAGCTCAAGGCAGCGCTGGCGCGCGCCCGCCGCGCGACGGTCGAAGGCAAGCCTTACCTGATCGACGCGCAACTGGCGCGCGTGGGTGTGGCGTGGGCTGAGCAGCCGTGGGTGCCGCCGATCCGCATCGCACAGGAGCGCACACGGAAGGTGTAGGTGATATTTTCCGAAGTCAGGATTTAATTGCGGTCCCCGATTGTTCCTCGATCGCTCCCAGCCACGGCGTGTGTAGGTTGGCGGTGAGCGCAGCGATCCCCAACAATCGCGCGTGATTTGCAACAAATGTTGGGCTTCCTTTGTCAGCCCAACCTACCGGGCTTAAAATTATTTTATGGTAGTAAAGGATTGCTGTGGGTCACGCTGTCGCCGCAAAAATCGCACACAGGTGACGTTCGGGAGACCGTACTTCGTCATTCCAGCGCAAGCTGGAATCCAGATCGTAACCCGATCCGAAGGATCTGATTTCAGATGCTTCGCATGGATGCACGAACTGGGTTCCAGCTTGCGCTGGAACGACGAGGTGGTTATAGCGGCGTAGGGCGCAATAGGATTGCGCCCTACGAGTTGTGAGCGTGGAATCTATTGGCAATGTCCGCGAATCATATTTACCGGGTATTTCCGTGTGTTCCGTTGTATATCACCATTGCGATAGTGCATTTGACGTCAGACAGCGTAAACGCCATGCACTGCTTTGCTGCCGCCGCTCCAGCCATGACACACTGCCGTGCAGGGCCCCCAGCCTCCTGCCACCATCAATTGCAAATCCTGCGGGTTCTTGATGGCGGGAATGAAGCAATCATCGTCATCAGGATCGAGTTGCAGGTAAGGTGCCAGCGCGCGCACACGTTCCGGCCGCCAGTTGCCGCCGCCTTTGAGATCGCGCACCTTGCGCCCGGCGTATTGCGTGAGCCACGCGTGCACATCGGCGCGGCTCATGCCGGCTTTGGCGCAAATCGCCGCGTGCTGCGGCCCCATGGCCACCACCATGTCGGAGCGCGCGTGCATATTCCATGAACCCATTGCGGTCATGGCGTCGGCAATGCCGGTGAGCAGCCGCTGCGGTTCATCGCTCACATCGTCAAAGGTGAGGCGCGGGCTTTCCACCATGGCGCAGGTGATCACGTTATCTGTGGCCTGGTAACCCTTGGATACCGCCAGCGATTCCCACGGGCTGCGCTCGATGTTTTCGGTGAGGCAGGCGGTGTAGCGCATGGGCGTGGCGAAGATGGTGGCTGAAGCCAGCCCGGCAATACCACCGCCAAGATTCATCAACATCAAGCGTATCGCACGGCCTATGGTTGCGTTGGCGCGAAAGCCAGGGCCGAAGCAGCCATTGCCGCCATGGATGCCGATTTGTTGCGCATACGGACCGCTGACGATCATCAAGGGTGCTACGCCGTGCATGGTGCCCTGCACGCCGTTGAGGTTGAATTCTTCGCGCAGCATCAGTTCCAACGCGCCCAGCACCACCGGCAGATACTCGGGTTTGCAGCCCGCCATCAGCGCGTGTATCGCGGCGGTGCGCACGGTGACCGGTTCCATTGCCGGAGGAATGTTGCCGATCAATTCATCGGGATTGCGCTTGGTACCCGTGATCATGCGCGCAACGCGCGCCTCGGTCGGCGTGACCACCGGCAGGCCGTCGGACCATTCTTTATCGAGAAAAAATTCGAACTCATCCATGAGAATTATTCGCGGCAGGCAATGCCGTCGCGTAAATGCGGAACTCTGAACGGTGGGCACAAACAGCGTGCCCACCCTACATGCGTGGGTAACGTTACGCCTCGTTTAATCACACACCCTGCACCACCGGATTTTCCAGCGTGCCCACGCAATCCAGCTCGATGCGCACTTTGTCACCGGGCTTCAAAAAAATCCCGCGCGGGCGGCCCACGCCTGACGGCGTGCCGGTGGCGATCACGTCGCCGGGCAACAGCGTCATGCGGCGGCTCAGGTATTCGATCAGCTCTGCAATATTGAAAATCAGTTGATCCACCAGCGTGTCCTGCATCTTTTCCTGATTCACCCACAGTTGCAACCGGCATTGGTAGATATCCGGCACTTCGTCGGCGGGCGTGATCCACGGGCCCATGGGTGCGGAGGTCTCGAAATTCTTGTGGCCGAACCAGTCGATGCCCCAGCGCGGCCAGTCGGGGCGGCGTGACAGATCGCGTGCGGACACGTCGTTCATGATGGTGTAGCCGGCGACATGCTTCATCGCATCGGCCACGCTGATGTTGCGGCCCTTTTTACCGATCACCACGGCGCATTCGGCCTCCCAGTCGACTTTCTTTGAGGTGTTCGGCAGATGAATGGCGTCCCCGGGGCCGATCATGCAATGCTGTGCGGATTTCAGAAACAGATAAGGCTGCGTGGTTGCCTTGTTCACGCCCGCGCCCTCGGCGGACATTTCTTCGGCGTGCGCCATGTAGTTGGCGCCGGTGCAATAAATAGCCGGCGGATAATAAATCGGCGCCAGCAAACGCACCGAAGCCAGCGGCAATTGCTTGCCGCGCGGCGCAGCGGCGAGCGCGTGCAGCGCGGGCAGGGCTTCGTCCCATGCACCCAACACCGCAAGCGTGGAGGTTGACCACGCGCTATTGGGCAGCGCTTCACGCAGATCAATCACCGTATTGCCGCCGGCCAGAATTCCCGCACACGTCGCGCCGTTGGCGTCCGCGTAGTTCAGCAGTTTGAAGCTAGACATGTCGCGTGACCTTCTATTTAGGGCGAAACTTTAACATGATGCCAGCAGGTCCACCGTATAATGCCGCGCAACAAAAGCGGATGATTGAAGTGCAAAAGTTTCCTTACTGTCGTTCCCGCCCCCGACTAAAGCATTCGAGGGCAGGCTGCGACGGGAACCCATAACGCATGTGCCAAATGCGCATATGCATGGGTTCCCGCCTGCGCGGGAACGACAGTGTTGGTTTTGATCCAGATGGCAGCCTTATGCGTCTAATATCGAAAAACTTGTTACTGAGTGCAAGCGTGTTGGTGGCCGCGTGCGCCTCCGCACAAAACTACCCCGCCAAACCCGTGCGCATCATCGTCCCCAACGCCCCCAGCGGCCTTGCCGATGTCAGTGCGCGCATCGTTGCGGCCAAACTTTCTGAAGCCTTCGCGCAGCAGTTCATTGTTGAAAACCGCGTCGGCGCCGGCAGCACGATAGGCACGGCAGCGGCGGTACGCGCAGCGCCCGATGGCTACACGCTGCTCGTGGTATTCGACAGCCACGCCACCAATCCGCATCTGTTCAAGAGCCTCGACTACAACACGCTCAACGATCTCGCGCCGATTTCGCTGCTGGTGCGCGGCCCGCTGGTGCTGGTGGTGAATCCGGGCGTGCCGGCGACAACGGTGGCTGAACTGATTGCGCTCGCCAAAGCTAAACCCGGTGCGCTCAATTTCGCCAGTGTCGGCCCCGGTTCGCCGGCACGGCTGTTGCTGGAGCTGCTGCGGCTGGAAGCGCGTGTCGAAATCCTTAACGTGCCGTACAAGGGCGCAGGCGGCGCGATTACCGATTTGATCGCCGGCCATGTCGATGCGATGTTTCCTACGGTGTCGACCGCAGCACCCCATGTGCGCAGTAAACGTTTGCGTGCGATTGCGCTCACCTCTGAAAAGCCCTCTGCCGCGTTACCCGGCGTGCCGCTGATGATGAGCGTGTATCCGAATTTCCGCGCGGAATCATGGGTAGGCTTGCTGGCGCCCGTGAAGTTGCCGCCGGAAATCATCGCGCGGCTGCATGCTGGAAGCGCCAAAGTGCTGGCGCAACCCGAGGTTAAATCGCGCTTCGCTGAATTGGGGCTGGAAACGGTTGGCAGCACGCCCGCGCAGTTCGAGCAGTGGATCAAGACCGAGATCGACCGCTGGGGGCAGGTGATACGCATGCAAAAAATTGTGCTGTAATACACGCTTTCCTCTATTCAACCTGCAAAGGACATCATGACACTCTCGGTAGGCTTTATCGGTCTCGGAAACATGGGCAATCCGATGGCTTTGAACGTGCTCAAGAATGGCTATGCGCTGACGGTGTTTGACATGAATCCCAAGGCCATGCAAAACCTGGTTGAGGCCGGCGCCAAGGGCGCATCTTCGGCTGCGGGCGTTATCGAAAATGTTGACGTGCTTTTCACCAGCCTGCCGGGTTCACCGGAAGTCGAACCTTTTTACCTGGGCGCAGGCGGGGCCATCGAGTTGGCGAAAAAAGGCACGATACTGATTGACCTGAGCAGCGTGTTGCCTTCGACACCGCGCAAGATCGAAGCCGGCGCCAAGGCGCGCGGCCTGTTCTTTCTGGAAGCGCCGGTCAGTGGCGGTGTTACAGGAGCCAAGGCTGCAACGCTCGCGGTCATGACCGGTGGGGATGCGACGGTGCTGGAGCGTGTGGAGCCGATCCTCAACGCCATCGGGAAGAACATTTACCATGTGGGGCCGGCGGGCGCCGCCAACACCATCAAGGCCATCAATAACATGATGTCGACGGTGAATGCCTGCGCCATGATGGAGGGATTTGCGGTCGGCCTGAAAGCGGGGCTTGATCTGAAGACCATGTCCGACATCGTCAAAGCGAGCAGCGGCAACAGCAATGCGCTGGCGCGCGTCGACCGCGCATTGATTCCGCGCGACTTCGAACCCGGCTTCAAAGTAGCGCTGATGAACAAGGACCTCGACACCTTTCATGCGATCGCGAAGGAAGTCCATGTCCCGGTGAGCTTCTCCAATATGGCCCAGCACTACCAACAGGCTGCGCTTGCCGCCGGGCTGGGCGAAAAAGACACCAGCGTGATTTTTACGATTATCGAGCAGCGCGCGGCGCTCACGCCCGCGAAAAGCTGAACTAAAAAATTGAGAATGGATTGGACGGATAGCGTCCGTATGTAGGGTGAGCAACTGGCCGCTTGCGGGAAACGCAAACTGCGGGTGTCGGCCCGTACCGCCCGTCTGAAGCGGGCTCCCAATTTTCAGGCAATGCCCGTAAATAGCCTGATTAGTTTCTAGCGCTTAACCCCAGCGGCTGGCAGCGGCGCTAGCGATTCCGACCAGACGACCTTGTCCACACGCAGTTGTGCAATCGCGGCATCATCGTAGCCCAATTCCCGCAACAGTGCATCCGTATGCTGGCCAGCCAGCGTGCCGGCGCCGCAGCGCACCGGGCTGTCGGAAAAGTTGAGCAGGGATCCGTGGCGCACGTAACGGCCATAGCGGAGGTGGTCACACTCAAGCGTGTAGCCATTGGCTTGCACATGTGGATTACGGAGCCAGAAATCGCCGGCTACGCCACCATCGGCGCGTACACAGCCTACACCGGCGCTGCTCAGCCTGATTTCGCATGTATCCGCGTCGGCGGCGAGAAATACTGCCGATAACTGCGCGGCGAGTGCTGCATCGTTGGCGAGACGGGTTTTCGCATCGCGGAACCGATGGTCCTCAGCTAATGCCGCAAGCCCCATCGCATGGCATAGCGTCTTGAATTCCGCATCACCTTCAACAGCCAGAAACACCCAGCTTTCGGCACAGGGGTAGAGGCGATACAGCGCGTGCAGTCCGTAGAGGTCTGCGTCCACTTGTGGTCGTTGCGGCTTGCCCTGGTAGCGCACGGCATCGTCGAAGTTGGCATACACGTTGGCCAGCATCATATTGACATTGACGCGCTGTCCAATGCCGAAGCGCTCGGCGGTGAACAACCCCAGTAGGGCGCCGGTGGCCACCAGCAGGGAGGTATTGGGATCAGGATTGACTTCATTGGCGCGCATCAGGCGGCGTGCCGCCTCGATCAGCGTCGGGATGTCAGCGGGGCCCTTGGGCGGCATGCCCGCTCCGGCTTGAAACAGGGCGCCACCACACTGGGCGCCGGCAATCGGGTGGGAACAGGGACGTTCCGCTCCGGGAGACTTGGGGTCATAGCCATTGGCGGAAAGCCACACCACCCTGGGATTGAAGCTGCGGGCACGCTCGTAACCGAAGCCGAGTTTGTCCGGAACGCCAGGGCGAAAATTGTGGGCGATGAGATCGGCCTTGGGCAGCAGCTTATCCAGGATCTCACGTCCCTTAGGCGACTTGAGCTCAATGCAGATGGTTTCCTTGCCGACGTTGTATTTAATCGCGCCCAGGCCTGCTGCCATGGCCCCATCGACGCGGCGTCCCGGATCGCCGCCCATGGGTTCGATCTTGATGACACGTGCACCGAGATCCGCCAGCATGGAACATCCCAGCGGTGTGGCGATGATGCTGGCGAATTCCAGCACGGTGATGCCGGCTAATGGAGCGCGATCCTTAACGTGTTGCCGCGGCGAGGGGTAAGTTGCGCCGCCCGCGGTCTGTTCCGACGGTGATGCGGCGATTCGTGCAGGGGTGACTTCCATAGAAGCAGCAGGGCCGAGCCAGCGGACTGCACCCAGTGTCGGATGTTGACCATCCACGACGTCGCCGGCTTGGGTCAGGTCCGGATCGTCCAGTGCCTGTTGCGTTGTCTGATAGGGCGCGGCGGCAACATTGCCATCCTCGCGAAATGCGGCCAACCAGTCCGTTGCCGGGCGTTCGCGCATGCGCGTCAGCATTGCAACACGCACGAGTGCTATGGTTAGCTCCGGCCAAGCCGCATTGGGCTTATCGCGCACATCGGCCGGGGGCACATCAGCAAGTCCGGTCACTTTGAGATAGTTGCGGAATAAGTGATCCAGCAAATTTCCCAGTTGCAGCCAGTTGCCATCCTGTCCCTGCACGGGTTGGTAAGGCAGATTGTGTTTCTTCGCGGCCGGGGGCTCTGGCGGCAGCAGATCCGCATACCGGGTTTCGAGCTGCGCACGGACCAATCCCTGCGTATCGTAGGGAATCATCGCCTGCAAAAGACTCGTTTCAATGCGTTCGCCGCGGCCAGTCCGAGCCCGGGTCATCAAGGCGGCGAGGATGCCCTGAACGGCTATCTGCGCGGCGCCAAAGGTGGCTACCTGCACGGCGGCGTAAGCAGGTCCGGCACGCGGGTTCTGTCCTTCGAATAGGGCCATGCGCCCGCTCTTGGCGGCGACCAGGCCTTCACGCATCGGATAGCGTGCGTAGGGACCCTGCGTGCCCCAGCCGGAAATATTGAGGTGTATCTGATTTGGCTTACGCTTGGGCGCGGCGTCATCCGGGCCGAGTGTAGTCAGCAGCACGTCGGCGCCAGCCAATGCCTGCTCGTATTCGTCACCTTGCGCTTGGCGCAGCACCCGCTTGCCGCGAAGCAATAGCGGCGCAGCCGGATGGTCGCAAACCACGCTTCCTGCAACCGCAACCACCACGGCGCCGAAATCGGCCAGCACCATGCTGGCCAGTGCCGCGGCCGGATGCTTACCGATGTCCAGTACACGCAGCCCGGTCAGCGGCGGGGCCTTGCTTGGCATGCGCTATTCCTTCTGATCTATTGCGCCACAGGCATTTTTCCCGCTCCGGCGCTTATTCAGGTAGTGTAATACACAGCAGACGATGGCGAGATCAGGCCTACAAGATAATTTGATGTAATCGCCCAGCAGAACTCTGGAGGAGTGCACTATGAAAAAATATATTGTGATGAGCATCTTCGCCACCACGCTGGCAGCGCAGGTGCAGGCGCAGAAATTTCCGGAAAAACCCATACGCCTGGTCTCGCCGTTTTCCGCGGGCAGTGCCACGGATTTTTTTGCGCGCGTTATCGGCCCCAAGCTTACGGAGAGCTGGGGGCAGCCGGTGGTGGTGGACAATCGCCCCGCCGCGGGCGGTGTGGTGGCGGGCGAGATTGTTGCGCGCGCAACGCCGGATGGCCACATTCTCATGCTGCATTCCGGTGCATTTGCCGCAAGTGCGTCGCTGTATCCGCGGTTGCCGTTTGACTCGGTTAAGGATTTTTCGGGTGTCACGCAAGTTGCCGCCAATCCCATGGTGCTGGTGGTGGTTCCAAATTCCGGCATCACGTCGGTGAAGGAACTGATCGCCCTCGCCAAGCAGCGTCCCGGACAGTGGAACTACGGCTCCGCAGGTATCGGCAGCGGCACGCATTACGCTGCCGAGCTATTCTGTTTGGCGGCAGGCATAAGGGTGGTGCATATTCCCTACAAAGGCACTCCGGAATTCATTAACGACACCATCGCCGGACGTTTGCAGTTTGCATTGTCTGCCATGCCGCCGGCGGTGCCGCTGATTAGTGCGGGGCGGCTGCTGCCGCTGGCCACTACCTCCAAAAAGCGTTCGCACCTGTTGCCCAATGTTCCCACAGTGATCGAAGCCACCGCACTGGACTTCGAATATGACGGCTGGTTCGGCATCTTTGCGCCCTCGGCCACGCCGCGAAGAGTCGTCAATCAGTTGTCGAAAGAGTTTGCGCGTATCGTGGCGCTGCCGGATGTAGCCGAAGCATTTATGAGACAAGGCGCAACGCCTACCGTTAGCAGTTCACCTGAAGCATTCGATAAAATGGTACACACCGAAATTGCCACGCGCCGCAAGGTGTGGCTGCAGGCGGGGGTTAAGGCTGAATAGGCGCGTAAGTGGGCAGGCGTGAGGTTTTCGGCCTTGAATTCCACCGTAAATACGCGTCGCTTCAACTGCTCTTTCTCAATGAGTTCCAGTGCGCTACTATGCGCTGGCCTGCTTTCATGACTTCGCTATTATTAAGACCTCGACAGAAAGCATGCAGGATCACTATGGGTGTACTGCCGGCGTCGCTGCTCCCGTGCAACCCGGCGTGCCCTTCGCGAAAGGTAGTGCATATGGCCAGTTTCCAGCGCAGCGCGTTGTGGTTGATTCTTTCACCCGGTAGTGTGGTTAGATTTCCACCCAGTAGACATAAGCTGGCGCAAGCATTCACTTTGTCCATCGCAGTTTGGACGGCAGTGACGGCGATAAGCGTTGCGGCGGCAGAGTATCCCACGCGACCCATTCGGCTGATCGTTCCATTCCCGCCCGGCGGCGGGACCGACATCCTGGCGCGGGCGCTGGGGCAGCACCTGTCGGCGGCGCTGAAGCAGAACGTGATCGTCGACAACCGCGCCGGCGGCAACACGCTGATTGGCTCCGAGATTGCGGCGAATTCGGCGCCGGACGGCCATACGCTGCTGATCCAGATCAACAACCTCACCGCGCTGCCCGCGCTGTCGCCGCGCAAGAAGCTGTCAGTGACGGTTGCGTCCTTCGCGCCGATCACGCTGGTGGCCGTGCTGCCGCACATACTGGTCGTTCCGCGCAGCGTTCAGGCCTCCAGCATGCGAGAATTGATCGCCCTCGCCAAGGCAGCACCCAAGAGTCTGACCTACGCCTCCGCGGGAGTCGGAACGCCTGTCCATCTGGGGGGCGCGCTGTTCGCCTCGATGGCGGGCATCGAATTGCTTCATGTTCCTTATAAAGGGGCGGCCGACTACACCACCGCGGTGCTGGGGGCTCATGTCTCAATGACGTTCGGTTCGGTTCCCACGGTTCTTCCTCACATACGCACGGGCGTGCTCAAGGCGCTCGGCGCAACAACCGCAAAGCGTATCAAGGCGCTGCCGGAACTGCCCACCATCGCCGAGTCGGGCTTGTCCGGATACGACATCTCAAGCTGGTATGGCATCTTTGCGCCGGCGGCAACGCCCCCGCCCACAGTCAACCTGCTGCACAGAGAAATCGCACGTGCCATCACGACCAAGACCGTTGCCGACCGCCTGCCGGATTATGAACTGATCGCCAACACGCCCGCCGAGTTCGCGGTTTTTCTGCGCAAGGATGCGGAGATGAGCGCGCGCGTGATTGCACGCTCGGGTGCTACCTCCGACTGAAATCAGTCTCTATTCCGGTTTAATACCCGCCTGCTTCAACGTTTTAGCCCATCGCGCCATATCGTTCCTGGTAAAGCGCTCGTACTCGTCGGCGCTGCTGGCAATAACATCAAAGCTCTGGCTCTCCAGATTCGCGCGTATCTCGGGCAGCCGCAGTACGCGCACAATCTCGGCGTTCAGCTTGGCGATGATGACGCGCGGCGTGGCCGCGGGCACCAGCACGCCATAGCAGCTGTTGACGTCAAAACCGGGCAGCCCCGCTTCGGCAATCGTGGGCACCTCCGGTATCAATGGCAAGCGACGCAGGGAGGTGACGCCCAGCGCGCGAACACGTTCGGTTTTGACATGCGGCACCATAGTGTGTGGCGCGGAAAAAATAAAATGCACCTGGCCCGCGATCGCAGCGGCATTGGAGAGGCCCGCGCCCTTGTACGGCACATGGATAATTTCGACGCCGGTCATGATCTTCACGATTTCGCCCGACAGATAGCTGGTGGTACCGATGCCGGACGAGGCATACGTCAGAAATTTCGGCTTGGCCCTGGCGTAGGCGATCAGCTCCTTGAAAGTCTTTACCGGCAGTGAGGCATGTGCGACCAGCAAATTGGGCGCGCACGCCAGCAGCGACACCCGTTCGAAATCCCTGATCGTGTCGTAGGGCAGCTTCGCATAAAGGCTCGGGTTCAAGGTGTAGCCGCCGGCAACGATGAGTATGGTGTAGCCATCGGGCGGCGCACGCGCAACGATTTCGGAGCCTATCAGGCCGCCGGCGCCGGCGCGATTGTCGATGATGACCGATTTGCCCCAGGCTTCCGTCAGCTTGGGGCCGATCACGCGCGCCAGCGCGTCGATGCCGCCGCCGGGCGAGGATGGCACCACCACGCGGATGGGCTTTGACGGGTAGTCAGCGGCGGCGGTTGTGGCCGCGCGTTGCGCCCATGCGGTTTGCGACAGCAGCGCCATGGCAATGGCGCAAGGCAGCGTGCGTTTCATCGCTAATCGTCGTAACAGCCGTGCGTGGTCGCAGTTCTGCCGCCATCGACGACGATGTTCGCGCCATTCACGTACGACGACAGGTCCGACGCGAGAAACAACGCGACTTTCGCCACATCCTCCGCCGTGCCCATGCGCTGTGCGGGCGTCACCGCGATGCGCGCGTGATCACGGGGTCTTGCGGGTGCCGCGGTCTCGCGTATACCGCCGGTGGAAATACTGTTGACGCGGATATTGTATTGCGCCAGATTGTGCGCCATCACATGGGTCAGCGGCAGCACCCCGCCTTTTGCGGCGGAATAGGCCACCAGCGAAGGGTTGCCGAGGAATCCGTCAATCGACGCGTGATTGATAATCGAACCCGATCCCGTCTGCTTCATCAGCGGCAAAAAATACTTTGCACACAGAAATCCCGAGGTAAGGTTGCGGCCGATCATGGTTGCCCAGGTGTCTTCGCTGGTTTCCTCGAACGACTGCTTGATGGCGCCGCGTCCGGCGACGTTGAACAGAATGTGCACCTGGGCGAACATCTTTTCGCAGGTGCGCACAGCGGCCTGAACCTGCGCCGTATCGGTGACATCGGCGTGAATATATGGCACCTCCAGTTCGCCCACGCGCAGCGTGCGCGCGCCTTCCAAGCCCTGCTTGTCGTCGATGCAGATCGCCTGTGCGCCTTCTCGCCTGAACAGCATGGCCGCCGCCTGTCCGATGCCATAGGCGTCGCCCGCAATAATCGCAATCTTGTCCTTGAGTAACATGAAATTTCCTTTCGCCAGAATCACGCCAGTCTATGTGGAAAAGGCCACCGTCACCAACATTCGCCAACCGTCAATCGGCGCGCGCGCCCGATTCGCGGATCACGCGTTGCCAGCGCAGCATTTCGGCGCGCGTGTAACGGGCCAGCTCTGCTGGCGTGCTCGTCAACGGTTCGGCGCCCTGCGCCGTGAGCCGGTTGCGCACCTCGGCGGACGCCATGATCTTCACTATCTCGCCGTTCAGCCGCTGCACCAGGGCCGCTGGCGTACCCGCTGCGGCAAACGTTGCGAACCACGCATTGGCTTCGTAACCTGTTACCCCGGATTCGCTGATCGTCGGCAATTCGGGCGCAGCCGCCGAGCGGCGTGATCCTGTCACCGCCAAGCCGCGTAATTTGCCGCTTTTCACTTGCGGCAGGATGGACACCAGGGTCGCAAACATTATGTCGGTCTCCGCACTCAGCACACTGGTAATCGCCGGCCCTGCGCCCTTGTACGGCACGTGCAGCAATTTCACGCCGGTCATATGTCCGAACAACACGCCGGCCAGATGCGTGGAGGCGCCGCTGCCGGTGGAGGCAAACGACAGCCCCTTCTTCCTTGCCAGCGCCACCAGCGCAGACACCGAGTCTGCCGCCAGCGCCGGGTGAACCACGAGCATATTGGGAATGGTTGCCACCATGGTGATGGGTGCAAAATCCCTCACCGCATCGTACGCGAGTTTCGGATACAAACTGGGATTGGTCACATGCGAGGTGAAGGCCATCAGCAAGGTGTAACCGTCGGGCGGACTTTTCGCCACGATTTCGCTCGCGACGATACCGCCGCCGCCCGGACGATTGTCCACGATCACCTGCTGGCCCCACTGTTCGCCAAGTTTTTGCGCGATCGCGCGCGCGAGGCTGTCCGCGCCGCCGCCGACCGTTCCGCCCACCACATAACGCAACGGCCGGTTGGGGTAGCTGCCGGCAGTCATAGGCTGCGCTGCATACACCGACAGCGTAGTGCCTGTCAGGGTGATTGCGCCTGCGAGCAGCAACACGCTGCCTTGCGCAAAGCGCATGGGGGTTGGGCGCCTCTTCACAGTCGTGGAATCTTCGCCTTATCAATCAGCGCATTCCATTTGGCGATTTCGCTGATGACGAAGGCGCGCATGCCTTCGGGCGTGTTGAGATTTTGTTCGATGCCGAGTTCCTGAAAGCGCTGTTTCACCGCTGGCGAGTTGACCGCGGCGTGAACTTCCTTGTGCAGACGCTCCACGATGGCGCGCGGTGTTTTCGCCGGCGCGCCGATGCCATTCCAGGAAATCACATCGTAGCCCGGCAGCCCGGATTCATCCAGCGTCGGCACATGGGGCAGCAGCGTGAAACGTGTTTTCGACGACACCGCCACCGCGCGCAGACTGCCGGCGCGTATCTGCCCCAACACCGGCGGCAGAAACTCGAAGGCAACCTGCACCTCGTTGCCGCGCAGCGCGCCGATCACCGCGCCGGTGTTGTTGAACGGCACGGTCGTGTGATTTAGCGTGGCCAGCGATTTGAACAACTCCGCCGCCAAATACTGCGCGCTGCCGATCTGAATACTGCCGGCGTTGAATTTGCCGCCTGCCGTGCGCGCCTGAGCGATCAATTTCCTGGTGGTTTTCACCGAAGAATCCGGCGCCACCAGCACGGCAAGACTGAACGCAGCGATGGTGCTGACCATCGCATAGTCTTTGAGCGTGTCGTACGGCAGCCTTTTGAACATCGCCATGCTCACCGCGTTGGCGTTGTTGAGCAGCATCAGCGTGTAGCCGTCGGGCTCAGCCCTGGCGACCATTTCGGCGGCGACGATGCCGCCGGCGCTGGGGCGATTGTCGATGACGATTTGTTGCCCCATGGCCTCGCCCATCTTCTGTGCCACGGTGCGCGCGGTGATGTCACCGACGCCACCGGGGCCGAAGGGAACGACCAGGCGCAGGGGCTTGGTTGGGTATTGTTGTGCGTGTGCCGGTGCGCAGCCCAGTGTCAATACGATGCAGACCGTCAACGCTTTGAGGATCAGTGACATGCACGCTCCTGAAGCCAACTGTGTTTTGCGACGCGGGCGATTATAATAGGAAAGTCTGACTTCACAGGGAGATCACCATGAAAGACGAAGGCATCAATCGGCGTGAGTTTCTGAAAGGTACTTTGGCGGGTGGCGCGGTAGCTACAACGGCAGCAGTGGGCCTCGCGCCGGCACAGGTGCAGGCGCAGGCACAACCGGCGGCGCCTGCCAATCCGGGTTATTCGTTTCTCAATCTCGAAGAAGCCGCGTTTGTCGAGGCGATGGTTGACCACATGGTGCCGGCGGATCAGTACTCGCCCAAGGGCACGGACATGGGCATCAACATTTACATCGACCGAACGCTGGCCGGCGGCTGGGGCAAAGGTGATCGGCTCTACATGCAAGGGCCATGGAAAGTGGGCCACCCGAATCAGGGCTACCAGTTGCCGCTGAAACCGGCTGAACTTTATCGCGCGGGCATCGCGGCCACCAATGTGTATTGCAAAAAAACCTATTCAAAACCGTTCGATCAACTGCCCGAGGCGCAAAAGCAGGAGGTGCTGGTTGGACTGCAAGGCGGGAAGATCAATTTTGAAGGCGGACTGCCTGCGCGCACATTCTTCGCCACGATGTATCAGACGGTGATCGAAGGCATGTACTCCGATCCGATCTATGGCGGTAACCGCAACAAAGCCGGCTGGAAAATGATCGGCTTCCCCGGCGTGGTGGCGGTGCATGCGCAAAACATCGAAAAATTCCGCGACAAGAAATATTCTGTCGAGCCGCTCAGCATCTCTGACATGAGCTAGGGGGACCCCCATGGCGACCAAGCTGAAGGAAGTCGATGCCGTCATCGTGGGCCTCGGCTGGACAGGCGGCATCCTCGCCGCGGAGTTGACCAAGGCCGGCCTTAAGGTCGTGGCGCTGGAGCGTGGCGCGGATCGCACCACCCAGGACGATTACACCGTGCCGAACATACGCGACGAATTGCGTTATGTGCATCGCCACGACCTGATGCAAAACACCGCGCGCGATACGATTACCGTACGTAACAATCCATCGCAGGAAGCCCTGCCGATGCGCCGGCTGGGTTCGTTCCTGCCCGGCGAAGGGGTCGGCGGCTCTGGCGTGCACTGGAGCGGCGTGACCTGGCGCTGGACCGACAACGAATTCAAAGTGCGTTCGATGTACGAAGAGCGTTACGGCAAGAAATTCATTCCTGACGACATGACAATACAGGACTGGGGCATCACTTACGCCGAGCTTGAACCGTATTACGAAAAATTCGAATACACCGCAGCGGTATCGGGCAAGGCCGGCAACCTCAAAGGGATAATCCAGCCCGGCGGCAACCCGTTTGAAGGCCCGCGCGCACGCGACTATGCGTTGCCGCCGCTCAAAACTATTTTCGCCAGCCAGATGTTTAGCGATGCTGCGACGAACAAAGGCTATCACCCGTTCCCGATACCCTGCGCGAACGCGTCCCAGGCGTACACCAACCCGGACGGACAGAAGTTCGGCGCCTGCCAGTATTGCGGTTTTTGCCAGCGTTTTGGCTGCGAGGCGAATGCCAAGGGCAGTCCGCACATCGCGGTAATTCCCGTCGCCATGCGCAGCCCGCACTTCGAGTTGCGCACGCATTCGTGGGTGACGAAAGTCCTGAAGGATTCCAGCGGCAAGCGCGTCACCGGTGTGCAGTACACCAATTTGTTAAGCGGCGAGGAGTTCGAGCAACCGGCGAATATGGTGCTGCTCACAGCCTACGCCATCAACAACGTACACCTGATGCTGTTGTCGGGCATCGGCGAGCCGTACGATCCGGTATCGCAACGCGGCGTCATCGGCAAGAATTATTGTTACCAGACCGGCGTTAACGCCACGTTGTTCTTCGAGGGCAAAAATTTTAATCGCTTCATGGCGGCGGGCGGATCGCGGTTCGCGATGGACGATTTCAATACCAACTGGAATTTCGACCGTGGACCGATGGGTTCTCTTGGCGGCTTTACCCTCTCCGCCGGGTTCAATACGGCCTTGCCGATCGGCAGTCGCCCGGTGCCGCGCGGCACGCCGCCGTGGGGCACCGCATGGAAAGCGGCCACCGCAAAATGGTATCAGGGCGCGATGAACATCAATTCGAGCGGCAGTGTGATGGCCAATCGCTACAACTGCTTCGATCTGGATCCGACTTATAAGAATGCCTTCGGCCAGCCTCTGATGCGCATGACCTTTGATTACAAGGCGAACGAGCAAAAAATGAGCGCGTACGCTGCGAAAACCGTCAACGACCTCGCTAAATCGATGAACCCCGTGTCGTTCAATCCGGCCACGCCGCGCGAAAGCTGGACGGTGGTGCCGTATCAAAGCACGCACAATACCGGCGGCACCATCATGGGCGTCAATCGCAAAGTCAGCGCACTGAACAAGTATTTGCAGAACTGGGACTGCCACAATCTGTTTGTGGTGGGCGCAAACGTGTTTCCGCACAATGCGTCGTATAACCCGACCGGCCCGGTGGGTGCTCTGGCTTACTGGACAGCAGATGCTATCAAGAACCAGTACTTGAAGAACCCGGGGCCGCTGGTATCAGCATGACATACGAAGTGCATCTCGCACAGTATTCAGGGAGAATATCTTGGTTACCAAGCTGAAAGAAGTTGATGCGGTTATCGTAGGTCTCGGCTGGACCGGCGGCATACTTGCCAAAGAGCTGACGCAGGCGGGGCTGAAAGTGGTGGCGCTGGAACGCGGCGCGAATCGCAGCACCGCCGATGATTATGCGGTGCCTATCGTGCGTGATGAACTGCGTTTCGTGCATCGCCACGAAATGATGCAGAACACTGCGCGCGACACTCTCACTATACGCAACAACGTCAAGCAGGAAGCGTTGCCGATGCGGCGCTTGGGATCATTTCTGCCCGGCGAAGCGGTGGGCGGCTCTGGCTTGCATTGGAGCGGCCACACCTGGCGCTGGACCGACAATGAATTCAAAATCCGCACCTTGTACGAAGAGCGCCACGGGAAAAATTATATTCCGGACGACATGACGATTCAGGATTGGGGCATCACTTACGCCGAACTCGAACCGTACTACGAAAAATTCGAATACACCGCAGCGGTATCGGGCAAGGCAGGCAACCTCAAAGGTGTGATTCAGCCGGGTGGCAATCCGTTTGAAGCGCCGCGTGCGCGCGACTACGCATTGCCGCCGCTGAAAACGATCCTGGCGAGCCAGATGTTCAATGACGCTGCGAAGAACCTGGGTTATCACCCGTTTCCGCGGCCCAGCGCGAATGCTTCGCAGGCCTACACCAATCCGGACGGATCAAAATTCGGCCAGTGCCAGTATTGCGGCTTCTGCCAGCGTTTCGGCTGCGAGGCGAACGCCAAGGGCAGTGCGCACATCACAGTAATTCCCATCGCCATGGCCAGCCCGAATTTCGAGTTGCGCGCGAATTCGTGGGTGACCCGGGTGCTGAAAGATCCTGCCAGCAAGCGCGTGACGGGCGTGCAGTACACCAATTTGCTGAATGGCGAGGAGTTCGAGCAACCGGCGAATATGGTGCTGCTCACCGCCTACGCCATCAACAATGTGCATCTGATGTTGTTGTCGGGCATCGGCGAGGCGTACGATCCGGTGAGCCAAAAAGGCGTGATCGGCAAAAATTACTGTTACCAAACCGGCGTCGGTGCGAATCTGTTCTTCGAGGGCAGGAACTTCAATCCGTTCATGTCGGCAGGCGGATCGAACCATACGATCGACGATTTCAACGCCAACTGGGGTTTTGATCGCGGGCCGCACGGCTATGTAGGAGGATTCACCATCGGCGCTGGTTTTAATACTGCGCTGCCCATAGGCAACCGGCCGCTGCCGCGCGGCACGCCACAGTGGGGCACGGCGTGGAAAGCGGCGCAAGTCAAGTCGTATCAGACCGTGATGAACATCGGCGCCAGCGGCAGCGTGATGGCCAATCGCTACAACTACTTCGATCTGGATCCGACCTACAAAAACGCGTTTGGCCAGCCTTTGATGCGCATGACCTTTGATTACAAGCCAAATGAACACAAGTTAGGCGAGCTTGCGGCGAAGCTGGTCAACGACATCGCCAAGTCGATGAATCCCACTTCATTTAATTCAGCTTCATCACGGCAGAGCTGGACAGTGGTGCCGTATCAAAGCACGCACAATACCGGCGGCACCATCATGGGCGTCAATCCGCGTGCGAGCGCTTTGAACAAGTACCTGCAAAACTGGGATTACCATAATTTGTTCGTCGTAGGTGCGAATGTGTTTCCGCACAACGGTTCGTATAACCCGACCGGCCCAGTGGGCGCGCTGGCGTACTGGACAGCTGATGTCATCAAAAACCGCTATATGAAAAACCCCGGCCCGATGGTGTCGGCCTAAGTATTCACATGAGGACAAGCATGAAAACAATGATTCAAGGTTTGGTAATGCTCGCAATAGTTAACGCCGGTGCCGCTTTTGCACAGGACGCAAAACGCGGGCAAAAGCTGTTCGACGAATGCGCGGCATGTCACGCGCCGGAGCGCGGCGCGACCAACACCGTTGGCCCGGCGCTGCACGGGTTCATGGGGCGCAAGGCAGGCGACGGGGAAAACTTTCGTTATTCACCGGCGATGAAACGCAGCGGCATTACCTGGAGCGCCGACACACTCAACAACTTCATCGCCGATCCGCAGAAAGTCGTGCCCGGAAATCGCATGCCGTACTCCGGCTTGCCCAATGCAAAGGATCGCGCCGATCTCATCGCGTACTTGCAGTCTGCCATGCAATAACGCAGTAACTATTTGTTTTTGTTAGGTTTTTTTGTGCCTCGCAAACACTATTGAAGGAGAACAGGATGGCGACCAAACTGCAGGAAGTCGATGTGGTGCTGGTGGGGCTGGGCTGGACCGGCGGCATCTTGGCCAAAGAGTTAAGCGAAGCCGGCATGAAAGTCGTCGCACTCGAGCGCGGCGCGATGCGCACCACGGCGGAGGATTTTTCCGTGCCGCGTATCCGCGATGAGCTGCGTTACAGCGCACGCAATGATCTGATGCAGGATCCCGCCGTTGATACCCTGACCATACGTAACAACCCGAGCCAACTGGCGTTGCCGATGCGGCGCCTGGGTTCGTTCCTGCCGGGGCAGGGCGTGGGTGGCGCGGGTTCGCACTGGAACGGAATCACCTGGCGCTGGTCCGACAACGAATTCAAGGTGCGCTCACTTTACGAAGAGCATTATGGCAAGAGTTATATCCCCGCCGATATGACGGTGCAGGACTGGGGCATCAGTTACGCCGAACTCGAACCCTACTACGAAAAGTTTGAGCGCACTGCAGGCGTGTCAGGCAAGGCCGGCAACATCAAAGGCAGGGTACAAAAAGGCGGCAATCCGTTCGAAGCGCCGCGCGCGAACGAGTACCCGTTGCCGCCGTTGAAAACGACGCAGGCGGGTCTGATGTTCGCCGAGGCAGCGGCGAACAACGGCTACCATCCGTTTCCGCGCCCGGTGGCAAATGCGTCGCAGCCATATACCAATCCGGACGGCGCGCGCTTTGGCGCTTGCCAGTATTGCGGTTTCTGCGAGCGCTACGGGTGCGAATCGAACGCCAAGGGCAGCCCGCATTTCACCGTGATCCCCATCGCTATGCGTAATCCGAATTTTGAATTGCGCACCCATATGTGGGTGACCAAGGTGTTGAAAGATTCGACCGGCAAGCGCGTCACCGGCGTTACCTATACCAACACGCTCAACGGCGAGGAATTCGAACAACCGGCAGGCATGGTGGTGTTGTGCGCGTATGCGATCAACAATGTGCATATCATGCTGCTGTCGCAAATCGGCCAACCTTACGATCCGGTGAGCCAGAAAGGCGTGGTGGGAAAAAATTATTGTTACCAGACCGGCGCCGGCGCGACACTGTTTTTCGAGGGCCGCCATTTCAATCCGTTCATGTCTACCGGCGGTTCGAATTTCGGCATAGACGATTTTCATGCCAACTTTGAGTTTGACCGTTCCAAGCATGGCTACGTCGGCGGCGCCACAGTAGGCGGGGGTATGACCAACGGCCGGCCCATCAGCTACCGGCCCTTGCCGCGTGGCACACCACAGTGGGGCACAGCGTGGAAAGCCGCCTCCGCCAAGTGGTACAACAGCGCGATGAACATAGGCTCCAGCGGCAGCGTGATGGCCAACCGCTACAACTACTATGACCTCGATCCCACCTACAAAAACGCCTTCGGCCAGCCCTTGATGCGCATGACATTCGATTACAAGGAAAACGAACACAAGATGGGTAAACATGTGGCGCAGGTGATCAACGACCTTGCAAAGTCGATGAACCCGACCTCATTCAATCCGGCGAGCGTGCGCATGAGCTGGACCGTGGTGCCGTATCAGAGCACGCACAACACGGGCGGCACCATCATGGGTAGCAGCCCCGGCAACAGCGTAGTCAACAAGTACCTGCAAAGCTGGGATTGCCATAACCTGTTCGTGATGGGCGCGGGGGTGTTCCCGCACAACGCCGCGTATAACCCGACTGGGCCGGTGGGCGCGCTCGCGTATTGGGCGGCGGACGCGATCAAGAATCGCTATGTGAAGAATCCGGGGATGCTGGTATAGACGAGGAAGGCGTTTCTTTGGCGACTCGTGACGCGCTAACAAGTGCGGGGTACTGGTGTGTGGCGCTGGCAGTTGCCGGGATTGCGCACGCACAAAACTACCCCACCAAACCGGTACGCATTCTGGTGCCGGTGCCCGCCGGCGGCACCGTCGACCTGCTCGCGCGCATGCTCACACCCGCAATGTCAAACCTGCTCGGCCAGCAAATGGTGATCGACAATCGCGGTGGCGCGGGCGGGTTGATCGGCACTGAACTCGCGGCACGCGCCGCGCCCGATGGCTACACCTTGCTGATGTGCAGTCAGGGGCCGATCACCATTCTGCCGCATCTGCAAAAGAACGTGCCCTACGACACCCTGCGCGATTTCACCGCGGTGAGTTTGATCTCGGCGGGGCCATATTTGCTGACGACACACCCGAGTGTGCCGTTTAAAACCGTGAAGGAACTGATCGCGGCAGCCAAGGCCGAACCGGGCAAAATCAACTATGCCTCGGCGGGCAACGGCGCGCCGAATCATCTGGCGAGCGAATTGTTCAAGAACATGGCGGGCATTAACCTGCTGCATGTGCCCTACAAAGGCGCGCCGCAAAGCGTGACCGATGTGCTGGGCGGACACGTGCGTGTGATTTTCGGCTCGATACCGCCGTTAGCACCCCACGTCAAAGCCGGGCGCTTGCGCGCGCTGGGCGTGTCGCACACCAAACGCATAGCGCAAATGCCGGAGCTTCCCACCATCAGCGAGGCCGGCGTGCCGGGCTACGAGTTCCATGCGTGGTTCGGGCTGCTCGCACCGGCCAAAACGCCCAAGCCGCACTTGCTGCGCATACACGAAACCTTGCTCAAAGCGCTGCGCGCACCGGAAACCGTAAGTCAGTTCGAAGCGCAGGGCGCTGATCCGGTGGGCAATAGTCCTGAGGAATTCGCGGCATTTTTAAAGCGTGAGTACGACAAGTATGCGAACGTGGTCAAGACTTCGGGATTGAGGATTGATTAGTAGTGGCAGGGTGCAATGCGTCGCTTCAAGTATTCCCTTGTCCCATTGCGCCGAATGTGATTTGCAACTCAGTCATGCGGAGCAATTGGATTGCGCCCTACGCGAGCTCACTCACGTAGGGTGGGCAAAACGCTTTTTGTTTTGCCCACGCCGTCGAACTTTGCCACACCGCACCGCGTGGGCACATAGAGCGTGCCCACCCTACGAGCAATTTGCAGGGCGCAATGCTTCGTCTCAAGTGTTCCCTTGTCTCTCCTGATTCACTTCTTTTTCGGCCAGTCATCTTCGTCGGTAATGATGTTGATCACCCGCGTGCGTTTGGGGCCGGCGTAGCGTTCCATTTTTACCAGTACCGGAAATAATTCTTCGAGTCTTGCGCGCGCGTCGGCCTCCTTCTCGAATTTGAGCAATTCGCCGTTCGGCCCTTTGACATCGTGCCAGACGCGCGCATCGTTTTCGTCGTCCTGCACCTGCAGTTTGAACATGCTGGTTACTCCGGTTTGGCGCTGGCAGCTTTCGCGACTCGCGCCTATACTGCACCGCAAATTTAAAAACCACAAGGCGCGAGCGTGAGATCAATGGCACTATTGCAGTGTCCAATTTAAACGCAAGGCCCACAGATCCCATGTATCTGTTCTTTGACACCGAAACAACCGGCATTCCGAAGAACTACAAGGCGCCGGCGTCTGATGTGAAAAACTGGCCTCGGCTGGTGCAAATAGCGTGGCTGGTTGCCGACGAAAAAGGCAACGAAATCGCCAGCGCCGAGCACATCGTCAAACCGGACGGCTACACCATCCCGCCCGGCGCTGCGAAGATTCATGGTATTACCACCGCATTGGCAATGCAAAACGGGATCGCGATCAAGACAATTCTTGATCCGCTGGTGGCGGACATCAGTAATGCATCTGTGCTGATCGCGCACAACATGCAGTTTGACGAAAAAATTCTTGGCGCTGAACTGCTGCGTGCCGGCTACCTCAATCACGTCGAGGCCAGGCAACGAAAATGCACCATGCAATCGGCTACGAATTACTGCCGCATACCCGGCCCCTACGGAAACAAGTGGCCTACGCTGCAGGAACTCTACCGCAAACTATTTCACGAAGAATTCAGCGGTGCGCACCGTGCGCTGGCTGATGTGCGCGCCTGTGCAAAGTGCTATTTCGAACTCAAGCGTCTGAAAGTCATGGCCTGATAGTGGTTTCAGCGCGCGTGGGCGCAATAAGCATGCCTACCCTACAAGCTACGCTTTAACATCGATAGACAGGATTAACAGGATTGACAGGATAAATGCCCATCCTGTTAATCCTGTTCATCCTGTCAAAATGTTCTTGGGGTTGCACCCTGTTGCGTCTTCTGCGCCGCGTGGTCGATAATGCGCCGTGCCCGCTACGGCGCACAGACCACAGCCACGCCACCGGAGAACACCTCATGATGCCTGCTGAATTTGATGTTACGGGAAAAGTCGTTTTTATCACCGGCGCCGGACGCGGCATCGGCAAGGGCATCGCGCAGGTGCTGGCCGAGGCAGGCGCGGATGTCGCGCTCAACGCGCTGACGCCGAAGTACGTGGAAGGCGTCGCGGCGCAGATCGCCGCGGCATCCGGAAGACGCGTGGTTCCGGTCATCGCCGACGTGACCAAGGCGGACGACGTCAAACGCGCGGTTGATTCGGTGCTCGCCACCTTCGGACGCATCGACGTGCTGGTGAATGCGCTGGGAGATTCCATCCGCAAACCGCTGGTGGCGCTGCCGGGCAAGGAGGGCGAAGGCGCTTCCGACGACGAACTGCGCTTCATCATGGACATCAACCTGACCGAGGCGCTTCTGTGCACGCGCGCCGTCGGCCCGCACATGCTGGCGCGCCGCTCCGGCAAGGTCATCAATATTGCGTCGTGGACCGCGCATCAGGGTGGCCGCGACATGGTGCTCTACACCACGGCCAAGACCGCGCTCGCCGGCTTTACGCGGGCGCAGGCGCTGGAGTGGGCGCCTTATCACGTGCACGTCAATGCCATTGCGCCCGGCATATTTCCGGACGTGGTGACTTCCGGCGAAGAACGCATGCGGCAGAGCGCGCAGCGCGCGGAGCAGACGGTGCCGCTCAAGCGGCCCGGACGGCTCAGGGAAGTTGGGTTGCTGGCGCTCTACCTCGCGTCGGATGCATCCGACTACATGACCGGGCAGACCCTGCTGCTGGATGGCGGGCTGGGACTGTAGCATCACCCTAGAAACGGCAGTTGACCGCTCGCGATGCTACCAACCTGTTGATGGCCTTATAGTTTTTCATGCTATCAACGATCACCCATTGGGTGACAGCGCTACGGGGCGGATCGCACGATTCTGGCGGCGCATGGCTGCGTTGCAACTCCTTGGAATGGAACAACCATTCCGCGTCGTCGCGCCTTGCCCTGCACCCCCATAACCGCACGCTCCACCCCGTCCAACTACCGTTTCTAGGGTCACTCAACCTTGATGTTTGTGTCGCGCGCCACACGCGTCCATTTTTCGATTTCAGTACCGAGCATGCGCGTGAATTCCGCGCTCGGCAGGGGTGAGGGCAGCGCGCCTTCGGCTTCGAGACGTTTCGCCGATTCGGGTTGCGCGAGTATCGCGGCAATATCGCTGTTGAGTCGCGACACGATGGCAGCGGGCATCGCTGCCGGCCCCAGCACGCCCCACCAGGTATTCATCTCGTAACCGGGCGCGCCCGATTCGGCGAGGGTGGGCACCTCCGGCAGCAACGCGGATCGTTGCCGCGTGCTGACGCCCAGCGGCTTCATGCGGCCTGCGCGTATCTGCGCCAGCGTGATGGCGGCGGTGCCGAACATGATCTGCACCTGACCGCCGATCAAATCCGTCAGCGCTTGCGCGCCGCCTTTGTAGGGCACATTGACCAATTGCACGCCGGTGATGCGTGAAAACAGTCCGCCCGCGAAATGGTTGATGCCGCCGGTGCCGGAGATCGCGTAGGTGATGGTATTGGGCTTCGCGGTGGCAAGGTCGATCAGGCCTTTCACATTGTTCGCCGGGAACGCGCTGTTCGCCACCAGCACCAGCGGCCCTGCGCCGAGTTGCGTGATGGGCGTAAACGATTTCACTGCATCGAACGGCAGTTTGTATACGGCCGCGTTCATGGTGTGCGAGATCGACATTGCCAGCAGCGTGTGTCCGTCGGGCGCGGCTTTGCTCACCAGTTCGGCGGCAATAATGCCGTTGGCGCCCGGCCGATTATCGATCACCACTTGCTGGCCCAGCTGCTCGGTAAGTTTGTTGCCCGTGAAACGCGCAAGCATGTCGGTGCCGCTGCCTGTCGGAAAACCGACGATCACGCGTACCGGGCGCACAGGGTAGATCGATTGCGCCTGCGCATGCCCCGCGAGGCTGCTAACGCCCAGCGCAACCACGACCACAAGGCGAAGAAACGGGGCTGATGCGGGCATAGTCAAGGCAGTCAAAGGTTTACACACGACAGGCAGATTTCGTGTAAGTTTAGCAGCCTCCACTGAACCAAACGCGCAGGAGAAATCCACATCATGTTTGCCTACGTAGGTTGTTTTACCACCGCGCATCGCAAGGCGCGCGGCAAGGGCATCGGCGTTTACCGCATCGACGCGCCATCCGGCTCATCGAGCACCTGGTCGCTGGTTGAAGTATTCGAAACCATAGCCAATCCCGGCTATGTCGCGCTCGATAGCAAGCAGCGCTTTCTCTATGCCTCCCATGGCGACGGCGATATGGTGAGCGCCTACGCGGTTGATGCGCAAACGCGCAAGCTCAAATTTCTCAATCAACAGCCGAGCAGCGGCGATAACGGGCCGCATCTGACGGTTGATCCGGGTGATCGTTATGTGGTGGTGGCGAACGGGCCAGGCATTGCCGCGCTGCCGATTAACCAGGACGGCTCGCTCGCGCCGGCCACCGATGCCGTCGTGCCGCCAGGCAAGGAGGGGCCGTACAAGCGGGAGCAGGGCTTGGGCGCGCATCCGCATCAAGTGGTGTTCGATCCCGCCGGGCGCTTTCTGGTGTCACCCGACAAGGGCGTGGATGCGACACACATTTACCGTCTTGACCTTGCCAGCGGCAAACTCGTGCCTAACGATCCGCCGTTTGTTAAATCGCGCTACGGCGCAGGGCCGCGGCATTTGTCGTTTCATCCGTCCCGACCGTTTGCGTATTTGATTAACGAGCTCGATTCGACGGTAACAACGTATCAGTGGGATGCGGTGCGCGGCACGTTGACGCCGGTGCATATCATCACAACGACACCGGCTACGTTTGTGGGCGACAACACCGGCGCCGAGATCGCGGTTGTGCCATCCGGTAAATTTGTTTATGTATCGAACCGAGGACACAACAGCATTGCGACGTTTGCCGTTGATGCCAAAGATGGCACGCTCGCCCACGTTGGATGGGAATCGACGCAAGGCAGCAAACCGCGCTTTTTCGCGCTCGATCCTGCCGGCGAAAACTTGTACGTGGCGAATGAAGACAGCGATACCATAGTCGCGTTTAAACTCGACGCGGCGAGCGGCAAGCCGGTGCCCACGGGTTTGATTATCGCTACCGGCTCGCCTTCGTGTATTGCTTTCTCATCATAGTCGCCTAGCAGAAAATATTAATAAAAACAAATACTTACAAAAGGATACCAACCATGGATCTGGAACTCAAAAACAAAGTTGCCATCGTCGGCGGCGCGAGCAAAGGCCTGGGCCGCGCGTGCGCGCAAGTGCTGGCTGAAGAAGGCATGAAAGTGGTGATGTGCAGCCGCAGTCAGGCCGATCTTGAACAGGCGGCGCAGGATATTCGTGCCAAGACCAAAGCGGATGTATTCGTGTTCGCCGGCGACCTGGAAAAAAACGACACCATCCAAAAATTGTTTGCCGCTGCCGCCGAAAAATACGGACGCATCGATGTGCTGGTGAGCAACTCCGGTGGTCCGCCGCTGGCGAAATCCATTGATGCGACCGAAGAACAATGGGCGATAGCGGTGCAGCGCTCGCTGCTTTTTTTCGCGCGCATGTCGCGTGAGGCGCTGCCGCATATGCGCCAGCAAAAAAGCGGACGCATCATCAACATCCTCGCCAGCACGGTGTATCAGCCGATACCGAATCTGGCGCTGTCGGGCGCCACGCGCATGGGCGTGGTGGCGTTTGCGAAAAGTCTTGCCGATGAAGTCGGGCGTGACGGCATACTGGTCAACAACGTGTGTCCCGGCTCATTGCTGAGCGAACGCATGCTCGGCAACGTCACCGCGCGCGCCAAGGAGCTGGGCATCTCATTGGAGAAAGCGCTGGAAGAGCGCGCCAGGGAAACGGCGGTTGGCCGCATTGGCGATCCATGCGAGCTGGCGAATCTGGTGGCGTTTCTGGCGTCGGGTAAGTCGAGCTACATTACCGGCACCACCATACGTGTCGATGGCGGGCTGGTGCGTTCGGTGCTGTAACTAAAGATCGTCATTCCGGCGGAAGCCGGAATCCAGTGCGTTCAATCATGCGAAGCATCTCGAATCATGATCCTGCGGATCGAGTTACGTACTGGATTCCGGCTTTCGCCGGAATGACGGAAGTGGTGGGGCGCCAGTCCTGTGTTCAACAGTGGTTGATTACTTTTCCACGATCAAATAACGGATTTTAAAAATGAAAATCACCAAACTAGAAACCTTCGTCGTCGATGGCGGCTGGCGCGCATGGACTTACGTCAAAGTCGAAACCGATGAGGGCATTACCGGCTGGGGCGAATGCTCCGACACGCGCGTGCCCCATGCCGTGTGTGGCGCGGTACGTGATTTCTCGACGATTCTCATAGGGCAGGATCCGCGCGCGTACGAGGCGCGCTTCATCGACATGGCGCGCATGACGCGCTCCAGCTCCGGCGGCATCGTGGCGCGGGCGATGGCGGGCATTGAATGTGCGCTGGTGGACATTGCGGCGCGCGCCCGTAATATTTCGGTGGTTGAACTCCTCGGCGGGCCGACGCGCGACAAGGTGCGGCTCTACTGGTCGCACTGCGGCACCACGCGCGTGCGCCATCACGAGATGGTGGGCGCGCCGCCGATTAATAGCTGGGCCGATGTCACCGCGCTCGGCAAGGAAGTCGTCGCACGCGGCTTCACTGCGCTCAAAACCAATATCGTGATGCCGGGCCAGAACGGCACCTGGTTCAGCGGCTTTGGCGGTTTTGGCGTCACCATGGGGCCGACCGACGATTGGGCGCCGAACGGACTGATCGCGCATATCGAAAAACACATCGGCACCCTGCGCGACGCGGTAGGCCCGGATGTCGATATCAACCTTGACCTTAATTGGCATTTCAAGCCCGAAGCGTGCATGCGTATTGCCAAGGCGCTGGAGCCATTCAACCTGCACTGGCTGGAGATCGACACCATCGATGCGGACGCGCTGGCGCAAATCAAGCAATCGACCAGCACGCGCATTTGCACCGGTGAGACGCTGATCCACATGAACGGGTATCTGCCGTTTTTTCAGCGCCACGCCGCCGATGTGTTCATGATCGATGTGCCGTGGAACGGCATTGTGCAGGGCAAAAAGGTCGGCGATCTGGCGGCGACGTTTCAGCATAATGTCGCCCCCCACAATCACTACAGCCATCTTTCCACGCACATGAGTGCGGCCCTGTGTGCGACGCTGGGCAATGTGCGCATCATGGAAATCGACATCGACGACGTGCCGTGGAAAGACGAGCTGGTGACCCACGTGCCGGAGATCATTGCCGGCCACATGACGATTCCCCAGGGGCCGGGCTGGGGCACGGCGGTGAACGAAGCCGTCGCACGTGCGCATCCGTGGGATGCCGGCAAGACGCTGCACACCAAAAATCTGTCGCCGGCGAAGAGTTTTTAAGCCGCAGCGCTAATCCGGCATGAACGCCAGTAGTTTGTCCGGCTCCGAGACGATGCTGCTCACCCATTCCACGTCGGGAACGCAGCCGCCGGAAATGTCGAAAATGATATAGCCGTCCACAGACAGTTGGATATTATTGATGCTGACGGGGCTTAATGCGCCGCCGAACAATTGATGCTCGATAAAACTCTTGGCCACGCGCAGCTTTGCCATACTCCGTCTCCTGTCAACCAGCGCTCGTCACAACCCGTCAAATTGTCTGCAATCAAACGCCACCGCACGGTGTTTGTCAATTCACGCTTGACTATACCCTGGCGCTGACGGAAGCTTTCTTATTCTGATTTCGCTACCAATCGAGGGGATATTGACCATGGAACGCAAGAAAGCCAGTGATTTTCCACCGGAAGTTCTCAGACTGTTTGACGGTTATGTGCATGGCAGCAAGAGCCGCCGTGAGTTTCTGGATGAGGCAGCAAAGTTCGCCGTGGGCGGTGTGACAGCCGCTGCCATGCTGCAAAGCCTGCAACCCAATTTCGCGTGGGCGCAGCAGGTCAAAAAGGATGATTCGCGCATCAAGACCGAGTATCTCGAATACGACTCGCCGCAGGGCCACGGCAAAATGCGCGGCTATTTAGCCGCGCCTGCGAAGGCCAGCGGCAAGCTGCCCGGCGTGTATGTGGTGCACGAGAATCGCGGTCTGAATCCCTACATCGAAGACGTGGCGCGTCGACTCGCACTGCTGAATTTCGTCGCGTTCGCGCCCGACACCTTGTTTCCAGTGGGCGGTTATCCCGGCGATGAGGACACAGGGCGCGCACTTTTCGCCAAGCAGGACACCAAGAAGCGCATCGAAGACCTGGTGACGGGCACCAGCGTGTTGAAGGCGCGACCGGAATGCACCGGCAAAATCGGCACGGTGGGATTTTGCTTCGGCGGCGGCATCGTCAATCTGCTGGCAACACGTTTGCCTGACCTCGCGGCCGGCGTGGCCTACTACGGCGTGCAACCTGCGGCAAGCGATGTGCCGAAGATCAAGGCGGCGCTGATGATCCAGAATGCGTCGGACGATCCGCGCATCAATGACGGCTGGCCGCCGTATGAGGCTGCGCTGAAGGCCAACAACGTGCGCTACGAGTGGTTCAGTTATCCGAATACGCAGCATGGTTTTCACAACGACACCACGCCGCGCTACGACGAAGCAGCGGCCAAACTGTCGTGGCAACGCACGGTGGATTTTTTCAACAAGCATTTGCGATAAGGATGGTTGCAATGGATAGCACCGAGCACAAGACAAGCGTCACTGGCTCCCGCGCGATGGTGGATGCGCTGCTGCGCGAAGGCATCGATCACGTCTTCGGCATTCCGGGCACGCAAAACCTGGCGTTCCTCGACGCGCTGCGCGACACGCGGGAGATACGCTTCATCCTCACGCGCCACGAGCAGGGCGCCGCGTTCATGGCGCTCGGCTTTGCGCGCGCGCGCAACGCGCCTGCGGTGGTCACCGCGACTGAAGGCCCGGGCCTCACCAATCTGGTGACTGCGATTGCAGCCGCGAACAAAGGCAACGTGCCGCTGATCAGCATCTGCGGTGTGCAGGAAAGTGAGATGCGCGAGCGCGACGCCACACAGGATCTTGACCAGATTCCGTTCATGCGTCCGATTACCAAGTGGGCCTACAGCATTCCCTATCCCGAACGGATACAGGAGATGGTGCGCAAGGCGTTTCGCGTGGCGCTGACCGAGCCGCAGGGCCCGACGCACCTGGAAGCACCGAACGAAGTGATGCTGCAAAAAGTAAAGGTTGAAGCCATTGCGCCCGCCGCCTATCGCGCCACCGTGCCGGCGGTGTGTGACCCTGCACAACTCGATGCGGCGTGGGCACTCATCGCCAAGGCCGAGCGCCCGCTGTTTGTAGTGGGTCGCGGCGTGATGAAAGAAAAAGTTATCGGTGAGATGGAAAAACTCGCCACCGCCAGCGGCATTCCCGTGGCGGTATTGCAGTATTCGCCCGATGGGTTCCCCTCAACGCATGCGCTGGCGCTCGGTCCGCTGGGGCGCAACGGGTTTTCAAGCGCCAACAAGAATGCTCCCAAGGCCGACGTCATTGTCGCCGTCGGCTCGCACTTCGATGTGTTTTCGACCATGTACAAGTACGGCGTGTTCAGCGCGAATGCAAAAATCATTCACCACACCGCTGCACCGGGACAAATCGGCATCATATTCCCGGTGGAAATGGGCGTAGCCGGTTCCTCGGCCAGTTTCATCAAAGGCCTGGCTGAACGTGCGGGCAAATCCGGCGCGCGCAAGCCGTGGGTCGATGTTGCTAAAGCGCGCGCTGATTTCGATGCAGAGCTCAGTGCCGTGCTCACGCCTGATGCGATGCCGATTCAATCACAGTGGGTTGCGCACGTGATACGCAAAGTGTTGCCGAAAAACGGCATCTGCGTGGTGGATGCCGGCAACGGCGGCAAACATGTGCGCAGTTACTTCAAGAGCTACGAGCCGTTTACGTTTATGTGTATCGACGACTGGGCGTCAGTCGGCGGATCGTTCCCGATAGCACTCGGCGCCAAGCTCGCGTGTCCTGAGCGGCCGGTGATTTCTGCCTCGGGTGACATGGGGATCATGTGCAACATCGGCGAACTGGAAACCGCGGTGCGCGAAAACATTCCGGTGGTGCATGTGATCTTCAACGATGAAGGCCTTGGTAACGAGCGTGCGTTCCAGAACGAACACTTCGGCGGGCGCTTCTTCGCGGTGGATTACAAAAACCCCGACTTCGGCGCGCTGGCAAAAGTGTTCGGCGCGTACGGTGAGCGCGTCACCAAACCCGGCGATCTCGAAGGCGCAATCCAGCGTGCGCTGGCGAGCGGCAAGCCTGCATTAATCGACGTGATGATCGATCAGAATACGCTGGCACCGGTGGTGTTCAAACAGTAGCAAGAACTCAACTTCGTCTCTTACGCGCAGCCGCAGCCACCCGCGGCAACAGGCTGGGGTGCAACACGCCGAGTTTCGGCGTTTGTCCATAAGGCGCGCCGGGCGCGGGTGCGAACCATGCGTCGTTGTAGGGCAAGAATTCCGGGCGCTGCGTGTTGAACTTGGTGGGGTAACTCAATCCCGACAGCGCGTATGCACCACTGTCCTCCGGCGTGATCGCAAACTCGCCGGGATACAGTTGGTTGAGTTTTTGGCTGGTGCCATAAATAACTTCAACCGCAGGCTCGCCACGCAACACGCCCACATCAACCACCAACGCCGGACGTGGTTTCGGTCCGGGTTTGGCAAACCCCTCATACGGAAACCAGCACCACACGATATCGCCCACATCCGGCAGCGCGAAGCGTCGAGCCGCCATCAATACAGGCGCTTGCGCGAGCTGCTAAACCCCTGTTGCGGCACTTGCTTTCCGATAGCGCGATATTGGTCGTCAGTCAGCGGGCCGTTGTCCACCTCATAACGCGGCAGTGTTTGCCGCGCCAGTTGCGCCAGTGCCACGTGGATCACCTGAGTTTCGGAAACGCCCAGTGTTTCGGCAAGACTGATCGCTGTCTCGCGCGAGACGCCCAGTGCGGAATCTTTTTCGCGATAGCGCAACAGAATGCCGGAAGCGGGCGGCTTTTTGTGGCGGGTGGTGGTTTTTGCAGGCATGCGAAACTTCATACTATTAACGAGATATCAAAAGTATATCATAATATGAAAGCCGTTTCAGAGGATGTCATAACACCCCTTCCTCGACGATAATGTGCAATTCCCACTGCTAACGGAAAGAAGGAGCACCTTATGGTTCGACGCGTAGTCACCGGCCACGACGCAAACGGCAAGGCCATTGTTACCTCAGATGGCCCGGCGCCATTCGTGATGACCAATCCGGCGCGCCCCGGTTACGTTTCCACCGACATCTGGCGCACCAGTGCCACGCCCACGCCGATCGTGGCGAAACACGCAGAACCCACGCTGGGGCCGCGGCGGCAAATGCCGGAGAAAAGCGGCACCGTGTTCCGCATCAACCGCATCTTGCCGGAGACCAGCGAGATCCGCGACATGAGTCCGGAACAATCGAAAAAACTGTTCGCAGCGCTGGGCAACGAGCAGGCATCGACCTTCGGCAGGAACGGGCGCCATCCGCTGATGCATCGCACCGAGACCATAGACTACGTGCTGATCCTCGCGGGTGAAATATACTGCGTGCTCGACGATAGCGAAGTGCTGCTAAAGACCGGCGACACGATGATTCAGTGCGGCACCAATCACGCCTGGAGCAACCGCTCCAATGCACCGTGCGATATCGTGTTCATACTCATCGATGGCCAGTTTGATCCTGCGCTGGCGGGGAAGTTGGAAGGGCACTAAGACCCGTCATGCTGGCGGACGCCAGCATCCATTGCGTAAACACAGTGGGAGGTGTTAGACCTTTCGTTTACGCTATTGAAGATTGCATTACCTCGTGACAAATTCGCGCTCGGTGCTTCTTTCCCTCACCCTCGGTCGGCTCCGCCCCCCTCGCTGCGCTCTCCCCGGTGGGAGAGGGATGAAAAGCCCTTCTCCCCCCGGGACAAGGGAACACTTGCAGCGGAGCAGAAGGGTGGGGAGAGCGTAGCGAGGGGGCCGCAGGCGGGAAAAAATGTCACACAGATACGTAAGACTCAATAAGATAGAGGAAGCATACCAATGAGCACATCCTGCCCACGTGTCGCCCTGCTCGGCATCCATCTCGAGAGCAACGCGTTTGCCCCGATATCCACCGAGGAAGATTTCCGCAATTCGTGTTACTTCGAGGGCGCAGCGATGCTCGCTGAAGCCGCGCGGCCCGCGCCCGCGATGCCGGGCGAGATTCCCGGCTTTGTCGAGGTCATGAACGCCAGCGGTCCTTGGGAGCCGGTGCCGATACTCATCACCGGCACTGAACCCGGCGGCCCGGCTGATCAGCGCTTCATCGATGCCACGCTCGCGCGCATGCGAACCCTGCTCGCGGCGGCAGCGCCCTTCGATGCCATCTACATCTGCAATCACGGCGCGATGACTGCTTCCGCCGCCGAGGATCCCGACGGCGCGCTGTACGCGCTTGTGCGCGAGGCGGCAGGCTCCCATGTGCCGGTGCTGTCTACCGTGGATCTGCACGCCAACATTTCGCGCCGCATGTTTGATTGCGCCGACTGCATCCTCTCCTATCGCACCAACCCGCATGTCGATCGGCGCGAGCGCGGCGAAGAGGCAGCTACGCTGATGCGCCGTCTGCTCGCCGGCGAGCGCTGGGAGAAGACCTTCATCCGCATGCCGATCATGCCGCCGTCGGTGACACTACTCACCGCACGCGGCGCCTATGCCGACATGATCATCGAGGGCCAGCGGCACATCAGCCGCGACCTGCCGGTGGTGTCGATACTCGGCGGCTTCGTTTTTGGCGACGTGCGCGAGGGCGGCATCACAATTCTTGTCTACGGACACGGCGACAAGCCGAAGGCGCTCGCGAAGCAGCTCGCCGAATTCGCGTGGGCCGAGCGCGAGCGCTTCCGCGTGCAGCTCACACCGCTGGCCGACGCCATCGCGCGCGCCGCGCAGGCGGGCCGCAAGGGTGAGCGCACGGCGGTCTGCCTCGCTGATGTCGCCGACAATCCGGGCGGCGGCGGACGCGGCAACACCACCGACATCCTCGAGCGCCTACTCGCGGAGCGCGTTGAACGTGTGCTGCTGGGCAATTTTGTCGATGCCGCGGCAGCGGCGCGCTGCCATGCGGCCGGGGTGGGCGCGAGCGTGCGCATGATACTCAACGAAGGGCGTGCCGATGTCTACGGGCGTGCGGTCCCCATCGAGGCGACTGTACTCGCGCTCTCCGATGGCGTGGTGGTCGGGCGGCGCGGCGTCTACGCGGGGCGCACGGTACACCTCGGGCCGGCGGCGGCCATTCGCGTCGGCGGTCTCACCATGGTGCTGTGCTCACGCCGCATCCAGTGCGCCGACCCGGTGTTCTTCGAGACCTTCGGTCTGGATATCGGTGCTTTTTCTTCGCTGGTGGTGAAATCGCGCGGCCATTTTCGCGCCGGTATCGACACCTGGTACCCCGACGAGCGCATCATCGAAGTCGATGCTGCAGGTCTTACTTCCCCCGTGCTCGAACGGTACGCGTGGAAGCGGATGCCGCGCCCGGTGTGGCCGCTGGATCGTGATACACGCTGGCAGGCGCCTGAGATGGGTGAGCGATAATGTAGACTATTGTTTTTAAACATCTTTTTATGCGGTTTGTATTTGACGTTTAACGCTACTCGTTATATGCTTTAAAACATGATCAAGAGTTTCCGGTGTGCCGATACACAAGCTTTGTTCGAGTCAGGTAAGAGTAGACGGTTTTCGAGTATTGCCAATGTCGCGATACGCAAGCTGGCGCAGCTTGATGCTGCGGAAACGCTGGAATTTCTGCGTGCTCCGCCGGGCAACAGGCTGGAAGCATTGAGGGGCGACCGCGCCGGCCAACATAGCATGCGCATCAACGATCAGTATCGGCTGTGTTTTCGATGGACAACGTCTGGACCGGAAGACGTTGAAATTGTAGATTATCACTGACGGAGAAATGTGATGTTCAAAAACGGCATGCGGCCGGTGCATCCCGGCGAAGTTTTGCGCGAGGATTACCTGGTGCCGCTCAACTTGAGTGCGAATGCGCTCGCCAAGGCGCTGAATGTTCCCGCGCCGCGGATCAATGACGTAGTCCGCGAACGGCGTGGCGTCACTGCCGACACCGCCATGCGCCTCGCGCGCTACTTTGGCGGCGACGCGCGCTCGTGGCTCAATTTGCAGGCGGCGTATGACTTACGGCTTGCTGAGCGCGCAAACTCCAAGCGCATCGAGCGTGAAATTACGCCTGTGGCGGCCTAACAGCGCCTACCTCGACGGTTTTTTAGCCCGGCAGTTTGATATAAGCAAACGTGTCGCTGCCGGGAATGATGGCAACGCCGTGATTGTGATCGTGGCCCTCGTGGCCATGATCATGGCCGCAGGCCTGATGGTATTGCAGGGCGAACATGCGGGATGTCTCCTGAATGGCGTCTTCCGGGCCGACCGCACGCACGTGGTTGGCTCCGCAATGCAGGCATTTCATGCGTCCCAGTCCACTGAGCCCCGCAGACACTTCGCGCGGCAAGGCCCACTTGATGCGAATTTTCTTGCCGCACTCAGGGCAGTTGGCGGCGGGCGGGAACAGCGGTTCTGGCTTGCTCATGGTTTTTCTTTCAAGGTTCGGCAAATAGGGGATGCTTTGATTATGCGCGAACTATATCGCTATTCAATCCGCCGATCTAACATCGGGTATTCACTGGCTGAATTCCCGATTCTCTTCTAAACTGTTGCCATTGTAGGCTTGCATGTGGACGGCTAGGGTCCTCAACCTTCCTGGGAGATACGTCATGAAAATCAAAGCGGCGAATGGTATTGCACGGATACTGAAGGCTGAGGGCGTTCCATGGGTAAGTTGCTTTCCCACCAATCACGTGAACAACGCGCTCGGCGAGGAGGGCATGCCGATCCTGATGATGGGTGAAGAACGCTTCGCGGTGGCGGTTGCCGACGCGTTTTCGCGCGTGTCCTGCGGCAAGCGCATTGGCGTATGCACGGTGATGGCCAACCTCAACGCGGCGGGCATCCAGATGGCCTATGGCGCCATCGCGCAGGCGTGGGAAGATTCTTCTCCGCTGCTGGTGATTACCGAAGGCGTGAGTCAGGGCGCGAGCCGGCATACGCATTACAACATGGCCGAGGCGTTGAAGCCGGTGACCAAATGGGTCGGCACCATCGATCGCGCCGAACTGGTGCCGGACTATATGCGCCGCGCCTTTACGCACCTGCGCTCGGGCCGGCCCGGTCCGGTACTGCTGATTGTCCCGCGCGACCTCGGCGAATACGAGGAAACGCAACACCCTTACGTGCCGGTGAAAGGCTGGCGCGCCGGCCCCGATCCGGACGACGTCAAGTCGGCGGTCAAAGCATTGCTGGCGGCGAAGGACCCGCTGTTGTTTGTCGGTGAAGGGGTCTACTACGCCGATGCCACTGCCGAGTTGCTGCAGTTTGCCGAAATGGTGCAGGCGCCGGTGCTCACCACGCTCAAGGCCAAGGGCACGTTTCCCGAGAATCATGCGCTGTCGGTGGGCGTGCGTGGCTCGCATGCCGCGCATTTTCTGAACAAGTGCGATCTCCTGTTCTCGATAGGGTCAAGTCTGTTTCCCAACCGCTTCAGTCACGCGATTCCCGATCCGGAGAAGAAGGTGATCGTGCAGTGCACGGTGGACATGCTCGACATCAACCGCAGTTACGAGACGCGTCACGCGGTGATCGGCGATGCCAAGCTCACGCTGCGCGCGCTGATCGACGAGTTTGCGAAGCAGGCCGGCGGCGCGCGCAAGAATGCGGCAGTGGTCGAAGAGGTGCGCGCTGCCAAGCAGGTGTTCCTCGACAAGTTCCGTCCCTTTATGGAGTCGGATGAAAAGCCGATGAATCCCTACCGCGTCATCGGCGGCCTGATGAAGGTACTCGACCCCAAAGCGTCGTTTGTCACTGCGGACTCCGGCAACACGCGCGATCAAACCAGCACCGTGTACGAAGCGCAGATCCCGCGCGGCCACCTCGGTTGGGGCAATGTGTCGACGCTGGGCTTCAGTCTGGCGGGCGCCATCGGCGCCAAACTCGCCTACCCCGACCGGCAGTGCGTATGCATCACTGGTGACGCGGGCGTGTGCTACATGATGGGCAACTTCGAGGCGCTGACGCGTTACAAAATCGGCATCACCATCATTCACATCAACAACGGCGGCTATTCCGGATACGGGCCTGGTTTTTGGGGAGGCGGGCACGATCCCCACACCTGGAAGGTGTCGGATCACGGCACCGCCTGCATGGCGGCGATGGCGCGCGCCGTCGGATTGCACGGCGAAGATGTCACCGAGCCGTCGGAAGTCATCCCCGCGTTAAAACGCGCGCTCGCTGAAAACGCGAAAGGCCGGCCCGCCTTTCTCGAGTTCATCTGCTCGCATCATCCGGTGCATGGCGGCTGGGTGGGGCGCGGCTAGGCGAGTGCGATTCAAAATGATGTGAAGCAAGATAATTTAGTCGGATCAAAGAAACTCCCTCGCCCGCCTTGGGGCGGGACAAGGGCACACTTGCAGCGAAGCAGAGGGCGGGGGTGAGGGTAGGGGAACCACAAATTTGCTCTGCGACCAGCCCTACCCTCACCCCAACCCTCTGCTTCGCTGCAAGTGTGCCCTTGTCCCGCCCGAGCGGGCGAGGGGGCTAAGCTGCGAAGTTGCGTAATTATTCGTGCCTCCACATCACTTTGAATCGCACCTCGGCTAAGCTGACCAGTGGCGGGAACAGGCGCGCGGGCATCAGGTGTTGCGCGCTTGTGCCCGCATCGGAGCACATCTCAGCGCGCTACAACATCGGCCCCGGGATGGTGAGAGCATCCCGGGTGAGATGCTTGACGATGTAGTCATAGGCGTCATCCACCGAATCCGTGCGATGCACCAGCGACACATCGGCGGCGTTGATCATGCCGTGGCGCACCAGCGCGTCGAAATCGACGACCTGGCTCCAGTAATCCGTGCCGAACAGCACAATGGGCATGGGCTTTTTCATCTTGCGTGTTTGCACCAGCGTGAGCAGTTCAAACAATTCTTCGAGCGTGCCGAAGCCGCCGGGGAACACGATTACGGCTTTGGCGAGGTAGTAGAACCAGAATTTGCGCATGAAAAAATAATGGAAGTGAAACGCCAGTCCGCGTGTGATGTAGGGATTGTCGAATTCCTCCATCGGCAGCGAGATGGTGAGACCCACATTCACGCCGCGCGCTGCGGAGGCGCCGCGGTTCGCAGCCTCCATGATGCCGGGGCCGCCGCCGGTACACACCACGAAGCGTTTCTGGATGCTGTCGAGCGTCTTGGACCATTGCGTCAGGCGCAACGCGAGGTTGTGCGCGGCCTCGTAATACACGGACATTTTTAGTGCCATTTGTGCGGCAGTGAGGTCGCCACCCTCGGCCTCGGTCTTCTTGAGCGCGGCCCCGGCTTGCTCGCCGGACAGTGTGCGCGCCGAGCCCATGAACACGATGGTGTCGTCGACATGCTCACGATCAAAGCGGCTTTTCGGCTCGAGGTACTCGGCGAGTATGCGCAGCGCGCGCCCATCGCGGCTGTTGAGAAACGCTTCATTGCTGTAGGCTTTGGGTATGGTGCCGGTCATGTTGAGTCCGATGCTGATTCAGAGGATACATAAATCATAGCAGAGTAGAAGTAACATAAGTGTTTGTTTTTATTAATTTTTTTGTTCATTTGACTAGCGTGTGAGGCTATAGCCATCTCGTCGTTCCAGCGCACGCTGGAACCCAGGTTGTTACATCGCCCGAAGGGCCTAAAATCAGATGCTTCGCATGTGTTTACACACGAGATTCCAGCTGGAGCCTGCCCCCGAATGTTTTAATTGGGGGCTGGAATGACGGGTAAAGAGGGCCGCGAAATTTGGTGTGTGCAATCCGGGTTGCGCACGTCAAGCCCACAGAAAACTCTGATCGAAAGGTGGCGGACATGGGCACGACAATCAAATCTACGCTGGCATCTCTAATTTTTGCGTGCAGCACTGTTGCTGCCGGGCCTGCCGCTGCGCAGAGCTATCCCATCAAACCGATACGCATGATCGTGCCGTTCGGCGCGGGCACGCAAACCGATGTACTGGCCCGGCTCATCGGACAAAAGCTCACCGAGGCATGGGGGCAGCAGATGATCATCGAAAACCGGCCGGGCGCTGCTGCGATCCTGGGTACCGAACTTGCCGCGAAGGCCGTGCCGGATGGCTACACGCTGATGATGAACGGCACCGGCGCTCTCGCCATCAACCCGGGGCTGTATGCGAAACTGCCGTACGATCCGGTGCGCGATTTCGCGCCGATCACCAAGCTGGTGATTGTGACGCAGACGCTGGTCGTGCATCCCTCGTTGCCGGCAAAATCGGTGAAGGAATTTATTGCCATCGCAAAAGCGAGGCCGGGGCAGCTCAACTATGCGTCCTTCGGCAACGGGACGGTCAACCACCTGACCACGGAAATGCTGCAGAGTGCAGCGGGCATCCGGCTCGGCAACAATGTGGCGTTCCGCGGGAGCGCCGATGCGAATATTCAGGTGATGAGCGGCGAACTGCCGGCGATGTTCGATTCGATGACCTCGGTGTTGCCGCACGTCAAATCCGGCAGGCTGCGCGGATTGGCAGTGTCGAGTGCTGCGCGCTCGCCGTTCCTGCCCCAACTGCCGACCATAGCCGAGTCAGGCTATCCGGGGTTCGAGGTGGCCGGCTGGTCCGGCGTGTTTGCGCCGGCGAGGACGCCCGATGCGGTGCTGGACAAAATCGACAGGGAACTGATTGCGGTGCTGAAGCGACCGGAGATCAAAGAGCATTTCAATCAGCTCGCGTTTGTCGCGGCCAGCGAATCGCGCGATGAGTTCAAACGCCACCTGGTCGCCGAGATCGGCAAGTGGGCCAAGGCCATCAAGGATTCGGGGACGAAGATCGATTGAGTGCAGGGGCGCTTGACTTGGCATGTCCGGGGACTACATGATTCGCCACAGTGTCTGTTGCGGTACGACCTGGCAGTGTGATCAGACGAGAGAGCGTATTCGGGTAAATGCGTAGCGCAGCTTATCGTTGTCCCCGGCAGTCCGCTTTACAACCAGTGAGTGCCAGCGTAGAGTTGATTTTCCTCAACCAAAAACCGTATGTTACAAAGGGAGCAACACTATGGAAACGAAAAGCTTTCTAGAGAGTCTATTTGACTTCTCATTCACGGAAGTTGTCACCACCCGCATCATAAAAATACTGTTTATTGTCATAATTGTTTTGGCGACGCTGGCCGGTCTCGGCATGATTATTGCCGCCTTCGTAAAGGGTATTTGGGGAGGCCTTGTGTCTCTTGTCCTCGTTCCGATAGTCGTTTTTATCTACGTGCTTATGGCCCGCATCTGGTGCGAATTAGTTCTTGTCATGTTTCGCATCGCTGAAAACACCGGCCATCTTGTAGATCAAAGCAAGAAGGGCAATCCGTAGGTTCACAAGTCCGGCAGCATTGAGAAGAGGCGGCCGTGCCGCGAGCCTGGCTTCGGAGCCGAATGGCACCTACTGGGTCTTGAGAACAATCAACGAGTCCGCTACAACCACGCCTGATCCCGCCGGCCGCACCAGCACAGGATTCAGATCCATTTCCGCCATCCGATCGCGCAGCAGCCACGCGAATTCGGAAACCGTAGCAAGCATTTGCGATAGCGCATCCACATCGCGCGGCGCCCGCCCGCGCACGCCGGCAAAAACCGGCGATGCTCTGAGCTCGCCGATCATCTCGCGGGCTGTTTCGGCGTCAAACGGCGCAACGCGGTAAGTTGTATCGCGCAGCGTTTCCGCCAGCACACCCCCCAGGCCGAACACCACGATCGGCCCAAACACGGGATCATTCAGCACGCCGATAATCGTCTCAAGGCCGTCGCTGACCATTTCAGATACGAGCACTCCCACAATCGCCGCCGAAGGCACCTCCTTTTTCGCATTGGCGACGACTTCCGCGACAGCGCATTCGAGTTGGGCATTGTCGGCGATGCCCAGCTTTACGCCGCCGATGTCTGACTTGTGCGCGATGTCGCGCGAGACAATCTTTACCGCTACCGGATACTTCAGTCCGTCCGGTAAATACTTCGTGGCAACCTTTGCGTCCAGCAATACGTCGCGCGTCACGCTGAGACCAAACTCGCGCAGTATCTGTTTGGAGGCATGTTCGTCCAGTGTGCCGCTGCCTGCGGGTAACGCGGGCAGCTTGCGGCTCGCGGGCAGGTACTCGGTGGTGAGCCGCGCCGACTGTGCACGTGCGCGGCTGTAATCGGCGAGTTTGTCCATTGCGGCTGCCACACGGCGGGGCGTGCCCATGGTGGGTATGCCCGCGTTGCGAAATAACCCGCGTCCCTCGACCGTCATTTCAGGCGGCAGCGCGGAGAACACAAACACCGGCTTGTTGCCGGGGTTGCGCGCGGCGAGTGTGGCGGTGGCGGACTGCACCAGGGTGTCGCCGCCGCCGGTGGCGAGAAACACACCCACCTGATCGATACCCGGATCGGCAAGCACGGCTTCGATGCACTCGGTAAACCGTGGCATGTTTTCTTTTTTCTGAAAGCCGGCGGTGAGGTCGATGGGGTTTTCCACCGAGCCGATGCTGGGCACGTGCTCGCGCAGTATCGCGCGGGTGGCTTCGGTGAGCAGCGCGAGTGTCAGCCCGTGATCGTCGGCGGCATCCGAAAAACTCACCAGCGATCCGCCGGAGCCGCTCATCACGGCCACATTGCGTCCGCGTGCGAGTCGCCCGCCAACCAGCGTTTGCAGAATATCCACCGCGTCGCCGATATCGCGGGCTTCGACTACGCCACACTGTCTGCACGCGGCGCGATACACATCGTAGGAGCCCGTCAGGAACGCGGTGTGCGAGGCGGCGGCGCGTTTACCCTGGCGCGTGTTGCCGGCTTTGATCACGACCAGGGGCTTGCCGGCGGCGAGCGCGCGCCGTGCAGCGGCCATGAAGGCGCGGCCATCGTGCACGCCTTCGAGGTAGGCGAGGACGACCTTGGTGCCGGGATCATCCACAAAAGCATCGATCAACTCGGTGGCCTTGATGTCGCACTCGGCGCCGCTCGCCACCAGATAGCGAAAGCCCACGCCGGCATAGCCGCACTGAATGACCATGCTGTTGCCGTAGCCGCCGCTCTGGATAATGGCGGACACCGGCCCCGGTGTGAGATCGGGCGGGCGCGTTATGCTGCCGAAGCCGGCGAACACATGGTCATGCACGTTTTTGTAACCCAGACAGTTCGGGCCGATGATGCGCACGCCGCCTGCGCGCGCGGCTTCGAGCATCTGGCGTTCGAGTGCCGCGCCTTCGGGGCCGACTTCACGAAAGCCGCCGCCGACTACCACGGCAAAGCCAATGCCTTTCTGGCTGCATTGCGTGATGACATCAGGCACATACTTTGCCTGCAGCACTATCACGGCAACATCGACCGGCCCGTCGATGTCAGCAATCGAGCGCAAGCATTTTTTGCCGGCGATTTCCTCGTAGTTCGGGTTGACCGGATAGATGCCGCCTTGATAGCCGTGCCGGTCGAGTGCGAGCAGTGTTTGTCGTCCGGGCCGTGACAGATCGTTGTTGGCGCCAACGATGGCAATGCCGCGCGGATTGAACATGCGGGTGAAATCAATGCGGGGCATCGGATGTTTTTTCGCGTGGGTGCGTCGTTATAGGTAAATGATTAAACGGCTCATCCCGATTTTGTGCGCGTCATATGCCTACCCCGTCATTCCAGCTTGCGCTGGAATGACGGCGGAGTGGGTCGCCGAATCCGGTAATTGCAATCTGTGTTGCGCATGTCAGGATCAAATAAACTGCATAACTCATTGTTTTTAAATAATATTTCCGTGGCATCGAGTAGTGCAAGAGCACCTCATCGATGCTACGCGGTACCCGCCGCCACCGTTTCCGCGCCGCGCAGTTTGATGATTTGCGTGTGGTAAATCTCGGCGCAGACTTCATCGTTCGAGCGCACGGCGCAATAGATGGTGAGCCAGTGGTTTTGTTTTTTCTCCCACTTGGCTATGGGCAATGTCAGGATGTGCACGGGATCGCCCACGCGCAGCATTTTGCGGATCACCGCTTTGGTCGAGCTGTGCACGGCGTTGTCGCCGATGAACTGATTGTTGTAGCCGAGCTGCACCAGCCGCAACACATGCGCAGGATGCAGCGGCGGGCATTCGCCTTGCGCATATATCGGCACATCATCTTCGAGCACGCCTTTCCAGTAAGCGTTGTCCTGCGCGGTGAGCGTGAGACTCAGCGAACGATACGCCTGACCCACGATGATGTTGTCCCAGGTGCGGCGCTGCGTGACCGGGCCTTCCCATTCGTTGGGCCGGGTCGCGGCGGCGGCATCCACTGCGGGAAAAGCGCTGGGCGCCGCGCTCAGCAGGCGCGCGCAAATTTCGCCGCCTGCGGTTTCGTTGTAGGCCGTGACCTCGTACGCCTGCTCTGCCTCGCGGTTGGCAACCGGCAAGGTTTCGATGCGCAGGTGATCGCCTTCGCACACGGGCTTGATAAATTTGGCTTCGATGACAGCGCGGCTCAACCACGCTGCGCCCAATTGCGATACCAGCGCGCGCGTCATGTTGCCGTAGTTCGCCACACCCAGCACAAAGGGGCCGCGAAAGCCGAGTTTTTGCGGCAGGCCGTCCTGGTGCATGCGGTTGTGCGACTGGTGATTCGCGTGATGCGCGATGACGGTGTAGGGTTTGCCGATGTCGTAGGTTTGGGTTGGGGTCATTGCAGTTGTTGGTCCATTCAGGATCAGAAAACAATGGGGTTTTGTAAGCAGTTGTAGGTTGGGGTGAGCCTGCGAACCCCAACAACCGCTTAACCACAGAATACACGGAAAAAACCGCGCACATTTCTTTCCGAATAGCGCGTGGTCGATATCATTTGGTGTTGGGGTTCCTTCGTCACCCCAACCTACAACTTCTACCGATGCTTAAAATAGTGCCAATGGATTCGGGAAACCGTTGATAATGCGTTGCCCCTTGTCGGCGTGCCGGGCCCGTATCGTCACTGCGGTTTCAGCCCCAGCGCAGGAATCATTTTCCCGAACGCTTTCAGCTCCCGCTCCAGTTTCGCCCGGAACTCCGCCGGCGAACTGCCGACGGGGTCGGCACCCAGTGCGGCAAGGCGCTCCACGTTTTCGGGCCGTTTAAGCAGCTTCACGATCTCTGCATGCAATAAAGTGATGATGGCGCGCGGCGTGGCGGCGGGCGCGAGCAACCCCTGCCACGGCGACGCTTCCATACCGGTCACGCCCGCTTCGTCGAAGGTGGGAACGTCGGGCAGGTAGTGCACGCGCTTCGCGGCCGAGGTGGCGATGACCTTGATCCTGCCGGTTTTGACTTGCGGCAATGTCGCGGTTGCAGTCAAAAATGAGACCTGCACTTCGCCTGACAACAGCGCCATCTGCGCGGACGCGCCGCCTTTGTAGCTTACCGAAGTGATGCTTTTAGTGGTGTCGGTTTTTAACTTGAAAATCTCGGCCGCCAGATGCGTCGAGCTGCCGGGCTGCGTGAATCCCGCCATGAGGCCGCCGGGCTTCGATTTCGACAGCGCGACCAATTCCTTGATCGTATTCGCCGCCACACCGGGATGGACAACGAGGAATAGCGGTTGCTCCGCGATTTCGCTGATCGGTGCGAAGTCCTTCAACACATCGTAGGGCGGCTTGATATGCAGGAACGGCGTGATGGTGAATGCAGCAAAGGCAAACAACAGGGTGTAGCCGTCGGCGCGCGCATGCGCTACCAGTTCGGATGCGATCACGCCGCCGCCCGCACGGTTGTCGATGACGATGGGCCGCCCCAGACTCTGATTCAAGCTGGCGGAAACGATGCGCGCCACGCCGTCGTTGCTGCCGCCCGGTGGCGAGGGCACGAGCACGCGGATGGGTTTGCTCGGATAAGGTTCGATTTGCGCACGCGTAACGGCAGGCACGCCCAGCAGCATTGCGACCGTCGCAACTTTGCTGAGGGCTCCGCTATTCAAAAAAGAACCGCCCCACCTTCACGCCGGTTACCCACGGTTTGTCGCTGTTTTCAACTTCGATGCAAAATTCGACTTCAACCCGCAGGGAACCATCGGGCCGCTCTTCAATGGCGAGCAGTTTCGAGCGCGCGCGGATACGTGAGTCGGTGCGCAGCGGCGACAAAAAGCGGATGCGATCCCAGCCCTGATTCAACGAATACTTGCGCGGGTAACGGCTGTAAGGGGAGATCGCGCGGCTCAGCCGCGGCATCAGCGCGATGCCCATATTGCCCGGCGCGATGGTGTTTCCAAATTGAGATTGTTTGGCGCGCTCGACGTCGGTGTGTATCCAGCCGGTTTCGCCGCTGAGCGCCACGAAATCATCGATCAGTTTTTGCGTGACCACGAACCACTCGCCGGGCCCGGAGTCCAGCCCGATGTCGTTGCGCATGGCTTCGAGCACGGCTTGTTTGGGCATCATGATGGGTCGGGTGCTTCGAGTGGCGGGGTGCGGTGCCAGTGGCTGCGGTACTTCTTTCCCTCACCCTCGGTCGGCTCCGCCCCCCTCGCTTCGCTCTCCCCGGTGAGAGGGATGAAAAGCCCTTCTCCCGCCGGGAGAAGGGTTGGGATGAGGGAGATTTTAAAGTCTACGCCGGCGTAAACATTGGCACCGAAAACCCGCCCTCGGTTTTCTTGAACACCACTTTCACCTTTTGTCCAATCTTGACCGCATCCAGATCGCAATCGACGATGTTGGTCATCATCTTGGGGCCTTCGTCGAGTGTGACGTAGGCGATGCAATAGGGCACCGGGCCGCCACGGCGGGTGACGCTGTAGGCGTAGATCACGCCGCTGCCTTTGGTTTGCAGCCACTCAACTTTGTCGCTGAAGCAAAACGGGCACAGCACGCGCGGGTAATGGTGCAGTTCGCCGCAAGCGCCGCACTTTTTGACCAACAACTTGCCTTCGGCGCAGGCGTCGAAGTAGGGCTTGTCGCCGGGGTTTAACGTCGGGTCGCGCAGTTTTCTGTCTTGTGCTGGGGTGGCCATTTTGTTATTCCCTTTCCATAATCAAGGTGCCGCTGCCATGCCGGTGGCCGAGTGCGCCGCCGGTGCCGTGCGCGAGTGCGAGGTTGCAGTTTTTCACCTGCACCGCGGGATGTGCTTCGCCGCGCAACTGGCGCACTGCTTCGAGGATTTTGGTCATGCCGCCACGGTTGGCCGGGTGGTTGTTGCACAGGCCGCCGCCGTCGGTGTTGAACGGCAGTTTGCCGCTGCCGGAAATCAGGTTGCCGTTGGCAACAAATTTGCCGCCATCGCCTTTTTTGCAGAAGCCCAGGTCTTCAAGCTGCATCACCACGGTGATGGTGAAGCTGTCATAGATCGACGCGTATTTGATGTCGCCGGGCGTGACGCCGGCTTCTTCAAACGCACGCGGGCCGCTCCATGCGGCGCCGGAGTAGGTCAGGTCAACCTTGCCGCCCATCTGGCCTTTCATGGCCTCGCCTGCGCCTATCAGCTTGACCAGCGGCCGCTTGAGGCTTTTGGCGATTTCCGGCTTGCACACGATTACCGCACCGGCGCCGTCGCTCACCACGCAGCAATCGAGGCGATGCAGCGGGTCGGAAATCATCGGCGAGGCCAGCACTTCCTCGACCGTGACCACATTGCGCAGCATGGCGTTCGGGTTGTGCTGCGCGTGATGTGAAGCCGCAACTTTCACCCACGCGAGTTGTTCGCTGGTGGTGCCGAATTCGTACATGTGGCGCATGGCGCACATCGCATACAAATTGACGGTTACCGGGCTGTAGGGCGCTTCAAACGGACCATCGGGCATGTTCGCGCCGCGATCACGCACTTGCGTGCCGGAGCTGCCTTCCGAGTTGGGGCGCCCGGCGAGTGTCACCAGCGCCACGTTGCATTTGCCCAAGGCAATGGCTTGCGCCGCATGCGCAACATGCAACAGATACGAGGTGCCGCCCATGTCGGTGGAGTCGATGTGCCGCAACTTCAGGTTCATGTAGTTCGCCATGCTCCAGACGTTGCCGCCCGGCGCATCACCGGCGCAGAAGTAGCCGTCGATGTCGTTTTTGGTGAGTCCCGCGTCTTCGAGCGCGCCTTTTGCAACTTCGGCGTGCAACTGGGCGACGGAATGATCGGGCGCTTTTCGCAGCGGATGCTCGTAAGCGCCTACGATGTAGGCTTTGCCTTTGGTGCTCATGTGTGATTCCCCTTTTTTAAAACCACGGTCAATTTAACTCGAAATGGCGAAACTCACAAATCCTTGCGTGTGACATGACGCCAGAGTTCAATTGGTGAATAATGGGCGGATACTTTAAAAGCCCCGGAGAGATTCCACGTGATTTTGCGACCGACGTTTGGTGTTTTCGTAACCGCTATGCTTTGCGTGGCGGCCAGTGCCGCGTGCCACGCGCAGAATTGGCCCACCAAGCCGATACGCATGCTGGTAGGCTTTCCGCCCGGCGGGCCGACCGACGTGGTGGCGCGCATCGTCAGCGAAAAAGTGGCGCAGCAGACCGGCCAGCAGGTGGTGGTGGACAACCGCCCCGGCGCCGCGGGCAACATCGCGGTGGAAATCCTCACGCGCGCGGCGGGAGACGGCCACACGCTGTTGTATTCGAGCAATGCGATAGCGGTGTCGCCGGGACTTTATTCCAGGCTGCCGTATGATCCGCTGAAGGACGTGACACCGGTGACCGAAATCGGCGCGGGCTGCCTGATATTTGTCACGCATCCGGCGCTGCCGATCAAGAACGTGCCGGAATTCATCGCCTACGCCAAAGCACGGCCGGGGCAACTTAATTTTGCGTCGTCGGGCACCGGTACCAGCACCCATCTGGCGGCGGTGATGTTCTCGCAGCGCGTGGGTATTACCACCCAGCACATACCCTACAAAGGCACGGCGCCGTCGCTGGTGGACATGATTGCCGGGCGCACACAGTTTTTGATGGGCGCGGTGTTGACGGCCGTGCCGCATGTGCGCGACGGGCGCTTGCGCGCGCTGGGTGTCACCGGCAAAAAGCGCATTGCGTCACTGCCCGATCTACGCACGCTGGATGAAGGCGATCTGCCGGGATTCGTGGTGACCACATGGCAGGGTTTGTTTGCACCTGCGGGCGTGCCACCGGCGCTGCTCGCGCGCGTGAACGCCGAGTTCGTGAAGGCCGTCAAAAGCCCCGAACTGCGTCCGCGTATCGAACAGCAGGACATGGAGCCGACAGGGCCGGGGCATGTTGAATTCAACGCGATGTATCGCGCGGAACTCGCGCGCTGGACCAAGGTGGCGAAGGATGCGGGGTTGAAAGCGGATTAAACAAATAACTATTCAAATTTTTCGGTAACGCTCATGACCTTCGACCTCAATGCATTCACCCCTGCGTCGGCTGCGGCCGGTGGCGCGCTGGTTGGCCTTGCGGCCGCCCTGTTGCTGTTGTTCAACGGACGCATTGCCGGCATCAGCGGCATTGTGGGCGGATTGCTGCGGCCGAAGGCGGGCGATGTGAGCTGGCGGCTGGCATTTGTGATCGGCTTGATGAGTGCTCCCGCAGCGTACCAACTGTTTGCGGCGTTGCCTGCGAGTCGTATTGAAAGCAGCGACGCACTCATCATCGTGGCCGGCCTGCTGGTGGGTGTGGGCACGCGCTATGGCTCGGGTTGCACCAGCGGTCACGGCGTGTGCGGGCTTTCGCGCCTTTCCGTGAGATCGCTGGTTGCCACTCTGGTATTCATGGCGGCGGGATTTTTCACCGTGTTTGTGGTACGCCATCTCCTGGGCGCTGTGTGAGGACTCTATGAACGCGTTGCTTGCTTTAGTGGCGGGTCTGGTGTTCGGCGTGGGATTGCTGGTATCGGGTATGGCTAACCCCGCGAAGGTGCTGGGATTTCTCGATCTTGCCGGACTGTGGGATCCGTCGCTGGCGCTGGTGATGGCCGGCGCCATAGTGGTGGGGCTGGCGGCGTTCACACTCGCCCGTCGCCGTCGAACAAGCTGGCTGGGCTTGCCGATGCAGATGCCGGGTGCGACACACATCGACCGCCGGTTGGTCATCGGCAGCGTGTTGTTTGGTGTGGGCTGGGGGCTCGCGGGTATTTGCCCGGGCCCGGCGCTGGTGCTGGTGGGGGCGGGCGCCGCTAACGGTAAGGGTCTGATCTTTGCGGCTGCCATGCTCGCGGGCATGGGAGTATTCGAAGCGTTGGAGCGGGTTAGGTCCAGGCGCCAGCGCTAAGGCTGTTTAGGCTGAATAGTTAAGTAGCTACTTCAAGCTGAATTTCTGGTCGCGGATAAACGCGCCAAAGTCAGACCGCTCCGGTACCGAGTAGTGCCGTGCTTTATCTTCCGACCAACCGTTGAACGGCGCATCGGGGTAACGGTTGCTGTGGCGCTGTTTGCGCAACGGAAATAAAGCATGGCGGCGCTGATCGTAGGCATCGATTTTTTGTTTGAGGTTGGTTTCGTCAAAGCGATCGGTATGCACCGTGATGTCGAGTGACAGGCGTGCGGTGACGTGGCCGTGCTCCAGCGGGTAGCCCACGCACAGGCCGGCGACCGGGAACACGGCATCGGGCAGGCCGAGAATATCGCTGGTCTCACGCGGATGATTGCGCACCGCACTGATCGGCACAGTGCCTAAACCTGCTGCTTCGGCGGCGCGGATAAATTGTGCCAACACTATGCCCGCATCCACGGCGGCGTTCATGAAGTGATCGAGATGCTCATTCGCAAACGGTTTGCCGCGCCATGCGCCGATTTGGCGGATACGCCGGTTGTTGCCGCAGAACACCAGAAACACCGGCGCATTATTGATCCATGGCATGTCGGGGATGCCATCGGCGATGGCTTTGATTTTGCTGCGATCCGCGACATGAATAATGTCAGCCTGTTGCAAATCCGATTTGGAGGGGGCTGACAGCGCGCACGCGAACAACAATTTGAGCAGCGCCGCATCGACCGCTTGCGGCGTCCATTTACGATGCGAACTGTGTTCGGCCATGCGCCGCAGTTCGGCGGCGCCGTCGTCGGGCAGGCTGGTGGGTGTGCTAATGGCTTCACCAAAGCGGGTAAGCGTGGCTTTTGCGATACGAGCGGAATCGTTGGTGGCGGGCGAATTCATCTTGAATATCCTGTGCAGTTATTGAATAAAGATAATAAAAACAATTAGTTATGTTATTTTTTTGGTAATGGGGGCAAGCCCGTGCATTGCGCCGCCGCGCTTGAGGAAAGTCGCTACATTTATTGCGTCTAAGTCGCAAAGTGTCGTACACTCACGCCCTTTCGATTTTCGCCCGAACTGCGCTTCTCTTGTTGGCGTTTCGCAGTGTGCGATCCACGCATAAGTAAGGATAAAACCCTCATGGTAGTGATTCGTTTAGCACGCGGTGGCGCCAAAAAGCGTCCTTTTTACAACGTTGTGGTCGCGGATTCCCGCCGCGCCCGTGATGGTCGATTCATTGAGCGTATCGGATTTTACGATCCCAAGGCGCCCGCAGGCCACGAAACGTTTCGGCTTGACCGCGCGCGTCTGACGCACTGGAAGTCGGTGGGTGCGCAACCTTCCGATACCGTGACCCGTCTTGCCAAGCAATTTGCCAAAGTTGTCGGCGCTGTGCCCGCCGCCGCCAGTGAGCCTGCCGCTGCCTGATAAATTGGTGGAAATGGGGCGCATCAGTGCGCCGTTTGGGATCAAGGGCTGGGTGAGGGTTCAGTCGTATAGTAGTTCTGGTGGGGCTGCCAGTGGCGTAAATGGCCTGGCACAGTACCCGATATGGTGGCTCAGAAATACCGAAGGCGCTGAAGGCTGGCGCGAAGTGGCGGTTGTTCAAGCGCAGGTGCAGGGCGTTGATGTGGTGGCAAAGTTAGCCGGATGTGATGATCGCGATAGGGCGGCCAGTTTCAAAGGCCAGACCGTGGCGATACCACGGGTAGCCTTTCCGCCGGCTGAGAAAGGTGAGTATTACTGGGCCGATTTGCTGGGGCTCAAAGTCAAGAATACCGAAGGGCTGGATTTTGGCGTCGTAACCTCGATGCTGGAAACCGGCGCCAATGCAGTGATGGTTGTGCAACAAAGTGCGGTTGAAGGCGCCGGGAACGGAAAAGAAGAACGATTGATTCCGTTCATCGCCAGTGTAATCAAGCGTGTGGATATTGCAGCTGGTTTGATCGAAGTCGACTGGGGTGCGGATTTTTAACCGTAACTGCCTATGCTGCAATTTGACGTAGTTACGCTGTTTCCGAAAATGTTCGACGCGCTTACCGAGTCGGGCATTATTGGGAGGGCGCGCGACCGGCGGGCGTACCAGTTTTTGCCGTGGAATCCGCGTGATTTCGCCACCAATAGCCATCGCACGGTGGACGACCGGCCTTACGGCGGCGGCCCCGGCATGGTGATGATGATTGATCCGCTGGAAAAGGCGGTGTGTGCGGCGCGGCAGCGGCAGATCAGCGCCGGCGTGCGCAAGCCGCGGGTGATTTACCTGTCGCCGCAGGGACGATTGTTGACGCACCAGTTGGTGATGTCGCTGGCGGCAGAGCAGGGCATAGTGCTGCTGGCGGGGCGCTACGAAGGTGTGGATGAACGCTTGATTGCGCGCCAGTTCGACGACGAAATCTCGATAGGCGATTTCGTGATGTCGGGTGGTGAGTTGGCGGCGATGGCTTTGATGGACGCGGTGATAAGGCAGTTGCCCGGCGTGTTGGGCGATGCGCAGTCGGCGGAACAGGATTCGTTTGTGCGCGGGCTGCTGGATTGCCCGCACTACACGCGGCCTGAGGTATTTGAAGGCGAAGGTGTGCCGCCGGTGTTGATGTCGGGCAACCATGCGGACATTACCCGCTGGCGCCTGCAGCAGTCACTGGGCAGAACGCAGCAACGGCGGCCGGATTTACTGGCGGCACGCGGAATGAGTGTGGATGAAAGTGCACTACTCGAAGCCTATTTAGCAGAAGAAGCAACCCATAGCACAAGGGCACAAGGAGCAGCAAAATGAACTTGTTAGATGAACTCGAAAATGAAGAAATCGCGCGTCTGGGCAAAAAAATCCCGGATTTTTCCGCTGGCGATACCGTGGTGGTCAGCGTCAAAGTGGTCGAAGGCGAACGCAAACGTGTGCAGGCCTACGAAGGCGTGGTAATTTCCAGGCGCAATCGCGGACTGAATTCAAATTTCATCGTGCGTAAAATCTCCTCGGGCGAGGGTGTGGAGCGTACGTTCCAGACCTACTCGCCGCTGATCGCCAGCATCGAGGTCAAGCGCCGTGGCGATGTGGGCCGCTCCAAGCTCTACTACCTGCGTAACCTCACCGGCAAAGCTGCGCGCATCAAGGAAAAGCTGGCGGTTCGCGGTTCAGCCGCGGCCGTGCCGGAAATGCTGCCGGAAGCGCCGGCCGAGGCCGCCAAATAGGCGCAAAATAGTCACGCAAGTCCGGGTTTATTGAAAAAGGCGGCTTATTTACATAAGCCGCCTTTTTTTTGGATAGAATCCAGCTTCCCCAGGATTTTCACGATAGTTCAGGAGCAAACATGATTCACATACTGGTTCATGACAAGAAAGACAGCGTGGGCGTGGCCGTGGTTGAAGGCATCAAGGCCGGGCAGGAGTTGGTGGGTTGGGTGATGGAGGACGACTCGACCATCAAGGTCAAGGCGATCAATGATATTCCCATCGGCCACAAGGTAGCGACCAGCGGCATCAAAAACGGCGACACCATCATCAAGTATGGTTTCGACATCGGCAAGGCGGTGGCCGATATCAAGGTGGGCGAGCACGCGCACGTACACAACATCAAGACGAAAAAATGGTGATGTGACGGGTTTCACCCTTCACTTTTCACCCGTTCTGCTTCGCTTCAAGTGTTCCCTTGACTCTTCACGAGGAAAAAATGATTAACAGCAAAACCACCTTCATGGGTTATCGCCGCGAGAATGGCCGCGTCGGCGTGCGCAACCACGTCATCATTCTGCCGCTGGATGATTTGTCGAATACTGCGTGCGTGGCCGTCGCGCACAATATCAAGGGCGCCGTTCCGATTATTCATCCGTATGGACGCCTGCAGTTCGGCGCCGACCTCGAACTGCATTTCCGCACGCTGATCGGCGCGGGCTGCAATCCCAATGTCGCTGCCGTGGTGGTGATCGGCATTGAAGAGGAGTGGACCAATCGCATCGTCCAGGCCATCGCCAAGACCGGCAAGCCGGTCACCGGCTTTGGCATTGAATTGCACGGCGATCACGACACCATACTGCGCGCCTCCAAAGTGGCAAAAGAATACCTGCAGTGGGCCTCGGAGCAGCAGCGTGTGGAATGCCCGATCAGCGATCTGTGGGTGTCTACCAAGTGCGGCGAATCCGATACCACTTCCGGCTGCGGTTCCAATCCGACCGTCGGCAGCGCGTTCGACAAACTCGATCCGCTGGGCGTCACCCTGTGTTTTGGTGAAACCACCGAGATTACCGGCGGCGAGCACATCGTGGCGGATCGTTGCGCGACGCCGGAAGTGCGCGCCGGATTCATGAAAATGTTCGACCGCTATCAGGCAGTGATCGAACGCCACAAGACCAGTGATCTGTCGGACTCGCAACCGACCAAGGGCAACATTGCGGGCGGCCTCACCACCATCGAAGAAAAAGCGCTGGGCAATATCCAGAAAATCGGCAAGAAATGCAAGGTGATTGGTATTCTCGACAAAGCCGAGATGCCGACCGGCCCGGGCCTGTGGTTCATGGATTCGTCTTCGGCGGCGGCAGAAATGGTGACGCTGTGTGCCGCTTCGGGTTACGTGGTGCATCTGTTTCCCACGGGGCAGGGCAACGTGATCGGCAATCCGATTCTTCCGGTGATCAAACTGTGCGCCAATCCGCGCACCGTGCGCACCATGTCGGAACACGTCGACTACGATTGCACGGGTCTGTTGCAGCGCGAAAAGAATCTCGATCAAACCGGCAACGAATTGCTCGACGTGATGCTGCGCACCTGTAACGGCCGCCTCACGGCTGCCGAAGCGCTGGGCCATAACGAATTCGTAATGACCCGCTTGTACGAAAGCGCGTAGCCCGGGACCTGCCGTGGCGGTTACACCTAACCGCGGCGCGGACATACTCGCGCGTGCCTTGGCGCGCGCGGGTGCGCGGCAGTTGTTTTCACTGTCCGGCAATCAAATCATGCCGCTGTACGACGCGGCGATTGATGCAGGGCTTAGCATAACCCACGTGCGCCACGAAGGCGCCGCCGTACACATGGCGGATGCATGGGGGCGGCTCACCGGTGAACCGGGCATTGCTCTACTCACCGGCGGGCCGGGGCACGCCAATGGCATCGGCGCGCTGTATACCGCGCTGGCTTCAGAATCGCCGCTGGTGATGCTCTCCGGGCACGCGCCGCTGAATCAACTGGGGCGCGGCGCATTTCAGGAAATGGCACAGGCCGATTTGGCTGCGCCCGTAACCAAAGCCTCTTTCACTGCACGCAGCGCGCACACCTTGGGTGACGACATCGTGCGCGCCATACGCATAGCGCGCAGCGGGCGTCCGGGGCCGGTGCATTTGAGTTTGCCGTTTGATGTGCTGGAGCAAACGGTGGCCAGCCCGCGCGCGTGCGCGCCGGATGACGGCCAGGGGTTCACTCAAGCGCTGCGCGTAACCACGGCCGAGACGGTGTTGGCGCTCATCCACAAAGCGCAAAAGCCGTTGATTATCACCGGGCCCATGCTGGCAAGCAGCCGCGGGCAGCATCTGCGCGATCAGCTTGCGCGCGCGACGGGCTCGCCGGTGGTGAGCATGGAAAGTCCGCGCGGCATTGCAGACCCCTGCCTTGGCGCGTTCGGTGATGTGCTGAGCGAGGCCGACCTGATTGTGCTGATCGGTAAGCAACCCGATTACACCCTGCGTTTCGGTCAGGCGCCTGCGGTGAGCACGCACTGCAAATTCGTGGTCATCGATCCCGACATCGTTGCACTAAGGCGCAGCATTGCGATTTTGGATAAGGCGCGTGTGGTTTTGAGTGCCGTGGCGGACGTAGCGGCAGCGATGCAGGCGCTGAGCGGCAACGTCGAACATAACCCACTAAAAGCCAATGGCTGGATGCAGGCAGTGACGGATGCCGTGGCCTATCGTCCCGCTGCGTGGAAGACCGCGGCTTCCGCGCAAGCTGCTACCGTGCATGCACTGGAAATCGGCCGCGCCGTACAAAAAATACTCGATGACGCCGACGATCCGATACTGGTGGTGGATGGCGGCGAATTCGGCCAATGGGCACAGGCGTGCATGAGTGCCCCGACCCGCATCATCAACGGCCCGGCGGGCTCGATCGGCAGCGCGATACCGTTTGCGATGGCCGCGCGCGTGGCGCGTCCCCATGCCACAGTAGTTGCGGTGCTGGGTGATGGCACGTTCGGGTTTCACATGGCTGAGTTTGATACGGCGCTGCGGCATCAGTTGCCGTTTGTCGCCGTGGTAGGCAACGATTCCTGCTGGAACGCGGAATACCAGATTCAGTTGCGCAGCTATGGCAAGGATCGCACGGTGGGTTGCGAGTTGCTGCCGGGGGTTGCCTATGAAAAGGCGGTTATTGCATTGGGCGGACATGGCGAGCGCGTTACCAGCGCTGCTGATCTTGCGCCGGCGCTTGCGCGCGCGGTGAAATCGAAGCTGCCCTCCTGCGTCAATGTGATGATCGAACGCATGCCCGCGCCCACGGTGTCGCGCGCGGCTGCGATGCCCGGTGAGGCGCATTGAAAAGCTTCACCGCAGAGGCGCAGAGGCGCAAAGGAAACGCAGAGAACTGCTTTTCTCTGCGGGGGTTCTCTGCGCTTCTGCGCCTCTGCGGTGAAGTATTTTGGGCTCATGCGTCATGAGTACGCTACAGGTGAGAATCTGGCGTGGCGTCGAAACCGGCGAGTTTCAGGAATACGAAGTGCCGCGCCTCGAAAGCCAGACCGTGCTCGACGTGGTGACGTATGTGCAGCGCCGGCTCGATCCGTCGCTCGCTTATCGCTTTGCCTGCCGCGTGGGAGTGTGCGGCTCGTGCGCGATGTCGGTGAATGGCGTGTCGCGCTGGACCTGCCGTACGCATGTGGCGAAGGTTGCGCATGACGATCGTCTGGAGATTGCGCCGCTACGCAACCTGCCGGTGATCAAGGATGTCGTCACTGACATGACGGAATTTTTCGACAAGTGGGCGAAAGCGCGCGGGCAATTCACCGGCAGCAAGACGCGCAGAGATGATTTTGCACAGGTGAAACCGGAGTCAAAACAACGCAAAGCGGTGGATGCGGCGATTGAATGCATCGGCTGTGGCGTGTGCTACAGCGCGTGCGAAGTGGTGACGTGGAAGCCCGATTACCTGGGCCCCGCTGCGTTAAGCCGTGCGTGGACGCTGTTGAACGATGTGCGCGATGTGGCGCAAAAAGAGCGGCTGGCCGCAGTTGCCGGCGACGCGGGTTGCCACGCTTGCCACACGCACATGAACTGCACCGAGCGTTGCCCCAAAGGCATTTCGCCGACAGCCGGTATTGCGGGGCTGAAGCGAGCGGTGTTGAGTGCGACGCTGAAAGGGGAGTTGTGAACGCGCGTTCGCAGGTCCTGCTGTGGGGCGCGCAGCGCATCAGCGCGATGGTGCTGGCGTTATGCGTAGTAGTGCATCTGGCCACCATTATTTACGCCGTGCGCAACGGTTTATCGGCGGCGGAAATTCTCGGACGCACGCGCGGCAGCGTGGTGTGGGGCGGCTTCTATGCCTTGTTTGTGGCTGCGGTCGCGGTGCATGCGCCGATAGGCGTGCGTAACATCTGCGCCGAGTTCGGCTGGCGCGGACGTGGTGTCGATACATTGATGTTCGTGCTGGCCCTGACGCTGGCAATGTGGGGTTTGCGTGCGGTGTGGGCGGTGGTGTCGTAACAACATGAAAACAATTGCAGGCGTGCCAGTCACGGGCGCACAACCAACACCGTCATTCCGGCGAACGCCGGAATCCAGTGCGTTCAATAATGCGAAGCATCGTATTTCAGGTCCTTCGGACCGGGTTACAACCTGGATTTCAGCGTTCGCTGGAATGACGGGAAGACATATGGGGTTTTGGCTACATTTGTGCGAGCCAACGACGAGCGGGTGATGATCAAAAACGATTACCGCTCACGCAATCACGCGGCGTACTGGGCGTTTCTGGTGCATCGCATTTCCGGTGTGGCGTTGACCTTGTTTTTGCCGTTGCATTTCTGGGCGCTTGGCAATGCGCTGCACGGGGAGGCGAAGTTGGAAAGCTTTCTGCGCTGGAGCGATCAGCCGCTGGTGAAGTGCGCCGAAGCCGTATTGGTGTTGCTGCTGGCGGCGCACATGGCGGGTGGTGTGCGGCTGCTGATGCTGGAATTCATGGTGTTGCCGCGTAACGTAAATGCGTGGCACAAAACGTTGCTGGCGACAGCGGCGGGCGTGAGTGTGGCGGTAGGATTGCTGTTTCTGCTCAATATGGGGTGAACATGGCACGTAAGCCAGGCAAAAAACCAAACATACTGTTGATTTTGGTTGACGATCTGCGTTACGACGAGTTTGGCGCAGGGGGCCATCCCTATATGAAGACACCGCACATCGATCGCATCGCGCACGAAGGTGCGTTGTTCGAGCGTGCGTTTCACACCACGCCGATTTGTTCGCCCAACCGCGCATCGATACTCACCGGGCAATACGCCAGCCGCCACGGCATCATCGACAATGTTGCGCGCGATGCGGCGAGTCATCGCATACCGAACTATCACCTTGAGCTGCAACGCCTCGGCTACCAGACCGCGCACATCGGCAAGTGGCATATGGGCAACGACGGCAAGCCGCGTCCCGGCTACGACTATTGGGTGGCGTATGACGGCCACGGCCGGCTTAACGATCCGTTGCTGAACGAGCAAGGCAAATACGTGCAGCACAGCGGCTACATCACCGACATCATGAACAGCATGGCGGTGGATTTTGTGAAGCAAAAGCACGACAAACCGTGGTCGCTGTGGTTCGCGCACAAGGCAGTTCATCCCGATGCGGAGCAGGCGGCGGACGGTACGGTGCGCATGGACGGCTACCGCGTGGCGAAACGGCACCAGGATCTGTATCGCGGTTGTGTGTTCCCGAAGAAACCCAATATGCAGAGCCCGGAAGAATTTCTCAAGCACAAACCGGTGTGGACCGAAGCAGTGGAATTGCGCAAGTTGCCGCAGTCGCTGGCGATCACCGATCCGCTGCATTCATTTACGCAGGAGGAAATCCGCCTGCGCGCGTGCATGATGGCGTCGGTGGACGAAGGCGTGGGGATGCTGCTCGAGGCGCTGCAGCAGACCGGGCAGCTGGACAACACCATCATCCTGTTCATGGGCGACAATGGATTTTTCTTCGGCGAACACGGTATTGGTCCCGACCGGCGCTTCGCTTACGAGGAGGGCATCCGCTCACCGCTGACCATTCGTTATCCGAAACTGCTCAAGGCCGGTGCGCGGCGCAAGCAGTTGGTGATCCTGCAGGATCTCGCGCCAACGCTGATCGACATCGCCGGCGGCAAACCCGGTGTGCATATTCAAGGCCGCTCGCTGCTGCCGCTGTTCTCTGGCAAGAAAACGAATTGGCGCAAATCGGTGCTGATTGAATATTGGGCGGAGAACGCGTATCCGTGGCTGGTCGGCATGACCTATAAAGCGGTGCGCACCGACCGCCACAAATACATCAAATGGGTGAATCGCGCGCGCAACGGCGAACTCGACGAACTTTACGATCTCGACCGCGACCCCTACGAAATCAACAACGTCGTGAAACGGCCGGCGTATAGTGCAACGCGCGACAAGTTACGCCGCGAGTTGCGCAAACTTGCCGCCGATGCGCTGGGGTTGTAACGTAGCTTGGGCTTTTCTACACCATGAGAAATTGGTTTAATTATGTTTAATAACAAGTGTTTACATTATTCCGGTGCAGTCGGAACAGCAATGCTGATGACAACGGCGGCGTATGCGCAGACCGCTGCGACAGGCTCAAGGCAGGTCTTTCCCGAACGTCCGGTGCGCGTCATCGTGCCGTTCGCGCCGGGCGGCGCCACCGATATCGTGACGCGCATCATCGCGCAAAAACTGAACGAGACCTGGGGGCAGACCGTGGTGGTGGATAACCGCGGCGGCGCCGGCGGCAACATCGGCGGCGAGCTTGCAGCGAAAGCCAATGCCGACGGCTATACCTTGTTCATGACTTCGGGTTCCATCGTCACCGCCAATCAGCACATGTACAAGAGAATGCCCTTCAATCCGGAAAAGGATCTGGTGGCGATTACCGGCGCCGCAAGCGGCCCGCAAATCATTGCAGTGAACCCGAGCTTCGCGCCGAAGACGGTGAAGGATTTCATCGCCCTCGCGAAAGCGAAACCCAAGACACTGACTTTCGGCTCGGCCGGTTTTGGCACGCAGACCCATCTGTCGGGCGAGAATTTTATGTACGTGGCGGGCATCGATGCGGTGCACGTGCCCTACAAGGGCGAAGGCCCGGCACTGATCGATCTGGTCGCCGGCCAGTTGCAGTTCCTCACGCCCAATCTTGCGGCGTCGATCGGCTTTGTCATGCAAGGCAAGTTGCGCGCACTCGCGGTCACCAGCAAGGAGCGTTCGCGCCAGTTACCCGATGTGCCGGCGGTGTCCGAGACGCTGGCGGGTTTTGAAAATCTCGGCTGGTTCGGCCTGATGGCGCCCGCCGGAACGCCGAAGGCGGTGATCCAGAAAGTTCACGACGACACTACCAAAGCATTGCAATCGGCGGACATCCGCGCGCGGCTCGAACAACTGGGCATGGCGCCGTACCTCAAGAATCCCGGCGAGTTCGCGCAGACCATCAAAATCGAATCCGCGCATTGGGCCAGGATCGTGCGCGAACGCAATCTGGTGATCAACTGAGTCGTTACATGAAAATCGACCTGCAGCAAGTGGAAGATGCGGCCAAGGAAATCTACATCCGCGCGCTAAAGTTGCTGCCACCGGACATCAAGGAAGGCTTCAAACGTCTCGATGCCGCCGAGACCAACGCCACCGGCAAGGCGATACTCGGCACCATGATACGCAACATCAGGGTGGCCGAGGCCAACACCAACCTGCTGTGTCAGGATACCGGCATCCCGATTTACAACGTCATCATCGGATCGCATGTCGAGATCGACGGCTACCAACTCAAGCAGGCCATCGCCAGGGGCTGCGCGCGCGCGACGCGCGACCATCCGCTGCGCTCATCGGTAGTGCATCCGACCACGCGTCACAACGAACATACCTCGTGCGGGCGCGGCGTGCCGGTGATCAACATTGATTTCTCCGATACGCTTGATGAGTTGTCGATAGAAATGATCCCCAAAGGTTCGGGTTCTGAATTCAATTCGTGGCTTAAAATGGCGTTGCCCGCGGATGGCATAGCTGCGATCAAAACTTTTGTGATTGATTGCGTGCTGGAAGCCGGCGGCAAAACCTGCCCGCCGACTATCGTCGGCGTGGGCGTGGGGGGCACCGCGGATTTGTGCGTGCATTTGTCGAAGGTCGCTGCCACGCGTCCGCTGGGATCAGCCTGCACCGACCCCGAAGGCGCTGCACTGGAAAAAGAACTGAGTGGCGTGGTCAACAAGCTGGGTGTCGGCCCGCAGGGTCTCGGCGGCGATTCAACCGCGTTTGCAGTGCATGTCGAGACTGCGGCCACACATATCACCCTGAACCCGGTGGCGGTAAACATGCAGTGCCACTCGGCGCGCCGTTCGCGGGCGACGTTTACGATTAACGGATTGGAATACGGGTTTTAATAGCATTGTGAAGGAGTGAATGAGTGAAGGGGTGAACCCTCTCACCCCGGCCCTCTCCCCGGTGACGGGGAGAGGGGGCAGACCCAGGGGTACCTTCTTCACTTCTTCACTCCTTCACACATTCACGAGATTTCCGATGCACTACGAATTCGACACCCCGGTAACGGAACAGCAAATACGCCAGGTGCGTGTCAACGACACGGTCACGCTGAATCAAACGCTCTACGGCATTCGTGACGCCACGCAAATTCATATGTTCGATCATGGCCGCAAAACGCGCTTTGACCTGCGCGGACATGCCGTGGTGCACACCGCGCCCAACGTGAAATGGGTCGGCGAAACGCAGGCGCATCCGTCGGGCTACGAACCGATCTGCATCGGCACTACCACCAGCGCTCGCATGGAGCGTTTTACGCGCCCGCTGATGGAACAGTACGGGGTGCGCATCATTATCGGCAAAGGCGGTTTGCTCGCGGCCTCGCAGGCGGCGTTCAAGGACATCGGCGGCATTTATCTGGCGATCGTTGGCGGCGCGGCGGCGCTGGAAACAACATGGATCGAGCAAATCGAAGAAGTTGATCTGGATGATCTCAACCCCGAATCGCTGTGGAAGTTTCGCGTCAAGGGCTTCGGCCCGTTGCTGGTGGCGATGGATTCTCACGGCGGGAATCTGTATACCGAGGTCAACAAAGCCGCACGTGACAATCGCGCTGAGGTGCTGGCGGCACTGGGCGTTAAGACCTAAGAGCTACACCGCAAAGACGCAAAAACGCAAAAAACACCACGCAAAGAAATCTTCTTCTTGTATTCCTTTGCGGTATCTTTGCGTTTTTGCGCCTTTGCGGTGAGATTTTAAATCCATGAAATCCATAAAAACCGACATCCTCATCCTTGGCTCCGGCGGCGCGGGGCTGTTCGCCGCATTGCATGCGCATCAGCACAACCCGGCTCTGTCGATTACCGTCGCGGTCAAAGGTTTGCTGGGTAAATCCGGTTGCACGCGCATGGTGCAGGGTGGCTACAACGTCGCGCTGGCGAAAGAGGATTCGGTCGAGCGTCATTTCATGGATACCATCGAAGGCGGCAAGTGGCTGCCGGATCAGGACCTCGCGTGGACACTGGTTGAGACCGCTATTGAACGCATCCACGAACTCGAAAACGAACTCGGATGTTTTTTTGATCGCAATGCCGACGGCACCATTCATCAAAAAGCATTCGCCGGGCAGACGTTTGACCGCACCGTGCATAAGGGCGACCTCACCGGCATCGAGATCATCAACCGCCTCGCTGAGCAGGTATGGGCGCGTGGCATCAAGCGCATGGAAGAGCATCGCGCGGTCGAGTTCATCAAAAACAAAACGGGCGATGCGATTGCCGGCGTGCTGATGATCGACATCCGCAGCGGCGAATTCGTGTTCGTGCAGGCGCAGGCGGTGCTGCTGGCCACGGGCGGCGGGCCGACGATGTATAAATTCCATACCCCGTCGGGGGACAAAACCTGCGACGGCATGGCGATGGCGCTGCGCGCGGGTTTGCCCTTGCGCGATATGGAAATGGTGCAGTTTCATCCCACAGGGTTGATCGCCGGGCCGGATACGCGCATCACCGGCACCATCATCGAAGAGGGCCTGCGTGGCGTGGGCGGGCATCTGCTCAACGGCAACAAAGAACGCTTCATGCACAATTACGATCCGCGCCACGAGCGCGCCACGCGCGATATCGTGTCGCGTGGGATGGATCAGGAAATGCGCGAAGGCCGCGTCGGACCCAGCGGCGGACTCTACATCACCATGGCGCATCTGGATCCAGTGATGGTGCGCCGTGAATTCAAGGGCATGGTTGAACGCTGCGCGGATTGTGGTTTTGATCTGGTGTCGGGTCTGGTGGATGTGGTGCCGACAGCGCATTACATGATGGGCGGCGTGGAATTCAAGATCGATTGCACTACGCCGCTTCACGGTTTGTTCTGCGCGGGTGAGGATTCCGGCGGCGTGCATGGCGCGAACCGTCTCGGCGGCAACGGCGTGGCGAACTCCACGGTGTTCGGCGGCATCGCGGGTGATGTGATGCCGGGCTGGGTGAAAGCGCACGGCGCGTTCAGTGAGCCGGATCAGGCCGCTATCGACGAGGCCGTGGCGCGATGCCGCGCGCCATTCACCAAGCCTGCCGGATCGCTGGCTGAACTACGTGAGAAACTTTACAAACTAATGTGGGACGACGTGGGTATTGTGCGCGACGCGAGCACCCTGGCGCGCGCAACAGGTCAGCTCGACGCACTCGAGGCCGAGCTTGACGCCACGGGCGTCAGCGACGCCAGCCTGACGTTCAATCTCACCTGGCACGATTGGTTGAATCTGAAAAACCTGATCCTGGTGTCAAAGTCGATCAATGTCGCCGCCCTTGCGCGCGAGGATTCGCGCGGCGCGCATTTTCGGACCGACTTTCCCGACGTGCGCGATCTGGAAAATTCCCGCTTCACCAGTGTGTCGTTTAAGGACGGATACTTTGACTGCGTAACCAAGCCGGTGGCGTTTACACGGGTCAAGCCCGGGCAGACGCTGATCAAGTAGTTAGAAATTGTAGGTTGGGCTGAGCTTGCGAAGCCCAACACCGAAGCCCAACACCGAAGCCTTTGCGATCCGCCAATGTTGCAGCATGGTAACAAGTGTCTGTGTTGGGCTTCGCAAGCTCAGCCCAACCTACAACTGCTAAGAATGACGCCATGGGTATCCGTATCCAAAATTGGAGAATCACATGAGCATGGGACGCAAGTTGTCGCAGTAGAAAAGGCGCAGGATTTTGAAGCGGCTGGTTTAGGCGCGATACACAGAAGGTTTTGATGGACCAAATGTATAGGCTATATTGATGCCACAACTTTCCCTAGAGCAACTGACTGCACTAACCGCCCGCGCCTTAAAGCGCGCCGGCGCATCCAAACCCCTGGCACAGGCCACAGCGCAGGCACTGGTCGCCGCCGAAGCCGAGGGGCTGTCGGGTCACGGCCTCTCACGGGTGGCGCTGTATTGCCAGCATCTGCGCGAAGGCCGCGCCTTCGGCAAAGCCAAGCCGAAAGTAACAAAACGCAAAGGCGCAACCGCATTGGTGGACGCCGGCGGCGGGCTCGCGTTTCTCGCCTGCGCGCTGGCGGTGAAAGAAGCGGTTGCGCGTGCCCGGCGCAACGGCGTGAGCTTTGTCGGCGTTACCAACAGTCATCACATGGGCGCACTCGCCTATCACCTCGCACCCATCGCGCAGGCGGGCATGGTGGGGCTCGCGTTTACCAACTCCCCTTCGGCGATCAATGCCTGGGGCGGCAAGCGCGCGTTTTATGGCACCAATCCGATCGCGGCGATTTTTCCGCGCAAAGATGCCGAGCCGGTGGTGGTTGACCTGTCGCTCACCGAAGTGACGCGCGGCAAAATCATGGTGTATGCCAAGGAAGACAAGCCGATTCCGCCCGGCTGGGCGGTGGACAAAGACGGCAATCCCACCACAGACGCCAAGGCGGCATTGACCGGCGGCAGCCTTAACGCCATTGGCGGTGTCAAAGGTGCAGCGCTGGCGCTGATGGTTGAAGTGTTGTGTGTAGCGCTCACGGGTGCGGCCTTCAGTTTTGAAAACGACAGCTACTTCGAGTCCGGTAACAAGCCGCGCATCGGTCATGCAATACTGGCGATTGATCCCGCCGCACTGGGGGGCAGTGATGCATATTTTTCGCGGCTGGAAGTGATGATCACGGCCATGCTGCGCGACGAAGGCGTGCGTTTGCCGGGTGTGCGCCGGCAAAAATTAACCGCTGCCGCACGCGCGCAGGGCTTGCATATCGCGGATGCACAGGTCAAAGAATTGCTGGCATTGGCTGGAAAGAAAAGTATTTAAAAACAAATGGTTATGTCGTAATGAGGCTGCAGCTATTTGTATGCGCATTACCAGCACCGTCATTCCCGCGCAGGCGGGAATCCATGCAATGTGCCATAAAGCAGTGTGTTATGGATTCCCGCCTGCGCGGGAATGACGAGGATAGTTTTTCATTTTTATCCATCGTTATCGGGAGGAAGGTTATGAATTCAAGAACAGTGGTTTTGTCGGTCCTTACCAGCGTACTGATGTTCGTAAGCGCCACGGGCTTTGCGCAAAACGTAAAAATCACGCCGCTGGGTTCGCACGCGGGCGAGTTGTGCGACCGCGACCGCGCGACGATTTTTGAAGACCCCACCGGTGTGCGGATTCTGTATGACGCAGGCCATTCCGTGACCGGCGGCGATGATCCGCGTCTCGGTGACGTGCATATCGTGCTGCTCTCCCACGCGCATGGCGATCACATGGGTGAGCAGAGGATGAAGGCGCTGGGCGCCGGCACCTGTGAGAAGCCGGAAACTGTTTCCGCTGCGCCGCATTCGACCACCGCCGAGATCGCGGCGGCGAAGAATGCCGCCATCATGATGGTCGCGCCGATGGGCGCGTTCATCGCCAGGAAAATCCAGAACATCCTCGGCAAGCCGACCGGCAATTGCGCGATGACGGACGGCGCGCTGGTGGTTCCATATGCCGCTTCCTGCCAGGCAAATGCACAACTGGGCGGCACCCGCACCATCAAGACTGCCGGCGCGGCCAGCGGGGTGGAGATCACCATAGTTCCGGCCTCGCACGACAGCACGGTGGCGCGCACGCTGCTTACCGACCCTGAAAAAACCAATCTCGCGGCGGACAACGTCAGCCTCTACCTGGGACCGCCGAGCGGCTACGTGCTCAAGTTCACCAACGGCCTAACGGTTTATCTTTCGGGCGATACCGGCATACACGCGGAGATGAAAACCGTCGTCGGCGATTTTCACAAGGCCAACCTCGCGCTGCTCAATCTGGGACCGAACGCCATCACCGCACTGTCCGCCACCTATGCCATGAATGAACTGGTCAAACCGGCAGCCGTGATTGCGACGCATGTGAACGAGGGAGCGACGGTTGGAGGCAAGCTCAAGCCGAATTCGCGCACCGCTGCGTTCATCAAGCTGGTCAAGCGTCCGGTGCATCTGGCGATCAGCGGCAGGACGATGGAGTTTGATGGCAAGGCCAATTGCGTGGCGGGGTGTAACTGAAAGACGATTCATACAAACGCCGCAGGCGTTGGGTTAGTTTTCAAGGGCACGGCGAATCTCCTTTAGCTTCCGAAGAAGGTCAAGGCCGCTTTCGCCCGTCCGTTCCACCTAAAGTTAGGCGGCGCGTTTTGAAACGCCGCGAATTGAAAAAAGCGTTTCAGGTGCAATATCTGCTCCATTTGGCCAACACACTGACCCGCCTGCAATGAAGAACTTGCGGAACTCAGTGCGGTTTTTAAGTGGTCCAAATACGGGCCCCTTAAGCCAATGCGAGAAATCAACGGTTTTTTGAAGACCTGTATTGAATAAAAGGGCAATGCAATAACCCGAAACGTAATGAGCTTCGATTACCTGCGGCAATATTGTCATCGTGTCTTACTCCAGCGGTGCGATTTGACGAAGAGGTTGAAGTGCTTTTACTTTTTTCCAGTTTGTACGTAGGTCAAGTTCATGAAGACGCGCTCATTCCCTGATGAGACGCCGTGCTCTCGCAGACCGGATTTCTCCGGCGATGAGTTTCCCAGAAAAATCGAACGTTGCCAATTGCCCTTGGTATTCGACGTGAAAATGTGGCGGTTCGTGATCATCGAAGAACATTCGAACGATGATCCCAAAAAACGTTGAGATTATAGGCATCGATATATGCTACCACCGGCTCCAAGCGCTACCTAGCGTTCAAATTGAAGGGCGCGCCGCTTTTGGCGCGTCCTTTTCGAATGCAATGTTGGGCGCCTGCTTCACTGGCTCGGCTGTTCCACTTTGACTGCCTCGAGGAAAGCGCTGATTTGGCCAGGTGACCTCAGGTGATGAACCCGCTTCGAGTCCGCCGCCTCAGTGACAAGCTGCCGGTAGCGAGGCGTCAAATGGCGATGGCAGCGCGGCAGCACGCGATAGCTTTCGATCGCACTGCTCCACATGGGACTGTTCGCCGGCCACCCCTCCGGAGTTACGAAAAGGCCCTTGATGAGGCGCTTGGTCACCCACCGGTAATGCGTCAACAGCGGCAGATCGACGTAGATCAAGGTGTCTGCGACAGAGAACCGCTCCCAGGCTGACGCCACACAGCCGAAACCGTCAATGATCCATTCATCGCGGCTCAATAGTTCTGTGTGCGCTTTCAGGTAATCTTCATGCGGAACTTTGCCGCCGCCAGTTCTATATTCGATCATATCCAGCGGAAACAGCGGCAGCCGCGTGAGCTCAGCCAGGTGTCTTGCCAGTGTAGATTTGCCGCCACCGGTATTGCCGAAGACCGCTACCTTCTTCATAGGGGCGACGTCGCAACCACGCTCAACCTCCGGGGTGTTCAACGTTTGAATTGTGTGGCGCCGACAGGCGTCCGCACCAATGATGGGTTATAAGCGCGCGGTTGATTAGTTGTTGTGAGCATATACAAGTTGAGCAGGAGATATCCATTGGTGTCCCGCTCAAACCAAATAATCGGTTTGTCTTTGTACTTAAAAATAACTGGTGTTTCGTAGTAGAAATTTCCTCCAACGACTGCCAACAATCGATTGCGCATCCAATTAAATTGGCCTTTTACCTGTGCCCAGTTCTCCTTCGCGTTCTTTTTGAAGGAATGGACCTGTTCCGCTGTAAACGCTCCGTGGTCAGCCTGAATGTGATGCTCACGACACAACGCGACCATTCCCTCCGGTCTGTGATGTTCTTCTACGTGCCACGGTGGGTCAAAATGGTGCCACTCAAGATACGGGCTGCCGCAATCTGGAACGGGGCACCCAAAGCCTACTTCCTCGCGAAGAACCTTCTTGACGTTGTCTGGCGGGTTGCGATTCATGGTGGCAAGTGGTCGTCTAACGCACTAGCTCAGCGACGCGCCGCTTGCGGCGCGTCCGCAGCGCCGGGTTGGGCGTCATATGCATATCCGACAAAGTACTATCACTTGGAATGCGCCCAAGCGCCCCTTCTTTGATCTTTGGCTTGGCGTTCAAGATCGCGAAGCTTGTTAAGATACATCTTCGATTTTTCGCTGGTCGGAAGATTTACAACGACGCCCTTGGTCCGAGCCAACCCCTCCGCAAGCAGGACTTCGATCAAGCGTTTCCCTCTAACGTCGACGAGACCGTAGAATCGCGGCTCCGCGCTTCGCCCCCCCGCGACAGCCCACCGCGTGGAAACTGAAAACGGCTCCTGCAAGATTTCGCGCACTCGCTCGGTTGCCCTTTCTCCCGTCGCAAGAATATCTTCGATCGTCACTCGGAAATAGGCGCGTTGTTCTCCCACACGCGTGCTGTTCGTCAAATCGGACTCCGGTGCGTCAATGTAGTACAGCCGTAGAACAAACTCACGACCGCCACAGTTAACCCGAAAGCTGTCCCCGTCGTTGTACTTCGTCGCCACATATCGACATTGCGTCAGTTGCTCCCATTGCTTTCGCTCGGCGGGCGCTACGTCAAAAGAGATGATCGCGAAAATTAGCGCAACTATTCGAGTTAACGTCCACACTGCCAATGGCATCAACATGACGCCCAACTTGAAGTCGCCATTATCGGCGACGCTTTACAAGACACCAAATCATTGTGTGTGAGATGCATCGTATATAAAATATTTAATTGAATCAAATGCTTACAACAAATTAGTGCGTCCTAAATCGGAAACACAAACACTCCCAGTTTTCACCACTCTCGATTATTCACGCGCCTTCACCCTCTCGACCATCAGATGCACCGGCTGCACCACAGCATAAGTACAGCGGAGGCTTATGTCTACTCGCTGGATGATGTGATCCGGCGCCGCAGTTCCGTAAAAATTCGAAATCTGCTTTCATCCCGCTATACTTTGCAATCGTTCTCGTTACCACGGGATACGCCATGTTCGCTCGCTATGTCTTCGTTATTCTGGCGCTCAGTTTCGCGCTGCTCAGCTTGCAGGCGCGCAGCGCCAGTCAACTGCCCCTCACCATTACGCCGGCAAGCTCATCGATGCAGATTCCGGCCACGCTGATAAAGCCGGACGGTGCAGGGCCGTTTCCGGCGGTGGTCATGATGCACGATTGCAGCGGGCTGGGGCCGCGCTCGAGCGGCGCGCCTTTGCGCTGGGCGGGGGAACTGGTGGCGCAGGGCTACGTCGTGTTGATTCCCGACAGCTTCACGCCGCGCGGTTTTGCCGATGGCGTGTGTGTCACATCGAGCAAACAGCGGGGCAGTGTGAATGGCTATGTGCGTGCCGCGGATGCCTATGGTGCGCTGGCGGCGTTGCGCGCGTTGCCTTACGTCGATGGCAGGCGCGTCGGCATCATGGGCGGCTCGCATGGCGGCTGGACCACATTGGCTGCGATGTTTGTGCCGCTCGACACGAACAATCCACTGGCGGATGCCAAGCGCGATGGATTCGCTGCCGCCATCGCGCTGTATCCGAGTTGCGCGCCGCGTTTCGGCACTTGGTCTACTTCCAAGCCCGGAACCTTCGGCCCGGTGACCAGCTATTCAGGCGTCTACCAACCCATCGCTCCGCTGCTGATACTGAGCGGCGAAAAAGACGACTGGACGCCGGCCGAGCCCTGCCGGCATCTGGCTGAGGGCAGTAGGGCCGCAGGTTACCCAGTCGATATCAAAATCTATCCTGATGCGCACCATTCTTTCGACAACGATCGTCCCGTGCGTTACGTCGCACAACGCAACAATGCGAGCGTGTCCTCCGGCTTTGGCGCTACGACGGGCGGCAATGCCGCTGCATGGGCGGATGCCAAAAAGCAGGTCGCTGCATTCTTTGCCCTGCATCTGAGGCAGCGGCCATGATGCAGAAATTCCACGTAACTTTGAGTGTGAGAGCAAGTAGCCCGGAAGAAGGCCATGGCTCTTTATGGCCGTATTCCGGGGAAGTGCGGGTGGATAAGGCTATGATTTGTCGTACATGCGTCACCACATGCAGGTGTTACTCTGGCTTCGCGCCAGAAGCCTTCACCACCTTCGCCCACTTGGCGATTTCGCTGCGCACATGGCTCGCCACATCGCCGTACGCAATGGAACGTGCGTCCATGCCGGCCGCTTTAAACCGGTCGCGCACATCTTGAATGAGCAGTGCCTTCGCGGCGTCGGCGTGAATTTTCTCGGCGATGATAGACGGTAGGCCCGCGGGACCCATCACCAGCGTCCAGTTGTTTGCCTCGTAGCCGGGCATGCCCACCTCGGCGAGCGGTGGCACGTCCGGCGCCACGGGTGAGCGCTGCAGCGAAGTCACACCGATGGCGCGCAGCCGCCCGCTGCGCAGGTGCTGCAGCGTTACATTGATGGTCGGCATACCCATATGCACTTGGCCGCCGAGGATGTCGGTCAACGCCGGCGCCATGCTCTTGTAGGGCACGTGAATGATGTTGACACCTGACATCACCTTCAACAGTTCCATGCCCAGATGACTGGTGGGCGCGCCCGGCCCGGACGAGCCGTACGTCAGCGTGTCGGGCTTTGCCTTGGCCAGCGCGATCAATTCTTTAAGGTTGCGCGCCGGCAGCGACGGGTGCGTCACCAGTATGCCGGGGCCGAAAGCAAGCGTAGTAATCGGCGTGAAATCGCGCGCGGCATCGTACGGCAGCTTGGGATAAAAGCTGACGTTGATCGCAAACCCCGCGGACACCAGCAGCAGCGTGTGGCCATCGGGTGCTGCGCGCGCGGCCAACTCGCTGCCGACGATGCTGTTCGCACCTGCGCGATTGTCGATAACGACTTGCTGCCCCCACGCTTCCGTGAGCCTGGGCGCGACCAAACGCCCAACGGCATCGACCGGCCCGCCCGCGGCAAACGGCACAATCAGGCGCACGGGACGCGACGGGTAGTGCGCCGAGCCCGCCGCGGCGGATTGTGCATGCACCCAATGCGGCGCCAACAGCCCCGCGGCCAAGGGCAAACTAACCAATAAATTTTTCATGTAATCAATTCCGTGTGTTTAGCCAATTTCAAAATCATGTGCTGCCCGCGCAATATAGCGCAGCGGCGGTGATCACGGGGCAAGGTCCGCAGGGCACCAACGCCACACATCGGACCACGCCGGCGTGCCCGGCGTGCGGCGGCAGATTCGGCGCCCGGCTTCAAAAGCCTGTTGCAGCAACTGCCCGCGGTTAGTGTCGGCCGGCCAGACTTGGGCGGTGCCGTCGCTCGATGCGGTGACGATACGCGTGCCCTTCGCATCAAAGGCAAGGGTCTGCACCGCCTGACCATCATGCACATACCAAAGGGTGCGCAGCGTGTGGTCAGACACGCGCCAGAAGCGCAGTGTTCCGTTCAGGCTGCCGCTGACCAGATCGTTCCCGTCGGGGTGGAAGGCGACACTGAGCACCTGCTCGTCATGCTCCAGCGGCGAGCCGATCTGCTGCCCGCTCGCGACATCCCACAGGCGCACGGTGCGGTCATCCGAAGCGGTGGCTGCCAGACGGCCATCGGGACTGAAGGCGGCGCTATTGACCGAGGCCCTGCGGCTATTTTGGCTTTCCGTAGGTTTGAGCCAGTGCAGATGCTTGCCGCTGGCAGCATCCCAGATTCCCGCCTGCTCGTCTTGTCCGGCGGTGAGTATCAGTCTGCCGTCGCGGCTGAAGGTGGCCCCCCACACGGGTTTGCCATCGCTGTGCCGCAGCGGCGCGATGCCGTTCACGGGCCGTGCCGTTTTCACGTCCCACAGCCGTGCCGTGCTGTCACGCGAGGTGGTGACGATGCGCCTGCCGTCGGGACTGAAGGCAGCATTCACCACCTGGTCTTCGTGGCTGAGCAGGCCCGCCGCGTCCCCGCCGCGCGTCAGGGTCTGGTGCGAGGGCGGCGCGAAGGACCACAGCTTCGCCGTCTGGTCGCGCGATACCGTGACAAACTGGTCGCCCTGCGGGCTCAGCGCCAGGCCATATACGCGATCCGCATGCACCTCGCTAAACTGCGTCAGCGGCTGGCCGGTTTTGGCATCGAACAGCCGTACGCTCCGGTCAAAGCCGGTAGTAATGACGCGTTTTTCATCGGGCATGAACAAGGCCTGACGCACCGGGCCGCTGTGCCCGCGCAACACCACACCGCGCGCTCGCGGCATGGTGTCCTGCATGTTCCACAGGCGCAGCGTCATGTCGCTCGACGCCGTCACCAGGCGGCTGCCATCGCGCGTAAAGGCGCCGGCGAAAACAAAATGCGTATGGCCACGCAGCGCATAACCCGGCAGCGCACGGCCATCGAGACCCCACACCTGAGCGAAATGATCTTCGGAAACGGTGGCGAAGCGCTGCCCATCCGGCGTAAATAGCGCGCGCCGCACCGATTTTTTGTGCGTTACCCGCGCCCGCTCCTTACCGGAATTAACCGTGCTTATCCGGTTAGTGCCCAAGCCTACTACCTGTAGTGGCTCGTGATTTTTTTGCATAAAGTTCGGCATAGGTCGGCGCAGTCACGTCGCCAGCAATGCCAAGCAGGGAGCGGAAAGCGTTGAATGGATAGAAACGGCGGTTG
>CAMATZ010000032.1 GCA_945861275.1 Bordetella parapertussis
GGACGTGGCTTTCAAGATTGAAGGCATAGAACAATGGCGCCTGAACGCCTGCTTGCCGTCCCATCATCATCGCACCTCTGCATCAATATGCAATAAGCATATTTTACTAAATTCCAGTCAGCAGAGGGAGTTTTTCAACACAATAGGCCGTAAGCTGCTCGCGATAATTCAGGCAGCTGGCATGCGATGAAGCGCGCACAGTTTGTTGCCATCGGGATCGCGAAGGTATGCGAGATAAATCTGGCCGGCGGCCCCTTGGCGCACGCCCGGGGGGTCTTCGATCGACGTGCCGCCATTCGCGACCCCGGCTTTGTGCCATGCCTCGGCCTGCTTGGCATCGCTCATCGTGAAGCCGATCGTGCCGCCATTGGCAGCGTTGGCCGGCTTGCCGTCGATGGGTTTGGACACCATGAAACGCCCGCCATTGTGCGTATAAGCCAGCCGGCCCCTGGCATCCTCGACGCCGGGCTTACCACCCACCGCGACGAACAGGGCATCGTAGAATTTCTTCGACCGGACGATGTCGTTACTCCCGACCATGATATGGCTGAACATTTCGTTCTCTCCTCATCAGAATTATATGCGTGGGTATAGGAATTTGAAGCACCATTTTTCACCAGTCAGCAATCTATCCCGCGACGGGCTAACAGTCAATCGCGTGAATTTTCGCCAAGCCCCGATGTTTTCCTGAAAATCTTGCCCCGTGAAACGTTCCGCAGCGGCTGATTTGCGACCCATCGACGCCTTTACATGAGCGCAAGCCGAGCCAACCCATCAGCTGTAACTTGACAGCGGTCGCGCGCCGGGTGAAGGTGTGCGCACACAGCACCGCGTTTATTCGACTTACCCCGCTCTGGAGGGCCCATGGCTCGCATTCCTACCGTAAACCCAAATCAGTTTTCCACGCACGAACAGACTATCGTTGATCGCTTTCTGGGCGCTCGCGGAAAATTCCCCCATGAAGGTCCGTATTCAACAATGCTGCATATTCCGGAAGTGGCGCTGCACGTGGATACGCTGCGCCGCTTCCTGCGTGACGAGGCCAGTCTGCCGCAAAAGCTGCAGGAACTTGTCATGATCACCGTGGCGCGCGAAATGGATTGCGCCTACATCTGGCACGCCCACTCTGCGGCCGCGCGTGCCATCGGGGTGCGAGGCGATATTATCGACAACCTGCGCGAGAAGCGCGCGTTGAGCGACCTCGCAGCCGATGAGCAAGCGGCAGTGGATTACACGCTTGAGCTGTTGCGTCATCGCAAAGTCAGCCAGCCCACGTTTGACCGCGCCAGCGCCTGTTTCGGTCAACGCGGGACGGTGGCCCTGACCAATCTGATCGCCTGTTATGCGGTGCTGTCTTACAACATGAATGCATTTGAAGTAAAGGCGCCCCCTGCCACCGTCGAACCTGCCCTGCCTGTGTAATTACTTAGCTAAACCCAGTTCCACCAGCACTGCGCGCAATTCCTGCTGCTGGGCATCCAGGAAACGCCGTGTCTCCTGACTGTTGAGATACACCGGGTCCTGCAGCAAGCGCGTGGTCTCTTGCTGCCATTCCGGTGTTTGCGTTACCCGCAAAAATACGTCATCCCAATACGCGATTTGCGCCGCGCTCATGCCTTTGGGGCCGATCACGCCGCGCCAGTTGGCGTAGACGGAGTCGTAGCCTTGTTCCTTCCACGTCGGCACGTCGGCGAACACGCCACCCAATCGTTTCGGGCCCGAAACCGCAATACCGCGCAGCCGGCCGGCTTGAATATGGCCGATCTGACTCGCAACACTGGTCACCATGACATCCACGTGCCCGCCCATCACACCGGCGCTGGATTCGTTGGCGCCGGCGACCACCACCACGCGCAGCTTTTTGATATCCACACCGGCGGTCTTCAGCGCCAGTACCGTCGCCAGATGATTGGAGCCCGCCAGCGCTGTTGACAGACTGATGCTGACCGCGCCGGGGTCTTTGCGCAGCCGCTCTACAAGGTCACGTCCGGACTTGATGGTCGAATCGGCGCGCACCGCGAAACCGACGTACTCATTGAACAAGTGCGCCAGCGGCGTCATGTCGGTGTGCGCAAGCTGCCCGGCGATCATCATCGGCCCGGTAATCAGGGGCTGCAAACTCAGCGCCAGATAATGTGCGTCGCCGGCATGCTGATTGAGATAAACATAGCTCAGCGAACTGCCGCCGCCGGTTTTGTTGACCACGCTGCTGGGGAAATCCAGGCCCAGTTTTTCGCGCATCAGCTTCTGCACCTGGCGCGCGGTCAGATCAGCGCCACCACCGGCCGCGGCGCCCACGATGATTTCGACGTTGCGTGAGGGTTTCCAGGCTTGCGCGCAGGCGTTGCCTGCCGCCGCCACGGCGTAAATTACGACTGCGAGCCCCGTTGCAAACCTGTTCATGCGCATTTCCCGAAGTGGAATTTTCAAAGATTGTAGCATCGCACTCCAAATGAACACGCTTGATGAAATGAATGGCCGCTGATTGACACCGCGCGCGCCGCCGCTATGATGATCTGCCGTCTTTCAGATTGCGTCACCATGCCTTTACTCCTCAACAACCGTGAAGTTGCCGCCGCCATGAACGCGGGCGAATACGTCGAAACAATGGAACAGGCATTTCGCGAACTGGGTGCGGGACGCGCGGTGAATTCATTGCGGGTTGACACCTGTGTGCCGCTCGACGGTTATACGCCGGAACTGAAACAGGCAACGCTTGCGCGCATTGCCGCGCTGCCGCTGGATGCCGATCCGGTGGTTGCACCGGCGACGCTGGCCGCTGCCAAGCAGGCGGGCGATACCGTATATCGTCTCAAAACCATCACCGGCGGCTATCCGGCGTGCGGCATGATGGCGGTGCGCATTTCCACGCATTTCGACACGCAAACGCAACTCGCGGGCATGCTGCGCCGGGTCAAGTTGCCATTGGCGCCGGGCTGGCAATTCATGAGCATGGTGGTGTTGCTGTCGCTGGAAACCGGCGAGGTGCTTGGCCTGCTGCCGGATTCGCACATTCAGAAAATGCGCGTGGGCGGTACCACCGCGCTCGGCGTCAAGCTGCTGGCGCGCCCGCAGGTGGATACCGCTGGCGTGCTTGGCAGCGGTGCTCAGGCCGAAGCCGCGCTCGAATGCACCGCCACGGTAACGCCGCTCAAGCGCGTGAAAATTTACAGTCCGACACGCGAAAATCGCGAGCGCTTCGCGCGTACCATGAGCGTACGCACGGGCATCGAAGTGATTCCGGTTGATACGCCGCAGCAGGTGTTTGACAATGCCGGCATTGTGCTCGCGGCCACCAGTTCCTATGAGCCGGTGTACCGGCGCGAATGGCTGCGCCCCGGCATGCACCTGGGCATAGGCACGCTGCTGGAGGACGACGTGGCGACTTTCGCTGCCAGCCGCTGCGTGGTGGTGAGCCTCAAGCCGTTCGGCGACACCAGTGACTTTGTGCAGAACTATGTGGCGGGCGAAAAACGCGGGCCGACATTTGGGCAATTGATCAATCGCAAGGCGAGCGAGTTTGATTGGGCGTCGATGATCGAACTGGGCGATTTGCTCAATGGCCGCGCCAGCGGACGGACAAACCCCGATGAAATTACGCACCACATCAATAACAACGGCTGCGGCATGCAGTTCGCAGCGGCCGGTGCACGCATACTCGGCAACGCGCGCCGCATGGGTCTGGGCGTCGAACTGTCGGGTGATTATTTCCTGCAAAAAGAACATACCTGATTTTTGGAATCCTCAACAATGCAAACCCACTTTAGATACTACGCCGCAATCATTTGCACAGGCTGTGCACTGCACGCAGACGCACAGCCCACTTCGACAAGCTCAGGACAGGCGTATCCCGTCAAATCCATACGCATCGTGGTGCCATTCCCTGCGGGCGGCGGGGTTGACGCCACGGCGCGTACCGTCGGTCAAAAGCTCTCGCAACAGCTGGGCCAGACCGTGACCATCGACAATCGTGCCGGCGCGGCGGGCACCATCGGCGCCGACCACGTGGCCAAGTCCGCGCCCGATGGTTACACCCTGCTGGTTGCGGGGCCCGGTGCTATTTCGGTCGCCACGCTGGTGTTCAGCCGCCTGCCTTATCTGCCCGCACGTGATCTGGCGCCGGTGAGCATGCTGGTGACTATGCCGTACATACTGGTGACACACCCATCGATACCAGCGAAAAACGCGCAGGAGTTGATCGCACTGGCGCGAGCCCATCCCGGCAAACTGAATATGGCCTCCGGCGGCGCCGGAACCGGTCAGCACCTCGCGGGTGAGTTGTTTAAATTAATGTCTAAAATTAATATGTTACATATACCCTATAAAGGTACGGCACCCGCCATCACAGACATCATGGGCGGCCATGCTGATCTCACGTTTTCGGATCCTTCGGTACTGCCGCAACTCGCTGCCGGCAAACTCAAAGCCATCGGCGTGTCGGGAAAAGCACGCTACGCGTCGCTGCCCCATGTGCCGGTGATCGCTGACAGCGGCCTGCCCGGTTACGATGCCATCAACTGGTATCCGCTAATGGCGCCGGCGGGCACAGCCAGAGAAATCATCGTGCGTTTGAATGCAGAAATCCTCAAAGTGCTGGGCGATGCGAGCGTGCGCGACCGCCTGATGGCGCAAGGTCTGATACCGTCGGGTAACTCGCCCGAGCAACTCGCGCAGTTCATTCGCGAAGACACCAAGCGCTGGGAGCCGGTAGTCGCCGCCACGGGTGTCAAGCTCGACTGAATTGCGTTATAGGGTCAAAACGTCCAGCGTGCGGGCGATGGTGCGTACAGATGTTGCCTGCTTCCGCGCATACGGGTAACCTTAATGTCCCCAAACAATTTCCACAATCAGGAGAACCTCATGTCCGTGCAAGTAGGCGCAGCCGCGCCGGATTTCACGCTCGCCGCGCATACCGGAGCCTCGGTGTCGCTCGCGAGTTTCAAAGGTCGCAAGACCGTGGTGTCGTTTCTGCCGTTTGCCTTTACCGGTGGCTGAAAAAATCAAGTATCCGGGTTCCGTGAGAACTACGAAGCATTCAAGAAGTTGAACGTTGAAATCCTGCAAATCAGCGCAGATACCATCCCCAGCCTCAAAGCGTGGGCTGAACAACTGGGTGGACTGCCGTTCCCCCTGCTGTCGGATTACTGGCCGCATGCCGCGGTGGGCAAAGCCTATGGTGTATTGAACGAAGAAAAAGGTTTCGACAAGCGCGCGGCGTATGTGCTTGACGAAAAAGGCGTCGTCCGGTTCGCCAAGGTGTACGAGCCCGGCACGATTCCGGAGAGTAAAGATTTACTGGCGGAGTTGGGTAAGCTTTAATCCTCGCCTGACGGGCCGGCCGCGATGGCGTGCGGCTGGCCGCCTTCTGATTTCGCTGTATCCGCAATGATTCTCGCCGTGTCTTTGCCACTTGCCGCATTGAGGGAGTCGTCATGCCTTACGATCTGCTGATCAAAAACGGAACTGTGGTTGACGGCACCGGCGCGCCCAGGCGTCACGCGGATGTGGCGGTGCGAAACGGCCGCATCGTTGAAATCGGCAAGGTGAAGGACAGCGCCACACAAGTGATCGACGCCGAAGGTCAGGTTGTCTGCCCCGGCTTTGTCGATCCGCACACGCACTACGACGCACAGATTACCTGGGACCGGTTGTTGTCGAGTTCCGCTGACCATGGCGTGACCACAGCGGTAATGGGCAACTGCGGCGTCGGCATTGCCCCGTGCAAACCCGAGGCGCGCGAGCTGTTGATCGGCGATCTGGTCAACGTCGAGGGCATGGAAAAAGAAGTGTTGTCCGCCGGCATTCACTGGGACTTCGAAACGTTTCCTGAATACCTGGATGCTGCCGCGAGAAACGGCGGCGGTATCAACCGTGCGTTTCTCGCACCGTTGGCGCCCTTGCGCACCTACGTGATGGGTGCGGAGGCCGCCGAGCGCGCAGCCACGCCCGCAGAAACGCACACCATGACTGCGCTGCTGGGTGACGCGATCAAGGCCGGCGCGGTGGGCTTCAGCACCACCGCGATGCTGTCGCACATCGGCCACGGCGGCAAACCGTTTGCGGCACGCATGGCGAGCCGCGATGAACTCGCGTCGTATTGCGGCGTGCTGAAAAAAGCCGGACGCGGCGTGATCGAAATGGCGCTCACCAAGCAGTTTGGCCGCCTGCAGGACGACGAATACGAGCTGCTGGATTTCATGCTCACACAGAGCAACCGTCCGGTGACATGGCTTTCGCTGCACAACCTCGCCGAGCACCCCAGCGCCGTGCAGGAGGTGCTGGACAAAGCGGCGCCGTTAATCAAGCGCGGCGGCATCCCGCAAATTCTCACCCGACCGCTGGTGTCGGACATGAATCTTCGGCGCCCGTTTCAACTTAGCGAAATGGCAAGCGCGAAAGCGATTTTCAATGCGTCATTCGAACAACAGCTCAAGATTTACGCCGACCCTGCATTTCGTTTGGCGTTCAGCGAAGAACTCAAGCAGGGCCGCAAGTGGAGCTCGAAAGGCATCACCGTGTTCAAGGTGTCGAGCCCGAAGCTCAAGCAATTTGAGGGCGCGACCATCGGCGACATCGCAAGCAACTTCAATAAAGATCCCGATACCGTGTTTTTCGATATGGCGGTTGAGGACCAACTGCAAATGAAATGCGTGGTGCCGCGCGCCAACACCGACCGCGCGCGCATCGCCAATGTGTTGAACGATCCGCGCACCATGATCGGCTTGTCGGATGCGGGGGCGCATGTGGACATGTTCGCCGAAGCGGGTTACACCACGTATTTGCTTGGACACTGGGTGCGCGAAAAGCAGGCGCTGTCACTGGAAGCCGCGGTGAAGCGCATCACGCAAGACCCTGCGGATTATTTCGGCTTCAGGGATCGTGGCCGCTTGACCGCGGGCGCTGCCGCCGACATTGTGGTGTTCGACGCCGCACGCATCGGCTCACCGGAGCGCGCGAGTCTGGTGCGCGATTTGCCGGCAGGCGGCGCGCGCATGGTGGCCCAGGCGCAGGGCATAGCGCATGTCGTGGTGAACGGAACAGCGCTGTATCGCAACGGCAAACATACCGGCGATTTTCCAGGTCAGGTGCTGCGCTCGGCGTGAATCTACGCTTGCATAGCCTGCCATTATGGGCTGGAGCGGCTAGCCTGTTGACTGTTGCGTCGAGTCTGCTGGCACAGGCGTACCCGTCAAAGCCGGTGCGCATGATTGTGGGCTTTGCGCCGGGCGGCGGCACCGATGTCACCGCTCGTCTTATTGTGCAACCCCTGTCCGAAGCGCTGGGCCAGCGTGTCGTCATCGACAATCGGCCCGGTGCGAACGGCGTGCTGGCAACGGAGGTTACCGCAAGAGCGCCAGCCGACGGCTACACGCTGCTGATGGTCAACCTCGGCCATACCGTCAACCCCGGCCTCTACCAGAAACTGCCTTACGACACCGTGCGCGATTTCGCGGCGGTCAGTCTGGTGGTCATGCTCACCAATTTGCTGGTGGTGCACCCTTCCCTGCCGGTGAAATCCGTTGCGGAATTTGTGCGTCTTGCCCAAGTGCGCCCCGGCACCATCAACTATGGATCGGGGGGGCACGGCGCGAGCTCGCACCTTGCCGTGGCGCTGTTCGCGAAAACGGCGAACATCGATCTGGTGCACGTGGCGTACAAGAGTGGCGGGCTTTCCGCGGTGGCGTTGTTGTCAGGCGAGGTCGCGGCCTCGTTCAATTCGATCCCTTCCACGCTGTCGTACGTGCAATCGGGCCGGCTGCGCGCGATCGGTGTGTCAAGCCCGAAGCGTTCGATGGGCGTGCCTGATGTGCCCACGATAGCGGAAATGGGCTACCCCGGATTTTCCGCGAGCGGCATTTCGGGCCTGGTTGCGCCAGCGGGCACGCCCGCCGAAGTCGTCGATAGAATTCAAGCCGAGACCGCCAGGCTTCTGAAACGGCCCGGCATGGTTGAACGCCTGGTGGCGTTGGGAATGGACCCGGTGGGCAGCACGCCCGCCGAGTTTTCGCGGTTCATCAAGATCGATATGGAAAAGTGGACGCGGCTCACGCGCGAGCTGAAACTCGCCTTGCAGTGAATGCGCATAGGAGTAATGACTATGGAACGGTTGAGCGTCGTCAGCCCCGCTGGAATCGAGGCCGTGGATCTAAAGCATTCCGCCGCACGCCTCGACGACCTGAATGGAAAAACCGTCGGCGAAATCTGGAACGGTGTGTTCAAGGGCGACATCACCTTTCCCGTGATACGCAGATTGCTGAAGGATCGCTACCCGCGTCTGAACATCATTCCGTACACCGAGTTTCCGCATCTGTCAGGCAACGACCATCCCGCGCAGCAATGGGAGCGCGCCCGGCGCAGCGCAGCGCTTGCCAAGGCGAAGGGTTGTGATGCACTGATCACCGGCAACGGCGCCTGAGGCACCTGCGCTCCGGCCGCGGCGCGGCCGGCAATCGAAGCTGAGAAAATCGGCATACCCAGTGTCGTTGTCACCACCACCGGCTTCTCGGTTCTGGCGCGTCACATCGGCAAATCCGGCGGCGTCGAAGACCTGCGCATCGCTGAATATCCGGGGCCGCTCGGCATCCACGACAGCGCGAAGATTCAACAACATATCGAACGCACGCTGATCGACAAAATCGTCGCCGGCTTGACGCAATCGGATGGCGGCAACGTTGTCGCCCCTCGCACCCCAAGCAATCCGCGCAACATCGTATGTACCGGCTCGCCCGATGACATCAACCACTTTTTCATCGGCAAAGAATGGAGCGATGGCCTGCCCATTGTGGCGCCAACGGTTGCACGGGTCGAACAGTTTTTACGCTACACCGATCGCGCCGCAGACGAGCAAATCGCGGTATTGCAATCGGCCAATCTGCGCGCGACGCCGTGGAACATTGCGGTCAACGCGGTAATGGCGGGTTGCGCGCCCGCGCATATGCCTTTGCTGATCGCGGCGGTGGAGGCGCTGGGCGATGAACGTTGCAGTCTCAACAATATCGGCAGTTCGTCGGGAATATTTCCCTTCCTGCTCGTCAACGGGCCGCTTGCCAAACAACTCGGCATCGAAAGCGGCGCGCAAGTGATTTCGCGCGGGGCCAATCCTGTGATAGGCCGCGCAATCGGCCTTATCGTCAGAAACATCGCAGGCTTCCGACCCGGCGCGAGCTACATGGGCACCTTCGGCTACCCGCTGGCGTTCGCGCTGGCGGAACATGAAGACAGCCCATGGGAACACTTCCATGTTGAGCAAGGCTTTGATCGCCATGCCAACACCGTCACTGTCGGCGTCACCAACAACTGGGGCGCGGCGCCTGCACCGTATGACACGCCCGACAAAGCCGGCGCACAAGTCGCGCTGGAGTTGCTGTGCCGCGAAATCACCGGCAAGACGCGGCTGTTCAATTTCCCCGGACGCGGGCCGGACGCCGAAGCGGTGATGATCACGTTGCTGCTGTCGCCGCCCGTAGCCAAATCACTAGCCGACGCGGGCTATTCAAAAGACGACGTAAAGCGTTACGTCTATGAGCACACGCGCATGCGGCTCGCCGATTTCGAGTGGGTGCTCAAGTACACCAACATCGCGCGCACCACATCGCGCGAAAAAGTGGAGGAGGGTGTTTTCCCGCAGGCATTTCTTGGCGCGCCCGACGACCTCGTGCGGGTGCTGTCGAGTCCCGATATTCTGCACATCATGGTGTGCGGCGATCCGCATCGCAACCGGGTCATGGTGCTTGAGGGCGGACATACGCAGCCCACCACGCGCGAAATCAAGTTGCCGGCGAATTGGGATGTACTGCTACCCCCGCTCACTGCGTGCGCAGTCCAACCTGCCGGGCCACCTTGGTAAATGTCTCGATCTCGGCACGCCGTATCTTGTCGTGTTCTTCCGGCGTGCTGGTTGCGGGAACAAAGCCCATGATGCGCATGCGTTCCTTGACGTCAGGTAACTCAACAATGCGCGCAACTTCTTTCGCGAGCTGATGCAGAATCGGACGCGGCGTTTTTGCCGGCGCCATCAGACCGTACGAGCCATCCCTCTGGTAGCCCGGTAAAACTTCCGCCATAGCCGGCGTATCCGGCAATAGCGGCGAGCGCTGTGGCGTAAACACCGCCAATGCCATTAATTTCCCGTCCTTGATCAAGGCTAAAGCGGGTCCGAGCGGGGCAGCGGCAAAGTGGGTGCGTCCCGCCACCACCTCTATCATGGATTCCGACGTTGCCTTGAACGCGACGTGTCGCGCCTTGATGCCGGCGGCAAAGCGGAAACGCTCGACGTCCATGTGTGTGCCGGTACCGGCGCCGCTGGTACTGAAGAGCATTTGGTCTGGCCGCGCCTGTGCCCATGCGATGAACTCCTTGGCTGATCTCATGGCAAGGGCTGGCGACACTATCAGTACCTGGGTGGAATACCCGATCTGAGTAATGCCGGCGAAATCCCGCTGCGAATCGTAAGGCAGGTTTGGCTGGATCGCCGCACGGATAGCGAATTGGCTCGATTGCAATAAGAGGGTGTAGCCGTCCGCTGTTGCCTTGGCAACAACGTTCGCGCCGATCGCGCCGCCGGCTCCGGCGCGATTCTCTATCACCACCGGCTGTCCAAAACCTGCGCTCATCTTGTCGCCTATCAAGCGCGTCACGATGTCGGTTTGGCTGGCTGCCGATGCTGTCACTATTCGAATCGGCTTGTTTGGGTAGTTCTGGCTTTTCTGCGCGAAACAAAGTACGGGCGTGGTCGCGGCGGCCGTTGTGACTGCGATGACCAGTGTGGACCTCAGTAACGCATAGACGAAATTCATCGCGCACTCCTTTGGTGATTTTTGGAACCGCAATCAGTTGACACGGCCATAGTGCGTTTCAGCCGCGCGAGGACAGCAGCCTCACCACGTCCGTGGCGACTTCGCGCGCTTTCGCTTCGCTGTCTTCATCGGATTCGCGCGCGGGCGCATCCTGCTTGTAGACCAGTATCAGCGGGTCTTTTGCACCCAACACCTGACACTGCGCTTTAGCGAGTGTCGCAAACGGCTCGTGCACCAGCACCACTGCGGGGATGCCGAGTTTCCAGGCTGCAAACGCGTCGCGCACGGCGGCGCCGGTGCAGGAGCCTCAGGCGCCGACACCGACCACCAGGTAATCCACGTTTGCCGCCAGCGCTTCGAACTGCGGTTTTTCCAGCGGCATCCAGGTATTGCTCTTGTACGCGCGCTGCAGCGAAGGCGGCGAGCATTGCGCTTCGAGCGCACGTTCAAGGCGCGGCCAGAAGTTGCGCGTGACCGGATACTGGTTCCAGATGAATCCCACGCGTTTGCCTAGCGGCGTATCCAGCACCCGGCGCTGCGCCTGCGCTTCAACGCGCGGATGACCTATGGGGCTTACAAGTTCGATCACGGCATTCTCCTTGGGATTGCGGGAAATTTTATGGCTTTCGTTACAAACGGTCTGCCTGCGGAACTGCGGCTGGACAATGACACGCATTGCCCCATCTGCGGCGCAACGCCGCCACCCACGACCACGTAGACTTCATCCGGCAGCACCGGCGCCACAAACATCTTGCGCTCGCTCGGTGCGTTGCGATCCGCATCATCATAGGGCGCCGATTCGCCCTGTTTGCTGTCGTTCTGCCAGTCATAGGAATATTTGAATGCGCGCTCAGCGATGGCGCTACGCAGTTTCTCGCGTGTATACCCCGCATCAGCGAACGATTGCGCCAGCGAGGGATTGAGTACAAAGATGAAGCCGCGCTTGGCGCCGCTGGTGGTGATGCCAAGCCGGCCAATATTGCGCGCAAGCAGGGTAATCGATTCGTTAAGCCCCACGGAATTGACCGGCACGGCAACCTGCGAATGCTCACCGACTTTCATCACAGTAACCGCACTGTCGCCAGGCGCAACGCCAAAATCGGTGTGCATGGGCGCCCACGGATTGAGTTCCTGCTCCTCGCCGATGCAATAGCTCCATGACGCCGGATGGCCCATGGTGCCCTTGATCAACTTGCCCGGATGGGCGCGGCCTATGTTCCACAGTATCAGCCGCACCGCGCGCCCGATGGTTGCGTTTGCGCGCCCGCCGTTGGGTCCGAATAACCATTCGCGCGTGTGAAATTTTAGCCTGCCCACCGCCGGGCCGCTGACTATGGTGCAGAGCGAGGCGGAGCCGGTGGACTGTGTGGTCGTAATCAGCAGTGTGGGATCGACGATGCACTCGACGGCGGCAAGCACCACCGGCACATACTCCGGCAGACACCCCGCCATCGCGCAGTTGGCGATGACATTTTCCACGGTGGCGACGCCGTCGCCGGGAAACACCGTGCCCAGCACCTCGTGCGGGTCGCGCTGGACGTAATCGAGCATCGCCGAAACGACCTTGCGCGTAGGCGGGAATACCGGCAGGCCGTCGGTCCATTCGTTCGCATAGGCAAACTCCGCAAAGTCTTCAAGGGAATCGATGGGGTGTATCTGGGCATTGCACGCCATGGGTCGGTCTCCATGTTTCAATGCATCATCCCGAATGCGGCGAGCAAATGCAAACTGGCTCCGCAGCCGCTGCGCGCAAAGTTCGCATTGCGTGATATTTCTCTACGCAGCGCTACTGTGTGCAAATAAGTATTTGTTTTTGCTTAAATTTTTATTTTGACACGAGCTATTCCTGTGGACGCCCAGGTATTGATATCATCGCGTTCTGCATGAATCAGGCGCGAGCGTGCCTCAATACGCAATTGAGTACCTAAATGCGGCACGATCCACGCGCTGCACCAAACCCAGCAATTCCAGCAATTCCAGATAACGCGTTCCGATATCGACTGCCCTCCTCATGATTGAAGTTAACCAGCGCATTGAAGTCGCATCAACGCCGCAGGCGGTGTGGGCCATTTTGTCCGATCCCGCCGCGGTGGTGGACTGCGTGGAAGGCGCGGTTTTGGGTGATAAGCAGGACGACGGTTCATTTGATGCCAAGTTGACGGTGAAATTCGGCCCAGCCAAAGTCGCGTTTTCTGCCAACGTGTTGGTCGAGTACGATGAAGCCCATAAATCCGGCAGTGTCACCGCGCGCGGCAAGGATTCCATCAGCGGCACCAAGTTCCGCACCACCATGCAATTCAAGGTGGAAGGCCAGAACGAACCGCCACAAAGCGCATTACCGATCAAGGCGGAGTGCGAACTCACGGGGCGGCTCGCCCATTTGATCGAATCCGGCGCAAACCTTGTCATCAAGCGCATGACGACGAGTTTTGCGGAGAAGCTGGCTGAACGCTGCGGTGGCGCCAGTGGCACCAAGGCGCCGTGATAGCCGGATCCGTTTGCAGTTGAGGTCATTTTGTTTTTTACTGGCAGGACTTTCCAAAGGGAGTAGACGATGAAGGTGTATGAAAGACTTTCGCAGGCCTTCAAGGCCGAAGGCACTACCAACGTATTCGGCATGATGGGCGATGGCAATATGTACTGGCAGTACGCCAACAACAGTAACGGCATCAAAATGCACGAGGTGCGCCACGAAGGCGTGGGCCTCGGCATGGCCGATGGCTGGGCGCGTGCAACCCGCACGCCCGGTGTTTGCACTGCAACCTGTGGTCCGGGCACCACGCAGCTCGCCACTGCCTTTGTGACGGCTGCGCGCGCCTCTTCGCCGGTGGTTGCGTTCTGCGGCGAATATCCGACCAGCGACGACGAATACACGCAGGCGCTTGACCAATCGGCGTTTGCCCACGGCGTCGAAGCTGCGTTTGTGCGCATGGGCACGGCCGACGACGCCGACGAGGCGGTGCGCAAGGCGTTCTACATCGCGCGCACGCAATCGCGTCCGGTGCTATTGAGCGTGCCCATGGATTTGCAGCAAAAAAATTGGGACGATGACGAGCCGTACAAGCCGTCGACCTCGATCATTCCCAAACGCACTGTTACCCCAAATCAATCCGCGATTGAACAGGCCGCCGATATGCTCGCCAAGGCGAAGCGGCCGGTGATCGTGGTCGGGCGCGGCGCCATGTGGTCAGGCGCGGGCGACGAGATCCGCAAGCTCGCGCAGCGGACCGGCGCGCTGATTGCAACCACGCTGCAAGCCAAGAACTGGCTAAGCGACGACGAGTACCACATCGGCATCTCCGGCACCTATGCCACCAAGACGGCGATCCAGTTGTTGAGTGATTCCGACGTGGTGGTGGCCGTGGGCGCCAGCCTTAACCGTTACACCACGCACGAAGGGCTGCTCTACCCGGAAGCCAAGTTCATCCACATCGACCCCAAGGCGCATGTGATGCTGTCGCGCGGCAAGGGCGCGGATCACTATGTGCAGTCCGACGGCAAGGCCGGCGTAGCCGCGCTGGACGCGGAACTCGCCAAGCGCAACTTCAAGCAAATGGGCTATCGCACCGGCCAAGTCAAGGAAAAACTTGCCAACGCCTGGGAAGACCGGCAGGAGTACAAGCTCGACGAGGGCACACTCGATCCGCGCCCGATGTGCGTGGCGCTGGACGACATGATCCCCGCCGAGATCGGCCTGTTCGCGGGCAGCGGCTGCACCTCGGGCTTTACCAACATTCTGTTCAGGAAAAGCCGTCCGATCGTTATGCCAGGACACTTCTTCGGCTGTATCGGGCAGATGATGCCCACTGCGGTGGGTGCGGTCATCGGCACCGGCATGAAACCCGCGATCCTGATGGATGGCGACGCCAGCACCATGATGCACATCGGCGACTTTGACACCATGGTGCGTTACAACGTGCCGCTGCTGATTCTTGTGATGAACAACGAGTGCCTGGGCGCCGAGTACTACAAGCTCGAAGCGCACAAAATGAACGTGGAGACCTCATGCATCCCGACCGCGGACCTGGGCGCGGTAGCGCGCGCGTTCGGCGGCGGCGGCGCACTGTGCCGCACGCTGGACGAGGTGAAGAAGGCTGCGGCAGAATGGCTTGCGAAGCCCGGCCCGATGATCATCGACGTGCGCGTGTCGCGCTCGGTGGTGACACTGCCGTATCGCCGCGTCCACTACGGCGAAGATGTATAAAGACGTTTAGCTGCACAAAGCCCCTCGAATACATCCGAGGGGCTTTTTTTTCGCTTACGATAGGGTTCGTGGAATCACATTAACTGCGGTCGCGCGAACATCCAAATGGCCCGACCAGCCCGCGGGCGTCAGTGTGTAGCGTGCGCTGTGCGCACGTAATTCGATGGAATCGTGCGCACAGCGCACGCTACGTTTCTGAACATCGTGACGACACACGAGGAAGGTATCGGAAAATGATGCGGGCAACCCGCACTGTAATGCTGGCGGCGCTGCTGTTCAGCCGCGCAGCGCTGGCGCAGTACCCGGAGCGCCACCTCGCCGCCGTGGTGCCGTTCGCCGCCGGCGCCTCCAATGATGTCATCGCGCGCCGCGTCGCGCCGCATTTGGCGAAGGCGCTGGGACAGCAGGTCATCATCGAGAACCGGCCGGGCGCTGATGGCCGCATCGGCATCGAGGTGGTGGCCAAAGCCGCGCCGGATGGTTACACCCTGTTGTTTAGCGGCGGGGCAGTAACTTTGATTCCGGCGCTGCGCAAGAACGTGGCGTGGGACCCTCTGCGCCAGATTCAGCCTGTCGCCGAGCTGGGAACGATCCCTTACGTCATTGCGGTCAATCCCAATGTCCCCGCGCACAGCCTCGCCGCGCTGATCAAGCTTGCCGCCGCGCATCCGGGGAAGCTGAACGGCTCTGCGGGTGGCAATTCTTCTGAAATGGCGATTGCATTGTTCCGCATCAAAACCGGGACGCGCATGGAAATCATTCCCTACAAAGGCACCGGCCACGCCGCGCTCGCGGTCGCCACCGGCGAAGCGGATTTTGCGATCATGGATGCATCTGCGTGGCTGCCGTTTATCCCGGCGACACGCGTGCGCGCGCTGGCGGTGATGGGGACAAAACGTATTGCCATTCTGCCAGGGGTGCCTACAACGCAGGAGGCAGGCCTGCCCGATTTTATCAGCGGCGCGCAGTTTGGTGTCTACACCACCGGCGGCACGCCCGCGAATGTGGTGCGCAGGCTGAATGCCGAAATCAACCGCATCACCGCAACACCCGAGATGACAAAAAGTTTTCTTGCGATCGGACTGGAACCGGCCAACAAAACGGTTGAAGCCTACACACGGCTGTATCGGGCGGACCTCGCGATGTGGAAGGATGTGGTGACGCGCGCGAAGATTCCAATGACAGACTGAAGATGAGCGTGTAGTCCGCAAGCAGCGGTGTTGCACCTACCGCACAGTCCCCGCCTCCAGTTGATCCATCACCGTCACCACACGGCGGTCGATATAGCTGTACCAGTGGTAAAAATATGGGTCTGACGGCAGTACTCGCGGGGGTTTTTTGTCGCGGGGTTCGGTGTAGGCGGATTGGCCGGCGCGCAGGGTCACTTCACCGTGGGGATTTCTGAGTACCGCATCACCCGCGAACGATTTGCCGTAGGTGCCCGCTAGCGTACCGGGAGATAGCGTAAATTTCGGGGTGATGTAAGCGACATCGCTGTCGGCGCCGCGCATGTCCATGCTGGCATCGGGCGTGTTGAAAATGACGCCGGTGTTGCGTGCGCCGGCGATGCGTCCCGAGGTCACGCGCACCGCCCCGTGCGTGAGTGTGAATTCGGCGCGATTCTGCGCGGATTCACCCGCTTCGGTATAGCGATACGCGTCGAGGCGCACTTCGGTGTCGGGCCGCACGATGATGCGCGCGCCATCCATCATGGAGAGCAGCGCCCACGATTTTTCGCCGGTGCGCACCACGTCGCCTTCATCGACATCAAGGCCGTGGCGCGGTGCGCATTCGGGCCTGCCGGAAAACACACTGACCTGACCTTCGATCGTGCGCACGATGCCCACCTGCGCCAGCGCCGGAGCGGCGCTCGCCAGCGCGATACACACCATGGCACGCGCCAGGGGAGCGCCCACAAAAAAATCGCGAAGGGTGTTTTGCATTCACTGATAATACCGCTGATCCGGGCGGGCCACGCTAAATTACGCTGATGCAAGGCTGCCCCTGTTGCGCGTCCTGCGTGTAGCGGTAAACTCGCTGCCATACCAACCAGGAGGCATTCATGTTCGCACGAATTTCGTTCACACTGCTTGCGTTGCTGGCGTGGGCTCCATCCACGCTTGCGCAAGGCTACCCGTCCAAGCCGATACGCTTCATTATTCCATTTCCGCCGGGCGGCCCCACCGATTTGATGGGCCGCGCGGCGGCTGACCGTATCGCCAGGGCGTGGAACGTCCAGGTGATTGCGGACAATCGCGCGGGCGCGGGTGGCAACATCGGCACCGAGCTGTGCGCCAAAGCGCTGCCGGATGGTTACACGCTATGCATGATGACCGTGGCGCAAACCATTTCGCCGGCGATCTACAAGAAGCTCGGCTTCGATCCGATCCGGGATTTCAGCCACGTCACGCTGATGGCGATGCTGCCCAGCATGCTGACGGTGCATCCGGCGCTGCCGGTGAAAACGGTGAAAGAGGTGATCGCGCTCGCCAAAACGAGCCCCGGCCAGTTGACCTACGCCTCCACCGGCAACGGCACCAGCCCGCACATGCTGATGGAAATGTTCAGCGCGATGGCTGGCGTGAAAATGGTGCATGTGCCCTACAAAGGTCAGGCGCCCGCCGTGGTCGATCAGATCGCGGGACAAATACAACTCGCGTTCAACACCGCGGCTACCGTGCTGCAGCATGTGCAGGCGGGCAAGTTGAAACCCATCGCGATCTCGACTCGCGAACGCTTTCCGCCGATGCCGAATTTGCCGACGGTGGAGGAGGGCGGCATCAAGGGTTTCGACGCCAGTTCGTGGCAGTCGGTGGTGATGCCGGCGAATACGCCACGCGAGATCGTCGCCAAAGTGTATCAGGAGCTTTCAGGCATGCTCAAATCGCCCGAAGTGCGCGCGCGGTTTCTGGCACAGGGCGCGCTCGCCTCGGGCATCCCGCCGGATCAGTTCGTTGCGTTCGCCAGGCTCGAAATGGAAAAGTGGGCGAAGGTTGCGAAGTTTGCCAACATCCAGCTCGACTGACTGCGCAGTGCTGGCGCACGGCGCGGCGTTTGTCGCGCGGCGCACCGCCAATGGCATCACGCTGGAATTCCCCGTGATGCGTGTACCCGGCGTGGCGCTCGGCTTGGGCGGGTTTGCGCTGCTGTGCGGCCTGATGCCGGCGCTGGGCTTGTCCGCGCTGTTGCCGCTGGAAAGCGCCACCGCCGCGGCGCTGCTGTCGCTGGCGTTGATCGGCGGATTCGCCGCGCCATTTATACTGGCGAGCGTGGTGTTCGCGCTGCTCGCGCTATACTTGATCGCGAACTCGCTGCGCGTTGAAATCGACGCACAGGGTGTGCGCAGTGAACGGCGGGTGTTCGGACGGGTGACGAAACTGTGTGCGATCGCGCGCGCGGATATCGTGGCTATCGAGCCGCGCATCGGCGCGCGTTATCAGAATGTGTTCAGTTCAACACCGCGCTACGCGTTGGTTGCGAAACATCGCGCCGCAGGCGGCAAAGACGTGGTGGTCGCCGAAGACGTACTAGGACAGGCACTGATGATCGAACTGCACAGCTTGATTTGCAGTGCGCTAATGATGGATAATAACGCTTTTAAAACAAATGGTTATGAATAATCTTCCAGACCAAACCCAGGCGCGCATCGACTTAACCGCCGCGTTGCGCAGCGCTTCGCGCATGCATCTCGGAGAAGGCATCTGCAATCATTTCAGCCTCGCCATGCCCGGCCAGCCGGGAAATTTTTTGATCAATCCGCAAGGCTTTCACTGGTCGGAAATCACGCCTGCCGATCTGGTGGTGGTGGATGCACAGGGGTGCAAGGTTTCCGGCAGGCACAGCGTGGAGCCAACGGCGTTTTTCATCCACAGCGCAATTCATCGCGGCAACGCCAACGCCGCGTGCGTGATGCATACGCATATGCCGTATGCGACAGCGCTCAGCGTGCTGCAAGGCGGACGGCTGCAGTGGGCGAGCCAGGTTGCGCTCAAATTTTACCAGCGTGTGGCGTATGACGACAACTACAACGGCCTGGCGCTCGACGACGCCGAAGGCGAACGCATGTGCAAAGAGATGGGCGGCGCGGACGTGCTGTTCCTCGGCAATCATGGCATTATCGTGTGCGGGCCTACGGTGCAGGCAACGTTTGATGACTTGTATTACCTTGAACGCGCGTGCATGCTGCAAGTGCTGGCGATGGGCACCGGCAAACCACTGCGCATCGTGGCGGACGCCATCGCCGCCAAAACCGGGCGCCAGATGAATGAAGAAAGTCAGCAGGCGGAGTTGCATCTGGAGGCGCTCAAGCGCATGCTGGATCGTGATGAACCGGGGTGGTCACGGTTGGAGTAGATTCAGTGAAACGTGAATGGTGAAATGTGAAACGTAACCTCTCGCCTCCCCGCTCGCCCCATCGGTGACAGGCCACAGGATTTCACATTTCACGCCTCACGCTCCACGTTAAACCAAGGAGACCTAGATGACCGTGGATACCGCAGCACTGCGTGCCGCCATCAGCAACGCAGCGCCGCCATTTGAACTGCGCAAAATCGGCCACGTGGTGCTGATGGTGACCGACCTGCAACGTTCGATTGCGTTCTACACCGGTGTGCTGGGGTTTAAGGTTTCGGACATTTACGGCGACGACATGATGCCCGGTGGCATGGTGTTCATGCGTTGCAACCCGGATCATCACGGCGTCGCGCTGATCGGCGGCGCGCCGGCGCCGTCACAAAAACGTGAGCTGCATCATATGGCGTTCGAGGTCGGTACACTCGACGAGGTTTTCCGCGCGCGCAAGCACCTGCGTGAGAGCGGCGCCACCATCCTGTTTGAAGGACGCCGCCGCGCCGGTGTGCAAATCGCGGTGGAGTTTCTCGACCCCGACGGCCACAATCTCGAAATCTATTGGGGACTCGATCAGATCGGCAGCGAGGGCATCGCGCGCCCCAGCGAACAATGGCGCGGCGCAAAATCACTCGAAGAAGCGCTCGCTAATCCGCCACCGGGACAACAACCGGTGTTGCACGATAAGGCGTTGCTCAACCCGCAGCAACCGCGCCTGCTGCAAACGCTCGACTTCATCGTCGCCACGCCCAACACTCGCCCCGGCTAGTGCAGTAGCAGCGGTTGTCCCATCAGCACATCGAAGTTGCCCAGAAACTCGTCAATATTTTCGGGCGAGGCGTCTTCGGCGATCACGCCGTTGATGGATTGCGCAAAGCGTTGCGCCACGTCGCCGTGAAAGAAGGTGCTGCGGCGGCTGTACTTGTCCACCAGTTCAAAACCGCGCTGGTCGGCGTACTCGACCACGTAGTAGTTTTCGCTGTTGTAGACCACGTTCATAAGCCACCTCCTGTTACCTGCGCTGAATTCATTTAACGCCTACTGCCTATAACGCGCGAGCCCGCCGGTCGCTTACACGCTGCCGTTCAGCGCTTGCAATATCCCACACTGAACCTGCGGGCATACGCGGCGCACGGCGCTATAGCATTGATTTGAGGATGAAACCGGTGATTTCAAGACCCGCGCCGCCACTGCGACACGGCAATGCCGGTCAAAATCAGCGCCAAGGCCAGGTAGGCGTGCAGGCCCGGCGTCTCACCCAGCAGCGCCACGCCCAAAAACACCGCCACCGCCGGGCTCATATAGTTGACCAGCGACATAAACGTCGGCCCGGCCGAGGCGATGAGCTTGAAATACACCACCGTGGCTATCGCGGTTGGTCCCACGCCCAGCCACAGAATCGCCCACAACGATGCCACGCTCGGGTCTAACCGCCACGGCTGGTCCAGCACCAGCGCCACCGGCAACGCGATCACGCTGGCGATCAATAACATTGCTGCCGACGCCACCAGCACATCGTCACCGTGCGCGAGGATGCGCGTGAGCACGCTGTTGGCCGCATAACACAGGGCGCCGAGCAGGATTGCTGATTGTGACAATGTTGCCGCCGACTGCCCGGCTAGCGGATCAAGCGCCGGCGGCCCCATCAGCACAGCGATGCCCGCAAAGCCCAGGATGAATCCGATCACACGAGCGCGCGTCATGTGTTCGCCTTTGACAAAAAAATGCGCGAGCAGCATGGTGGCGAGCGGCATCACCGCCATCAGAATGCCGGCGAGCGCGCTGTCGGTGCGTTGCTGGCCCCAGGTAATAGCGGTGAACGGAATGCAGTTGCCGAGCAACGCGAGTATCAGGTAGTTGCCCCACACCTTGCCCAACGGCGGCAGACGCGCGCCACGCCCATACACCACCACCAGCAAAATTAACGCGCCGAGTATCAGCCGCGTAGCCACCAGGGTGGAGGTCGGCACCGTTGCGACGCCGAGTTTGATAAACATGAACGACGAACCCCACATCGCCACCAGCGCGGCGAGCAACATCCAGTCCATCGCACTGCGATGCGGCGCCATCAGTCAGCGGTCGCCTGCGAAGCCCTGACGGCGTGCCGCCAGCCATGCAATGGTTGCTTCATCAAGCCAATTTTACAGTCATTCATTCCGCGCTATGCTTGCAATGTTGTCCAGCCATGAGGATACAGGATGCACATCATCAAGCGTAAGCATTGGTTTCTATTATATTTGTTGATACCCGCTTGCTGGCAAGTTGCGTTGGCGCAAACCGCCGCGCCGCAGTTCGCGCCAATGCCGCCACCCGCACCGGGCCGCAGCGCCACGCCTGCGAAAGAAATTTCACCGGCGGCGCTGCTCGCCGAATTAAAGCGCGGCGGCTACACGATATATTTGCGTCACACTTCCACGGATTTCAGCCGCGACGATGTCAAATCACGCAGCGACGAGGATTGCGACAACCAGCGTCCGCTTACCGATAAGGGCCGCGATGAGGCTCGGCAGATCGGCAGCGACATGCGCAAGCTTGGCATTCCGATCAAGGAGGTGCTGGCGAGCCCGCGCTGCCGCACGGTGGAAGTCGCCAGGCTCGCGTTCGGTAACTTTAAAATCGCGCCAGAAGCGCGTGGCGGCGGATACACCGCAATATCCGTTGAGCGCTACAGCGGACTGCGCACGCTGTTCGACAAAGGTCCTGGCAACAGCAAAAACACCGTTATCGTCAGTCACGGCAATCCGTTTTACGCCACCGCCGGCACGCCTTATCTTGCCGAGGGAGAAGCGGCCATCATCAAGCCGCTGGGGAACGATTTTGAAGTGATTGCGCGCGTGCGCTGGGATGGCTGGAGCGCGCTGGCTCAATAATGTGCGGCCGGCTACGCAAAACACGCGCTAATCGACCACCGCCTTACGCCACGCATCGGCATCGGCATACTTTTCGATAGACCTATCGCGCGCTACCGGCAGATTCAAGATTTCGGTACCGACCTTGCCGCGCGTTTGCGCTGCCGCGCCTTCCCAACGCAGCCTGCCGGTCACCGTGTTCTTCACCCGGCGGCCGCTGAAAGTCGCCGTGGTTTGTGTGTTGGGCTGCACATCGCGCCGCATGATAGTGACCTTGAACTGAAACTCGCCACTGCGCGCGTTGTAATCGCCGTCGGTGAACACGCCTTTTTGCGCCTCGATATTGCCGTCCCAATAGAGTAGCTGTCCCAGCAAACGGTTGCCGGTGTGCCACAAGCGCAATTCGTGGCCGTACGTATGATCCTCGGTTGCCTTGATCTGCGCGTAAGCCCCCAGCGGCGCGATGGGACCGGCGTTTTCATCGACAGTGGCGGCGGTGGCCAACCGCGCCGTTGCAAACGCCCACCAAAGCAAGCCTGCGAGTAACCAGAAACTTTTCTTGTAACATGTTGATTTCATTAATATTTCCTTAATATCTCGCTGTCTGCTTCGCTGTTTATGACGGCGCTACGCGTAAGGCGCAAGCATCCCTTGCGGCCCGGCCTGCAGCGCATCATAAATAAAACGGTCAATCACGATGCCTTGGCGCAGATTTTTCGCGCGTTGTTTGAAGGAGCGCTCTCCGGGCAGACGGATTTCATCCACCCCCGGCTGACGCGGCGCGGCCTTGATACGCGCGAGATTCTCGCTGAGTTGCTGGCGATAATCCGCCAGCGGCATTAATAAATCAGGCTTCATCGCCATCATCACATAGCCGGAATTTTTTTCCGCATCACTGCCGGAACCGGCGAACACGCCCAGCGCCTGCGCCGCCATTGCCAGTGCGAAACCCTTGTAGCCGCCGAACGAAAGCAGCGCGCCCGCGCGCGCGGCCGTGGCGTTGCGCGTGGGCCTGCCTTGCGCGTCGATGGCCACCCCTTCGGGCAACAGTTCGCTGCGCCGCTCGCGAAACTGCAAGTCGGTGGCCATAAAGGCCGAGGTGCCGAGGTCGATCACAAACGGCTCGCCCGCCGTGGGAAACCCAAACGACAGCGGATTGGTGCCATACGCCGCCTTGGCAGCACCCGGCGGCGCCACCTGCTGCGTCGAACTCACGGTATGGATGCCGATCAATCCGGCGCGCGCAATCGTCTCCACGTAAATCGCGCCGCGCCCGCTCATCCAGCTGTTGTTCATGCCGATGACGCCAAAGCCGTGTTGTTGCGCCCGTTCGATGGCCATTTCAGCTGCGCGCATCAGCGTATACATGCCGCAGTTGTTGCCGCCATCGATCATCGCGGACACCGGCGTTTCATAAACCGCTTTAAGCCGCCGGCGCGGCTGGCGCAGATTCCTGTGCTCGAATACATTCAGCAGCTTGGGCAGCCCCGAATACTCGTAGCCGCACAGCGCGGCATCCATCACGTGATCGGCGATCACACCGGCTTGTTCATCGTCGTAACCGGTTCTTTTCAGTGAACTGACGGCTAGCGCGCGCGCTTCACCGGCGGTCAGTTGCACGCGTTCGGGGGAAATCATTTCCATGTTTAATCTCGATGCGGTGGAGTGGCTGTGGCAGAATCTGCTGTGGCGGACGCCGACGATAACAAGGTTCGCCAAGTGGAACAAGATGCAACAGGACCCGCGCATAGTTTAAGCCCAATCGAGCCTTCCATGAATTTTGAACTCCCCGAAGAACTGCGCATGCTGCGCGAGAGCGCCGCGCGCTTCACCGCGCGCGAACTCATACCGCACGAGCCGCTGGTGATCCGCCGCGAAGCCGAACGCGGCTACACCGACATGCCGCTGCTGCCGCCGGAGCTCGAAAAACAGATCATGGACAAAGCGAAAGCCGCCGGGCTGGTGGGCCTGGAAGTGCCGGAGGCGCACGGCGGCGCCGGCGCGAGCATCCTGGCCAAGTGCGTGGTGGTGGAGCAATTGAAGCACAGCATCCTGTTCCCTTTCGGTTTTGCGCCGAACTTTCCGGATGTGTTCATGCTGCTCGAATCGTGCAAGGGCACGCAGATTGACAAGTACCTGAAGCCCTTTCTGCGCGGCGAAACGCAATCCTGCATCGCCATTACCGAACCGGGTGCGGGCGCGGATGCCTCTGGCATCAAAATGCGCGCCGAGCGCAAAAACGGCAAGTGGGTGCTGAATGGCAACAAGATATTCATCACCCATGCGCGCTATGCGGATTTCATGATCGTGGTCACCGTGACCGATCCGGCCAAGGGCGCGCGTGGCGGCATGACCACGTTCCTGCTGGACGCCAGGCAGCGCGGCATCACGGTGCCCACCGCCTATCCGATGATCGGTGACAGCGTGCCTTATGCCGTGCATTTTGATGACGTGGAGGCCGACGACAGCCAGGTGCTGGGGGAAGTCGGCGGGGCATTCGCGCCGCTGCAGAGCCGCCTCGGCCTGCGGCGTATGGAAATCGCCGCCACCTGCGCGGGCCTCGCCACACGCTGCCTCAAAATGATGATCGAGCACGCCAAACGACGCAGCACCTTTGGTGCGCCGCTCGCCGACCGGCAGGCGGTGCAGTGGTGGATTGCCGACAGCTATCGCGAAATCGAACTGACGCGGCTCGCGCTGTACAAGCTCGCATGGGATATCGATCAGAAGCACGACGTGCGGCGCGACGCTTCGATGGTGAAGGTGCAGGCCACCGAAATGGTCGCAGCGGTGGTGGACAGGGCGATGCAGTTGTTCGGCGGCATGGGGATGTCGAAAGAACTGCCGCTGGAATTCATTTCGCGCGTGGTGCGCATCTACCGAATCGTCGAGGGGCCGAGCGAGGTGCATCGCTGGGTGGTGGCGCGGGACTTGTTGAAGAATGGGTTGCCGTTTTGAAATTTGTAGCCCGTAAGGAGCGAAGCGCATTACGGGGAAGCGCTCTGCGTATTACGGCCTCTGGCCTTCATACGGGCTATGTGTATACGAGGACAACCCAATGAATCTTGGCATCACAGGAAAAACCGCCATTGTCACCGCCGCCAGCGGCGGCCTCGGTGAATTCGCGGCACGCGCACTGGCGGCGGAAGGCGTCAATCTGGTGCTGTTTGCGCGTTCAGCAGACACGCTGCGCGCGAAAGCCGCGGACATGGCCAAACAATACGCTGTGCGCGTGCTGCCGGTAGCCGGCGATATGCGCGTCGCCGCCGATGTGGACCGGCTGATCGACGAAACAAAGCGCGAATTCGGCGGGCCGGATATTCTGGTGCTCAACACCGGCCGCCCGCCGGTGCCGATGCGCGAAGTGCTCGACGAAACCGATGACGAACGCTGGCAGGACGCCTACGAAACGCAGTTGCGTGGCGCGATTCGCGTGGCGGGCAAAGTCGCACCGCTGCTGGTGGCGCGCGGCTGGGGCCGCATTGTCGGCATCACTTCCGCCAGCGTCAAGCAACCGATGACCAAGCACGGTTTGTCCACGGTATTTCGCGCGGGCCTTACCGGCTATCTGCGTCACCTCGCCAATGAAATCGCCACCACCGGCGTCACTGTGAACACAGTCTGTCCGGCCTCCGTCGGTACCGAGGCGATGGAAAAAAGCTACGACCTCAAGCTGCGCGCGCAGCAGGTGCCGATGCGCCGCATCGGCCGCCCGGAAGAGTTAGGGGCGATGGTCGCGTTTCTGTGTTCCGACCTCGCGGGTTTTACCACCGGCGCTGCGATACAGGTGGATGGGGGGATGGTGGCGTCGCTGGCGTAGTTGCTCGTAGCGTGCGCCATGCGCATGGTTCGCTGAGTCGCGCGTATGGCGCACGCTACGCCTGCACTATCAGTGACACATGAGTCGCCTTATGGATTCCCGCCGCAGCCTGCCCTCGAATGCTTTAGTCGGGGGCGGGAACGACACGCCTGTTGTGCTGGATGTCTGTCATTTAACTCCGCTTCATCCCCAAAGCATTTACCACCAGTGCCCAGCGCTCAATCTCACTTAGGGAGAAGTTTTTATGCCTGCCGACACGATAATCTGTTTCCAGCGGGTGATTTCGCCCTTCAGCAGCGCGTGAAACTGCGCAGGCGTTGAAGTCTGAATGGTCACGCCCGCGAGTTCGAGTCTTGATTTCAGATCAACGTCCGCCAGCGCATATTGGGTAAGTGTGTCGATGCGCGCAACCCGCGCATGCGGCGTCGCGCCGGGCGCGAACACACCGAACCACGCCACATAGTCATAGCCGGGCAAGCCGCTTTCCGCAATGGCAGGCAGGTCGGGCAATGCGGGTGCCCGCGTCAGACTCGACACACCCAGCGCGCGCAGCCGCGCGCTTTTCACATGCGGCAGCGCGCCGGGCATGGTGGCAATCATGAAGCCAATTTGCCCGGCGATCACATCACCCAGCGCCGGGCCCGCCCCCTTGTACGGCACATGATTGAGTTGTATGCCAGCGAGCGAACGAAACAACTCCACCGCCAGATGCGACGAGCTGCCGACGCCGCCAGTGCCAAAGGTAATCGCGCCCGGTTTTTGCCGGGCAAGCGCGATCAGTTCCTGCGCATTGCGCGGTGCGAACGTGGGATGCGCCACCAGCAAATTCGGCGTGTATCCAATAAACGTCACCGCCGCGAGATCGCGCAGCGTGTCGTAGGGCAGCTTTTCGCGCAACGCGGGTTCGTAGGCGATGCCCGCGCTGTGCAGCAACTGCGTGTATCCGTCGCCCTGCGCCTTGGCCACGATGTCGGTGCCGAGCAGGCCGCCGCTGCCGCCACGGTTGTCGACCACATGCTGCGCGCTGGTATTTTGGGTTAGGCGCGCGCCAAGCAGTCGCGCGATCACATCAGCCGTGCCGCCGGGCGCGAAAGGCACGATCAGGCGCACCGGGCGCGAGGGAAAGGCTTCGGCTTGCGCGCACACGCTTCGCGCCGCCAGTGCTGCCATTGCGCCAGTAACAACGAAGCAAAATCCGGCAATCCCATTTACAATGCGGCCCACGAATTCCTCCGCTGATACGTGCCGCGAGTATAAAGCGTGACTGGCGGGGGTTACAGCAATTCCTTATTGTGAACGTCGTGCGTTTCGCAAACAACACTTGAGCAATCGGAGCATCAGCAGCAATGGCAACCAAAAAACCCAGCGTGGCTAAAAAATCCAGGACCGCCGCGCAACCGCAGCAACCCCATCCCAATCGCGTGTTCAGGGGCGGCATGCCCACCACGCTCGGCATGCGGCTGGTTTCCCTCACCAAGAAAAAAGTCGTCGCCGAAATGCCGGTCACGGATATGCACCGCAACTGGAACGGCCGTGTTAACGGCGGCGCCATCATGGCGCTGGCCGATGCCGCAGGCGCCGCGGGCGCGCGCCTCAGCATGCCGCCGGATCATGGTGGCGGCACGCTGGAATCCAAAACCAATTTCTTCTCCGCCGGGGTGGGGCCGGTGATACGCGCGGTGGCAATACCGCTGCACATCGGGCGCACCACGTCGGTGTGGCAAACCACCATCACCAACAGCGGCGACAGCAGCCGTGTGGCGATCGTGACACAGACGCAGATGTGTTTGCCGATCCGGGTTAAGAGTGCAGCTAAGGAGGATTGATTCAGGCGTCAAACAGGGCTTCACCGCAAAGGCGCAAAAGCGCAAAGAAGAACCGCAAAGGAAAACCTTGTTCCTGGTTTTCTTTGCGTGTCCTTTGCGCTTTTGCGTCTTTGCGGTGGATGTTGACTTACAGGTTCGGAATCACCCCACCGCCGGCCAAATTCGCGCCGCCAGATTCGGCGAACCCGGCGCATGCACCAGCTTGCGCACTACATCGTCGGTCCACTGCTCCATCTTCGGGTTCGCTTTTTCGTGTTCGACAAAACTGCCGTCGCGCGCGCGGGTCGAGGTGAACTCATACAGAATGATGTGCTTGGCCCAGCCCGACACCGAGGCGTATTTGCGCACGCGCACGCAGCCCGGCAGCTTTTGCATCGAGGGCATGCGCCACTGCGCGTACCACGCCGCGAGCTCGTCTTCATCCTGACCGAGTCCGGCGTTGAAGCTGCCCAGTTGGATGCCGGGCGAGAGGCCCAGTTCCGGCGGCGATTTTGCAGCCGGACCGTGTATGCGTGCTTCTTCGGTGGCGATATTCGAACGCTCGCCGATGCGCAGGGCAAGCATTTTTTTGTCAGCGTCGGACAGCCGCTCGCGCAGTTGCGCCGGCGTGGGGTTCGCGAACACATGCGCGTCTTTCGCGCCGAACAGCAGAATGTAACGGTCGCCGGTCGGGATGGAGGGGTCGGTAATATGACTCAGGCGGTTCGGCGCCCCGGTCATTATGACGTTCGTTTCCGACGCATAATGCGCGCCCCACAGATAGCCCGGCTGCTTCAGCATGTTGGGAATGTAATGGCCGTGCAGCCACTTCAGATAATCTTCACGCCCCTGTTGCGGCAGGTTGTACCAGGTCATCCAGATGCCACGATCGACATTATTCACACGCATCTCCCAAAGTTGATTTCGATTCGATTATACGGTGCTGGTGATACGCACCGCATGTCAACCTTCGCATCGAACGCGAATTTCAAACACTACGCCGCTTCCGCCTTGCAGATTTCGCGCCTCCGCCCGCCCGCCATGAAATTCCGCAATCAGCCGCACGATATACAGCCCCAATCCTAAATGCGGGTTGTCGCCGCTGGCTTCCTTGCGCACCGAGATCATGGCGTCGAACAGCCGCTCGGCGATTTCGGGCGGTAACGGCGGGCCGCTGTTGCTGAACTGAAGCACGGCTTCGCTGCCGGTGCGTTGCAAGCTGACTAAGACCGGTGTACCCGCGGTGGCGAAGTCGGTGGCGTTGGCGGCTAACTTGTCGAGCATTTGCGCGAACAGGTCGGGTGCACCGGTCAGCGTGACCGGCTCTTCGGTCATGCTGAGCTCGAAGGCGCAATGTTTGTAGGCGCTGCTGTAGCCGCTGACGCATCCAGCGAGCACGGCCTTGGCGTCGAACGGCGTGCGCTCTTCGTTGCGCACCGCCTGTTCGAGGCGGTTGGCCTCCGCCATGCGTGTGAGTATGGTTTCGAGGCGATTGAGGCCGCCTTCGGCACGATCCACATACACACTCACGTCATGCGGCACGGCATGCAGCCTGACGTTTTCGAGCGACGAGCGCACCACGGCGATGGGCGTGCGCAGTTCGTGGCTCAGGCGCTGCGCGAGTTTTTCGAGATGGGCGTTGTATTGTGCCAGCCGCTCGAGCATGGTGGAGAAGGCGCGCGACAGGTCGCCGATTTCATCGTTGGCATACTCCGCGGTAACCAGCACACGAATGTGGCCTTTGGAATCGATGGCGTTTTCGGCTTCGTCGCGCAGCCGCCGCAATCGCCAACTCAAGCGCGAAGCGAACAGCAGCAACACCAGCGCCACCGCGCTGAAGGCGATCAGGGTGACCGCGGCCAGTTGTTGAAACGCGCGGTTGCCGAGCGAGACGATGGCGTCGGTATTTTCCTCGACGACCACTGCGCCAACGACTTTCTCGCCCACCCAGATCGGGTGCGTGGCCGACAGGATTACGTTGCGTCCCTGCGCACCGGCGCGCCGCCGCAGACCGGGCGTGCCGTCGAGCGCGCGCTCGAGTTCGCGTCCGCCGAACACCACGTCATTGGGAATAAATTCGTCGTCCACACTGGCGGGCAGTGGAAACATGCGCCGGAACACGGGTTGCAGCGCGTAGTTCACCAGCTTTTCCAGCGGGCCGAAACTGGCGCTGTCGCCGCTGTATTTTTGTTTGGCGTCGAGGTTGCCTGCGGTGGCCACCAGTTGCGGTTTGGTATCGACCACCCAGATGCGCAGGCCCGCGCGCGCCAGTCCGGCGAGGATGATCCGTACTTCTTCCGATGCGCTGGTGGCGGGCGGCGCCGGCGGCGGGGGTAGTGGTTTGGGCGCGTCCGGATCGCTGGCGGACGGCGGCTCGGCATCCCTTTTGAGGTCGGGGACTTTTTGCGAAGACCCGTGCAATTCCAGCAGCCTGGGGCGATCCTGCAGGGCGGTGGCGATGCCGCGCGCGGCGGAGATCACCTGCTGCTCCTGATTGTCGCGCAGCAGTTTTTCCATCGCTTTCACGTAGCTGTAGCCCGCCCACGGAATCACCAGCAGCACCAGCGCGACCAGCGCGACCTGACCGTGCAGGCCGAACAGGCGCGTGGCTTTTTGAGCGAGTTGTTTTGTGGTGGGCATCGTTATGCCGGCACCGGAATTGCCTTTGCGCGGTTCTGTCTCACGCCGCGGCCCGCCAGCGGTAGCCCAACCCGTAAACAGTATCGATGCAATCAAACGCCGGATCGACGGCCGCGAACTTGCGGCGGATGCGCTTCACGTGTGAGGTGATGGTGCTGTCATCCACAACGATATGCACCTCGCCCATCAGTTGCTCGCGGTTTTTAACGTGACCCGCAAACCTGGCGAGCGCGTGCACCATCCAGAATTCGGTGAGCGTGAGTTCGACTTCGCGCCCGTTCCAGCTGACGCTGAAGCGCTGCAAATCCAGTTGCAGCGGTCCGCGCGTGAGCAGGTCTGCACTGGGTGCAGGCTCGCGCGCCAGATCGGCGCGGCGGAACAGCGCCGACACCCGCGCCAGCAGATGCGGCAGGCTCATGTTTTTGGTGACGTAATCGTCGGCGCCCATGCGCAGGCCCGATACGGTGTCGAAATCGCTGTCGCGCGCGGTCAGAAAAATAATCGGCAGCGTGCCCGATAGCGCACGCAGTTCGCGGCACAGCGCGAAGCCGCCGTCGATTTCATCCCCCAGGCCGATGTCGAGCAGCACCAGATCGGGCAGCCGCGTGCGCAGTGCCGACAGCGCGTCGGGATGGTTGGCGTGCTGGATGACTTCGTAGCCGTATTTGTGCAGCGCCTCGGCGGTGTTGGCGCGGATGACCGGATCATCTTCCACGATGGCGATGCGGCGCGGCATGGTTGCTCCTGTGATTCAACCTAGAAACGGCAGTTGGTAAAGCGCTGTGAATATACCGCAATCCGCGCCGGGCTCAGCCCGCTACCGGCAACTGCCTTTTTGTTGCCACAATTGATCAGCGCTTTGCCTTAATCGTGCCCGCCGCGCGCCATGCTTGCGCCGCTAAATAGCTCACATGCCGGGCCACCTCCACACAGCGCCGGGTCTCATTCAGGAGCGCAAGATGAAGATCAAATCAAAACCCGCGGTTTTCGCCGCCGAAAAATTAACCACCGACATGCTGATGCTGGCGTTGCAGGCGCTGATTGTGGGCGCGGCGGCTGCGATGCTGGCGGGATTGGCGGTGGCGGTTCTGGTGGCATTGCTGTCATGAACACCGCTTCCAATCAGCGCGGGATGCTGCGGGCCGGTGACTGGGGCAATGGGTTTGACCTTGAAAACCACGCGGCGCTGAACCAAGGCAGCGCCGGTACCCAGTCTCTGGCCCGGAGCGTCTCGCGCGGGAGAGCCAAATGATAAAACGACTATTCGCCATCGGTTTCATTTTTGCCTGCGTATCCGTCGCATGGATGATCCTTGCGGGCGCCACCTACACCCGCACCAACGCCGCGGACGCCAGTCTTAAATCGCGCGTGGCGCAATTGTGGGGTGCGCCGCAGGCGCAGTTGCCGCCGCAGATAACCGCGTGGGAAATGGTGACCAAAAAAATCGAAAGCCTTGAAGACGGCAAAAAAATCGTGAAAACCGTCGAAGAAAAAGTTACCGAGAAACTCACGCTTGACAGCAGTGATATACAGGTGAACCTGAAGCTGGACCCCCGCCAAAAAGGCCTGTTGTGGTACGCCACCTACGGCGTGGATTTCAGCGCGACCTATGTCGTAACCAACAATGCCAAAATCGCGCGCGACATCGAAATTGCGCTGCCGTTTCCCGCCAAGCGCGCGGTGTTTGACGATTTGCGATTCGAACTGGAGGGCGCGCAGTGGCAGGCCAAGCCCGCGCCGGGCGAAGACAGATTTGTCGGCCGCACACGGCTGGAAGCGGGCGCGCAGGCGACGCTGCGCACGGGTTATCGCAGCCAGGGGCTGGATCGCTGGAGCTACGGTTTTGGCGGCGGCATTGCGGAAGTGCGTAACTTCAAGCTGGCGATGCGCACCAACTTCGAAGCCATCGATTTTCCCGATGATGCGATTTCGCCGCTGTCGAAACAACGTACCGACACGGGTTGGGCACTGCAGTGGGAATACCGGCATCTGGTTTCCGGCGTGAACATCGCGATGGCGATGCCGGAGAAGCTGCAGCCGGGGCCGCTGGCGAGCCAGATTTCAACTTTCGCGCCGGTGTCGCTGTTTTTCTTTATTGTGGTGTTACTGACTATCGGCGTGGTGCGTCACGTCGATATACATCCCATGCATTTCTTTTTTCTGGCGGCGTCGTTCTTCTCGTTTCATTTGCTGTTCGCTTACCTTGCAGATCAGGTATCGATACACATGGCCTTCGCCATCGCGGCGGTGGTGTCGATGCTGCTCACCATCAGTTACCTGCGCATTGTGTTCGGTGCGGCGTTTGCGTTCCTCGCGGCCGGTACCGCGCAAGGGGTCTATCTGGTATTGTTCTCGTATGCGTTTTTCTTCAAGGGCTTGACCGGCTTGGCGATCACCATCGGCGCGATTGCAACGCTGTTTGTGTTGATGCAGGTCACCGCGCGGGTGAACTGGAACAGCGTGTTTGGTGAACGGCGCACTGCCGCGCCTGTGTTAGCGTAGAAATAGAAATAATTTAATAAAAACAATTCGTTACAAAGGCATTCCATGAGCGTATCTGCTACCCCAAACCACCACCACGGCGGTTTTTTAAGGCGCCTGCTGCGACCGCTAATCGGGGACTTCCAGTGGCAGGCGCCGGGGTGGATGCGCGGCATCGGCAACGCGCTGGGATTTTGTGGCATCGCGTTCGCGAGCTGGGTGCGCGCGGACATGCGCCGCGCGGCGATTGCCGGCGCGGTGGGCATTGCGCTGATCGCGGGCGCCCTGGCGGGCAAGGTGTGGTACGACAAATTGCCCAAGCCGCTGGAAGTGACTTACGAGATTACCGTGCCGGAACCGACACCGGTGGATCAACCCAACGCCAAGCCGGAACCGCTGGTGATCAAATTCAGCGAATCGGTTGCCACCCTCGCGGGCGTGGGCAAGGATGTCAGCACCGGCATCGCCGTGGAACCGCGCATCGACGGCGTGTGGAAATGGGACGATGACCGCACACTGAGCCTGAAACCGAAAGCCGATTGGCCGGTGGGCACCGAGGTGGTGGTGACGCTGGCGAAAAAGGGACTCTTCGCCGAACAAATGCGGCTGAAGGATTATCAGGTGAAGTTTCGCACTGCGCCCTTTGTGGCGAAGATTGCCGAGGCGCAGTTTTATCAGGACCCGGCTGATCCCGCTTCGAAGAAAATTGTGGTGACGGTTAATTTCACGCATCCGGTCGATACCGCCGATTTCGAGAAGCGCATTGTGCTGCGCGAGGAAGGTAAGGATGGCGTGATTCTGGGCATCGGCGCGGATGACAAAAAATTCAAAGTGACCTATGACAAATTCAAGGTCAATGCCACTATCCATTCCGAGCCGATGCCAATACCCGCGCAGCCGCTCAAGGTGGCGGTGAGTGTCGAGGCCGGCGCGCGCTCCTCGCGCGGCGGCGCCGGCACCCTGGCGGCGGTCAAACAGTCGGTGACGGTGCCGGGGCTCTACAGTCTGGCGCTGCAGGGCATGGCGTTGACGCTGGCCGAGAACGAGCGTCTGGAACCCGATCGCCTCCTGATGCTCAATGTCTCCGCCGACACACATGAAAAAGAAGTCGCCGGCAAAGTGCGCGCATGGGTGCTGCCGATCCATCATCCCGCGAGCAAACCTGAAGAACGCAAAGGGCCTTTTAACTGGTCGAGCCCGTCGCAAATCGGCCCTGACATACTGTCGCAGTCCGAGCCGCTGAAGCTCGAGGTGGTGCCCGCCGAGCGCGAGCACGTGCAACAGCACGGCTTCAAGTACAGCGCCGATGCCGGGCGCTTTGTGTATGTGAAAGTCGAAAAAGGCATCAAGTCCTTTGGCGGCTATATGATGGAAAAGGAGCGCGACGGCATCCTGCGTGTGCAGCGTTATCCGCGCCAGCTACGTATCGCCTCGCAGGGTGCGCTGCTGGCGCTGTCGGGTGAGAAAAAACTTGCGGTGCTGGTGCGTGACGTCGAAGGTGTGCGCTACGACATTGGCAGATTGCTGCCGCAGCAATTGCAGCATCTGGTGACCATGTCCGACGGCGGATTTGCCAAGCCCAATTTCGACAAAGGCTTTGATGAAGACAATCTTGCCGAGCGCTACACGCAGGTGGAGGACATGCCGCCTTCGCAGCCGGGCAAGCCGAATTACCTCGCGCTTGATGTGGGAAAGTATCTGGACAGCGAAGGCGGCAAGCGCGGCATCTTTTTTGTCAAGGTTGAAAGTTACGACCCACGCACTAAGCGCACCACGGGCGCCGTGGACAAGCGCCTGATTGTGGTTACCGATCTGGGCATGGTGGTGAAGCGCGCCATCGACGGCACGCAGGATGTGTTTGTGCAATCCATCGCCAGCGGTCAGCCTGTCACCGGCGTGGCCATTGAAGTGATGGGCCGCAATGGCCAGGTGATTGCGACACAAACGTCCGACACCGGCGGCCGCGCGCGCCTGCCGGACTTCGCGGGGTTTACGCGCGAAAAAGCGCCTGCGGTGTACGTGGCGCGCAAGGCGGGCGACACCTCATTTCTGCCCTACGACCGCAGTGATCGCGTGATTGACTTTTCACGTTTTGATGTCGGCGGCGTCAACAGCAGCGCCGATGCGGGCAAGCTCTCGGCGTACTTGTTCTCCGACCGCGGCATTTACCGGCCGGGCGAAGAAATTCGCGTCGGCATGATCGTCAAGGCCACGGACTGGGCGACACGCATCGCGGGTGCGCCGCTCGAATACGAGCTGACCGATGCGCGCGGCCTGGTGCTGCGCAAGGACAAAATCAAACTCTCGAGCAGTGGATTCGAGGAAGTGCGCCACGCCACGCAGGATACTTCACCGACGGGCGATTACACCCTGTCGCTGTATATCGTGAAAGACGGCCAGCGTGACAGCCAGTTGGGATCGGTTGCTGTGAAGGTGCAGGAATTCATGCCCGATCGTTTGAAGATGAGCGCCCGCTTCACGCGCGAATCCGTCGAGGGCTGGGTGTCGCCGCAGGATTTGAAAGCGAATATCACGCTGCAAAATCTGTTTGGCACACCCGCAGAAGCGCGCCGTGTCACGGCGACCATGACGCTGCAACCCGCACTGCCCTCATTTCCCAAGTGGCGCGATTATCAGTTTCACGATCCGCAGTTCGCCAAAGAAGGATTTACCGAGCCGCTGGCCGAAACCAAGACCAACGACAAGGGTGAGGCTGAACTCGATCTGAATCTGGCGCGCTTCGCCAAGGCCACCTACCGCCTGCACGTGGTGGCGCAGGGCTTCGAGGCGGACGGCGGGCGCGGTGTGTCAGCGGAATCTGCGACACTGGTGTCGAGTATGCCGTTCCTGGTCGGCTACAAAGCCGATGGCGATCTGAATTACGTGTCGCGCGCAGCCCAGCGCAGCGTGGAGCTGATCGCGATTGATCCTGCGGCGAAAAAGACCGACGCCAGGGATTTAAAGCTGATACATATTGAGCGTAAATTCGTCTCGGTGCTGACCAAGCAGCCGAACAATACCTACAAATACGAATCGCGTGAAAAGCGCGTGCAACTGGAGGAAAAGCCGTTCACCATAGCTGCTGCCGGTTCGCGCGTGGCGCTGGCCACCGATGCGCCGGGCAGCTACGCCTACATCGTGCGCGATGCGCAAGGCCAGGATCTGGCGCGCGTGTCGTATGAGGTGGCGGGTGCAGCCAACCTCACGCGTTCGCTGGAGAAAAACGCCGAGCTGCAGGTGAAACTGAGCAAAAAGGACTTCAGCCCCGGCGAGGATATTGAGTTGTCGATACAGGCGCCGTATGTGGGCGCCGGACTCATCACCATCGAACGCGAGCGCGTGTACACCCACACCTGGTTCACCACCAAGACCACGGCTTCGACGCAGAAGATCACGCTGCCCAGGGATTTCGAGGGTAACGGTTATGTGACGGTGACCTTCATTCGCGATGCGGGTTCAGACGAAATCTATTCAAGCCCGCTCGCCTATGGCGTGCAGCCATTCTCGGTGAATCTGGATCGCCGCAAGTTAAAGACCACGGTGAAAGTGCCCGATCTGGTGAAGCCGGGCGATACCATAAAGTTCAGGCACTCGACCAATCAGCCATCGCGCATAGTGGTGATTGCGGTGGATGAAGGCATCCTGCAGGTGGCGCGCTACAAGACCGCGGATCCACTGGGCTTCTTCTTCCAGAAGCGCGCATTGGAGGTGCGCACCTTCCAGATACTGGATCTGATTTTGCCCGAGTTCAAGCGCTTTATGGCGGCGGCAGCGCCGGGCGGCGACGGTGACGGTGCGCTCGGCAAGCATCTGAATCCGTTCAAGCGCAAGGCCGACAAGCCGGTGGCGTACTGGTCAGGCATTATCGACAGCGGGCCGCAGGAGCGCGAACTCACGTGGCAGGTGCCGGAGACGTTCAATGGCACGCTGCGGGTGATGGCGGTGGCGGTAAACGAAGATTCCATCGGCGTGTTCGAGAAGAAAACGCTTTCCCGTGGCGATTTTGTATTGTCACCGAACGCGCCGCTGACGGTGACGCCGGGCGACGAGTTCGACGTCAGTGTGGGTGTGGCGAATAACGTGCAGGGTTCCGGCGCGGAGGCGCAGATCGCGGTAGCGCTCACAGTGTCGCCGCATCTGGAAATCGTCGGCGCCGCCAGCAACACCCTGAAAATCGGCGAACTGCGCGAAGGCGTCACCAGCTTCAAGCTGCGCGTAAAAGATGAACTGGGTGCCGGCACGCTGAGTTTCAGCGCCAGCGGCATGAGCAAAAGTGCAAAGCTGGGTACCAGCATCAGCGTGCGTCCGGCGCAACCCTACATCACGCAACTGACTGCCGGCACGGTGCGTAACGGTAGTGCCGATGCTGCGGTCACGCGCAACCTGTATCCGCATTATCGCAAGCAGGAAGCGAGCATTTCATATGTACCGCTGGCGCTGGCGCATGGGCTCACCGCCTATCTGCAAGGATTTCAATATTCATGCACCGAGCAACTGGTGAGCATGGGCCTGCCCGCGCTGATACTCGGCAACCGGCCAGAGTTCGGCTACGTGAAAGCGAAGGATTACAAAACACTCGACGATTTGATTCAGGTGCTGCGCGCGCGTCAAAACGGCGAGGGCGCGTTCGGCTTGTGGGCAGCGAACGCGCATGTGGTGGATACCGTGTCGGTGTATGCGATGCACTTTTTGCTCGAAGCGCGCGAGCGCGGGCGCAGTGTGCCGGCAGACATAATTGTTAATGGAAACAATTACTTACGCTCAGTCGCCAGTGGCGATGGCGGCACGCTCACGCAGGAACGCACGCGCGCTTATGCGATTTATTTGCTGACGCGCCAAGGCATAGTCACCACCAATTTTGTGGCGGCAGTGCAGAAGCGGCTGGAAGCGAGTCACGCGAAAACGTACGCGCAGGACATCGCAACGGCATACCTTGCCGCGAGTTATCAACTGATGAAACAGCAGCGGCTCGCGGATCAGTTGATTGCGGGTGCCGGTTTTGGCACGCCGGTTTCATTGACGGATGCGTACTCCGATCCGCTGTCGCGTGATGCGCAGCTGTTGTATTTGCTGGCGCGCCATTTCCCGGAACGCCTGGCGAACATCAAACCCGAGGCGCTCAATGGCATGGTGAAGGAAATCGCCGGCGGCGGTTACAACACGCATTCGTCGGGGCGCACCATCCTTGCGTTTGACGCCTTCGCCAGCGCCGCGGAAAAATTGCCGCCGGGCACACTGGCGGTGAGCGAAACGCTGCGCAGCAACAGCGCGCGTCCGCTGCCGTTGCCGCCGGGCTTGATACCGCGCGCGAGTTTTTCGGTGGATGCGGCGAAACTGCAATTCTCCAACAAGAATGATCTGCCGGCGTACTACGTGGTCGAACAGACCGGCTTTGATCGCACGCTGCCTGCGACCGAAATCAAGAACGGTTTCGAGATCCTGCGCGAATATGTCGACGCCAAGGGTAATCTGGTCAAATCCGTGAAGGTCGGCGACGAGATCGAAGTGCGGCTCAAGTTCCGCGCTATTAACCGCGAGGCGATTGACAATGCGGCGCTGGTTGACTTGTTGCCGGGAGGTTTCGATCTGGTGTTGAACGCTGCCCCGGCGCCGCCGAAGGAAGGCGAGGCGGAGCCGCGCGAAGGCCGTGGCGAAAATGAAAACCAAAAGTGGCGCGCGCCCATTGGCACGCAGCGCTCGACCTGGCAACCCGACTACGCCGATCTGCGTGAAGACCGCGTGGTGCTCTACGGCATGGTGAGCAAGGATTTTCAGGAGTTCGCCTACCGCATCAAGGCCACCAACACCGGCACCTTCGTGGTGCCCCCGGCGTACGGCGAATCGATGTATGACCGCAGTGTGCAGGCGCGGTCGTTGGGTGGGAAGATTGTGGTGGAGAAGCGGTGATGGGGCTGCGAAGAGTGAAGGGTGAATGGTGAATGGTTTACGGCGTGAACAAGTGAACGGGTGAACGGGTGAACAAGGGAGCGCCGCGAGGTAAGCTCCTTCCCCTTCAGGGGGAAGGTTGGGATGGGGGTGGGGTACTGCTGCGCGTGATAGCTGCCGTGTTTTTAGTGTGCGTGCTCGCAGCAATCACCATCCGCCTCTACCCCAAACCCCCGCTATCCACCCGCTACACCTCGTCCGTCGCCGTTTACGACGCGCGCGGCCAACTGCTGCGCCTCACCCTCGCCAAAGATGATCGTTACCGCTTGTGGCTGCCGCTGGATTCGATTTCGCCCGAAATCATCGAGGCCTTTCTGTTGCAGGAAGACCGCTGGTTTTATCGCCACTTCGGGGTAAATCCGCTGGCGCTGGCGCGCGGCGGCTGGCGCACTTATGTCGCGGGCGAGCCACGGCAGGGCGGATCGACCATCACCATGCAGCTTGCGCGCATGATGGAGCGCAATTCGTCGCGCAGCCTTCATGGCAAGGTCAAGCAGATTGCGCGGGCGCTGATGCTGGAGGCGATGTATTCCAAGCGCGACATACTCGAGGCGTATCTCAATCTCGTGCCCTACGGCGCCAATATCGAGGGCGTGGGCGCGGCGAGTCTGATTCACTTTGGCAAGTCGACCCAAGCGTTGTCGCTGCCGGAAACGCTGACGCTGGCGGTGATTCCACAGGCGCCGTCAAAACGCACACTGATTCGCGCGCAGGAACGCGCGGACGGCGCATCGCTGAGCGGCGCGCGGCTACGGCTGTTTGCTCGCTGGCTGGCGCAGCATCCGCCGGCGGCAGCGCAGGCCGGGTTGATGAAACTGGCGCTTAACCTGCGCACCGCCAACCAGTTGCCGTTTCAGGCGCCGCATGCAGTGAATCATCTGCTGGCGCGCCATAATTTCGATAGCGGCGCATCGCGTGAAATCCACGCCACGCTGGATCTGCGATTGCAGCGCACGCTGGAGCGACAGATACATCGCTATGTCGAACGCCAGCGCCGCATTGGTATCGAGAACGCCACGGCGATGCTGGTGGACTATCGCACGATGGAGGTCAAGGCCGTAGTCGGCTCGGCGGGTTTTCACAACGCGGCGATCAGCGGGCAGGTTAACGGCACGCTCGCCAAACGCTCGCCGGGATCAACCCTGAAGCCCTTCATTTATGCGCTGGCGATGGATCAGGGCCTGATTCATCCGTTGTCGGTGTTGAAAGACGCGCCCGTGGCGTTCGGCCCGTTTAGTCCGGAAAATTTTGATGGAAATTTTATCGGGCCGGTCACAGCGCGCGATGCCTTGATACGCAGCCGCAACGTGCCCGCGGTGGGCCTCGCGGCGAAACTGTCGCAACCGTCGCTGTATGATTTTTTGAAACGCGCCGGTGTTTCACGCATGGCGAGCGAAAAGCATTATGGCCTGGCGCTGGCGCTGGGCGGTGGTGATGTAAGCATGGAAGAACTCGTCACGATGTATGGTGTGTTGGCGAATCGGGGTGTATTAAAACCTTTGCACTATCGTACCAGTGGGAAACAGGGTGTCTTCCCTCTCCCCTCGGGACAAGGGAACACTTGGAGCGCAGCAGAGGGATTGAGGGTGAGGGAAGGTATCAGCACGGCACCCGGCGACATCAATCATGAAACGTTCACTAACGAAGGCGTGCGCCTGATTTCCGAGGAAGCAAGTTTCATGACGCTCGACATCCTGCGCGGCAACCCGCGGCCCGAGGGCACGATTGCGGGCACGCGCGCATCAATCCCGGTGGCGTGGAAGACCGGCACCTCGTGGGGTTTTCGCGACGCGTGGTCGGCGGGAGTGTTCGGGCCCTATGTGCTGGCGGTGTGGATCGGCCGCTTCGATGGTGAAGGCAACCCGGCGTATGTCGGGGTGCAGGCGGCAGCACCCTTGTTCTTTCAGATCGTCGATGCCATTGCCGCCGAAGATCGCGGGCTGATCGAACCGGTGTTCCGCAATCCGCCGAATCTTGCACGCGTCGAAGTGTGCGCCGCGTCCGGCGACCTGCCCAACCTGCATTGCCCGATGAAGGCAACCACGTGGTTTGTGCCGGGCAAATCACCGATACGCGTGAGTGACGTGCATCGCGCGGTGATGATCGATACCCGCAGCGGCCGTGTGGCCTGTCCGCCATATGAGCAGGCGCGCGTGCAGCAAGTGGTTTACGAGTACTGGCCGTCGGACCTGATGCGCCTGTTCACACAAGCCGGTGTGCCGCGCCGCGTGCCGCCCACCGGCGACTGCGGCAATGCCACAGGAGTTGGCGCCGTTGCCGAAGGTGGCACGCCACCGGCGATCAGCGCACCGGCGCGTGGCGCTGCCTACGTGATGCGCGCCTCGCAACCCGAGCGCAACGTGGTGCCGTTGGCTGCCATTGCCGAAGGCGGCGTCAATACACTTTACTGGTTTGCCAACGACAGCTTCATTACCGCCGGCCGCCCCGGCATCGCACTGCCGTGGAAGCCCACGCAGCCGGGACGCTATCTGCTGCGTGTGGTGGATGAGCATGGGCGCGCGGATTCGCGTGAGGTGGTGGTGACGGCGGCGCCGTAAAATATAAACAAGTAGATACCGTTATTTATCGCATTTCACGTAACGGGCATTGCCTTTGACTATTGCCAACCATTGGCATGGTCATATGCATACACCTTTCCGAGGTTCATATGAACACTAAAACCGAAAGAATCACATTGCTATGCAGCCGCGCCTTCAAGGCGTTACTGGCAAAGGAGTCACGTAAGGAAGGCATCAGCGTATCCGAGTTGGTGCGCCGGCGTTGCGAGCGTGCGCCGACCGAGGATGAGCGCGTGCTGTTGGCGCTGACGCAAGAACTGCATAAGTCGACCGCCGAGGCGCGCCGCGCGCTGAATGAGGGATTAGCCGCGGCCCGCTATGTGCTTGGTAAGTCGGCGTAAGGCACAATCCTATTACGCCGCAAGGTTCGCAATAGCGCGTAGGATGCAATGCTATCGTGGCACGGTCCTGCCATTTCAGTCCCGCATCCGAAAATCGCACGCACACGGTAAACGTCTTGCACCGGTACAAACGTCTAATCGCGGTAACCCTGTTTTTTGACTATCTGGCGAGAGCGCTGAAAATACTTTAGTGTGCGGGACTGACTGACTCGACCATACGGAGTGGCATCATGCAACTCAACGCAATATTTCCGACGCGCGATATCGGCACCGATCCGGCCAAAATTCGCGACTGGGCGCAGGCAGCGGAGGATCTCGGCTATGCCTATATCGAAGTGCCCGATCACGTGTTCGGGGCCACCGCAAGGGAGGGTTGGACTCCGGTTTACAACGAACGGGATCCCTTCCACGAAACCTTCGTGATACTGGGCTTTCTTGCCGCGGTCACCCGGCGCATCCGGCTGTCGAGCGGCATTCTCATTTCACCGCAGCGGCAAACCGGGCTCATCGCCAAGCAGGCGGCCGAGGTTGATCTGCTGAGCGGTGGCCGCCTCAGGCTCGGCATCGGCGTTGGCTGGAACCATGTCGAATATGAGGCGCTCGGCACCGACTGGAAAACGCGAGGCGCACGGCAGGCGGAACAGATCGAGGTGTTGCGCCGGCTGTGGTCCGGGGAGGTGGTCAACTATGAAGGCCGCTTTCATCATCTAAAAGGGGTCAACATCGTGCCGCCACCGGTGCAGCGGCCGATTCCGATTTGGCTGGGCGGCTCATCGGATGCTGTGGTGAAACGCGCGGCGCGGCTTGCCGATGGCTGGATGCCGATCCTCGCGCCGGATGCGCAGGCTGAGCAGAAGCTCGCCATGTTGCGCGCGGAAATCAGCAGTCATGGCCGCGACCCGGCGAAGTTTGGCATTGAGGGCTGGCTGCGCATGCATGACGCAGACCCGCAACAGTGGGCCGCAGCAGCTGACGGCTGGCGCCGGCTCGGCGCCGACCTAGTGATGCTTTATCCGATGTATCGCATGCCGAAGTTCGAGGATCAGATTGAAACCCTGCGCCGGTTCAAGGAAGTGGCGGGCGGGTCGTAGCGGCGGAAAATCGAAAGGCCGTGCTGAGGTACGGCGAGACCACGGGTGCGGGAATCCGGTGTCGCCGCGGGCGATGTAAAAGTTTGTAACAGCAGGTCATCGGATAATCCCGAATGCGTTATCCTACGTAGACTTGGGTATTCCGGCGGGCGCTACCTGCGTTAAACCCTTAGCGTCCAGACAAGGGCCCTATAGCACGCCCTGTCCAATGCCGTATCCTTAACCAACTATTCAGAATCCGATGTCTAAATTATCAAAGTGGCTGTTAGGGCTGGCGGGTGTGACGGCGCTGGGCGGCGGCGGTTATTGGGGCTACCAGAAATGGCAGGCATCGAATGAACCGGCGGCGGTTGCCCAAGGCGACGCCAAGGCAGACCCTGCCGCGGCCGGCAAAGATGGAAAAAGCGGCAAAGGCGGCAAAGGCGCAGGCAAGGGCGGCAGGGGAACGCCCGCGCCTGTGGCTACCGCGTTTGCGCGCTCCGGCAACGTCAATATTTACCTTAACGGCCTCGGCACGGTGACGCCGCTGCGCACGGTGACGGTGCGCAGCCGCGTTGAAGGTCAGTTGATGCGCGTGTTGTTCAAGGAAGGGCAAAGCGTCAAGGAGGGAGACCTGCTCGCCGAAATTGATCCGCGTGCGTACCAGGCGCAACTGCTGCAGGCGCAAGGGCAGATGCAGCGCGACCAGGCCTTGCTCACTAATGCGCGGGTTGATCTCGAACGTTATCGCACGCTGCTCAAGCAGGATTCCATTGCAGAGCAGCAGGTGAGCAGTCAGGAGGCGCTGGTGCGCCAACTCGAGGGCACGGTCAAGATCGATCAGGGGCAGGTGGATAACGCGCGCCTGCAACTGAGCTACGCGCGCATTACCGCGCCGATACCGGGTGAATTGGGCCTGCGCCTGGTGGATCAGGGCAATATCGTGCGCGCAGGCGACGCCACCGGCATCGTGGTGATTACGCAGTTAAAACCGATCACCGTGCTGTTCACGATTCCACAGGACAATCTGCAGGCGGTGCTGGCGCGCCGGCGCACCGGCGAAAAAATTCCGGTTGAGATTTATGACCGCGAACAAAAAACACGGCTGGCCCGCGGCGTGCTGCTGACCATCGATAATCAAATCGATACCACCACCGGCACGGTGCGTCTGAAGGCGCAGGTATCGAATGATGAAGGCTTGCTGTTCCCGAATCAATTCGTCAACGTGCGCATGCTGGTCGATACGCGCGAAGACGCCATCACCGTGCCCAGTGCCGCCATCCAGCGCGGCGCGCAGGGTATTTTTGTCTACGTGGTGAGCGAGGATTTGACGGTGTCCATGCGCCCGGTGAAAACCGGCGCGGTTGAAGGCAACCGCATAGTGATCGAATCTGGTGTCCAGGCCCGTGAGCGCGTAGTGACGGACGGCATGGACCGGCTGCGCGATGGCATGAAAGTCGAACTCGCCAATCGCGAAAGCGCAGGCAAAGGCGACGGCAAAGGCAAGGGCGGCGGCAAAAAAGGCGGGCGGCGGGCTGCGGCCGAAGCCGAGGCTGCGGCCGCGGCAGCGAAGGGCGAGGATGGCAAGGTTGGCAGCGCGAAAGCCGCTGCGCCCAAGGGTGATGCCGCCAAGGGCGACGCGGCAAAGGGTGAAAAAAGCGATGCGATGAGCAGCGACGCGCCGAAGAAAGATCTGCCACGCGGTGACCGGCCCGCGCGTGACAAAGCTGCCGCAGCCGAAGGCGCAGCGGGTGACGCCGCCAAAACTGCCGCACCTGCGTCCGCTAAGGCCACTACTGACGCGCCCCAGGGTGATGGCGAGCCGCGCAAAAAGGGCAAGGGCCTCTGGGGCAAGAAGGAACAGGCGAATGAGTAGCGCCAAAGGCACGCCGCCGCCTGTGGTGTGCGTGTTTTGCGCGCTAGCGCCGGCCCCATGAACCCCTCACGCCTGTTCATCGAGCGGCCGGTAGCGACATCGCTAATGATGGTGGCGATATTGCTGTCCGGCATCATCGCCTACCGCCTGCTGGCGTTGTCGGCGTTGCCGCAGGTCGATTACCCGACGATACAGGTGGTGACGTTTTATCCGGGTGCGAGCCCCGAGGTTACAGCCACGTCGATCACAGCGCCCCTGCAGCGCCAGTTTGGGCAGATGCCGGGCTTGAAGCAGATGTCGTCCACCAGTTCCGGTGGCGCCTCGGTGATTACGCTGCAATTCAATCTTGAGCTGGAGCTCGACGTGGCGGTGCAGAGCGTGCAGGCGGCGATCAATGCCGGCGCCAATCTGCTGCCTGCCGATCTGCCGGCGCCGCCGGTCTACAGCAAGGTCAATCCGGCGGACGCGCCGATATTGACGCTCGGCATTTCGTCTAAATCGCTGCCGATGACGCAGGTGCAGAATCTCGCCGACACGCGCGTGGCGCAAAAAATTTCGCAGATGACCGGCGTGGGCCTGGTCACGTTGTCGGGCGGGCAGCGCCCGGCGGTGCGCGTGCAGGCCAACCCGCGCGCGCTGGCGTCGAACAATCTGAGCATGGAGGATGTGCGCACGGCGATCGCTGCCGCCAACGTCAACGCGGCCAAGGGCAGTTTTGACGGCCCCGAGCGTGCTTACACCATCGACGCCAATGATCAGCTGCAATCGGCGGTGGAATACAAAAAGGTGGTGGTCGCCTTTCGCAACGGCGCGCCGCTGCATCTGTCGGATGTCGCTGATGTGATTGAAGACGCCGAGAACACGCGGCTGGCGGCGTGGATGAACGATGCACCCGCGATCATCATGAACATCCAGCGCCAGCCGGGCGCCAACGTGATTGAAGTGGTGGACCGCATCAAGGCGCTGTTGCCGCAATTGCAGGGCGCATTGCCGGCAGGGGTGGATGTTCAGGTGCTCACCGACCGCACCGTGACCATACGCGCCTCGGTGAAGGATGTGCAGTTTGATTTGTTGCTGGCGGTGGCGCTGGTGGTGATGGTGATTTTTCTGTTTCTGCGCAACGTGGCGGCAACGGTTATTCCCAGCGTGGCGGTGCCGCTGTCACTGGTGGGCACCTTCGGCGTGATGTACCTCGCCGGGTTTTCGATCAACAACCTGACGCTGATGGCGCTCACCATCGCCACCGGCTTCGTGGTCGATGACGCAATTGTGATGATCGAAAACATCAATCGCTACATCGAACAGGGCGATCCTCCGATGGAGGCGGCATTGAAAGGCTCGGCGCAGATCGGCTTCACCATCATCTCGCTGACCATATCGCTGATCGCGGTGCTGATCCCGCTGTTGTTCATGGGCGACGTGGTGGGCCGCCTGTTCCGGGAGTTCGCGATCACGCTGGCGGTGGCGATTTTGATCTCCGCGGTGGTGTCGCTGACGCTGACGCCGATGATGTGCGCGCGGCTGCTGCGTCACACGCCGGTTGCGGAGCAAACAACTTTTTATCGTGTGACCGGTCAGTGGTTCGATGCCATCATCGCGCAATATGGCCGCATGCTGACCTGGGTGCTGGAGCGTCAGGGCTTGACCCTGCTCGTCTTCATCGGCACGCTGGCGCTTGCTGTCGTGTTGTATGTGTTTGTTTCAAAAGGGTTTTTTCCACAACAGGACACAGGGGTTATTCAGGGTATTTCCGAAGCACCGCAATCGGTGTCGTTTGCCGCGATGTCAGAACGGCAGGAGTCGCTGGCAAAAGTGTTGCTCACCGACCCGGCGGTGGAAAGCGTCTCGTCGTTCATCGGTGTTGACGGCCAGAACACCACGCTTAACAGCGGGCGCATGCTGATTAACCTGAAACCGCATGCGCAGCGTCCGGCAGCCAGTGTGGTGATGCGCCGCCTGCAAGAGCGCGCCTCGCACCTCGCCGGTATCACGCTCTACATGCAGCCGGTGCAGGATCTCACCATCGAAGATCGTGTCAGCCGCACGCAGTATCAATTTACGCTCGACACCGCGAAGCTGGAAGACCTCACGCTGTGGACGCCGCGCGTGGTGGAGCGACTGTCGCGACTGCCACAGTTGAGCGATGTGGCGAGTGACTTGCAGAATGAGGGTTTGCAGGCTTATCTGGAGATTGACCGCGACACGGCGGGGCGGCTCGGCGTGACCCCGGCGTCGATCAACACCGCGCTCTACAACGCGTTCGGCCAGCGGTTGATTTCTACCATCTTCACGCAGACCAGCCAGTACCGTGTGGTGCTCGAAGTCAAACCCGAGTATCGCGTGGGGCCGGCGGCGCTCACCGAGATTTATGTGCCGACATCCAATGGCACGCAAATACGCCTGAGCGAAGTGACGCGTCTGATCGAAAAACCGGCGACGCTGGCGATCAATCAAATGGCGCAGTTTCCGTCGGCCACGGTGTCGTTCAATCTCGCGCCCGGCGTGGCGTTGGGCGACGCGGTAAAAGCGATTGAATCCGCCGAGCGCGAGCTGGCGCTGCCCGCCAGCATACGCACCAGTTTTCAGGGCGCGGCGCTCGCGTTTCGCGCCTCGCTCACCGATACGCTGTTGCTGATACTGGCCGCCATTGTCACCATGTACATCGTGCTGGGCGTGCTCTACGAGAGTTACATTCATCCGGTGACGATTTTGTCCACGCTGCCCTCGGCGGGTGTGGGCGCGCTGCTGGCGCTGCTGATGGCGCGCATGGATCTGGGCATCATCGGCATCATCGGTATTATTCTGCTGATCGGCATCGTGAAAAAGAACGCGATCATGATGATCGACTTCGCGCTCGATGCCGAGCGCTATGAAGGAAAAACGGCGCGCGAGGCGATCTACCAGGCGTGCCTGCTGCGCTTCAGGCCGATCATGATGACGACGATGTGCGCCCTGCTCGGCGCGCTGCCGCTGATGATAGGCACCGGTGTCGGTTCCGAGTTGCGCCACCCGCTGGGCGTTACCATGGTGGGCGGCTTGATCGTGAGCCAGATACTCACCTTGTTTACCACGCCGGTGATTTACCTCGCGTTTGACCGCCTGTCGCGGCGCGCGCGGGGAAAAGCGGTTGAGACAGTAGCGGTTGCAGCGCAACGCACGCCATCATGAACTTCGCTGAACCCTTCATCCGCCGTCCGGTTGCCACCACCCTGCTGACCATCGGTCTGGCGCTGGCGGGCGCGCTGTCGTTTAATCTGTTGCCGGTGTCGCCGCTGCCGCAGGTGGATTTTCCGACTATTTCGGTGCAGGCATCGCTGCCCGGCGCCAGCCCGGAGACCATGGCGGCAACGGTGGCGACACCGCTGGAGCGCGCGCTGGGCAAGATCGCAGGCGTCACCGAGATTACCTCGTCGAGTTCGCTCGGCAATACGCGCGTCACGCTGCAATTCGAATTGAGCCGCAGCATCGATGGCGCTGCGCGCGACGTGCAGGCGGCAATCAACGCTTCGCGCTCCGAGCTGCCCACCAGCCTGCCGCGCAACCCGGTCTATCGCAAGTTGAATCCGGCGGATGCGCCGATCATGATACTGGCGCTCACCTCCGATACCTACGACCGCGGCCAGATGTACGACGCGGCATCGACCCTGGTCGCGGAGAAGCTATCGCAGGTAAAAGGCGTGGGACAGGTGACGGTCGCCGGCAGCGCGCTGCCCGCGGTGCGTGTGGAACTCAATCCCACGGCGTTGAACAAATACGCCATCGGCTTTGAAGAAGTGCGCGCCGCCATCAATGCCACCAACGCCAACCGGCCCAAAGGCGTGGTCGAAGAGGGCGACAAGCAGTGGCAGATTTACGCCAACGATCAGGCGCGCACCGCCGCTGAATACATCCCGCTGATCGTGGCTTATCGCGGCGGCGCGGCAGTGCGTCTGGGTGAGGTGGCCGAGGTGGTGGATTCGGTGCAGGATTTACGCAACGCCGGCATCTCCAACGGCAAACCGGCGGTGCTGGTGCTGCTCTACCGGCAGCCCGGCGCCAACATCATTGAAACCGCTGACCGCGTGCGCGCGGTGATGCCGCAATTGGGCGCCGCGCTGCCGGGGGCCATCGACATGAATGTGGTGATGGAGCGCACCACGACCATCCGCGCTTCGCTCAACGAGATCGAGCGCACGCTGCTGATTTCGATGGTGCTGGTGATTATGGTGGTGTTTATCTTTTTGCGTAACTGGCGTGCCACGCTGATCCCCAGCATCGCCGTGCCGGTGTCGCTGATCGGCACCTTCAGCGTGATGTATCTGTGCGGCTTCAGTTTGAATAATCTGTCGCTGATGGCGCTGACCATTGCCGCCGGCTTTGTGGTGGACGACGCCATCGTGGTGCTGGAAAACGTGTCGCGGCACATTGAAAAAGGGGTCACCCCTTTCGAAGCCGCTTTGCAAGGCGTGCAGGAGGTTGCGTTCACGGTAATCTCCATCAGCATTTCGTTGATCGCGGTGTTCATACCGATATTGATGATGGGCGGGATTATTGGACGCTTGTTTCGTGAATTCGCGGTGACGTTATCGGTGGCGATTCTGATTTCGATGGTGATTTCGCTCACCACCACACCGATGATGTGCGCGCGCCTGCTCAAAAAACGCGACGACAAACCGGGCCGTTTGGCAGCCTGGAGCGAGGCGGTGTTCACGTGGTCGCTGCGCGGGTATGAACGCACGCTGGGCTGGTCGTTGCGTCACCCGCTGCTGGTAATGCTGGTGCTGGGCGCCACCATTGCGCTCAATATCTATATGTATGTTATTGTTCCTAAAGGGTTTTTTCCGCAGCAGGATACGGGCCGCATCACCGGGTCGATACAGGCGGATCAGGCCAGTTCGTTTCAGGCGGTACGCGTGAAGCTGGCGCAGTTCATCGACATCGTGCAAAGCGATCCGGCGGTGGCCAGCGTTACCGGATTCACCGGCGGCGGCCAGCGCAACGGCGGATTCATGTTTATTTCGTTAAAGCCGCTGAAGGAGCGCGGCATTTCGGCGGATAAGGTCATCGCGCGGCTGCGGCCCAAACTGGGTGCGGTGGCGGGCGCCAATCTGTTTTTGAACCCGGTGCAGGATATTCGTATCGGCGGACGCCAAAGCAACACGGCGTATCAGTACACACTGCGCTCGGATAACCTTGAAGATCTGCGACGCTGGACGCCGCTCTTGCAGCGCGCGTTGCAGGACGTGCCGCAACTGGCGGATGTGAATTCCGACCAGCAGGTGCGCGGCCTGCAAACCACGCTTACCATCGACCGCGCCACCGCGGCGCGCATGGGCATCACTACCCGCGCGATAGATACAGCGCTCAACCTCGCCTACGGACAGGCGCAGGTGGCGACCATCTATACCTCGGTCAACCAGTATCGCGTGGTGATGGAAGTCGCGCCGCAGTACTGGCAAGGGCCCGAAGCGCTCGACAAGCTGTATTTGCTGTCACCCACGCGCGGGCAGGTGCCGCTGTCGGCCGTGGCGCGTTATGAATTGACCAACACCGCACTCTCAGTGAATCATCAGGGGCAGTTCGCTTCGGCAACGATTTCGTTCAATCTGCCGGTGGGGGTATCGCTGTCCGATGCGGTGACGGTGGTCAATGCGACGATGGCGCAGATCGGGGTGCCGGGTACCATCTACGGCAGTTTTCAGGGCACCGCGCGCACTTTCCAGGCTTCGCTCGATAGCCAGCCGTGGCTGATACTGGCGGCGCTGATCACGGTGTATATCGTGCTTGGCATACTGTATGAGAGTTACATCCATCCGGTCACGATACTTTCCACGCTGCCCTCGGCGGGCGTGGGCGCGTTGCTGGCCTTGTGGCTGTTCAATACCGAGTTCAATATCATCGCTATGATCGGCGTGATTCTGCTGATCGGCATCGTTAAAAAGAACGCGATCATGATGATCGATTTCGCCATTGCCGCTGAGCGCGATAGCAATATCGGTCCGCGTGAGGCGATTTATCAGGCGTGTGTGTTGCGTTTTCGTCCGATCATGATGACTACAATGGCAGCACTGCTGGGCGCGATACCGCTCGCCATTGGCACCGGCGACGGCGCGGAACTGCGCCAGCCGCTGGGCATCGCCATCGTCGGCGGCCTGGTGATGAGCCAGTTACTGACGCTCTACACCACGCCGGTGGTTTATCTTTACCTCGACCGCTTTCGTTTGTGGTGTTTGCGCTTGCGCGGCAAGCCGGCAGCGGGGATGGTGTTGCAAGCAACGGAAGTGAGACAATGAAATTCAAGGTCAAGCCAACGAGGACACAGAGGTCACAGAGAGACTTTTGGTTTTCGATTTTCTCTGTGACCTCTGTGTCCTCAGTGGCAAATGTTTTTTTTGTATTCGTGTGTATTTTGCTGCTCGCGGCATGCGTCAGTGGCCCGGATTACCGCCGTCCGCAACAGGTGACACCGCCGGCCTACAAAGAATCCAAAGACTGGAAAATCGCCGAGCCGCGCGATGGCGTTCAGCGCGGCAAGTGGTGGGAGATATTTGCCGACGGGCAGTTGAACGCGATGGCGGACAAGGTGAGCGTGTCCAACCAGAGTCTGCGCCTGGCCGAGGCGCAGTACCGGCGTGCGCAGGCGCTGGTGCAATCAGCGCGCGCATCGTTATTCCCGTCGCTGTCGGCTGCGCTGGGCGTGTCGCGCAGCGGCTCGGCGGCGCGCGGCGCAGCCACCAATTACGATGTGGGCGCCAGTGCCGGTTGGGATGCCGATTTGTGGGGGCGCGTGCGCCGCGAGGTTGAATCCAGCACGGCGTCGGCTGCGGCCAGCGCCGCCGATCTGGAATCGGTGCGCCTGCTGGTGCAGTCGGAACTGGTGCTCAATTATCTGCAACTGCGTGTTCTCGATGCGCAGAAGAAACTGCTCGACGAAACCGCGGAAGCCTACGCCAGATCATTGCAGCTCACGCTAAACCGTTACAAGGCAGGGCTCGCCGGGCGCGTGGACGTGGCGCAAGCCGAAGCGCAACTGAAGAGCACACAGGCGCAAGCCATCGACACCGGCGTGCAGCGCGCGCAACTGGAGCACGCCATCGCGGTGTTGCTGGGCGCAGCGCCGGCGGAGTTTGCGCTGCCGGTAGCGCCCGTCAAGGTGGCCATGCCGTCGATCCCGACCGGCTTACCTTCCGAGCTATTGGAGCGCCGGCCCGATATTGCCGCCGCGGAACGACGCGTGGCGGCTGCCAACGCGCAAATCGGCGTGGCAAAAGCGGCGTTTTATCCGTCGTTGACGTTATCCGGCAGCGCCGGTTTCCAGAGCAGCAGCTTCGCGCGCTGGCTTACCGCACCCAGCCGCGTGTGGTCGCTGGGGCCGGAACTGGCGCTCACCCTCTTTGACGGCGGTTTGCGCCGCGCATTGACCGAGCAGGCCATCGCCTCCTATGACGCCAGCGCCGCCACCTACCGGCAGACCGTGCTCATTGCGTTTCAGGAGGTCGAGGACCATCTCGCCACGCTACGCATACTCGAACAGGAAGCGAAAGTGCAGGAAGAAGCGGTGCGCGCCGCGCGTCAGTCGGTTGAACTCACCACCAATCAATACAAAGCAGGCCTCGTCAGCTATCTCAATGTGGTGACTGTGCAAGCCACTTTACTGAGCAATGAACGCACTGCACTGTCGCTGCTTGGCCGCAGGCTGACCGCAGCCGCACAACTGGTGCGTGCGCTGGGCGGCGGGTGGACGGTAGAGGGGAAAGTGGCGGGAAAGTAAGGCCAATGACCCAGCCAACCCTGCTCATCAGCGGCATCTGCGCTCCACAATTCGCGAAAGTGCGCGAAGAATTTGAACGCAACTTTGTCGAGCGCGGTGAAGTCGGCGCCGCCGTTTGCGTCTATCAGGACGGCCAAAAAGTCGTGGACCTGTGGGGCGGCCACAAAGACCTCGAACGCACCGTGCCGTGGGCAGAAAACACCATCGTCATCATGAACTCGGTGGCGAAAAGCATGTGCGCGCTGTGTACGCACATGCTGATCGATCGCGGGCTGGTGGATTTTGATGCGCCAGTGGCGCGCTACTGGCCCGAGTTCGCCGCTGCGGGCAAAGAGGGCGTGTTGGTGCGCCATGTGTTGTCGCACACGTGCGGCGTGATCTACTGCGATCACGCGCCGCCAGGCTCATGGTTCGACTGGAAAGTGCATATCCGCGCCCTCGAACTGCAGGCGCCGGCGTGGGCGCCGGGCACTAAAGGCGCCTACAACTCGATCAACATCGGCTATATCCTCGGCGAAATCATCCGCCGCGTCACCGGCAAAACCGTGGGCACATTTTTGCGCGAGGAAGTCACCGGCAAACTTGGCGCAGACTACAACATAGGCTTGACGCCGGAAGAAATCGCGCGCGTTTCCGACATGCACCAGAATCCGAAAAACGGATTTTTTAAAATCGCCGGCGACGACACCACGCCGCTGGGCCGCGCCTTCCGTTCCGCGCCGAAGATGGGTTACTTTCAGAACTGCCGCGAGATACGCGAACTCGAAGTGGCATCCTTCGGCGGCCACGGCAGCGCGCGCGCGATGGCCCGCATCTATGCCATGCTTGCCGGAAATGGAATCATCGACGGCGTGCGCCTGTTAAGCGCGGAAGCGGTAGAGCGCGCTTCGCAACTGGTGTGGGAAGACGACTGCATTATGACCCAGCGCCGCATCCGCATGGGTTACGGCTTCATGCACAACGAACCCAACACCGTGCCGATGGGCGCGAGCCTGAAAGCGTTCGGCCACACCGGCACCGGCGGCGCGTTTGCGTGGTGCGACCGCGAGCGCAATCTGTCGTTCGCCTACTGCACCAACTTCCAGCGCGAAGGGCCGGGAATCGGGCCGCGCGGCGCGGCGCTGGGTGTGGCGGCGGGTGGGGGTCAGCGGCCGCAGTGGCTACAGTGAGGGGCCGTTCAACGATCGGCGCGGCAGGAGAACATCTTAAAGGCATTAAATACTTAATAAAAACAAATAGTTATATATTTTCTCCTTCCGGAAATTTTAGAGCCAATTTTCCACACCCTACCCCTGGTACTGTAATGTGCTATGGAATTTGAAGACGATCCCGCGAAAGCCGCGCGCAATCTTAAAAAACACAAGGTCAGCTTTGAGGAAGCCGCGTCGGTTTTTGGTGATCCGATGGCATACACGTTTGCCGACCCGGACCATTCGATAGGCGAAGAACGCTGGCTTATGTTTGGACTGTCTCGCATGGGGCGAGTCCTAGCCGTGATATACACTCACCGGAGAGAACGCTACAGAATAATCAGCGCGCGTCTTGCTACAAGACATGAAAGGAAAATATATGAAGAAGGTTGAAGAAATGCGTGCTGAGTATCGTCGCGAGGAACTCGGCAAAGGCGTGCGCGGAAAGCACTATGCTGAATTTAAGAAGGGCAGCAATCTGGTGCTGCTGAAGCCTGAGTTGGCAAGAATATTTCCTACGAATGAAGCGGTAAACGCGGCGTTGGAGTCTCTCGTTGGGGTTGCGCGGTCTGTAACCAGTCCAACACGGCGTTCAGCGCGCCCGCGCGCAAAAGCTGAGCGCGCCGGTTAGTCTTACGCTTTGCCTTGGATTGAGGAGGGTCATTTGAGTTTTGTTGACCTTGTTAGGCAAATCTTACGGTCGCAGCCAGAAGGCATGACACCTCAGCAGATCCGCCAAACTGTCAAGGCTAACTTCGGAGGAAATTCTATGCGATTGTTTCAATACTTGATGACAGCGTCTCGTGCGGGCGTGTTCGCCGCGCTATCGATGACCATGCTATTGCAGGTGCAACCTGCAGTCGCCCAAGCACCCCCAATGCAAACCTGCCAACTCGGCGACCTCACGCTGGAAAGCGGCGAAGTCATCCGCGACTTTCGCATGACCTACATCACCGCGGGAACCCTGAACGCCGACAAGAGCAACGCGATCCTCTCCATTCACGGATTGCAGGGCAATCGCAACAGCCAGTCGGCCTGGACGAGGCCGGGCGGGGCTTTCGATACCAAGCGTTACTTTGTGATTCAACCCGACACGCTGGGTGCGGCGTCCACCGATCCGAATGCAACGACTTCACCGACGCGCTCCGGTTTGAACATGTCGTTTCCGCGCTTTAACATTCGCGATATGGTAAAGGCCGAGCACCGCATGCTGACCGAGTGCCTGGGCATCAAGCGCCTGGTGGCGGTTGCCGGCAGTTCGATGGGCGGCATTGAGACCCTGCAGTGGGCGGTGAGCTTTCCTGATTTCATGGCGATCGCGATACCGCAGACGCCGATGGCACGCGGCAACCGGCAGGGCAATTTCATCTGGGAATCGATACGCCAGGCCATCATGCTTGATCCGAAATGGCAGGAAGGCAATTACCCGAACGACGATCCGCCGCGCGCGGGCATCGGTGTGGGTCTGCAAATCCAGACCGTTGTCGGTTGGTCCGCTGCGGGCTTCGAAGAGGCGTTCGCCACGCGCGAGCAGGTGCATGCGTTTCACGCGGCGAGCGCCAGGACGGTGGGCAACAATGTGCAGGCGCGCGACTGGATTTACCGCAGTTGGGCGATTCAGAGTCACGACATCGGGCAGACGCCGGGATTCAATGGCGATCTGGCGGCCGCGGCGCGTTCGATACGCGCGCGGGTGCTGATGTTCCCGAATTGTCAGGATCAGTTGCACCCGCCGCGCGAGGGCGGGGTGCTCGAAGCGATGCAGCACATCCCTGTCGCGAAGCTGGTCGACTACGATGACATAGGCGGGCATCGCGCGTCCAGCGGCGCACGCGCGCTGGCGACGTTTGCCACCGAGGTTCGCGACCTGCTCAGGCGCGTCGAGGACGGCAGGCCGGGCATCAATGGGCCGCGTCTTCCCAGGAATTTCGCACGCGCGGATTATTGTCCGCGTTGAGCAACAACAAGCGCCTTGTTCATCAGGTGGCGTTACTGAGCACGGAGAACCCACTGCCATGAAACTCTACATCACCGAAGGCTCTCCCTACGCACGCATCGCGCGCATCGTAATAGTCGAGAAGGGGCTGGAAAGCCGCGTGGAAATCATCCTCGCGCAAACACGCAGTGCGAACAGCCCGTACTATCACATCAATCCGTCGGGTCGCGTGCCCTATCTCATGCGTGACGACGGTGTCGGGTTGGAGGAATCCGCGCTGATCTGCGCCTACCTCGATCAACTGGACGGTAAGCCCGCCTTCAAGGTGCCGGCGGGAGAAGCAGGCTGGGAAGCGCGCCGTCTCGAAGCCTTGGCGCGCAGCATGGCGGATGGCCTCGCGGTGTGGAGCCGCGAAAATGCGCGGCCCGAAAATGAGCGCTCGCAGACGACCATCAGGCACGAAACCGCGCGCAGCGCACGCATGATTGACCTGTGGGAAGCCGGGATTGATCATCCGTGGATGCGTGGCCCACTCAACATGGCGCAGATCACCCTCGCCTGCGCCCTCGGCATGGAAGCCCGCAATCCCGATCTGCAGTGGCGGCCGGGGCATCCGAAATTGTGTGATTGGTTTGAGCGGATTGCCGTGCGAGCGTCGTTTGTGGCGACTGCGGCGCTGTCGCGCCGGTAAGCAACGGAACAACATGCGCTTGCACCGCGGCCCGGCCAACTTGATTCTGGTTCGCGCTTAACATCGATAGACAGGATGAACAGGATTAACAGGATGGAGGTTTTTATCCTGTGCATCCTGTTAATCCTGTCGAAATGTGCTTGAGGTTGGCTATGCGTAAAACGCGACTGATGTGGTTCCTTCGTCACCGGCATCCTACCAACTACAACGCTTAAAATAGCGACATTGAAACCAAAGCGGAGCGCTTCATGCCCACAGCACATGTAGCTGATGACCTGGATATGCATTACGTGGTTGATGATTTCACCGATCCGTGGCGCAAGCCGGAAACCATTTTGTTGCTTCACGGCAATGCCGAAAGCGGCGCCATGTGGTTCGGCTGGGTGCCGCACCTTGCGCGCCACTTTCGCGTGGTTCGTCCTGACATGCGTGGCTTTGGCGCGTCCACGCCCATGCCACGCAGCTATCCGTGGGCGCTGGACGGCGTCGTCGATGACTTTGCAAATCTCATGCAGCAACTGGGCATCGAGCGCTACCATCTGCTTGGCGCGAAAATCGCCGGCACCATTGCAAGGCGCTTTGCCGCGCGCTACGCAGAGCGCGTGCTGACGCTCACGCTGGTGGGCACACCGCCGCCGCGCCGCGATCACCAGCCCGGCACCCTCGATGCCTGGCTTGCGCTGATCGAACGCGAAGGCGTGGCAAGCTGGGCGCACAGCACCATGGCGGGCCGCCTCGGCAGCAACTTTCCGCCGCAGGGTCTCGCGTGGTGGGCGAGCAATCTGATGGGGCGCACGGCAAAATCAACAGCGCTGGGATTTATGTCTACGATACCGAGCTGGGATGTTGCCGCGGATTTGCCGCACATCAAATGCCCGACACTGGTGATCACCACCGAGGGCAGTGCGCTGGGTTCGGTGGAGGAAATGCGTACGTGGCAGCAGAAGATTCCAAATTCCTCACTGCTTGCGCTGCCGGGCGATTCATTTCATGTTGCTGCGACGGACGCGGACCGCTGTGCGCAGGAAGTGCGGGATTTTATTTTACGTACGCGCATTGTGTAATAGATAATATAAAACAAATACTGGTATAACTTCCTGTGCCTGCGCAAAAAATGCGTAGGTTGGGCTGAGCTTGCGAAGCCCAACACAAGGGCACGGCACGAAATGCGAATGACGCGGGATCAGCAGCATCGCGATGTTGGGCTTCGCAGGCTCAGCCCAACCTACACGTGCTAAACGTGGCGGTTCATCAAAAGGGAGATCGAGCATGACAGACTACGAAAACAACAGCCGGCGTAAAGCGCTAAAGGGCGTCGCGGCGATGGGTGCTGCAGCAGCATTGCCGGCAGGCATGTTGCCACCCGGAGTGGCTCGTGCGGCGGACGCGGCGCCGCAACGCGGCGCACTGCAGGCGCTCACCGCCGGCGAATCCGCTATTCTCGAAGCCATCGTCGCGCGACTCATTCCCAGTGACGCAAGCGGGCCGGGTGCGAAGGAAGCGCGTGCCGCCGACTATATAGACCGTTCACTTGCGGGGGCGCTGGCCGGTTCACGCAAGGCGTACGCGGCCGGGCTTGCGGCGCTGGATGCTTACGCGCAATCGAGCAAGGGTGCTGCTTTCGCTACGCTGTCGCCTACCGATCAGGATGAATTGTTGACCGCGATGCAAAAGAACGCCGCCAAAGGTTTCACGCCGAACTCGGCGGCATTTTTTAATCTGCTGCGCAACCACACCCTGCAGGGCACGTTTTGCGATCCGTTTTATGGCGGCAATGCCAACTTCGTGGGTTGGGACATGATCGGCTATCCCGGCATACGCATGGCGGTGGCGCCGGAGGAACAGCGTCTCGGCGTGAAGGTGAAGCCGCACCGTCAATCGGCCTATGCGGATCCGATGTTCGCGAAGGGAGGCGGTAATGGCCATTAATCTGAAGAAGACCGATGTGGTGGTGGTCGGACTGGGTGCGGTCGGCGGCGTTGCGGTGTTGCCGCTGGCGCGCGCTGGCTGTGAAGTGATCGGGTTGGAGGCAGGCGCGTGGCTGTCCGCAAAAGATTTTGCACCGGATGAAATCAGCAATAACTTTCGTGGCTGGCCCAAGTCGGTGCAGAAGGCGAATCGGGAAATTCCCACGCATCGTCCGAACGACAAGGCACCTTACTCGCCGCGTTTTCCGCTGCATCCGATGATGAATGCGGTGGGCGGCACCTCGCTGCACTATTGGGCGCAGAGCTGGCGGCTGAATCCGTGGGACTTCAAAACGGTGAGCGAGACCACCCGGCGTTATGGCGCATCGCGCATACCGCAAGGCTCGACGGTGGAGGATTGGCCGTTTGGTCTCGACGAACTGGAATCCTATTACGACAAGGTGGAGCAAGAAGTCGGCATTTCCGGCAAAGCGGGCAACATCAATGGCCGGATTGATCCGGCGGGCAACATATTCGAGGGTCCGCGCAGGCGCGAGTTTCCCATGCCGCCGTTGCGCGGCACCGAGTTCACCGAACGCATGGGCGCAGCGGCCAGGCGCTTGGGCTGGCATCCGTTTCCGGGGCCGGCAGCGATCAACTCGCAGGTCTACGACGGGCGCCCGGGCTGCGTGTATCACGGCTATTGCAACCGCGGCGGTTGTCATATCCATGCCAAAAATTCCACAGCGGTCAGCACCATCCCGCGCGCGCAGAAGACCGGTCGGCTCAAGGTCGTCGATCAGGCGCACGTCACCACCATCGCGGTCGATGAACGCACGGGGCGCGTCAGCGGTGTGAACTATCTCAAAGGCGGACAGGAATATTTTCAGCCGGCTGACGTGGTGCTGCTGGGGAGCTACACCTACGAAAACGTGCGTCTCATGCTGCTGTCGAAATCAAAGCCCTTTCCGAACGGTCTTGCAAACAACAATGGTCAAGTAGGGCGGCATTATTTCACGCACAACACGGCTTCGACGCTCACGGCGCTGTTTCCGTTCGACATCAACGCCTGGTACGGTATGCCGGCGCAGGGCGTGGCGGTCGACAACTACGCCGACGACAACTTTGATCATTCAAATCTCGATTTCATCGGCGGTGGCAATATGTGGGTGTACTCCGACCGCCGGCCCATCGTCGCGGCCAGCATGAGCACCTTCGGCAAAGCGCCGACGTGGGGCGCGGGATGGAAATCGTTCGTGCGCCAGAACGCCGACCGCTGGAACCTCGCTTACATCCAGAAAAGCACGCTGCCATTCGAAGACAACTATCTCGACCTCGATCCCACGGTGAAAGACCCGCTCGGGTTTCCGGTCACGCGCATTACCGCCGACTTCAAGGACAACGACAAGCGCATCGGCGCTTACATGCAGGACCGCATGACGCAATGGTTCAATGAGGCGGGTGCGATCGCCATCGCGCGCGGCCCGGCCGGCACCATGGGGCCATCCACGCACGCCTATGGCGGCACGCGCATGGGTGACAACAAGGACACCAATGTCGTCAATCGCTGGGGCTTTGCGCACGAAGTGCCCAATCTTGGCATCATCGGCGCATCGGTGATGGGCACCAGCGGCTCGCACAATCCGACGCTGACCGCGCAGGCGCTGGGGTGGCGGACGGCGGAGTACTTGGCGAAGTCGTGGAAATCGATCGTATGAGATTGGGCAAGCGGCAGTGAAATGATTACTGTGCGCCAGGCAGAGCTACGAGACGAAGCGGCGGTGCTCGACGTGCTGCGGAAATCGATCACGGAATTGTGTGTTGCGGATCATGACGGCGATCCAGACGCGCTTGCCGCGTGGTTGTCGAACAAGACACCACAGAATTTCACCACCTGGCTTACTCATGCTGACTTCTTTTGTGTAGTCGCGCAGCGGGATGATCGTCTTTGTGGTGTTGCGCTGCTACACCGTAGCGGCAGGATAAGCCTGTGTTACCTCATGCCCGGCACGCAACGCGCGGGGATCGGCACGGCGATTTATCAGGCGCTTGAAGATCAGGCACGAGCGTGGGGTTTGCATACGCTAAAACTGGAGAGCACCGTCGCTGCCCGCCCCTTCTATGAACGCTGCGGCTTTCGGCGGGCGAGCGATGCCGGGGCCGCATTTGGAAAATCGCCTTCCGACTACTATGAGAAGCAACTGCGAACTTCGTCCTGACGCTTTGATGTTGCGCCTGGTGTCAGAAAATCATAATAAAAACAATAACTTACAATAAGAAATCACAATCTGTGGATTCATATCTCGCTGATATTCCTGCACTGCTTGGCGACCCTGAATCGTTTGATGGCAAACTCAAGCGCGACATCAACGTCCCCACGAGCATCCCATGACGCTACCCCTCATCTCCACCGCCATCGTTGGCAGCCTGCCCAAACCGTCGTGGCTCGCTGCGAATTGGTACAGCATTGCGGGCAACTGGCGGTTGTCGGGCGAGGCGTTGCGCGAAGCGCAGGACGATGCGACCCGGCTTGCGGTGGTGGAGCAAATCGAGGCGGGCATCGATATCGTGTGCGATGGCGAGCAGCGGCGGCCCATGCACCACACTTATTTTCTCGCGCAGCTTGGCGGCATCGATTTCGCGACCCTGAAGCCGAAGTCGGTGCGCGCCGGCAAGCTCAAGCAGGACGTGCCACGGGTGATCGGCCCGCTCACGCTGCGCTCGCGGCTGACGCTCGACGATGTTTGACGCGTTTCTGCTGGCCGATAGCGAGGCGGCCGGGAAAATCGTCAAGGCGGCGGGTATCAAGACGCAGTAACGCGCCTGCATTCGCGCACGGCTATTTATTTCGTGCGCAGCGATGCATCCAGTCCGCGCAACAACGGCAGGCATACATCAATCACCGGCGTGGCAATGCCGTACTCGCGCGCAAATGCCTGCGTTTGTCCCAGCAGGCCATCGATTTCGAGTGACTTGCCCGCGAGCACGTCCTGGAACGTGGAGGGGCGCATGCCGGGTTTGCCGCGCGAGCGCAAGGCGACTTGCTGCACGTTGATCTCGCTGCTCATGTCCCAGCCGAGCCTGGCCGCCACCGCAAGGGTTTCGCTGATGATGCCGGCGGAAAGCCCGACCAGCGCATCATCGTTGGCGACACCCGTCGAATCAAGGCGCGTCAATGAACACAGCGTGTTGTTCGATGCGTTGTTGGCAAGCTTGCGGAAAATCTCGCGGCGGATGTCCGCGACGGCCAGGGTTTCGACACCGGTGGCGCTGACCAGGTCGACGATGGTTTTAAGCCGCGCGCTGGAGGATAAATCGGGTTCGCCGAACATCCAGCGGCTTTGCGCTGAAGTCACGATCACGCCGGGCGCGACGACTTCGTTGGGCGAAGAGATCACTGAGCCGACTATGCGCTCGGGACGCACCTCGCGCCATAGCGCGCCATCCGGGTCGAGCAGCGGCAACGTGCCCTTGTTGCCGGGCAGGCCAATATTGAACCACCACGGTATGCCATTCATCAGAAACACCGCGCAACCGTCGGGTTTGATCAGTTTGCCGATGGCGGCAGCGGCGACCGACAGCGTTTGCGCTTTTAACGCAACGAACACGATGTCCTGCGCTGGCAGAGTCGCGGGGTTATCGGTGGCTGCCGCGGCTTTGCCGCCGATTTCGCGTCCGCCTGCCTTGAGCGTGATGCCGCGTTCGCGGATCGCGGCGAGGTGCGCGCCGCGCGTGACCAGCGACAGTTCGCAATTTTTTGCAGCGATCAATCGTGCGGCGAGATGTCCGCCGAGCGCACCCGCGCCAAAAACACAGACCTTCATGAGGCGTTTCCTTGCAATGTTGAATGACCCGGCATTTTAACGGATAACTTGCGCCGCTCCCGCGCGGCAGCTAAGCTCACGCTGTCGTAAATCGGAGACGCGATGCGAGCGCAGCAAAATTTGTTACGCGGGTTGCTGGTGGTGGCGCTGTTGTTAGCGGGGCTGGCGCGCGCACAGACGCAGTTCCTGTTGCTTGAAACCACTTTGCCTAACGCGACCTATTCGACCTTTGCGCTGGCCCAGGACGGCTCAAGTTTTTCGCCGGATAGCCCGGAAAACAAAGGGTTGCTTGACAAGGGATTCGGCTTCCCGGTGGGTGTGCGGCAGGTATTGGAGGGCTATGTATTTGCGCTGGCGCCCTCATCGCGCCTGCTGGTGCCGGTGCCGATGGGGTGGCGCGGTTTCGACGATGGCAAACGCACGCGGCTATTCACGCCGGCGGGCAATATCGGCATCGTGCTCAACGCCATGCCGTTGGACAGCTTTGAATCCTGGGACGAGACGCGCGAAGAGGTATGGAAACACGCGCGCCTGACGGCCGCCGCGCGCGCCAAGAGAGACCCGCGTTATCAGGCGCGCCTGATCCGGCTCGCCAATGGCACTTTTGGCATGCGCGAATCCAATATTTACGAAGGTGAGGAAGATCCGTATTCATCGGTAATTCTGTTCCGCCAGCATCCCGAAAATCCGCGCATGGCGATACGCATGAATTTGTTCACGCCCGCCGCAGATTTCGACCGCTACCTGGGGCTCGCAGGACTGGTGATGAAAGACCTGCAGGGCGCGTTTATTCCCGTGGGGCTGGATAGGGATGCTTTCAATATCCCGCAGTCGAAAACACAGCCGGGCGGGATGAAGCCGTAGGGCAAGGCGATGCGATTAGCCCGTACCGTGAGCCGCGCCGCACCCAGTAGCGTGCGCTGTGCGCGCGATCAACAGCAGCAGGCGTGGCGCGTGACGCGCGGTTCATCGCGCGCACAGCGCACGCTACAGTTCTCTACCTCGCTGGGCTAACCTCTGCCCGGAAAGTTACGACGCAGGACTAACCCCGTCCCGGAAAATTACGACGCGGGCTAACCTCTCCCCGCGTAGGGCATCTTGGTAGCCATCACCATCAGGTGGTAGATATTCACTTCGGGCGGCTGGCTGGCCATGAACAACACCGAACGTGCCACGTCATCGCAGGTGATCATCGGTTCCGGCGCGACGGTGCCGTTGGCTTGTTTGACGCCTTTCGCCATGCGTGATGCCAGTTGCGACATGGCGTTGCCCACATCCACCTGGCAACAGGCAATATCGTACTTGCGTCCGTCGAGTGCAATGGTGCGCGTGAGGCCCGATACCGCGTGCTTGGTCGAGGAATAAGGCGCCGAGTCGGGGCGTGGCACATGCGCGGAGATGGAGCCGTTATTGATGATGCGACCGCCGCGCGGCGTCTGATCCTTCATGATCTTGTAGGCTTCCTGCGAGCACAAAAACATGCCGTTGAGATTGGCATCCACCACGGCTTTCCATTTTTCCCATGGCAGATCTTCAAACAGCACGCCGGGCGCGTTGGTGCCGGCGTTGTTGAACAGCACATCGACGCGGCCGAATGCCGTCATGGTCTTGGCAAACAGGGCTTTCACGGCGGCGGGGTCTCCCACATCGGTGGGCACGCCAATCATGCGCGCGCTATCCATACCCGCTTCTTTAATGGTTTCATTCAGTGGCTCAGGGCGCCGCCCGGTAATCACGACGCGATAGCCGTCCTTGATGAAGGCGAGTGCAGTGGCCTTGCCGATGCCGGTGCCGCCGCCGGTGATGACGGCAACTTTGTTGTGGGTGGTCATGACATTTTCTCCATTCGTGGGATTCAGTAGGGTGGCACAACAACATCAAGCCACATGTTAACGCAGTTAGTGCGGTGGCGTTTGCACAGCCTGCGCCTGCTTGGTGCGCACCAGCAATTCGTAAAGCATTTCGGAGGCCAGTCCATGCAGCACCAGCCGGTGTCCTGCGCGCAGCGTGGATTCAGGCACCAGCGGATGCTTGTTGTTGAGCAGCACCAGATTGTGCGGCTGATCGAGTACACGCGCGACGTAGATGGCGATGGTTTCATCCAGTTGCAGCGAATTGGTGGCGCGCCAGAAATCATTGTCCGTCAGGAACAGTTGATACACCGGCGTGAACAGTTCTATCGCGGTTTGCAGATCGACGAAGTTGTGCCAGCGGTTGGGCATTTCTTCAATGCCGAAATTGTTTTCGCTGATGCCGCGTGTATCGAGTGTGGGTGGTGGCGTGATCTCGCGCTGCTGCGCGCGCAGTTCGCGATTCAGATTGATCACGAAGTTGAACAGATTCAAATCGTGCTGTAAAAAAAGATGGTCGCGCAGTTGCGCAAGGTTGATGGGCTTGAGCGGATTGAGCGGCACGTTGGTGCCGGGCACGTTGCGTGCAATGAAATCAAGAATTTCGCTACCCATGTGAAAATGCCGTAAAATCAACCAGTTAGCATCAGGCCGCACAAAGGTGTACAGCGCCCATGCGAGCAGCCGATGCAGCAGCCACGACGACGTGAAGGCATTGGGCAGCACGGCCTTTAGCAGTTGCAACAGTATGATCGCGCCGCGCGCGAAGGGCCGTACCACGGGCAACAGGAACTGCCGGCTCCATGAACTTGATTCACGCAGCCACGCTTGTTTGACTTTGCTGTCGATAGGCGTGCTTTGATCGAGATACAACGCCAGCCACGGATTGGGATCGCGCGGATCGTGCTGCATGGATTCGAAATCAATGTCGCGGCTCATAACACCGACTCCAGTTGCATCAGGTAAAGTTGTGCGGTGCTGCGCGCTGTCGCGACGATATCGGCGGCGGCGGTTTCGCCGCCCGCATCGAGCGCCATTTCAACGCAATGCAGCCAGCGCGCGAGGTGGTTCACATCGTTCTCGCCGTGATACTGCAGGAACTTCGTGGTCTCAATCGGCAACGCAAGCTGGCGGCGGATTTCCGGCAGCAGGGCAGGCACGATGCGCAGTCCGGTGCCTTCGATGATGTAGACCGCACCGAGCAGCCCCACCGGGTTAGCGCCGCCGGCACGTGCGTGCAGGTAGGCGTTCAATGCTTCGCCGCCCGCATTGCGGCGCAACGATTCAACATTGACTGCGATGCCGCCCAGCCGCTTATAGTCGTCGAACAGGATGCGGAAATCGAATTGCTCATCCGCAGCGTGCAGCAGTATCAGCTCGCGCAGCTTGGTATACGGATCACCAAGATTCGCAGCGGCTTCGCGCATCCACAGACTGCCCTGCTGCACCTGCGGTATCCAGTCTTCCATCCAGCGCAGCATGTGGCTGCGGGCGAGGCCGCCGCGCGTGATGCGCGACACCAGCGGTGTGCGCCAGGCGCGTGAGCGATAGTCATGCCACACCTCGGCGAGATCGCGCAGCAGTGCGCGCATCGCCGGGTTGCTGGCGCTGTCAGGTTCGTGCGGTGGCGCAACGGCATTGGCGGCGACGGGCGTGAGGTTGCTGACGCGCGCCGGCGGTGCGACTTCAAACAAAAGGTAGCCCACAGTAAAACGCCCGGACTCTGGCACAAAACAAAAGATGCGCTCTCCGGGCTTGACCTCGTGTTCGTGCAGAAAATCGTCGAGCATCACAAAAATGGACGCCGCACCCGTGTTGCCGCGGGTTTGCAGGTTGTTGTACCAGCGCGCATCGGGAATCGACAGGCCCGCCTTATCGAGCAACTCGCGCACCACGCCGGCAAAGCGCTGCGAGGAGTAATGACACAGAAAATAATCGATGCGCGTGGTATCGATCCAGCCGGCTTGCACCAGCCGCACATATTCATGAATCGCCACGTCGAACAGATTGGGCAGCAGACGTATGTTCTGGCGCAGGGCATAGGCGCCGGCTTTTTCCGCAGCCGCGAATGACTCGTAATCGAGATACGACTCGGCTGATCCCGCAGCCAAGCCCACCTGCATACACACCGGGTAATCTCCGCTGAATGAGCGCAGGTGCAGGTTGAGCAGTTGCAAGGGGTGATCGCCGCGCGGCGCGGATTCAACCAGCCACGCACCCGCCGCGTCCGACAGCATCCAGCGCAGAAAATGCGCATCAAAATCAATATCATAGCCGCGGCTGGCGAAACGCGAGCGCTTGAAAAGGCGTGACGGCATTTCGCTGGTGGCGACCACTGCGCGCAGCGCGCGCCCGCCTTCCAGCGCCATCGCGGCATGTTGCAGGGCCGACAGTCCCGCCGCGCATACGCCGCCATGGCTGCTGGTCATCATCGGCGGCGCGGCCAACTCGCCCTGCACCATGTTGGCGAAGCCGGGTATCGTGGCATCTCCACCCGAGGTGCCGGTGCATAACAAATCGATCTCCCCCGGCGTAACGCCCGCATCGCCCAAACAGGTGCGTATGGCGCAGGCGGCCATATGCGCTGCGCTGAAACGCGTGCGCCCATCCGGCCCCACCGAGTAGTAGCGCTGCTGAATGCCGTTCTCCGCGAGGATGCGGCGCTTCAATCGTGACGATCCCGGATTGAGCGGCGCGATGTAGTCGTCGATATGCGCGTTGTCGACCGGTTCACCCGGGTAAAACGCGCCGGTGGCGTTGACGTAAACGCTTTTGAACGGCGTTATGTTCACGGTTTTTTCGCCTGCGAACCGCCCAGCCAGCGGTCGAGCCACACCAGAGAGAACGCGAAATGGGTATGAAATTCGCGGTGATGCCGGTTGTGATAGCGGCTGTGCGGACGCAGCAGCGCAAAGCTATCGCGTATCTGTTCGTGCGGCAGATGGCCGCCGACATTCAGCAGCAGGCTCATGATCGTAAGCCCCAGCAGCGCCCACGGACTGAACGCGTGCAACACCAGCGCCAGCGGCATTACACTGCCCAGCAGGAACGACTCCAGCGGATGAAAACTATAAGCGGAAAACGGCGTGGTAATCACCGAGCGATGATGCCAGATATGCACGTGGCGGTACAAGGGTTTCCAGTGCAGCACGCGATGGATCACAAAAAAATGCAGGTCGTTCCACAGATACAGCAGCGGCAACTCCCACAGCAGATGCCAGGGTGAACGATGCCAATCGATGACAAGCCAGCCGTGGCGCAGCAGCCACACCAGCGCCGCAGCCTGCGCGGCGAAAATCACAATCGACAGCGCCGACAGCAGCAATTCCTCGCCTAACTGGCCCGGACGCAGGCGCTGCGCGCGTGCGCCAGCGGCGTCAACCACTGCGTCAGGAACGCGCCGTATCACCAGAAAATATGCACTGCCCGCAATCAGCGCATAGATAAAACTAAACCACAGCAGCGTGGCCGTGATGACTGCCCAAAACGGCGCTTGCAGCGCCTGCGCGAAGAGCCACTCGCTCAAAGCCGGCAGCACGGGCATGGCTGCGCTATTCTTTCAACTGGCGCGCGACGTCATCCACGAACGTCAGTGTCAGCGCGCGCATCTCGTCGGCAGAAAGATTGCTCACCGGGTGTGGCATTTCGACGTAAGCGTGGCCTTCCATGCCTTTGCTGCGGAACTGAAACAGGGCAGCATTGCGAAACGCCTGCGTGATAATCACCGCCGCCGGGATGCCGCGTTTTTCAAATTCGATGGCGTCGTGCACACTGCACAACGTGCAGGAGCCTCACCCGCCCAGGGCCACGACGGCGACATCAACCTCCTTTCCCATTTCGTCCAGCAGTGCATCGGTGGCCGGCTTGGAATAATGCTCCTTGCGCCGCGTGACCACGTGCGCGACGCCGTACTTTTCGCGTAGCGCCGTGCCGATGGTTTCAAGAATCAGACTGCCCTGTTCCTTGGTGTTATCGAGCAGGCCCACCACTTTGCCCGCGAGGTCGGCGGGGCGGGGTGCGAGCGGCACTTTTTTGCGGCCGCTGCCGGCGGTGGGGTCGATGAAATCGAGTGCTTCGGTGGTGGTGTCGGTCATGTGATTACTTGCATAGGGTTGCGTTAGCCCTTGGTAAGTTGCAAGCATACGCCGTCATTCCAGCGAACGCTGGAATCCAGAGCGAACATTCGATCCGAAGGATCGCAATTACCAACGTTTCATGCCGCAGCCAATTCTTCCTCATGCCGGCGCAACGAGTACGGTTTGATCAGTACTTCCGCCGGCAGACTCAAACCATCCGCCAGGCGCCGGATCATCTCCAGCGTTAACGGCCGGCTACGGTTGAGTATGTCAGCCACGCGGCCACGCGGCCCGATGTAGGTCTCCATGTCCTTGCGCGTCAGCCCCCGGCTTTCCATCACGTGATTCAGGAACTCGATGGGGTCGGGATCGGGAACCGGAAAGTGCCTATGCTCATAGCGCTTGATCAACATTGTCAGCACATCAAGCCGGTCTGCATTGGGCGACTTGGCCGGGGCATCCCACAGGCGCGCTGCTTCGGCCAGCGCGGCCTGATAATCCCTTTTGGTGCGGATGGGCTTGAGTTCCATACTCGTCTCCTTAAATTGCTTCAACGTTGATCCGCTCGTACTGCCGATAGGTGCCGACGAAGCGGACATACATCAGCCCACGGTCGTAATGCACAGCCACTACCAATCGGTAATCGTTGCCCTTGATGTTGAACACCACCCGCTTGTTGGCGGTGAAGCTGGCGTTCCGATAGGCCGCCTTGATATCGGAGGGCGTCTTCCAGTCCGCGCGTCTCGCCAGCGCATACCACGCTCGCAAAGGGATTTCGGCGTCCGGGTGCTTTACCCAGAAAACCCGCAGAGTCGAGAGCGCAATGATACGCATGCATAAGCGTAGCATGCTACCAAAATGGTAACAAGCGAGAAAGAACGAAGAAAACCCGTCGCCAACGGATACGTGCCACCCGCAATCAAGGCGAAGATAACAACAATCCACACTGGCCACCGTTCCACGGTGCGCGTGTTTGACCGCCCGTCGGTGCGGCGATATAGTTCCATGCAACAAAAAGGGGCATTTGAATTTCCTATTTTTATCCTACACAAGTCGTACACGGGTTGCGCATAACGTGTGTCGTGACGGCCGCAGTTGGCGGCTTCGCGTTACTCACGCCGCACGCTGTGGCTCAATCGGACTTTCCTGCCAAGACCATGCGTCTGGTGCATGGTTTTACCGCGGGTGGGATATCCGACGTGCTGGCGCGCTCGATAGGCGCCAGGCTCATGGTAAACCTGGGCCAGCAGGTGGTGGTTGATCCGCGTCCCGGCGCAGGAACGACCATCGCCTCGGAGCAGATCGCCAAGGCGCCCGCCGACGGCTATACCTTGTTCCTGCAGGACATCACCACGCATGCGATCAATGCCAGCCTCTACCGGCGGCTGCCGTATGACTCGGTGCGTGATTTCACGCCGGTCACGCTGATTGCCGCCACGCCGCTGATACTGGTGGTGCATCCCTCGCTGCCCGCGACATCGGTGAAGGAACTCACGGCGCTGGCCAGAAAGCGTCCCAACGACATTTCCTTCGGCTCATCGGGCAACGGCACCATCGTGCATCTCGCCGGTGAGATGCTGAAAATGATGGCGGATATCCGCATGGTACACGTGCCGTACAAGGGCAGCCCGCAGGCGATCACTGGACTGCTGGGCGGCGAGATTGGACTGCTGTTTTCTACCATGCCGCCGGCGATGCCGATGGTGGCGGCGGGCAAACTGCGGGCGCTGGGCGTCACCACGCCGCAGCGCACCGGCGCCGCGCCGGACGTGCCGACGATGAAAGAGTCGGGGCTGAAAGATTTCGAACTGGTGCTCTACAGCGGCATCCTCGCGCCGCGCGGCGTGCCGCGTGCCGTCGTCGACAAGCTCAATGCGGAGTTCGGCAAGGCCGTGCGCTCGCCCGAAGTGCAGAATATCTACAGCAAGGTCGGGGCGCTGCCGGTCACCAATACGCCGGAAGCGTTTTCCACGCATATTCAGTCGGAAATGGTCAAGCTGGGCAAGCTGGTGCAGCTTTCCGGCGCGCGCATTGACTGAACTCAGGTTGAAAGGCCGCCCATGTCATCCCCGTCGCATCTCGTTCCCCGCCACGCGCGCTACGACTACGTTCCGCTGACCGAACGCAAGGATTACGCCTGGCCCGGCGGCAAGCGGCTGGCTTTTTGCATCACCACCAACGTCGAGGTCTACGCCTACGGCAAAGGGCGCGGCCACGACAATGCCAAGCACGGCGAGCCGCAAACGCAGCGCAACTATTCGTGGCGCGACTACGGCAACCGCATCGGCATCTGGCGGCTGTTTGACCTCGCCGAGGAATTGCAGATGCCGCTCGCGCACAATGCCAACAGCCTGCTCTATGAACATGCGCCGCAGATCATGCAGCGCATCCGCAGCCGCGGCGACGAAATCGTCGGGCACGGCCGCACCAATTCGGAGAACCTTCACGATTTTCGCTGGGAAGAAGACGAGGCGCGCCTGATCCGCGAGGTGACCGACACTTTCGCCCGCCACGAGGGCAAACCGCCCAAGGGCTGGATGGGGGCCGGCGCCTACGAGAATTCGTGGACACCCGATCTGCTGAAGGAGGCGGGATACACCTACTCCATGGACTGGCCGTGCGACGATCAACCGATCTGGATGCGCACACGTTCGGGGCCGCTCCTGCTGGTGCCGTATCCGGTGGAGCTCAACGATTCGCCACAGATCATTCACCGCCAGCACACGGCGCGCGAGTTCTGCGACATGCTGGTGGACCAGTTCGAAGAGATGGTCGAGCAAAGCGCGCAGCATCCGCTGGTGTGCAACATCTCGATCCACCCCTTCGTCTTCGGCCAGCCGTTCCGGCTGCGCCCGCTGCGCAACGCGCTCAGACACTGTTTTTCAAATAAATTCATGGATCGCGTGTGGAAGTGCAAGCCGGCCGACGTTGCCGACTATTGCTACAGTTTGCCGCAGGGGACGCTGCCGGGCGGCTAGAATTGCCGCCGCATCGGCCAGCGTAGGGCGCAATCCCATTGCGCCGCATGGCTACTTTGCAAACCGCAT